>JBEKRE010000004.1:0-144337 GCA_049519055.1 Candidatus Sulfotelmatobacter sp. | reverse complement strand
CGTGATAACCGATACCGTCACCGCCAGTTCCTCGGTGACTGATCCGAATTCTGCGAACAACACAGCCTCCGCATCCACAATTGTTGGGACGACTGCGGGAGCCCAATTATCCGTGACCAACGTTGCCTCACCGAATCCGGTCGTGGCCGGTAACAATATCACTTACACGCAGGTCGTCACCAACACCGGGACGGCAGCAGCCACCGCTGCAACCTTTACCGAAGCAACGCCGACGAATACCACATTTGTTTCGATCACGGGTGCCGCGGGTTGGACCTGCACAGCCTTCCCCACGGTCTGCACCAACGCCAGCGTGGCAGCGGGTTCCTCCGGCACCTTCACCGTGGTCTACAAGGTGAACACCCCCCTGGCAAGCGGCACAATCATCACCGACACGGCGACCGTGACTGCCACGAACCAGGCCTTCGGCGCCAATTCCTCGACCGCCACCGACGTAGTCGCATCTTCCTCAGCGCAAGCCGACCTTGCGCTGAGCACATCGGCCACGCCTCTCACCGTCTACCCCGGGAATGACATCACCTACTTACAAACGGTGACGAACAATGGTCCCGGGCCAGCTTCTGCCGTTAGTTTTCTGGAAGCGGTGCCCACCAATACTACGTTCCTCTCCGTCTCTGCTCCCGCTGGTTGGACCTGCACAGCCCCGGCCGTAGGCGGGACGGGCAACATAACCTGCAGCGACCCGACCTTGGCCTTGGGTGCGTCGGCGAACATCATGGTTGTCGTGAACCTGGCTCCAAGTGTCACTGTCGCTTCGATCACGGCAAACTCCTCGGTTTCTTCCACGACCAGCGATCCTAACTCAGCCAACAACAGCACCACGATTACCATGCCAGTCATGGTCGTTTGCGACCTTGCCGTCACGAACACCGGTACGCCCAACCCAGTCCAGGTCGGTGGAACCATCACTTACACGCAAGTCGTGACCAACAACGGCCCGAGCAACTGCAGCACCGTGTCTTTTAATGAAGCCATTCCGACCAATACCACCTTCAGCGCCTTCATCAGCGGAGCTCCCCCGGGATGGACCTGTTCCTCTTTTGTTACGGGATGCACCAATCCGAGCGTGGCACCGGGTTCGATCAGCACGTTTGTCTTTTCCGTGACTGTGAACGCGGGTACCCTTGCGGGAACCATCATCACCGATACCGACACCGCCACCACCACCACTCACGACACAAATCCGAACAACAACTCCGCCACGCTGAATATCGCTGTAGCGAGCGCCACGCAAGCAGATCTCAGCGTTACGAACTCAGCCAGTCCCAATCCGGTGACCGCCGGCAACAACATTACTTACGCGCAGACCGTAACCAATGGTGGCCCCGCCTCCGTGACCGGTGCTACCCTCACCGAAACTCTTCCCGCGAATACTGCGTTCGTATCGTTGAGCGGACCAGCCGGATGGACGTGCACTTCCGCATCGCCCTACACCTGCAACACCGCTGGCAGCCTCGCAGCGAATTCCACGGCGAATTTCACTTTCATTGTGAAGGTGGCCACGAGCGTGGCTTCCGGTTCTACCATCAACGAAACCGATTCCGTCACTTGCGCCGCCAGCGATCCCACCTGCGCCAACAACACCGCTTCAGCCAGCGTGCAGGTCGGAGCTTCGGCTGACCTATCAGTCACGAACTCCGCCAGCCCGGTCCCAGTACTTGCCGGAGCCGACATCACTTACACGCAAGTTGTAACCAATGCCGGACCCAGCGCAGCAATTGGCGCCAGTCTAACCGAGACCACGCCTCCCAATACGACGTTCGTGCAGTTAACCCCGCTCCCGAGCGGATGGTCTTGCATCCTTCCGATAGCCGGCACCACAGGCACCATCACCTGCACAAACCCCAGCTTCGCGCCAGGAACAGCCAGTTTCCCGGTTGTCGTGAAGGTAACTACGGGGACTCCGGCCGGGACGGCGATCAATGACATCGCAACTGCGAATTCCTCAACGACCGATCCGAACCCAGCCAACAACAGCGCGATTGCAGTGGACGTCGTTGCGACCGCGGCTCAAGCCGATCTGATCACCACCAACTCGGCAGCGCCAACTTCGGTTGCCGCCGGCAGCATTGTCACCTATACCCAGAGCGTCACCAATAACGGTCCACTGGCCGCAGCGTCTCCCAGCTTTACCCAAACCACGCCGCCAAATACCAGCTTCCAATCCATCAGCGCCCCTGCGGGCTGGACCTGCACCAATGCCGCCGGAACCATCACCTGCACCGCCGCCACTCTCGCTCTCAATGCTACCGCCAACTTCACTCTGGTCCTTCAAGTGAGTTCCAGCACCGCTTCTGGCACACAGATCGCCGAAACTGTCACGGCTACCGCCACCAACATTGTTCCGAATCTCACCAGCAACACCGCGACCGCCATGGTAGTTGTGGCCAATCCGAACAGTGCGAGCGTCACCATTGCGAAGACCGCCACACCAAGTCCTATGGTGCCCAGCGGCGATACTCTGACTTATACCCTCGTTGTGACCAATAACGGTCCCGCGAGCGCAACCAACGTGACCGTAACCGATCCCTTGCCCATCGACGTTACCTTTTCGGCCCCAGTCATTACGACGGCAGGCACGTGTTCGGAGGCCGGTGGCACCGTAACCTGCCTGCTGGGAACGATCGCCGACCTCGGCACGGCGACAATCACCATCCTCACGAATGCTGCAGCGCCGGGGATCGCAACCAACACGGCCCAGGTGACTGCGGACCAGATGACTTCACCTAACTTTTCCACGCAGGTTGAGATCATCACCGCCCCGACCAGCATTAAGTTGGAGTTTTTCTCCGCCCAGCGCGGCCAGGACCGGACCGGCACGGACCGTGTTGTGCTTCGTTGGAAGACAGGCGGGGAAGCGCACAATCTCGGATTTAACGTCTATCGCGAACGGGGCGGTGAGCGCGTTCAATTGAATTCTTCGCTGATCGCAGGATCCGCCCTATTGATGAGCGGGGCGCTGCCTAAACACTCTGGCAAGACTTATAGCTGGATCGATTCTTCCCCTAATGTCGGCAGCGGTCCTTACTGGCTGGAAGATGTGGACGTAAACGGCACTCGCATACTGCACGGGCCAGTTTCTGCCACAGCTTCCAATTCTGCCACAGCTTCCAACAATACTCAGATTGCCACCGACGTTGCGTCAGCGGCCACGGTGCATCAACTGAGTCAGATGCAGCCTGCTCCCGCGCTCAACAACTTAAGTCATAACGTTGAGAACGTTTTGCCGCATACTGTTCCCACAGCTGCGCAATTGCAAAAGCAGTTCGAGCTCGCTGCCCGCCCGGCCGTCAAAATATTTGTGAAGCATGAAGGCTGGCACTGCGTGACGCAGCCGCAACTGATCCAATCTGGCCTGAACCCGAATGTGGATCCGGCATTCCTCCATCTTTATGCCGAGGCCATCGAACAGCCCATACAAATCGCCGGCGCCTCGGCTGGCCCGGGAGGTTTCGGGCCTCAGGCCACCATTTGTTTCTACGGTACAGGAATCGATACCCAATACTCTGGCACTCGAGTCTACTGGCTCGCGTCGGAAGAATCGTACGGCGCGCGCATTCGCCATCTCCCGTTCTCGGCTGGCTCCAATCAGCCTCCGGCCACCTTCTCCTTCACGGTGGAACTCGCGCCGCGCACCACATATTTCTCGGCACTGACCACCGCTCAAGGCAACAATTTCTTTGGTCCCATCGTTTCTCCCACAGCCGTCGAGCAAGCGCTGCAGGTGAACCACGTCGATATGACCTCGACAGAGCCCGCCCGTCTGCAAGTAATTCTGCAAGGCGCGATACTTGCCTTTCCACACGATGTAACCATCGCACTCAACGGCACGAGCCTGGGCGATCTGACCTTCACCGGTCAAGCCAAGGGAAGATTCAACGCGAACGCGCCGCCGGGCCTGTTGCATAACGGTACGAACACCGTCACCTTGACTTCGCAGAATGGAGAATACGATATCAGCCTGGTGCAGTCGATCCAGATCACGTATCCCCACTCCTACGCCGCCGACTCTGATGCCTTGACCTTCACCGGCCGCGCCGGGGATACGCTCAAACTCGGAGGTTTCACTCGACCTGCTGTGATCGTCCTCGACATCACCAATCCGGATCAGCCGGTGCAACTAACTGCCCAGGTCGTGCCGGATGCGAGCTCGAAGCCAGACTACACGGCGGAATTTCAAGTGCCATGGAGCACAACCAATCCGACGGCCCCAACCCAGCACACGCTGATGGCCTTAGCGGATGATCGGATCGATTCGGTGGCCGGGATTCGGGCAAATCACCCCTCGCAGTGGCACAGTGCGCTGCCCGGTAGCGAAATTGTGATGGTGTCGGCAGAGGCCTTCGCCGGCGAGTTGGATCCGCTGCTGCGCGCTCACAAAGCGCAGGGACAATCATCCGCAGTTATCCTGGTCGATGATCTCTACGACGAATTTAATTTCGGCGAACGTACTCCCCAGGCCATCCGCGACTTTTTGCAGACGGCAATCAAGACTTGGCACACCAAGCCGCGATATCTGTTGTTAAATGGCCGAGCCTCGCTTGATCCCCGTAACTATCTCGGCTTCGGCCACCTGGATTTCGTTCCCACAAAAATCATTCCCTCGACCGGGCTGATGACCGCTTCCGACGACTGGTTCTCCGACTTCAATGACAGCGGCAGGCCGACCATCGCAACCGGACGCTTGCCCGTGAGCACCCCAGCCGAAGCCCACCTCGTGGCGACAAGGATCGCTACTTACGAGGGCTCATCCACCAATGGCGCGTGGACGTCGCAGGCACTCGTGGTAGCTGATGTCAACGACACCGAAAACTTCACCAAAGACAGTCAACTGGTTCAGGCTCAGCTGCCTTCAACCATGCAGGTCACGGATGTCTTCGCCACCACGATGAGCCCGCCCGATGCGCGGCAGGCGATTCTGACCGCCATCAACTCAGGACAATTGTTGGTGAATTATGCGGGGCACGGCTCCGAAGACGAATGGTCCGGCGACAACCTTTTCGACAGTTCTGCGGTGAGTTCACTGACCAACGGAAGCTCCTTGCCGGTATTCCTCATCATGGACTGCCTGAATGGGTTCTTCCAGGATGTTTACGAAGAACCGCTCGCTGTCACTTTGATGCTGGCCCCGAACGGAGGCGCCGTAGCCGTGCTTGCCTCAAGCGGCCTGAACACGGCCGCGCCCCAAACCATTCTCGACAAACTGATCGTGCAAGACGCCATGATTTCCCCGCAACCGGCTTTGGGAGACGCCATCCTCAAGGCCAAGGCAGGAATCTCTGATCTCGCCGTGCGTAAAACCTATAATCTGCTTGGCGATCCCGCCATGCGAATCAAGCTTCCCAAAGCCCAGACTGCTCCGTGATCTTTCCCGGGGCTATGCCTGCGCCATATCCGTAACCACTGCCGTCCTCCGCAGTGGCTCCGAGATAGCCTTCATCACTTTCTCGAATCCCGCAAAATCGAGCGACTGTGGCCCATCGGAAAGCGCCCTCTCCGGACAAGGATGCACTTCGATAATCAATCCGTCCGCCCCAACCGCAACCGCCGCACGCGAGACTGCGGCAATCAAACTCTGCTTACCCGTTCCATGCGAAGGATCGGCGATCACCGGCAAATGAGAAAGATCACGCGCCAGCGCCACGGCGGCGAGATCAAACGTGTTGCGCATTTCCGTCTCGAAAGTCTTGATGCCGCGCTCGCAGAGCACCACCTGATGGTTTCCCCCGGAAAGCAAGTACTCCGCGGCGAGCAGCCATTCTTTCACCGTCGCCGACGGTCCACGCTTTAACAGCACCGGCTTCTGCACGGTTGCCAACCGGCGCAACAGCGCGAAGTTCTGCATATTGCGCGCCCCCACCTGCAGCATGTCGACGTGTTCGCAAATGATCTCCACATCTTCCGTACTCATCACTTCCGTCACCACCGGAAGTCCGGAAAGCTCGCGAGCTTCTCGCAGAATCTTCAACGCCTCCAGTCCAAGCCCCTGAAAGTCATAAGGAGAGGTCCGCGGCTTGTAAGCTCCGCCTCGCAGCATGGTGGCGCCGGCGCGCTTTACCGCATACGCCGTATCCAGCAACTGTTCACGAGATTCCACCGAGCAGGGCCCCGCGATGATCACAACTCCGGGACCACCAATGGCCACTCCGCCGACATTCACCACCGATCGCTCCGGTTTAACCTGGCGGCTGACCAGCTTAAACGGCTGCGCAATGGCGACCACATTTTCCACGCCCGGTGCCACCTGCAACGCCTCGATCTCGTGGCGCCGTCCGTTTCCCACCGCGGCCACTATGGTCCGCTCCACTCCACGCGTAACGTGAGGCTGGTAGCCCGCCTCGCGAATGCGCTCGATCACGTGCTCAATCTCCTGTTCGGTTGCTTTCTCTGACATGTTGACGATCATGGCCGCACCTCCTGAGGGTTCGTTGCAAAAAACAAAAGCCGCGATTCTGAATCGCGGCTTTTGACTGAACTTGCTTGAATCTAGTCGATCATGGCTGATTCGATCTCCCCGCAAGTTCCGCCGCAGCCGCTACTCCGGTAAAACCAGAAGTAGCGAAACTGCCCGGTAAAGTAGGTAAATCGTGCCATAAAGGAATCTTCCCGCCATGCTATCGCGAGCGTTGCCGCTGTGCAATTCGTCCTAATTATTGAATCGAGCTCGCCGCGTTCGAAAAAACATTATTCGCGTTGGAACCGATCAAGCGTATTGTTCCCACCACCAGAACTAGAATCACTGCCAGCATAACCGCATATTCGGCAATATCTTGCCCCGAATCCTCCAACCACAGCTTGCGCATGAGCTCGGACATGTTTTCCCTCCAATCCGATAAGTTATCCCACGAGGGAAGAACGGAAACCGGTGGACCCATCATGCCGCAGCTTCGGGCGCTTGTCAAACCCTAGTATTGGGGATTTTCCCAAGCAATGCGCTTTTTGTTACAGAGGTTCGCGCAGCCCCAAAACGGGCGCGGACAAAGAGGTTTCGGGACGGGAATGTCGAACCAGTTGCTGCGCTGAGTCCTGCGCATAGTGCAGCACGCGGCCAGGAAACAAGCCGAGATAAAGCGTCGCCACGAGGCAGCAGACCAGCGCCAGGCGGAGGGCAAAAGGAAGTGGCGTTACGGGAACTGCTTTTCGGGATTCACGCATGTACATGGTCACGATGATGCGCAGGTAGTAATAAGCGCCGACGCCGCCGTTGAGCACGCCGATGATCGTCAGCCAGATCAGGTTGGATTTTATGGCGGCGCCGAAAACGTAGAACTTCGCAAAAAATCCTCCGGTCATCGGGATCCCGATCAGCGACAGAAGAAAAATGGTAAGCGTTGCTGCCAGCAACGGGGAACTGCGTCCCAGCCCTTCATAGTCCTCCAGGGTCACGTAGCGCTCACCGGCGTTCGCAAAATGGCTGACCACGGCAAAAGCCCCCAGGTTCATAGCGGCGTACGCCGCCGTGTAAAACATGGCCGCCGAAATTCCCAGGACCGGCGCAGCCGCGAACGCAACCAACAAATAGCCGGCGTGCGCGATCGAGGAGTAAGCCAGCAATCTCTTCACGTTGTTTTGCACCAGCGCGCCCACGTTACCCAACGTCATGGAGAGCGCCGCCGAAAGCCAGATCAACCAGAAGCTTCCCGGCACTTTGATCACGAACACGAGGCGCAACAGAACTGCAAAGGCCGCCGCCTTGGGCGCCGTCGACAGCAGCCCTACAATCGGTGCCGGAGCTCCTTCGTATACGTCGGGCGTCCACACGTGGAACGGCGCCGCCGCCACTTTGAAGCCCAAACCCACAAACATAAGAGCCACCGCAACGAACGCCAGTAACGGCAGCGGTCCAGTCTGCAACGCTCTGCTGATTTGATCGATATTCGTCGATCCCGTGGCCCCAAACATCATCGCCACTCCGTACAAGAAAAACGCCGTGGCGAATGAACCCAGCAGAAAATATTTCAGCGAAGCTTCCGTGCTCGCAGCCTCGTGTCGCCGGAACCCCGTCAGCACATAAGAAGAGATGGAGGAAATCTCGAGCGCGATGAAGATCAGAACCAGTTCCACCGCCGACGACATCAGCGCCATGCCGACAGTGCCGAAAAGAATCAGCGCGTAATATTCCCCGGCGCGGATCCGCTGCACGGTCATGTACTCATAGGAACTAAGGATAACGATTCCGGCAATCGCAATCACCAAAACGTGAAAAAAGACGCTGAATCCGTCCACCTCCACCATGTTCCAGAAGGCCAACCCCGGGGACTGCGCCATCAGCCATGTCGCCGCAATTCCCGCCAGCGCACCAATCAGCGCAATCACGCCAAGAATCTTCTGACCTCTTTTCTCGTCAAGCAGTGGTTCCATCATCATTACGACGATGCCGAAGACCGACAGAACAATTTCAGGCAGGATGCGAACGTAATCCCCACTCTGCGGCAACACTTGCGAGTAAGCCGGGAGGAGACCTGCGACCACGGTCTCAGCGACCGCCGTCAGGCTGATCATTGTCCCACCACCCTGCTCGCCACTCGCGCCAGCGGTGTGAGCGCTGCCTGAACCGCCGGATCAATCGCGCCCAGCCACATAATCGGAGCCACTCCCATCACCAGAGCCGCCACCGCGCACGGCCACACCGCCCATTTTTCGAATCCCGAGAGATCTTGCAACGAATTGTTCACGTCGTGAGTGACCTTGCCGTAGAAAACTCGCTGATACATCCACAGCAGATAAACCGCGCTCCAGATGATGCCCGTGGCTCCGAGTATGCCGTAGATCGCCTTGTCTTGAAACGCACCGCTCAACACCAGAAATTCACCAATAAATCCATTCAGCAACGGCAGTCCCGCCGATGCCAGCACGATCACCAAATACGACGCGGCATATACTGGCATGGGCGAAGCCAGTCCGCCAAACTCCTTGATCTCGTAAGTGTGACGCCGTTCGTGCAGGATTCCCGCCAGCATGAATAGTGCGCCCGTAGAAACTCCATGCGCCAGCATTACAAACATCGCACCATTCAATCCCGCCTGCGTGAAGCTGAAGATTCCCAACACCACAAATCCCAGATGGCTCACCGAAGAATACGCAATCAACTTCTTCATGTTGGGCTGGACCATCGCCACCAGCGCGCCATAGATGATTCCGATCAAGGCAAGAATCATGATCCACCAGGCGTTCTGCCGCGATTGCTCGGGGAACAGTCCAAGGTTGAAGCGCAACAGCCCGTAGGTCCCCATCTTGAGCAGCACGCCCGCCAGCAGCACCGACCCCGCCGTCGGCGCCTCTACGTGAGCATCCGGCAACCATGTGTGAAAAGGAAACAGGGGAACCTTCACCGCAAAGGCCAGGAAGAATCCGAGGAAGAGCAACTGCGCCGCCGCCGGGAATTTCGGCACCGCCCCGCTCAAGATCTGTTCGCGAACCACCACAAAGTCAAAGCTGCCGGTATGCGCGTAAAGCCAAAGGATCGCCGCCAGCATGAACACCGAGCCGATCATGGTGTACATGAAGAATTTCACCGCGGCATAAATTTTGCGCTCGTGGCCAAAAATTCCAATCAGCAGCGCCATCGGGATCAGAGTGGCTTCCCAGAAGAAGTAAAAGAGAAACAAATCAAGCGACGTGAACACGCCGATCAGCGCCGTTTCCATGATCAGGAGCAGGATGAAGAATTCCTTCACCCGGTCGTGAATCGAATTCCAGGAAATCAGCACGCACAGGGGCGTGAGAAATGTAGTCAGTACCACCAGCCACAGAGAGATGCCGTCGATCCCCATGTGGTAATGGATATTGGGAGTCAAAACCCACTGCCGGTCGATCTGAAACTGAAAATCGGTTTGTCCACGATGAAAGTGAACCGGCAGATGCAACGACATCACAAACGTCAGAAGGGAGATGACAAGTGCAAAAACTCGAATATCCCGGTCGCGTCGGGGGAAAAACATCAGCAACAGCGCTCCCGCCAGAGGGGTAAATGTCACCAGCGTCACGATGATGGAACGGAGATTGTCGATGTTCATCGCACTCCCATCCAGATCATGAACCCAATCACCACCGCCGATCCGGCCGCGATCCATCCCGCGTAGGAACGAATGTTGCCCGACTGCATATGGCGAACTTCATCGGAAAGATGTCGCGCCCCGGCGCCCGCGTTGTTCACCGCGGCATCGATCACCTTGCGATCCACGTCCTGCCACAGAATTCGAGTCGAGCCATCGATCAGCGGTCTGACAAAAACCGCGGCGTAGAATTCGTCGACGTAGTACTTGTGTACGACCGCCTCATAGAAGCCGCCGAGGGAATCGGCGATCTTCTGCGGAAGCTCAGGCCGCGCGCAATAAAGCCAGTAAGCCAGCCACCATCCCGACACAGCGACAATTACGGACACACCCAGGAGCAGAAATTCCGTGACCCGACTCGCGGCTTCAACCGTCTCTCCTGTGCCAAACACAGGGGCAAGGAAGTGTTCGAAGTGATTGCCGATCCCCACCAGCCCGCCCACCAGCGAAAGCAGTGCCAGGATCATCAGCGGCGCTAGCATCACCATCGGGCTCTCATGCGGCTCGCCCTGTCCATGCTCGCCCTGGCCATGGGATCCGTGTCCGTGCGCATCCACCTGGACTCCCCGATAATCGCCAAAGAACGTCATGTACAACAATCGGAACATGTAGAACGATGTAAGGAATGCGGTAATCAGTCCGATTAGCCAATAAATCCAGCTGACCTGGTAGGCCTTCCACAGAATCTCGTCCTTGCTCCAAAAGCCCGCCAGTGGCGGGATTCCGGAGATGGCCAGCGTCGCGATGCCCATCGTCAAAAAAGTCCACGGGATATACGACTTGAGTCCGCCCATCTTGCGCATGTCCTGCTCGCCGCCCACCGCATGAATCACCGAGCCCGCGGCCAGGAACAGCAGCCCTTTGAAGAACGCGTGCGTCATCAAGTGGAAAATGCCGGCGGAGAACGCTCCCACCCCACACGCCATGAACATGTAGCCCAGTTGCGAGACGGTGGAGTAGGCAAGAACCTTCTTGATGTCTGTCTGCGCGATGCCGATGGTCGCCGCGAAAAATGCAGTGAGCGTTCCGATGATCGCCACGACGGTCAGCGCCATCGGTGCCCGCTCAAAAATCACGTGCGAGCGCGAGACCATATACACACCCGCCGTCACCATGGTCGCAGCGTGGATCAGCGCCGAAACCGGCGTCGGACCTTCCATGGCATCCGGCAGCCAAATGTAGAGAGGAATCTGCGCCGACTTGCCGCACGCCCCCACCATCAGCAGAATCCCAATCGCCGTCAGCAGCCCAGCGCTGGCCGTCTCCGCCCTGAGCGGGTTAATACTCTGAAACACCTGATCAAAATTCAGCGATCCAAAATGTTTGATCAGCAGGAACAAAGCGATCAGAAATCCGAAATCACCGATCCGATTTACGATGAACGCTTTCTTTCCCGCCGATGCCGCCGAATCCTTCGTGAACCAGAACCCGATCAGCAGATACGATGCGAGTCCCACGCCCTCCCACCCAATGAACATCATCAAGTAGTTACCCGCCAATACCAGCGTCAGCATGAAAAACATGAACAGATTCAGATAGCTGAAAAACCGGTAATAGCTGGGGTCATCCCACATGTACCCGACGGAATAAACGTGAATCAGGAATCCGACTCCGGTGACCACCAGCAACATGACCAGCGAAAGTTGATCGAGATAGAACGCGAAGTCAACGCTGAAGCTGCCGGAACGAATCCAATGCGCGAAGTATTCCTGGTAGGGAAGTGTCAACGACGAAAAACGCAATGCCACCAACAAACCCATCGCCAAAGCCGCACCACTGAAAAACAGCGCAATGGTAGTCACAGCCGTTCTCGACGATCTCTTGCCGAGAAAGCCGTTGATCGCAGCCCCCGCCAGCGGCAGAACCGGGATCAGCCATAGATTGAGCATCGGGTTCATAGCTTGAGCAGGTTCACCTGATCTACGTTCAAAGTCTCGCGCGTACGATACACCGCAATAATGATCGCCAACCCGACCGCCGCCTCCGCCGCCGCCACGACCATCACGAAGAAGACGAATACTTGACCGGATAGGGCGTGCCAGTGCGCGGCAAACGCTACAAACGACAGATTCACTCCGTTCAACATCAGCTCAATCGACATAAAGATGGTGATGATGTTGCGTTTGATCAGAAATCCGGCCACGCCGCAGGCAAATAGAAACCCGCTCAGCACGAGGTAATAAGAGAGCGGCACCATCAGTCCACCTTCCTCGCCGTAGCTTCCGGTTTGCTGGCCAGAACGACTGCGCCCATGATGGCGATCAGAATCAATATGGAAGTGACTTCAAACGGCAAAAGAAAATCATGGAACAAAAGCTGAGCAATTTCGGTCGGATGCCCAGGCAATGCCCCGATCGCCACCGCTTCCGTCCCCGAATGCCGCACCACCACCCACGCTATGAGCACGCTCCCGGTCAGCACCCCGGGCACACCCAACAGAACAGCGACGCGGCTTCCCTTGGTCTCTTCTTCCTCGCCCGCGTTCAGCAACATGATGACGAACACGAACAGCACCATAATTGCGCCCGCATACACAATCACCTGTACCGCGGCCACGAACTCCGCACCCAGCAGCAGATATTCGCCCGCCAGCGCCGCCATCACCGCTATCAGCGACAGCGCGCTGTTGATCGGATGCCGTTGCGCCAGCAGGTTCACGGCCCCGCCGACGCAGACCGCGCCGAACGCCAAGAATAAGACCAGATGAAAACTCATGAACTTGTTTCTTTACCAGGCCACGGCAATTGCTGTTGCCACCAGATTCGCAATCGCCAGCGGCAGCAGAAATTTCCAGCCAAACGACATCAGTTGGTCATAGCGGAAGCGCGGCAACGTTCCGCGCACCCAGATATACAAAAAAAGAAAACAGAAAATCTTAGCGCCAAACCAGAACACCGGCAGCAAAGCCCGCAATATCGGAGGCCCAAATAATGGCCCGTTCCATCCCCCGAAAAACAACAGGGTGGCCAGGCACGCCACCGTAATCATGTTGGCGTATTCCGCCATGAAGAACATGGCAAACTTCATGGCGCTGTATTCGGTGTGGTACCCGGCTACCAGTTCAGTTTCGGCCTCCGGCAGGTCAAAGGGAATACGGTTGGTTTCCGCATAGGCCGCCATCAGATAAATAAAGAACCCGATGAACTGCCCGTGAAAAATGTTCCACCGCGGAATGAAACCCCAGAAGCGCCCGCCCTGCGCCTCGACGATCGTCCGCAAACTGAAACTGCCCGACTGGATCAGCACTCCCACCAGCGAAAGTCCCAGCGCGATCTCGTAGCTGACCATCTGGGCGCTGGCACGCAATCCGCCGAGCAGGGAATATTTGTTATTCGACGACCACCCTGCCAGCGCCACCCCATATACACCCAGCGAAGTCACGCCCAGAATCAGCAGCAGTCCTATGTTTAGGTCGGTGATCTGCAGCGGGATGTTGGTGCCGCCGATCGTGATCGAGTTGCCGAACGGAATCACCGCAATCGAAGTCAGCGCGAAGATCAGCGCCATCATCGGCGCCGCCAGAAACAGCGGCTTGTAAACGTGCGGCGGCGTCAGATCTTCCTTGAACAAAAACTTCAGCCCGTCCGCCGCAGGCTGCAACAGTCCAAACGGCCCCACCCGCGTGGGTCCCCAGCGATTCTGCATGTGGCCCACCACCTTGCGTTCCAGCCACACCGTATATGCAACAGCAGTCAACAGTACGACCAGAACGATCAGCGACTTGATCACCGACACGAGTATGAAAACGCCAACCGACAAGGCCTTTGCTTCCTCTCCCAATGCTGCGATTCTTTTTTAGTTACGCGATTCAGTCTGCCGCAACTTCGGCGGGCTTCACTTCGTGACTCTCGATCACCGACTGCAACGCATGCGAATAGCGTCCCAGAGTTCCAGAACTGAAAAGATTGTCGTTCGCCGGAGCGATGGATTCCGGCCGATGTGCAACTCCCGCCCCACTGTTGGCCAACGACGTATGCTGGCTATTGCCCGCCAGCAAGTCCATTCGCGATATGTCATAGCCCGGCACCAGCCGCTGAATCTCATCCAGAATCGCCGTCGGATCGAACGGACTCATTTTAGGTTCCAGCCCATGCGCCTCCAGCCAAACCGCGTGCCTGTCGGCCTCGCCTGACTGTGCGCCCCGAGACTGTCCCATGTCGGCGCGCGTTCCCCCGCCAAAAGGCACGAGTTCCCGTACGGCAAAGCCCATCGCGTCCGCGACCCGCACGATCATTTCAAAATCGGACTTTGTGCCCGTAACCTCTCCAGCCTTTTTCACCAACTGCATATCTCCACAAGTATTTGTGAACGTCCCCGACTTTTCGTAAGCATTCGCCGCAGGAAGCACCACATCAGCCATCACTGCCGTCTCAGTCAGGAACATATCCTGTACGACAACGAAGCTTTTCGAGAATGCGAACGGGTCAATATTCAATCGCCCCACCGGATTTGATCCGGCTACATAAAGCGCCTTCAACTTGCCCGCTTTTCCGGCATCGACCATGCCCGCCAAGTCAAGTCCAGGAACCTGCGGAATTTCTCCCCATGCCTGATGAAACTCGCTGCCGCCCGCAATGGGGTGATATCCCGGCAGTAAATCTGGATACAAGCCCATATCAGCCGCCCCACGCGAATTGGCATAATCCGCGAGACATACAAACTTGGCTCCGGAAATTCCTGCTCCAAACTTCACAAGACTGGAGAGATCATCGCCCCGAAGTTCAGAACCGAAAACAATCACTAGCCCCGGTTCGCCCCGCAGCTTCCCGCGCAGCCCAACCCACGCTTCTTTGTTCATGGACGAACTGACAAGCGCATCCGCAGCCGCCTCCGCTCCGTCCAAGAATGCCGCGACTTTCCCTTCTGCTCCAGCCGGAATCTCCGCAAAGCTTGCCGCCTGCCTTCGCAGCTTGATCGAATTCGAATTGATCACATACAGGCGTGCCCGATGCAGTCGCACATTGTTACGAATCTGCCAGGCCAGCAGCGGATGCTGCTCCGTCGGATCATTCCCGATCAGCAGAATCGCGGGAGCGGTAAACACTTCCGCCATGCTAGCCATCGTATCGTCTTTTCCGCGAACCGCAGCCGCCAGGGCGGGGAAGTCCGCCGTCCGGTGATGGTCGACATTATTTGTTTTCAAAACCACGCGGGCAAACTTGGAGAGTAAATAGTCTTCTTCATTCGTAGTTCGCGTCGAGCCGATCACCCCAATCGCCGCTCCACCGTCGCGATCGCGTACCTCCACGAACTTCTTGCCAATCAGCCCAAACGCTTCTTCCCAGGTCGCGGGCGTCAGCTTGCCGTCCTTGCGAATCAGCGGCCCCGTCAGCCGTTCCTCATGATTCGCAAAATCAAACCCATATCGCCCCTTGATACACAGGAAGTCGCCATTCGTCCCGCTTTTATCCCGATTGTCCCCGCGGACAATCTCCATTCCTTGGTCCGCACGCCGCACGCCCAAGGTCGTCTTGCATCCATCCCCGCAGTGCGTGCAGATCGTGCCCACATGCTTCATCTCCCAAGGCCGCGTCTTGTACCGATACGCGCCAGAAGTAAGCGCCCCCACCGGGCAGATGTCGATGCACATCCCGCACTCTTCGCATTCCAGGTGATCTTCTTTATTCGGCGCAATGATCGAACTCACGCCCCGGTTTTGCACCCCGAGCGCCCACACGTCCATCCCTTCGCCGCACACCCGCACACATCGGTAACAAAGAATGCATCGCGGACGATCGAAGAACACCACCGGAGACCACTGCTGCTCATCCTTATGGTTTTTGGCCTCCATGAACTTCGATTCGGCCGCCCCATAAGAAAATGTCATGTCCTGCAGTTCGCACTCGCCACCCGCGTCGCACACCGGACAATCAAGCGGATGATTCCCCAGCAGCAGTTCGACCATCGCCTTCCGCGCCTGCTTGATCTCCTCGCTATCCGAAGTGACGACCATCCCTTCGTTGATCACCGTGGTACACGCGGTCTGCAGCTTGGGCATCTTCTCGATTTTCACCAGGCACATGCGGCAAGCGCCCTGCAGCGAGAGATTGGGGTAATAGCAAAACGAAGGCACCTCAATGCCCACCGTCTTGCAAGCCTCAATCAGCAGAGTCCCTGCCGGGGCCGTTACCTTCTTGCCGTCTACTGTAAGGGTTACGTCAGCCATAAAAATCTAGCGATTGTGTGATCGGCTCATTTTGCGATTGATCAAGCCGCCGGTTTTCAATCGCCGATCACCCCGATCGCAAATGACCCGATTCTTGCTCAGCGTGCCAACACAGGCAGTTCTTCCACCGCGTCCTCTTTTTCATACGGGCACGGTCTGCCTTCCAAATGATCCTCAAACTCTTTGCGGAACTTTTTCACAAACGCGATGGTCGGCATCGCCGCCGCATCTCCCAGCGGACAAAATGTCCGCCCCAGCATGTTCTCCGACAAATACTGCATGTTATCGATGTCTTTCTTCACCCCGCCCCCGCGATGAAACCGCGTCAGCGTTTTCTCCAACCAGTCCGTGCCCTCGCGGCAGGGAATGCACCATCCGCAACTCTCGTGCTTATAAAATTTCATGGTTCGCAGCGCAAATTTTACGATGCACTGAGCATCGTCGAGCACCACCACCCCGCCCGATCCCAGCATCGACCCAGCCTTGGCTACCGAATCGAAATCCATCGCGACATCGATTTCATCGGCGGTCAGGCAAGGTGTAGAAGACCCACCGGGGACAACCGCCTTCAACTCGCGCCCGTTCGGGATCCCGCCGCCCACTTCAAAAATCATCTTTCTGAGGTTGTATCCCATGGGCAGTTCGTACACCCCGGGCTTCGCAATATTGCCGCTCAGACAAAACAGCCGCGTCCCGCCATTCTTCGGCGTGCCGATCTTCGCGTACCATTCCGCGCCGCCCAGCAGGATGTGCGGTACGCTGGCCAGCGTCTCCGCATTATTAATGACCGTAGGCCCGCCCCACAGTCCCACCACGGCAGGGAAAGGTGGCCGGATCCGCGGAATCCCGCGCTTGCCTTCGAGCGATTCCATCAGCGCCGATTCCTCACCGACTTCATATGCTCCCGCTCCCCCGTGCCAATAAATGTCAAGAGCCCGGCCACTGCCCAAGATGTTCTTGCCGATGAAACCCTTCGCGTAAGCATCTCGAATCGCCTTCTGCATGATGATCGACAGATATCGATATTCGCCGCGAATGTAGATGTAGCCGCTCGCCGCGCCCACCGCCAGTGCCGCGATCATCACGCCTTCGATCACGGCATGCGGATCATGCTCAAATATCAGCCGGTCCTTGCAGGTGCCCGGCTCGCTCTCATCGCCATTGCACAAAACATACTTCGGCTTGGTCGACTGCTTGGGTACGAACGACCACTTCATCCCCGTCGAGAACCCCGCGCCGCCGCGCCCGCGCAGCCCGGAGTTCTTCACCTCATTAATAATGGCGTCCGGCTCCATCCCCAGCGCCTTCTGCATGGCCTTGTAGCCGTCCAGTTCGAGATACCGGTCGATATTTGTCGCACCCATGCCAAAGCGCCGGGTGACAACCTTTACTTCGTCGGGATGTGAAACCAAGTCAGCCATGGAGTAATTGAATTTTGCAATTTAGTCAGTGAGCAATTGGAACTTCGCGACCGGCATCATTTCGGCTGTTGATTTTCAATTTCGCAATTACCAAATTACGCAATTACTCAATATCGCCTACTGCGTTCCTTGCTTCTTGTAGTCGTCGAGAATCCCGTCGATCTTCTCAGTCGTCAGGTTCTCGTGAAAATCGTAATTCACCTGCGCTGCCGGAGCCCAACTGCACGCCCCAATGCACTCCACCTCTTCCAGCGTAAACAATCCGTCTGCGGTGGTTCCTTTATTCCCCACGCCCAACTTCTTCGCGCAGTGACGCAAAATCTCTTCCCCACCCCGCACCAGGCAACTGATATTCGTACAAACCTGCACATTAAATTTGCCGCGCGGCTTGGTGGTCAGCATCGAGTAGTAGCTGATCACGTTCCGCACTTCGAGCTCCGTCAAATCCAGCCGTCCCGCCAATTCGGCGATCACCTCACCGGAGAGAAATCCAATCTCATCCTGGGCATAAAGCAGAGTAGGCACCAGCGCCGATCGTTTCGTCGGATAATGCGGCACCATCTCCGCAAACCGCGCCTCGAATTCGTCGGAAAATTTCACCGGTCGATTTCTCCCAGCACAATATCGATGCTCCCAATGGCCGCGACCACGTCCGCAATCAGCCCGCCTTCACACATCTTCGGCAGAGTCTGCAAATTCGCCAAACACGCCGCCCGCATATGCACGCGATAAGGTTTTGCCGTCCCGTCGCTCACGATGTAGTAGCCCATCTCACCCCGCGGCGATTCCACCGCCTGATACACCTCGCCCGTCGGCACCGCAAACCCTTCTGTAATAATCTTGAAGTGATAGATGAGGGCTTCCATCTGCGTCTTCATCTTCTCCCGATCGGGAAGCACTACTCCAGGCGCATTCGCCTTGACTGGCCCTTCCGGCATCCCATCCAGCGCCTGCCCCACAATCTTGATCGACTCCCGCAGCTCCGCCACGCGGCACATGTATCTAGCAAAAACGTCACCCTCCTGCGCCACCGGAACCTTGAACTTGAAGTTCTCATAGCCGGTGTAAGGCATATCGCGCCGCAGATCGATATCCACGCCGCTCCCACGCAGCGTTGGCCCGCTCGCTCCCAGCGCAACTGCATCTTCCGCCGAAAGTTTCGCCACGCCTTTGGTCCGCATCATCCAGATCGGATTTCCCGTCAGCAGATTCTCGTATTCGTCCACCTTCTCCGGAAAATATCCGGCAAACTCGCGTACCCGCTCGAAGAATCCCAGCGGCGGCTCCAACGCTAGCCCTCCGATGCGAAAGTACGAAGTCATCATGCGCTGTCCGCTAATCATCTCGAACATCTTCAGCACTTCTTCGCGCTCGCGGAAGCAATACAAAAACACCGTCAGCGCGCCGATATCCATGGCGTGCGTGCCCAGCCACACCAGATGCGAATTGATGCGCGTCAACTCGTTCATCAAAACCCGCATCCACTGCGCCTTCGGCGGAATCTCCAGCCCCAGTAGCTTTTCCACGCCCAGCACATAACAAAGGTTGTTGGTCATGGGGCACAGGTAGTCGATGCGGTCGGTCAGCGGCACCACCTGCTGATAAAACTTCGCCTCGCAGGTCTTTTCGATCCCCGTATGCAGAAAGCCGATGTCCGGCATGATCCGCACCACGGTCTCGCCGTCAATCTCCAGCAGGACGCGCAGCACTCCATGCGTGGACGGATGCTGCGGCCCCATGTTCAGGATCATGGTTCGATCCTGCCCAGGCTCGAGAACCGGCGTCGGTGTCAGGTGCGCCATCTAGCGGTAGCCCTCCACCGGATAATCTTTCCGCAAAGGATGCCCTTCCCAATCCTCGGGCATCAAAAGCCGCAGCAAATAAGGATGCCCGGTAAAGCGAATCCCAAACAGATCAAAAACTTCGCGCTCAAAATAATTCGCCCCCGGCCACACCGGAGTCAGCGACTCCACCACCGGATTGGCGCTATGCAGCCGAACCTTCAACCGCACGCGCTCTTTGTTGGGAATCGAAAGCAAATGGTAGATCACTTCAAACCGGGGCTCTGCCGGATACCAATCCACGCAGGTGACGTCGGAAAGAAAGTTGAAGGCACAGTTCGCATCGTCACGAAGCAGGGCGCAAGCCTCACGAATATTTGAGCGATCAATATAAATCGTCATCTCGTCGCGGTCGAACTTCACTCCCGTCACGGCCGCCGCATTCCATGCCAGCAGCTGCGCCACCGCAGGATGACCCTTCAGCTGTTCAACATCAGTGATCGCCGGCGCCAAAGCCATCAGCGTGCTCCCCGCCGCGCCGCGTCCGGACCCCAGTCGAGCACGCCCTTCTTCCAAACATAAAAAAATCCCACCAGAACAATGCCGATATATACCAGCATTTCCCACAAGCCAAAATGCTTGAGATCCCGCAGAATCACCGCCCAGGGATAGAGAAAAACCGCCTCGACATCGAACAAGATAAATAGCATGGCTACCAGGTAAAACTGCACCGAGAACCGGCCGCGCGAATCTCCCACCGGCGTCATGCCGCATTCATAGGCCGACATTTTGGCTGGGGTCGGTTTCCGCTGCCCGATCAGCCAAGAAAGGGTGATGATGGCAGTCGCGATCCCTCCCGCCAGCAAAATGTGGATCAAGAACGGCAGGTAGCGAACGAAGTAATTGTCGGGCATAGGAGAGCGTATATATAATTCGCGCCAAGCAAGTTACGTAAACATTCTAGATTAGGTGCTGGTGCGCGCGAGTGTCAAGGGAACCACCAACAATTTGATGATTGTGCCATCGGGTAATCGGGTAATTGAAATTCAAACTCCCGGACATCCCCGCAAACGTTGTAAGCTCAGAGGACTTGGGGTTTCAATCGCAAAATCGCCCAAGGACCCGATCGCAAAATTCTTATGATTTTCGGTTTTAACACGGACGTCAAACACGGCGACACCATCTACCACGTGCAAAGCGAGGCGCGTGAGAGCGAAAAACTGCTTCAGACCCAGGTCTTCGTGCGCGGAAGATGCGTGGGCAAGAAAGCCATCTCCTACGCGAACTCAGCCGCGGAAGCCGGTTTTGGCGATTCTCAAAAAGAGCAGCAGTTGCGCGATCAACATCGCTTGGTGCTCGAAGCCATTCGGGAAGGCAAATTGGACAACGTCCTCGACCACGCCGAAGCCGAAGCCCTGGCCAGCGTCAAGCAATTGGACGTGGAATGGGTGAATGCCACCTCCGTTCATGCCAACCGTAGTTTGACCATGCAGTTGCGCGTGACCGAAGCTGGAACCGCTATCCCCAACGCCCGTCTCATTTTTCGCTTCGCCCGTCCCGACGTCGCTCCTTTTTATACGCAAGCCTCCACCGATTCGGCCGGCAGCGCGGAAATCTCCGTCGAGGTCGAGGAGTCCGCCTTGCCCGATTCCTCCATCATGGTCCAAGCCAACCATCAGGGCCGCACCGTCACCCGCAAATTCGCCCTGCGCAAGGCCGACTAGGAGTGTTGGCCTGCAGTTTTCCACGTGAGAAAATTGAAGCCATGAAACTGCACATCAATGGAGAAGAGAGCGATCTCGAAACCCCTTTGCCGCCCGCCCAATTCACCCTAGCGGCTCTGATCGAATCCCTCGCCATGAAATCCGACCGCGTCGCCGTCGAACTCAACCGCGAAATCGCCCCTCGCGACCGCTGGTCTCAGACTGTCCTCAAAGACGGCGACCGCCTGGAAATCGTCCACTTCGTCGGCGGCGGCTCTCTGCCGGACCTTCCAGAGCAAAGTCGCGGCAGCGACGGCATGCATTGGTCCCCGCCCCTAAGTGCGAGGTAGCTTTGGAGAGGCAAACCGAGTCGCTTCAGCGACGCCACGAGTCCGTCAATCCCGCCGACCCGCTCTCGGGCATTCTTTTAGTTACCCCCTTCCCCACGAATCCTCATTGACTCCCGTCCGCTCATGTCTAGAATGTTTGAAACATTTAACCCGTAAATTGTTTCAAACATGGCTGGGGACGAATGCAAGATCGCTTTCCATCTCACGACGTAATCGCCCTGACCGGCATCACCGCCCGCCAACTCCAGTGGTGGGACGAACGGGGCGTCGTCAAGCCCAAACGCCAAGGTCATCGCCGGCTCTATTCCATGCAGAACCTTACCGAATTGGCGGTTATCTGTGAGCTGCGCCGCAAGGGGTTCTCGCTGCAAGGGGTACGAAAGGTCATGCGCTTCCTGGAGCAGGAATGCGGCAAAGGCCTCGCCGATATCGTCAGCCGCAGCTCCGACGTTCACCTGCTCACCGATGGTACTCGCCTCTATCTCGAAACATCGGCACGGCAAATCGTCGATATCCTGAAAAACTCCGATCAGCCGATTCTCGGTGTTTGTCTCAGCGACACGGTCCGACAGGTGCGCGCCGAGGTCGTAGCCAGAAAATCGAGTACTTCCGTAACACCGCCCGCCGGGCGTCGGCGTGCTAAAAAGGCTTCTTAGGGACAGGGGATTTGCTTCAGAAAGCTGGTTCACAAGGGGGAAATATGGTCGGCGAACTGGACATCCTGAATGAATGGATCCCGGAACAGATGCAGCCCGGAACCGTCTTTGTTTTGGAGAACGCCGGTGAAGTCGGCGAGAAGGAAGATCCCTATTGGGCCGTGCTCGCCTGTCCATCCTGCGGAATGCTGGGCCTGATCACGCGCCGCCAGATCAACGGCCTCGTCCCTGTCATCTGCGGCTCCGAACAATGTTCCGCCCAGTTCTTCATCCGTGACGCCGAAGTCGTCGTGCGCAAACCCTTCTAGAAAAATATCCGGTCAAGAAACTCGCCTATTAAAAAGGTCGCCTTTGGGTGGCGCAGCGCTCTCAGCGCTGCGACTAGGAACCACTTTTCTTGAACCAGAGCCCATGAAGGATGATCTTGTCATTCCGACCGCAGCAGGAGCGCCAGCGACGGCGGAGTGGAGGAAACTGCTGTCTCCCGCTGCCACCCTGGAAGAGCGGCGATTCATCGCCGCGTAAAGCATCGAAAATAAATCCGGGCTTCAGCCCCCATGCTCGACTTAGCAGCGGCCTGCGACTTTGCAGCAACTCTGCCAAAAAAGCCTCTAGTACCTAGTTTTCGTCTCGCTTAACTCCACCGAAACCTGATCCACAATCTCAATCCCAAATCCCTCCAGCGCCGCCACTTTCTTAGGACGGTTCGTCAGCAGCCGGATCCGTCGCAGATTTAAATCCGAAAGAATCTGTGCCCCAATGCCAATCTCGCGCTTCGTCTGCCGTTCATTATCGAGAAGCGCCGGCAGTTTCCTTCCCCGATGAAAAGTCAGCGCCGTCCGCTCGCCAACCTTCTCCTTGGAAAATCCCTGCGACGTTTGATGCAGGTACACCAAAACCCCGCGCCCCTCCTGCGCAATCCGCCGCAGCGCCCCTTGTAGCGTGGCATGACATTCGCATCCCGTCGAGCCAAACACGTCGCCCATCAGGCAGTGCGCATGCATGCGCACCAGCACCGGCGTTTCGCTATTCTCCACATCGCCGCGGATCAAGGCCACGTGCGACTCCCCGCCATCCACTTCACTCTCATAAGCGATCAGGCGAAATCCGCCGAAGTGCGTATCCACCAGCGCCTCGCCCACGCGGTGCACATACCGCTCATGCGCCATGCGGTACCGGATCAGCTCCGCCACGGTCAACATCCTCATTTCATGCTCGCGGCAAAACTCAATCAGGTCCGGAACCCGCGCCATGGTTCCGTCATCCTTCATGATTTCGCAAATAATCCCCGCCGGAACCATTCCCGCCAAGCGCGCCAGATCGACAGAAGCCTCGGTCTGTCCCGCCCGCACCAGCACCCCGCCTTTTCGTGCGCGAAGGGGAAAGACATGTCCCGGCCTCGCCAGATCGGAAGCTTTCGTAGCCGGATCGATCGCCACCTGTATCGTGCGCGCGCGATCGTACGCGGATATTCCCGTCGTCACCCCGACCCGCGCATCTATGGCCTCGCAAAACGCCGTGCCATATTGCGAAGTGTTTTCCGCTGTCATCGGCCCCAGTCGCAGATGATCGAGTCGCTCCTCGGTCATGGTCAGACACACCAGCCCTCGTCCAAACCGCGCCATGAAGTTGATCGCTTCCGGAGTAACCTTCTCCGCCGCCAGGGTGAGGTCGCCTTCATTCTCGCGATCCTCGTCATCCACCACTACGATCATGCGGCCGGCACGGATCTCCTCAATCGCTGTTGGAACGTCGGCAAACGTCGCTTGTGCACTCATACAGCAGCGATTGTAACAAAGCGAATGCGAGCTTTCGCGCCCAAGGCGCCTGGGGTTTCGCAGCCAAGCAAAAAAGTCTGGATCTAACCAGAGCCGCCCAGTCCCATCAGCCTTCGCTAGAGAATGATTTGCGCCTTAATCTGCAGAGCGCGCGGCAAAGCGTCGGCCCCCAGGAACGAGCCGAAAATGCTTGTGAAGTCCCCACCGTCCGGACTTGGCTTCCGAACCGTGGGTTTGCGATGCCAATCGGCTGGTCGAAATTAGGATGGTTCAACACGTTGAAGGACTGCCCCCCGAAGTGGAACTTTGCTCTCGCAGCGTGGAATGGGTAAGGTCTTCATCAGCGTCAAGTCAACGTCGAAAATGCAGGCCCGTAGACTTGGTCTCGGCGCTGATTGCCAAAGCTTGCGAGTCCTCCGGGCCAACCGCTGAGCTCAACGCAGCAGCGGTCAACCAAGGTGTTGTCACCGCTGAAGAGACGGATGAGACCGGTCCCACCGAGGAGTTGGCCAACAGCTCCGGTCCGAAGCCGGTCCGTAGCTCTAGGCGTTTGTCCGTGAAACTGTCTACGATCTTCAGGCTAGGCTGCGGGAGGGTTAGAAGTCATCTTCAGGCGCGTTTTCAATACGTAACACTCTTCGTGCACCGGTCTCCCATACTCGTCGGAGTTGGCCGTCTCCAGCTTAAGCGGCTGATTGCAGATCAGGCAGCGCACTGTCTCAGATTTGAAATTGAAAGGATTCGCCGCCGAAGGCGGGTTGCGACTTCCAGGAGTGTCCACAACGAACTCCCTTAGGCTCCTCGTCTAAACCTATTCTTCTGGACTAAGCCAGTCTGTACGCTAGCCTACAGACCCTGTGGAAATCGTCTCGATCGCTTTTGTGATCGCTCTTAGCTACTGTTCGCCCGCTTAATGCGGATTCGTCTGAGGAGCCTGCCCCTGATCACCGCCGGCCCCTGTCTGGTTCCCAATCACGTAACCCGATACGATCATCTCCACGCGCCGGTTCAGTTGTCGTCGTCCCGTCGCCCTGCTGTTGTCCGCCACCGGATCTGCCTTGCCCATCCCCCGCGCCCGCCGTCCCAAATCGGAGTCCGTCCTTGCTTCCGCTGGTAATAATCTTCCGCCCGCTGCAACGTGTCTTCCGCTTTCGTCAGACTGTCCGGAGCGTACTGCTACGCTCCCGCCGCCTTCGCAATCACTACCGCATTCCGGATCAGTTGCCCTGGAGCGTTGCGAGTATCAAAGTGCCGCTAGACTTGCTGAAGGCGCGAGCAGAAGCAAAGTTTTAGAAAATCTCATGAATCCACTCCCACTGACGTTTTCACCATGAATTGCGAATCATTCCGCTAGCACTTCTTCTCATTCAACCTATCGGGCGTTTATGACAACATCAATACAGCGCATAACGTAGTGACGAAGCGTCGCTCCAGCAGAAGAAGAAAGAACGATTCCAAAAATAAATCGGGCCGCCCGAAGGCGGCCCCGTTTTGGTCTGAGCTAGAAGCTAGCAGCGCACTTTCAGTCTCCCGCCACTGGCTCGGCAACTTCCTGCTTCGCAGCATGCGCTCCGTTGCCATTGCCATTCCCGTTTGCCTGACCCAACGCGCCAAGTGGAATGAATCCGTTCTCCGCCACCGCAGGCTTCTCTTTCAACACCACCTCGCGGTACAGTGCCGCCATGCGCGCGTTGTAAGCCTCGTCATTCTTCTGCGGCCCACGCTGCTCGCCCGTTACCTCGGACTTTTCATCGGAAGCCGAAACCAGGGAGCCGGAAGCCGCCGCTTTCGCGTCTCTCGCCCGCTTCTTCTCTTCGCGCGCGTTCTTCGCAATGCCCAGCTTGTCCAGATCGTGCTGCAGTTCGTTGGTAACGATATCTTCGCGCAGCAGCAGAGAGTGCACTTCATCATCCATCTTCACTTTCTTGCCGCCTGCAAAAATCTCGTGCCGACCATGCTCTTCGTACCACTTGGTCAGCGTGGCCGTCATGTGCATCTTCTCGATGATGTTCCGCCAGCCCACGCCCGTGTTGTACGCGCAGAACGAAATCTCGCCTTCCTGGGTCGCGTACGGAATGATGCACTGCTCCGTCCGCCGGAAATCGTAGTTGAACAGGTCCTGGAACCACATTCCCGCGATGAACAGGAAGTTCCACCGGTCCTGCCGCCGCTTCATCACATCGTCGACGGTGCGATCGGGCCCAACCTTGCCGTAATTTCTTCCCGTGGCATTGAAATTCTTGTCGAACTTCCGCAACAGGTCCATCAGCTTGAAATGCGTCGGCGATTGAAAAGGATCGTAGTTCTTCATCAAACACAAAGCCATTCCCACGACGGTGAGTAATTTCCCACGCGCCGCATCATTCACCTTCGCAATATCCTTTGCCAGTTGATCCCCATGCAGGAAAGCGGTCACCGGCACAGCTTCCTTGGTTTCCTTATCGATCATCACCGCCATGCCAGTCCCGCAATTCGGATGGCAGCCGCAACTGAGTTGGCCCCAGTCGTTTTTGACGTCATTGGCGTGCATCAGATCGGCCCAATCGCTAAACGTTCCCATGAATGAAATCGGGAACCAGTCCCGGCTGGGTTCGCCTAAGCCGGTTTGATTCTTAACGTCGTGAGCTAAGTGAGACAGCGTGTAGCGCTGGGCTTGGCGGCGGTCGTCGGTGACGGCTTCGTCGCGTCCCGTAAAGCTTACGGGCTGGAAGCTCAGGAAGCTGATCGTCTTCGGATTGTCCAGCGCGAACTTGATGATGCGTCCGACTTGTTCGTTGTTGATGCCGTTGACGATGGTTACGACCGGAACAATTTCGACTCCAGCGTTGTGCAGGTTCTCGATCGCCTTCAATTTCACGTCGAACAGGTTTCCGACCATGCGGTGCGCGTTGGCAGCGTTACCGATGCCGTCGAATTGCAAGTACGCGTAGCGCATACCCGCTTCCACCGCCTGCTGGCAGAACTCAAAACTCTTTGCGAACTCAATTCCATTGGTCGCGGCCTGCACCGAGTTGTATCCAACTCTGCGCGCGTAGCGAACCGCATCAAGAAAGTACGGCGACAACGTCGGCTCACCGCCGGAGAACTGCACGCTCATCTGACGCCGCGGCTTGATGGTGATCGCGTTGTCGAGCATGGTCTTGATTTCTTCCCACGTCAGTTCGTGGACGAACCCAACCTGGTTCGCGTCCATGAAGCAGGGATCGCACATCATGTTGCAGCGGTTGGTGAGATCGATCGTCAGCACCGAGCCTCGTCCATACTTCACGGTCGATGAGCCGTGATGGTGCAGTTTTTCGTCATTATGCGCAACAATGTCGCGTCCGGGGAAAACATCTTCCAGATGCTTCGAGAAATCGGTGTCGATTGACATCACGTCTTCGAAGTGCCCGTGTTTCGGACAATCTTTCACCATCAGAATCTTGCCGTCGCGTTCGACGATGGTGGCTTTGATCTCGCCGACTTTTTCGTTCATCAAAACTTCGTGCGGCAGTTTGCCGTCGAGAATCTGCTGGCGAATTTCCGGCACACATTTCGGACACAGCGAATCCGTGGAGCGAGGCCAACCGAGAGGTGGCTTGGTTTTTTCGTAGGACTTTAGCAGGGGCTTGTCGGACCATTTCGGCGTGGGCGACGGGTTGGGCTTGATGCGATTCAAGCGGTCGAACACAACCCAAGCACCTTTGGCAGCGACGGTGACTGCTTTTTCTACGTACTTGATCGGCTTGCGCATAATAGCTTCTGGCTCCTGGCTCTCTCGGTCTTGGGTGTTCGTCCTAGGAAAATTTAGCGGAACTTCGCCCTAACTTACCTGAGATCCTAGTCCACAAAACCCTGCAACCTGTGGCTCTCCCCGGGAATTGAACCTGGTTGATACACGCTTCCCTGGGTATTGAGCTGAAGCCATCCTATTTGGAAGCGAAGGGATGGCGCATCCTTAAGACAACGAACGGGAGAAAAATGGGGCTTAGCGGGGATATCGGGGATTGGGCGGGGGTAAGTCATTGAAAGGAAAAGAGAGTATCAGTTCTTCGTGACTTGCGGGCGCGGGTAAGATGGGTCGGTCGTCGGGCGGCTAAGGCACAGATGACGCCGCAGGTTTCGGAGCTATTGGAGAAGGCCCTCAGTTTTCCGACTCAGGAACGTGGTTTGCTCATCGATGGTCTGGTGGAGAGTCTGGACGACGAGCCGGCTGAGGAAGGGGTCGAAGCGGTGTGGGACGGAGCTCAACGCACACGCAGGGCCAACGAATCACAACCGCCCTACCTGGACTTTATTTCGAGGCGAAAGCGGATCGGTCCGACTGCGTTGGTGACATCACCCCCCGGTCTGTCACGCAACAGCAGTCGGACACTCATCCACGCCCCACGCTACATCACGACTAAGGAACGTAGCGGGGCTGCCCCACTCGCGCACTACCTGAGAATTGGGGCTGCCCCACCCTTCGCGATTTTCGAAGGGTGGGCACTCGATTGATCGCGTCAACGAGCAATTGCGGCAACTTTCTCTTCCTGACTCCGGTCCCTGGGCACGCCGATATCTGCAATCTTCGGCTGGGTTGCGGGTTGGGTCCCGCGAGACCTCCCAGAGCCCTCAGCCGACGACACAGACTTCACCGCCACTTCATGCCGGTGAAACGCCACGGCGGGCTGCGAGGAGTGGACGACCACCGCGTTTGGCCCCGTGCTTGGTACGGCGTTCGCTACGGTGTTTGGCGCGGGGTCATACCAGGTCGGGTCGACTTCCTGCTGGCCATAGGCCGGGAGCAGCAATGTCGTAAACATCGCGCCAGATAGCATTGCAATGTATGCCAGCACTCTATATGCGTTGATGCCTTTTGATCCCTTCATTGGAATCACCTCCCGTAATGGATTGATTTCGACCCGACGGTAATGGCAAGAGGAAGAAATCATGGTTGGGATCTTGCACCCGCGTGCAGGAAGTGTCCATGGAGAGGGTCTGAAGCTGTATGAAGCGATCTGAAGATTTCATCCGCGCGGTGCTTTTAGTAGGTTTCGGCGCGAGCGGAGACGGGTTCTGTCGCGTGGTCTGCCGCGACTATTGCTCAGACTTGATTCGGTCTTCGGCGGGAGCCTTCGGGGTTCCGCGGGGATTCTCTGGATCCAAGCCAGCTGCGGTCATGATGGCGCGACCCAGGTCTTCGGGGGAAATGACAAATCCTTCAGCTGGCGCCGCGCTCGTGGCATCCTCTTCGGCGGTAGGGGCGACGAAGCGATAGCCGCGGCCGACCACCGTCTGCAGGTATTGCGGTTCATCGGCGTCGTCAGCCAGGGCGCGGCGGATCTTGCGGATGGCGGTATTAATCCCTGGTTCGACGTCGACAAACACATCTTTGCTCCATAACTCGCTCGAGATCTGCTCGCGGGTCACCAGTTGCCCCCTGTTTTCGACCAGGAACATCAGCAATTGCAGCGGCAGACCCTCAAGCCGAACTGGGATGCCATGGCGGTATAGCTGAAAACGACCATAATCCAACTGGAAATCGTCGAAGCGAACCTTCTTCTGCGGCACGGCACAACTCCTGAGTCACTCGACCACGCCCCTAGAGCGGAGCCATTATACCGCCGCAATCTTCGTTCACGTGAAAAACCCTACACCAGCTGCGATCTGCGGAGTGCACATCACTGCCAGATGTCTCCACCGGCCACTGCGTGACGTCTAACCTTGCCTCCGCGTCTTCAACGGCGATCAGGATCGAGGCCGTCACGGTCTGCTACCCGGCAAATCGCCCGAATTCACAGTTCGACCCGTCGAGCATCGAGCTGCGCCGCCCGCGAAGGGCGGGAGCGCGAAAGAGTTAGTTTTGAGCGATGCGTTGAGGAGAATGGGATGGAGTCTTGGCGTGAGCAGGAGCGGCCTTCGAAGGTGGACCCTTCTTGGCAGGAGCCGCAGTCGTGGACTTGGCGGCGAGTTTCTTTTTGTTGAAGTCGCGGACGATGCGGGCGACGTAGGCTTTGGTTTCGTAGTAAGGAGGCACGCCGTTGTATTGTTCGACGCGCTCGGGTCCGGCATTGTAGGCGGCGAGGGCTTTGACGAGATCGAAGTTGTAGCGCTCGAGGAGTTCGCGGAGATAGCGCGTGCCGGCGTCGACGTTGGCCTTCGGATCGAAGGCATTGTGGACGCCGAGTTGCGAGGCGGTCTGCGGCATGAGCTGCATCAATCCCTGCGCGCCTTTGGGAGAGACGGCGCGGACGTTGAATCCGCTTTCGGCGCGGATGACGCTGGTGACAAGATCGGGATCGAGCTGGTAAGTTCCGCTGGCGTCTCTTACGGCTTGATTCAGATCGAAGGGATGCGGATTGATGGCGGCGGAGGATTGCAGTTGGCGCGGGGCGGGGGTGGGAGCCGCTGCGGGAGCCGGGGCATCCGGGACGGCTTCGAAGTGGTCGATCTCGGCGGTGGGAATGTCGACAAAGCTGGATTGATCACCGTCCATGTAAAGCCGAGTGATGTCGCCGATGATTCGGCGGCGCTCGTGGCGGATGGAGAATCCGTTGCGGAGGATCGCGGCGTCGGCGGCGAAGCAAGGCAGCGCGGTTAGCGCGAGCAGCGCGGTCCAGAGTGCGAGTTGGATCGGTTTGTGCATCCTAAAATACGCTAAATTACCTCGGGGGCTAAAGCCCCTCAACTTCGAGCCCTTTAAGCGCAGCGCTAACCACAAGCGGCTCATCAGCGGTGCAGCTTGGTCCCTTTACTCCGAGATTTTCTAATCATCGAACAAACCAGCGACGGTTGCGGCAACGCCGCATTTGTCATTGCCCAGGGTTAGGCTCCAACCGCGGGTGCGGAGCTCCTCGCAGGCATTCCCCATGATAACCGGATGGCCGGCAAACTCAAGCATTTCCACATCGTTGTGATTGTCACCGATGGCCATGACCTGTTCGCGAGGGAAGCCGCGGTGGGCGGCCCAGCGTTCGAGGGCGTGGCCTTTGGAGCAGCCGGCATTCAGGACGTCGATCATGGAAAGATCGCGCTCCGGATATTCGGTGCGGAGCACGGTGATGCGGTTGCCCAGGCCGGTGACCTCGAGAGCGCGCAGAGCCTCGGCCATGCGGACCATCGAGCCGCAAAACATGGTTTGCACCGGGTCGGTGACCAGGGCCTTTTCGAGCGGGATGACGAACTCGATGTATTCCATGTTCTTTTCGAGCCAGCGGCGGATGCTGGCGTTGAGATCGTCGAGGTGCTCGAGAACGATGGCGCCGTTCGTTTCTTTATCAAAGGTAAGAACGGTGTGGCCGCGGAAGTCTCGCATGGCGGTGACTAATTCGCGGCAGACTTGGCGGGGCATGAGGTCGCGGTGAAATGTTTCGCCCGAGAGCGAGCGGGTGACTGCACCGTTGGAACTGATCAGCCAGAGGTCGAAGCCGAGTTGTTGGGCGATGGGCAGAGCGAAGGTGTGGCGGCGTCCGGTGACGAGGACGATTTCGATCCCGGCGGCGTGGGCTCGACGCAGGGCCGCCAGATCATCGGGTGAGATTTTTAATTGTGGGTTGAGTAAAGTGCCGTCGATATCGGAAGCGATTAGTCGAACGGAGCCAGGCTGCGCACTTGGGCCTGCGGGCTTGGACAAACCATTTACAGTTTCTATCACTTCTTCATTGTTACATACGCCGCTGGTGCTGCGGCGTAGCAGGAACCATCGAGCTATGCTCGACTGGACCGCCGAGGGCGGCTGTCCCCACCCGAATGACCTAAGCTTTTTTCCTTTTGTCCATCTTGTCCATCGCCGCGGGAAAGTTTATCAAGTTATAGGTCGAGACGTTTTGCGCGTCGCCGATGAGTGTGCGAATGGCGGTGCGAAGCTCCGCGATCGCGTGTTCCAGCTCTGCTCCTTCGGCTACTGCTACTAAGGCACACAATTGCCGAACTCGTTCCTCCGGGGGGATTGCCATCGTCGCAGCATGGCAGAAAGCTCCCGAAAATTCTGTAGGGTAGTTCGCGTAGGTGCGGTAAGGAGTTTCCCTGCCTTGCAAGTAGTTGCTCACCGTCGACGTGATATATTGCGCTTCGCATGGGACTTCTTTTCTTCTTTTTTCACTGGTGGGGACTCTTGCTGCAGGTGGTGGCGATTGTGCACTTCATTCGCCGCCGGCCGGACACTTATTGGATTTTTGTCATTTTATTTTTGGGATGGATTGGGGCGGCGGTTTACATTGTCGCGGAAGTGATTCCGGATGCGGGGCTGCTGGGGAGCTCGTTTCAGGTGTTTCCCCGGCGGCGAAGGATCCATGAATTGGAGCGAGCGATCCTGGACAATCCTTCGGCGGGGAACTATGAAGAGCTGGGATTGCTGTACCTGGACGATGGCGATTTTGCGAAGGCGCGGAGATGTTATGACCGGTCGATCTCGCAGCGGTCGGATTCGGTGGATCCGTTTTACCGCAGGGGAGTGGCGGAGGTTGAATTAGGAGACTTCGCGGCGGCGGTGCCGGACCTGGAGCGGGCGGTGGGAGCTGATCCAAACTACGACTTCCACCGAGGCGCAGGGCTATTGGCGCATGCATATGCGCAGACGGGGCAAGCGGAAAAAGCGGAGAAACTTTTTCAGCAGGCTACCAAGATATCTACGAATTCGGAAACCTACTACAACTGCGCGGTCTTTCTGCAGGCCCAGGGAAGAGTGGAAGAGGCTCGGCAGTGGGTACAGAAGATTCTTGACAAGCGGGCGACGATGCCCAGGTATCAGCGCAGGCGGGAGCGGGTGTGGTTTCGGCGGGCCTATGCGTTGATGGCACGGTTGCGGCTGTAGGCAGGGGCTAAAGCCCTGATCGGTTTTTGGCCGCTTTTTGCGACGCTGAAGCGCCGCTCTCTACGGTGCTGCTAGCGTCCTCGGTGATTCAGCGGGCATTCCTGAAGCCAAAAGAGCTCCCTGGCTGCGCTCCGAAGGACAGAGGGTGGCTGCTAGTAGCGGTCGTTGGTGTCGATGTTGAAGCCGAGAATGGCGTTGACTTCGACGGGCTGGGCGCCGCGGGTGGCGGGGCGGAATTTCCAGCTGGGGAGCGCGGCCATGATTTTCGCGGTCATAGCGGCAGGACCGGGCTCGAGGACCTGCAGATTTTTCAGATTGCCGGATGCGTCTAGCTTGCATTTGATTACGACGCGGGCGCGGGTAAGGTTTGCGGGGAGTTCGGTGCGCAGCCCTTCCGGTCCGGTGAGCGTCCCAGCGCCGGAATTCGATGCTGGATCGGCTTCGGCGAATTGCATGACGACCGTGCCGATGTTGGTGTCGACGTAGACGGTGTAGTTGTCGCCAGGGATCTTGCCGTAGAAATCAAAGGCACCGCCGGAACGCGATGTAGCGACGATGGTAATGGCAGGACCCGGATCTCCTTTCACGGAAGATCGGCCGGGAAGGCTGGGAGCGTTGCTGTTTCCCGAGTCGAAGCTGGGAAGATTGACTATGGTGCTGCCGCCGCGAACGTCTACGCCGGGGGCAGCAGGATTTCCGGTGGGAGCGTTGCCGGCGCCGCCGGGGCCGGGGGTGGGCGAGATTCCGGCGCGAGCATTGGGATCGGAACCGGGGCCCGTGCCGGATTTTCCTGCGCCGGCGCTCTCGCCGGTCAGGCCGCTCCCTTGGCCGGTGCCGTTGCCGATACCTGAGCCTTCACCACTACCGCCAAGCCCGGGCTTATTGCCGCCCGACGGGGACAGGGCAAGCGATCCTTTTCCGCCTTTGCCGGGCATGCCCGGAGCCGAGCCGGGATCAGTCGATAAGACTACTCCGGAATTATCTCCGCTGCCGCCGCCTTTGGGCGGAGCTAGAGCGGAGCCAATGTCTCCGGGTCCGCCGAGGCCATTGCCTCTTCGGCCAGAGCCGGAAAGGCCCGCGCCCGCATTCGCGGTGGGTGGGGGCGGAATTATATTGCTGGCGAGAAGAGTTCCACCACCGGAGCCGCCGGAATTCTGTCCTGCACCTCCTCCTCCTGTACCTGGGCCAGCGACGGATGGAGGCGGCGGGATGACGTTTGATCCGCCAAGTGACGACCCTGAATATTTTCTAGGTGGTGACCCGGCGCCACCCGAACTTGAGGCTGCCACCGACGGAGGCGGAGGAATCACGTTTGATGCGCCTTGAGACCGTCCGGAGGGTGATCCACCGGGACTGCTCCCGGAGCCGATGGAGGGTGGAGGCGGAATCACATTGGCGGTGAGCGAAGTGCCCGAGCCGCCGGCGGAGGTGCGGGATGTTCCGGCGGCACTGGCCGCAGAGACCGAGGGCGGGGGCGGGACAACATCCTGCGTGCCGAAGAGTTTTCCGATGATGCTGCTGACGAAGGATCCGTTTGCGGCCGGAGCGGGCGGCGGGGGAATGACGTTGGGCGCAGAGGAACGGACACCGCCGCTTTCGAGGCGCCGGAGGTCGCGGGCATCGGTAGACGGTGGGGGCGCGACCACCGACGAAGCTGGCAGAGTCAGCTTCGCGATGCGCGCGGAGTCACGTTCGGGCGCGGAAACTGGCGGAGGCACGACGGCAATCTCATTCATCTGCACGCGCGAGGAAGAAACTTCGCGAGTCACTGAGGAAGGCGCGGGAGCGATCACACTGCCGTTGAGAGCGGGAGCGGAACGAGCCTGATCGCGGGAAACGTGCTCGGACGCAGGGGCTATCACCGTCGAGCTCAAGGTAGGTTCGGCGCGGGAGCGGTCGCGAGAGATACTTGGAGCGGGGGCGATGATGCTGGCATCGAACTTGGGCGCGTAGAGAGTGTGCTCGGTGGGAGCGCTGGGCGCGGGCGGGACGATGGCCGCGCTCAAGGCGGGCGCGCTGCGAGATCGATCTGCTGAAATGTTCGGAGCAGGAGCAATTACGTTGGCGGCAAGACGCGGCGCCGTGAGGGAAGAGTGCAAGCCTTCGGCGCTAGCGGGATCCGGTGGACCCGGCCGAGGCGTGGCCGACTTAAAGGCGAGTAGGTTCGCGACCGCGCCGGGCGACGAGGGAAGTTTGAGGTTGGGCGCGTCAACAACTTTTTCTGCGAGCGAAGCGCCTCGAGCAACTTTAATAGTCTGGGTGCGATGATGAGCTTCGTGACCGCCGGCACGGCCGGTGGCGCCGGATTGGGCTCCGCCCAAGTCTTCGGTGCGGGGCAGTTCGTCGGCCGAATAGTAGATGACTTCATCGGGCTGGAGACGGGGTGGGGCATAGGGGCGGAGGCGCTCGATTTCGCGGGGAAGAACCATCAGGACGAAGAGTAAGAAGGCTTGCAACAAGAAGGACGCGACCAGGCCGCGGTAGGGAAGAATTCCGTGAGGAGCTTCTCCGGCCAGACGCGGGCTGGAACGGGCGAAGGCGGGACGGATGGAGGTGGTGAACTCCTGCCAGCGCGGCGTCCACTCGATGAGGAGCCTGGGCTCATTATGGAGATAAATCAAGTCTTCGAGTTGGAGAGTTTCACTCACAATGAATATTCAATTGTTTGCTTCGAACTCAGGGGCTAAAGCCCTCGTGGCCGGGGTGTTAAGCGGCGCTGAAGCGCAGCTCTTCCACCGTATTTCAAGCCTTCGAGTTATTTTCAGCAAGTTTCGGAGCCTTTATGTTGATTTCGATTTTATCGCCCAATGCGGTTTCGGTTTCGGCTACGGTGTGGCTCGGCAACTCCAGAACTGAAGCGGCTTGCAGGCGGATGGGGGCGAAACGCCAAGGCTGCAGATTGGACTCGAGGTGCACGACGGAGCCGTCGCGGTCGAGATAGACTACATCGATCGGGAAGCGCATGGCAAGAGTATGAACTCCGCGGCAGGGATGAATCCAGAGGCCGCATCCGTTACGAAAGTCATCTTCAGGGGCGCCCATCAGGCCACGCAGGCGGGACCAGTGCGTCTGGGCCACGGCCAGGTTCGTCGCGAGATAGCGCTGGCGGGTTTGGTTGAAGGCCTGACCGCGCGGGCTGAGTCCCGGCATATTTCTCCTGACTTAACGGATCAAACTTGGGTAGGCAAATGCCCCGTCCCTGACCGGACTCGCTCTTTGTCCACCCATACCCCGGACTAGGTCCGGGGCTAATGAATGCCGTCCCTGGGGGACTCGTTTCGGGGCACGACTGAAGTCGTACACTTCCCAATTTGGCTAACACGTTAGCTCAGCACTTTTCGCACCTACTTGGCGACCAGAGAGTGATAGGCCTGGATGAGCGCTGGACCAACCGTGACGAACAGGAACGGAACCAGAATGAAAATTACGAGGGGAGGGACCATCTTGATCGTGGTTTTGGCGGCCTGCTCTTCGGCGCGCTGCCGGCGAGCGGTCCGCAGAGAATCTGAATGAACCCGCAGAGCTTGAGCGATGCTGGTGCCGAAGCGATCGGTCTGAATGAGGGTGCCGACGAGGGAGCGAATGTCATCGACTCCGGTGCGATCGACCATGTTGCGTAGGGCTTCGGCGCGGGGCTTGCCGGCGCGCATCTCGAGGTTGACCAGATGAAATTCGTCGCTGAGATCGGGATGAGCGTGATGCAGATCCTGGCCGACGCGCATGAGGGCCTGATCGAGGGCGAGTCCGGCTTCAATGCAAATAACGGTGAGATCGAGAGCGTCAGGAAGCGCGATGCGGATGCGCTGCTGACGGTCTTTGATCATGCGTTTGAGAAAAAAGCGGGGAATGAAGAAACCCAGAGCGGGCACGCAGACCAGAAGGGGAACGCTATCGACGCCGGAAAAAACGATGACGCCGACCAGGCCGAGAAAGGCGAGCGCAATGCGCGAGCCGAAATAATAGCTGACATGACGGGACTCGCGGAGTCCAGCCTGAATGAGCCAGGCGCGGGTGCGGGAGACGTCGGAGGGAGAAAGCGGGATCGCCTTGCTGAGCGGATCGAGCGCCTGCTCGATGCGCTCTCTTACTTTCACCGCAGGCTTTTCCTGCGCCATCGTGGGCTGACCACCGAGGGCGCGTAAGCGGGCTCCCAGGACCGAAGTGGGGGTCACGGCGGCCGCGCCAAAGGCGAATACCACCAGCACGACCGTGACAAACGCGACGATGGTCAGGATCAGAGGCATGATCAAACCTGAATCTTAATAATCTTCCGGATCACGAAATAACCAACTGTCTGTAACGCAATGCTGGCCACAAGCAAGGCGTGGCCAATGGGATCGTAAAAAAGCGGTTTGACGAAATCCGGACTGAAGACGGCAAGAATAGCGACCACAGCCGGAGGCATGGCCATGAGCAAGGCCATGGTGAGACGGCCTTGCGCGGTGTGGACCCGAACCTGACGCTGGATTTTGAAACGCTCGCGAATCACATAGGACAAGTTGTCGAGGATCTCGGCCAAGTTGCCGCCGGTTTCGCGCTGGAGCATGACGGCGGTGACGAAGAACTTGATATCGACCAAGGGCACACGCTCGGTGAGATTCATGAGAGCGTCGCGCACAGGCATGCCGAATTTCTGCTCTTCATAGAGCTTGCGGAATTCGCTGGCCAGCGGCTCGGCTGTTTCGTTGGAAATCATTTCGAGGGCAGTGGTGAAGGCGTGACCGGCGCGAACGGCGCGAGCTAAGGTGTCGATGGCTTCCGGGAAAAGCTCTTCGAACTTCTCGAAGCGCTTTTGGCGGCGATAGGAGACGAGAGAATAGGGAAGGACACCGCCAATGACGAGCGCAGCCCAACCGATGGCGGGATTCTTCGTGTAGATGATGGCCGCGAGGCCCGCGAGCGTGCCGCAGAGCACGCACAACATCAGGAAATTACCGGCGCGGAATTTCATGCCCGCTTGCGTCAGAGCTTCCTGGATGGCGGAAACCCGGGCGGAGCGGCGCAGCAGAGTGTCGAGGGCGGGAATCTTGCTCAGTTGTTCGTCGCGGAGAAGGGCGAGTTCCTCGTTGGGTTCGCGCTCCGGAGCCTTGTCTACGGTGGCGAGGCGGTCTTTGATGAGTCGCGCGCGGGCATTGCGTTCGTCGATGAGGGAGCCCGCGACAAAGGCGGCGAGGGCAACCACGATAAAGACGAGCAGTGCAATCAGCAATGGCATGGCAAGTATTCTCTTCCAACCCTAACGAATTCGTATCCTCATATTTCGGTTCTCGATTCGAATATAGCGGGACGGATGCGCGCACCGTATGTGGCCAGGCGTTCGGCAAAAATAGGACGGACGCCGGTGGCGCGAAATGCTCCCCGCACTTTCCCGGTTTCGTCGACGGCGCGGCGTTCAAAAACGAAAATATCCTGCATGGTGATGGACTGGTCGTCCATACCTGTAACTTCGGAGACCGACACGACCTTGCGTGTGCCGTCCGACAAGCGGGCAACTTGCACGACGGCGTGAATGGCCGACGCAATCTGGTGACGCACGGCGCGCTCGGGAATGTTGAGATTGGCCATGGAGACCATGTTCTCGACACGGGCCAGGGCATCGCGCACGGAGTTGGCGTGGACCGTGGTGAGCGAGCCTTCGTGACCGGTGTTCATAGCCTGCAACATGTCGAAGGCTTCCTCGCCGCGGACCTCGCCGACGACAATGCGGTCGGGACGCATACGCAAACTGTTGATGACGAGCTGACGCTGGCGGACGGCGCCTTTGCCTTCGATGTTGGGAGCGCGAGTTTCGAGGCGTACGACATGCTCCTGTTTGAGCTGAAGTTCGGCGGCGTCTTCGATGGTGACGATGCGCTCGACGTTGGGAATGTATCCGGAGAGAACGTTGAGCAACGTGGTTTTGCCGGCGCCGGTACCGCCAGAGATCAGAAGATTCAACTTCCCCTTCACCATGGTAGAGAGAAGCTCGAGCATGGGCTCGGTAAGGGTGTGATTTTCGATCATGTTGCGGGCGGTGACGGGGTCGCGGCCAAAACGGCGGATGGAGAGGCAAGCGCCGTCGAGAGCGAGAGGAGGAATGATGGCATTGACGCGGGAACCATCGGGAAGACGGGCGTCGACCATGGGCGAGGATTCGTCGACGCGCCGGCCGACGCGGGAAACGATGCGCTCGATAATCTGCATCAAGTGCTGGTTATCCTTGAACGACAAGCCGGTCAGTTCGAGTTTGCCTGCGCGCTCGATGTAAACCCGGTCATAGCGGTTTACCAGAATGTCGGAAATGGTATGGTCCTTGAGCAGCGGCTCCAGTGGGCCAAGACCAAAAATTTCGTCAAGGATTTCGCGGGACAGCCGCTCGCGCTCGGTGAAGCTGAGGGGAACGACCTCGTTGTTGACGGCGTTGCGAATGAGGACGAGGACTTCTTCGCGGGCGCTGTCGCCGGTGGAACGGCCCAGCTTTTCGAGATCGAGACGATCGAGGATTTTGCGGTGCAGGTCGGCTTTTACCTGCTGGTACTCGCTGTGCTCGAAGGTCTGCAGGTTAGCCATAACGTCCTAAAAATCTTCCTAAACAATCTTACACAGTTTTAAATAGCGACCACGCGGTGCGCTTTACGTCCACATCGTTGCGCGTGAGCTCCTGCGCCAGCCCGGCAAAACAACGGGCGATTTCGGTGTGACTCTGTTCCATTACGGGTGCGCCGCGATCGATGGCGGAAGAGATAGCGAAATACTGGTTGGGGACGCGCCACAACAGTTTGACTCCGGCGGCATTTTCCGCATCCGCCTCGGTGAAGCCGGGAACTTTGCGAAAACGGTTCAGAACCAGACGCAGGCGCTCGCGGTTCCCGGTCTCCCCCAAGTATTGTTGCACTCGGGCGGCACTCCAGAGAGAAGCCACATCGGTGCAGGCGACCAGGAGAACGGCTTCGGACAAATTTGCAACCAGCCGGCTGGCGGCATCGAGACGAGAGGAATTATCGACGACCACATAGCGGTAGTGGCTGACCAACATGTCGAAGAGTCGGACGAACTCCGCAGTCGAAGGTTCGATGGCCGCAGGAGCGTTAGTTCCGGCTAAAAGCTGGAGACCGCCGCTGTGGCGGGTCATGAAACTTTCGAGCAGGGAACTGTCCATGCGGTGAAGATTGCGGGTAGCGTCGGAAATGTTGAACAGCGGTTTGACATTGAGATGCAGCGCGGTATGTCCGAGAGGCGCCAGGTCGACCAGGGCCGTGTGGCCGTGCGCGGATTGCAGAGCCAGCGCGAGGTTGACGGATACGGTGGTGGCTCCGCTGCCGCCCTTGGCGTTGACGACGGTAAATACCTTTCCGCGCGGACCTTCTTTTTGAACGCGACGCTGCGCGGCGGTGAGGCGAACGAAAGCTTCCAGCAAGTCGGTGGTGGTGGTAGGGCGTGCGATGAACTCGCGGGCGCCGGCGCGCATGGCGTTGACGATGATCTGGGGCTGGTTGAGACTTCCGATGGCGAAGACCGCGGAGTCGGGCAGTTCCTGGCGAAGCAGTTCAATGGCCCGCATAGCTACGGCGTGATTGTCGGCAGGAATATCCACTAAAAGCACGTCGGGATTGGCAGCTTGCACCCGGCGCATGATCGGATCAGAGGCGGCCATGGGGAAGCTGGCACAGGTATGAACCGTGCTGGCCACACTGGTGCCATCGACCAGCACTTGGAGCACGGTGCGCTGTTCGTTATCGATGGCTACGATGACGACCGAAAGCTCAGGCATAGCGCCTACTTCTCCGCTCAAAATCTCGTGCCGCGCCGCAGTTCAGCAGATGGTGCCCTCCAGGACGGGACTCAAATCAGACTAATTTCAGTCTACCTCTCCCTGCAAATTCCTCTGCCCGAACGGCTACTGGCCCGTAGGCTTGGTTCCGGACCTGCTGCCATCGAACTTACCTTTATCCATAAAAGGCTGAGGATTCGTGGGGCCGGCCGGGGTCTCCGCATTCGGGGAGATCCGCCGAACCGTACACAGAACCATAAGTTCTGAGTTGCTCTTCGAAATACTCTTGCTTTTGAAAAATGCACCCAAGATTGGGATGTCGCCCAACCCCGGAACTTTGTTCCAAATGTCGGTGACGCGGTTGTCGATTAAGCCGGCGATGACGAAGCTTTGCCCGTCTCTGAGTTCAAATTCGGTTTCAGCCTTGCGCGTGCTCAAGGCGGGAACGGTAAAGCCGGAAATGGTCAAAGCATCGGCGAAATCGAGAGTGCTGACCTCCGGCGCCACAGTTAAGTGAATGTTGCCGTTCGGCATGATGACCGGCGTGAACTCGAGCTTGACGCCAAACTCCTTGAAGGAAATTGTGACGGCGGTAAACCCGGCGCCGGGTTGCACGATGGGAAACGGGAACTGACCGCCGGCGAGGAAACTGGCCTTCTTGCCGTTCACGGCGATGAGGTTCGGCTCCGCCAGAATCTGGAGCAGGTTCTTGGTCTGCAGAGCCTCGATCACCGCGCCGAAGTGAATGTCCGGGCGAAACAAGAAAAGGTTGAGGACATTGCTGATGGTTTGAGTGGCCTCAAAAGGAGCGCTTTGTCCCGGAACCTGGCTAACCGATTGCGAGCCGAAGCCGCCGTACTGGCCAGTAGTGGTGCTTCCGATGGTGTTGCCTGCTCCGGTAGAAAAGAAGTTGGAGCCGAGCTGAGTGAGAGCCGAGCGGTCGACTTCGGCGAATTTCACTTCCAGCAGAACTTCCTGAGCGCCTACTGGACCGAACGTGAGCACATTGACCACATTTTTGGAATACGCGGCAGCCAGCTCTCCCGAGCGCTTGGCAACGTCCTCGGTGGTGACATGGCCGGAGAGAACAATGGCGGAGCGGGAGGGTGTGACGGTGATCTGTTCGTCGGGGAAGACGCGCCGTTCTTCTTCGGCACACGCGCTGACATCCACATCGACGCGGAGATCGAAGCTGCGGGAGCGCTCGAGTTCGTCCCAGATCAGGAGCGAGACTTCGCCGGGGGCACGGCCGTGGACGAGGATCTGCGTAGGAGTAATAACCGTAGCGTAGGCGACTGCGGGGTCGGTCACCGAAATGCGCTTGAGGCGTTCGGTGGTATTGATGAGTAGAGACTTGTCGACCATGACGCGCAGGGGAGCCGAGCCTTGGGGCTGAACGGACTGCGGTGGCAGCGTGGTCTGAGCCGCGTGAGTAATATCCTCCTGAGGAGGAGAACCGCTGGGAGTCGCATCCTGCTGTTGGAGACTTGCCGCGGCCAACGCGCTGGCCGGGAGTAAAAGCCATAATGCGAGAACTAATAAAGATGTCGAGCAAAACTTCATCGTGTTCCTCTCCACGTGAGGAAACCTGCAACGCAAGATCAAGATTTGAAAAGCGTAAGGCTAAACTCTCTCCGAACTATTTGGGCTCATCACCAGCATCTGGAAACTTGACGACATCGGGCTTCTTATCACCCTGATAAACCTCGACACTTAGGACCGAAGAAGAGGGAGCTGGTTGCTGAGCTTTTTCCTGTCTTGGGGTATGCGTGTGAACCGCCGGCGGCGGAGCCGCGGCCGGTGTGCCGCCTTTGTAAAGTCCCTTGGCGTTGGCGGCGGCTACTTCTTCCTGCTGAGTATCGAGGGGGTTGCGCAGAGCAAGTTGAATATGTCCCTCGGAACTGGCCAGCGTGAGACGCTCAGCGTCGTCTGGCGAAACCAGAAGAGTGATCACGGGAGTGCTCTGAGCTTCGCCGGCGGCATTGCGTTCCAGCGTGTGACCGGAGGCGATGACAGCGACATTCTGCAACACGGTGGTGGTTTGATCCTCGGAGCTGCCGTTGGGTGTACCGGTAAGAAGGATGTCGACGCGAGTGCCGGGACCGACGAAGCCAGCGACGGAGACGACCTCGTTCACGCGAACGGAGACAGCGCGCATTCCCGGTGGAATAAGAGAAGGCAAACCGGAGCCGGCATTCTCCGGAGCGAGTTTGCTGGGCAGGATGAACTCGCCTCTGGTAATAGGCAGGATGACGCCGCGGCCCATCACTTTGCCGCGAGCGCCGAAAGTTCCAGCCGGGAGCGCGGACGCGGGATACTTGACCACGCGCACGTCATGCTCTTCGATCCGGGCGCCGACCTGAATGTCGTCAGCGGCCACAATGACATCCACGCCTGGCTCGCTGTTGGACGCGCCTCTGCCTTGCAAATTTTTGTAGACGACGAGGCTGACGACGATGCCGAGAGCCAACGCCACAGCCCCAATCATCAACAAACGCGTACGGTTCATTCGCGCTCCGTTGGAACGGACAAAGACATTTCGCTCACCGTAGACCTGGCGAGCGGAGTCCTTGCCTTATTACGCCGAGCAGAATCTTACTGAATCGAGCTGGCTACGTTCGAAAAAACATTGTTGGCATTCGAACCAATGAGTCGAATGGTGCCGACAACGATGACCAGAATGACGGCGAGCATTACGGCGTATTCCGCAATGTCCTGGCCTTCATCGTCGTGCCAAAGTGTGTAGAGGTGGTGCATAGAGAGTGGCCTCCTTAAAGCAATCAGCACAGTTCTTACTGGTGCATTGGAACAGACAAACGCCTTTGGCCTCCGGAGGCACGATCCTGCCGATTGTTTCTTCTTGTCCTGACGGAGGATTGTCCAAAATATAAACCATAATACCCTGCCCGTACTCAACAGATGCAATTAATTGCATACCGAGAGTAACCTCGGGGTGAGCCGCGGGCCGAGCCATTGGCCCTTCGGGCGGGGGTGGAGTGGAGGAGGAATGTTCTGTGACTGGCGCCGGAGGAAACGTCGTAAAGATAATCGCTTGAGAATCCTGGTAGGAGACAATCCATCCTGGGGCACTGCGTAAGCCGGTCGCGAGGGCGGACTCCGGCGGAACGATTACGGTCTCGATATGCCAACGCTGCAGGATCTGCCGCCACGGACCTTTGAGTTGATAGGCGTCAGCGAAATCGTGAAAGAGTTGTGAGCCGTAGAGATCGGCGCGGCCGTCGATAAATACGGGCGTGGACGGGAAAAGTTTCCAGATCAGGTAACCTCCCCAATCGTAGTCATTGAAAATTGGCCCCGCGGGGGGATGGGCTTGGAGAAACGAGACGGCTCGAAGAGGGAACTGATCGGCCTCGGCCTGGGGCTGGCGCTGAATCACGCGGGCAACGTGAGCCCCGGCAAAGACCGACATGGCGACGAGGATGGCAGCGTTGAGATAGCCGCGAAAGGTGTACACCGGACGACCCGACTGGTGAGCCGTCTTCGGCCAAACCCCAAGCCGACGGGAGATGATTGGCACCGCGATCAAAATGAAGAAGGGCATCAGGCGGATGGAAACGAGCCCGGCATAGAGGCTGACCAGCAAGACAAGCAGGTCGCGCGGACGAACGGGGATTCGAGACCAGCTGAGCGTGGCGAATGTGGCCAGGATAATTATGAGGAATGGCCAGTACTCGAGGCGGTGAAAGTTGGGCGAGGCCCATTCCACGATGTAGTTCTGCATGGTGGTCGAACCCAGAGTTTCAATGGGGTAGGAAAACAGGCGCGTGCCGTTCGGATTCAGAGGGACGAGAAGGAGATCGAGAAAGAGAATCGATGCCGACATCAGCCAAGGTGGGTTCGGAGTGGCGTGTCCCAAAAAACGTTCCAGCAGCGCTCCGGCGAGAAATAATGCCGACAGCCCTAAGCCCAGCGCGAATCCGGCGTGGAGATTGACCCACAAGAGAGTGAGAGGAACGGTCCACCACAGAAGTTTAGGATTGCGGTCGGAGCGTTCAAGGATCAGAAGCCAGAGGCTGGTCAACAAGAACGAAAGAACCTGAGGGCGCACGCCCCAGATGGGTGTCGTGGCCCAGGCGGCGCAGAGCGTGGCAATGCCGGCGACGTAAGGAGCGGGGCCGCAGCGCAGGTAAAGCAAGAAAAATGCTGCACAGAGGATCGCGGCGAAGATCAGGATCAGTCCGGCAAATCCAATGGTGCGTTGAATCTGAAAAAGGAGTAGATCGGTAAGCCATTCGTGCGCAACCCAAGGTGCTCCTGCGCGAGTGTAGGAGAAAGGGTCCGTGCGAGGGACGGATCTGTGCTGGGCTATGTACTCTCCGGTTTTGAGATGCCACCAGACATCGGGATCGCTGACGTTGCGGGCGGACATGGCGAAGAGACCGAGAAACAGGAGTGCAAGAAAGATGCGGGTTGTGCTGAGAATTGTTCCTGGCAAGCCCGTCATAGGGAATCCATCATAGCGGGTGAGTGTGGTACGAGGTACAATCGCGATCCAACGTGCCTCCTAACGGCAGACCATCCCCACCGGTAAACCGGACCGCACTGAGACGAGGCGTAGTGCGGCTGTTTATCGCAGGCATGTTGTGTTTGCACATTTTTGTTTTTGTCAATCTTAGAGATCGAATCAAACAGGGGTATCCGGACTTTACGGTTTACTACACGGCGGCGACGATGTTGCGCGCCGGACTTGGGCATCAACTTTATGACCCTCATATCCAGTATGAAGCGCAGAAGAAGTTCGTAGGAGCGATCCCTTCGCGGCATGGTGCTTTGCCCTACATCCATCCGCCATTTGAGGCGTTGATTTTTTTGCCGCTTGCTTATTTGCCGTATCCCCGAGCGTTCGCCACCTGGGACCTGATAAATGTCGTCGCTCTGTTTGGCATAGCGTTGCTTCTGCGGAGGTCCGTGAGCACGCTCGGAGCGATTCCGCCGTGGGAATTTGTGATGGGGAGCCTTAGTTTTTTTCCAATTTTTAGCTGTCTTCTGCAAGGGCAGGATTCTATCTTGCTGTTGTTGCTTTGCGGGTTGGGGTTCAACGCGCTCAAGAACAGGTCTGATTTACTTGCCGGCTGCTGGCTCGGTTTGGGCATGTTCAAATTTCAATTTGTGATTCCCATCATTCTGCTCATCGGCATCTGGAGGCGAAAGCGCGTAGCGATGGGATTCGCGGTGGTTTCCCTACTTCTTGTTCTCATCTCGGTTGGATTGTCTGGGTGGGGGAGCCTACTCCGTTATCCGGAGTTTGCTTTGCAAATCACGAACTCGCCGAGCCTGGGAGGGGTGGCGGCAGAGTTTGCGCCGAACTTGCGCGGGCTTGCTCTGGGTTGGCCGTTACAGTTTTCGGGGATGATTGGGACCGCTGTGGCACTGGCGAGTTCGGTCCTGCTGTTTGTTTTTGGTGCGACGAGAGGACGAGGGGAAGATCGGCGGGTAAGGTTGGAGCTGAAATTCTCCTTGGCCACTATTGTATCTGTTTTAGTCGCTTGGCAAACCAATATGCATGACCTCAGTCTGCTGATTCTGCCAGTCGTGCTGATGGCTGACTATTGTCTGCGCGCGCTTCCCGAGAATTCGTGGAGGAGACGCGGTTTGCTGCTTCCGGTCCTGCCGCTGTTGATCAGCCCGCTGTGGCTTGTGCTCTGGATTTTGAAGGGCGACGTGAATCTGATGGCGATTCCACTGCTGTGGTGGGTGTGGGAGATCGGCAAGGAATTGTCGGCGGATCGGAAATTCCCTCTTAGAACTCAGCCGTGACTAAGCCCGGCCTTCCGTTGGCAACGAACGGTTCCTGCACAGAACCACCGCCAGCATCGGCAGATAGATAAAAAGAACCGTCCAGCGTCCGACCTGCGTAAAACTGTGTGGAGGATGGTACCAGCGCCATAATCCAGCCCCCCAGCTAAGAAAGACGGTCCACACCATCTCGCGGCGCGACTTGGGAATTAGCCAGAGAATGAAGCTGTCGAAAAACCAGCGCTGCGGCATGCAGGCCGCGAGCAGGAGTTGAATCGCGTCGCGGTGGCGATAACGCCACAGCGCCAGCAGCAAAAGAGGTCCGGGCAGGACCAGAAGCGGGATGAAGTGTTCGTAGTTGCCTAGCTGTCTGATCCAAAGCAGAGGCCACCCGGGCATGAGGATGAGGCTGAACGCGCCGACGATCAGGCAGGCGAAAAGGCCGCGGCGGCTGATGCGGGTGAGGAATACGGGCAGCCCGATCTGCGGCTTGGCCATGGTTACGGGCAACAGAAGGGGGAAGAAGGCGCTGGCGGTAACGATGGGAGACCACTGCACCGTGAGAAGTCCAGCCCAATAAGGATAAGCGAGAAATATCAAGAGGCCGCGATAGCTATACCGCGTCAGGCCAAAGGCGAGCGCTGCGGAGCTGATTCCGTAGAAGAGACCCGCTGCGAGCTCTGGTTGAAGGTGGACAAAGGGCAGCGCGAAAAGGCCGGCAGTTAGCGGATATTGTTCGAGCGGCGTGTCGTAGGGATTCTGCCCACCGAGCAATCGCTGCGCTAGATGGAGGGCCCACCGGAAATCGGCGGCGTCCTGATGGAGATGTCTCATCAGGAACCAGCAGAAGATGCCGCTGGCCAAGCCTATGGCGGCGGAAACCACGACGCGCAGCTTCATGAAGCATTAAGTTGTAACATGGACGCCCAGGGAAGCGGACATTCGAGTCTGGGCGAAGGGCGAAGTCGCAGGCTTTCTAGCTAAGTTGCACAAAATTTCTCAATTCGGACTAGCGCTTGCTCTGCTCTGCGCGGGCAGTATGTGGTTCTACGTGCAGCGGGTGCTCATTCCCTACGAGAAGGCTGAGGCGACGGCGCATATGCGTCCGCGCGGGAATCTTTCGGATCTTTATCCCCGCTGGTTGGGAGCTCGGGAGTTGCTGCTGCGCCGGCGCAATCCCTATTCTGACAACCTTACGAAGGAAATTCAGAAGGGATATTATGGCCGTGCGATTGACGCTGCTCGACCGAATGATCCGAAGGACCAGCAAGGGTTTGCCTACCCTGTCTATGTGGTGTTTTTGTTAGCGCCGCTGATTGGTCTTCCGTTTCATGGGGTGCAGATATTTTTTTACTGGCTATTGGCGGGGGTGACGGCGGCCAGCATCTGGTTGTGGCTGCGAGTGATCCGATGGCGATTGCAGCCTCTGGCCATTGCCGCGGCGGCGGTGCTTACGCTGGGAAGCTTTCCGGCCGTCCAGGGAATCAAGTTGCAACAGTTAAGTCTGCTGGTGGCGGCGCTGCTGGCCGGATCGGCGGCGTGCGTGGCTGGCGGATCCTTGTTCTGCGGGGGCGCCCTGTTGGCTTTGGCAACGGTGAAGCCGCAGCTGGCCGGTGCCTTGGTGGCATGGTTTCTGGCGTGGGCGGTGAGCGACTGGAAAGCGCGGCGGAGGCTCGTCTTTGGATTTGCAGCGGGCATGGCGCTTCTGCTCGGCGGAGCAGAAATCATTTTGCCAGGATGGTGGCGAATGTTCGCCGAAGCGGTGGGCAAGTATCACCGCTACACCCAGAACCAATCGGTGTTGGACGAGCTGGCTCCATGGGGTTACTTCGGAAAGATATTGGCCGTAGGAGCGGTGTTGGCCTGCTCATTTTTCTTATGGAAGGTGCGTAATGAACCTGCAAATACGGCTGAGTTCGGTCTGGCGACGGCGCTGGTGGCGGCTCTAACGGTGATGGTTGTGCCCATGTATGCGCCATATAATCAAGTTCTGGTTCTGCCGGCGATCCTGGTGCTGGTGCGAGATCGGGGGCTTTTTCTTTCCCGGGCGCGCGGGGTTCGGTTCTTATATTTGCTAGCGGCCCTGGCAGTAGTGTGGCAGTGGGCCGCAAGCTTAAGCTTGAGCGCCACTTATTTTGTAGGGCGGGACTGGGCGATGGCCGGCTGGTGGTGGCCTTTCGTGGCCACTTTTGCCTTTCCGGTCCTCACTTTCTTGCTGATTTTTCTGGAAACACAGACCTACGGCGCCGGCCGATTCAGAAAAGCGGAGGCGGGAATTCCGACAAAGACCCTTCCCGCAGGGGCATGATTCCTGTCATTATGCATAGCGGCATGGTTGACGGTTTGGCTTTCGGGCAAGTTCCCACGCGGTCGCAAGCAGCGCGACAAGGATGGAACACCCGCTTTGGACGCGAGATCTCATGGTTCTAAATGCAATAGGGCGTCCTCAGTCTTCCGGGTCGGGAGTGTTTCCGGCGTTGGTCCTGGTACAGGGGAACGAGCAGAAGAATATTGTCCTCAACCGAACTCCCTTCAGCGTGGGGCGCAAAGTGGACAAGGATCTGGTGATTGCCGATCCTCGGGTCTCGCGCGACCACGCGCTGATCGTGCTCGAAGAGGACGGATTTTTTCTTGTCGATCAGGGCAGCAAACACGGCACCTTCGTCAACGGAGAACGGATTCAGCGGCAAAAACTGGATCGCAACGATCGCCTGGAATTTGGGGCGCGCGATTCGACTTACGCGATTTTCAATCCAGCCCATGGGACCTCCAACACGGCACGGGAATTCCTGAGCCAGATTTCCGGCATACAGATTTCGCAGGAAGCCACCGACCTGGAAAAGTTAACGCTGTTTCTGGAAGCCGCCCGCAAACTGAACACAGCCGGGGTGCTGGACGAAATCCTGATGACCATGCTGGAGGTGACGCTGCGGCTGACTCGGGCCGAGCGCGGCTATGTTTTTCTGAAGGACGACGAAGGCAAACTGCGGCTGGCGGCGGGGCGAAACAATAAAGGCGAGGCGCTGCTGGATGATAAGACGATTTCGCATTCTGCGCTGGACGAGTCGCTGCGGTCGAACTCGGAATTTTTGTTGACCGATACCGGAAGCTCCGCCGATCTGGCCGGACGGCAGAGTATTGTGGCCTACGATCTGCGGACCGTGATTTGCATTCCCCTGCGCAAGCGGCAGGTGCAGGCTACGCGCGAGCAGCCGACACCGGCGCCGAATGCGGCCAGCGAAGTGACGGGAGTTCTGTACGTGGACTCGCGATTTGCTTCGCGCGAGTTTTCTGGGGTGGGCCATGACATCCTGCGGGCGATCGCGACAGAAGCAGCATCCCTGATCGAGAATGCGCGGCTGGTGCAGGCGGAGGAGGAATCGCGGCGCTATCAGCAGGAATTGACCATTGCGGCCAGCATTCAGCAGCGCCTGATGCAGGTGAAGATCCCGGATGTGCCATTTGCCAAACTTCGTGGGAAGAATCTTTCTTGTAAGGAAATTGGGGGAGACTTTTTCGATGCCGTCAACACCAAGGAAGGGCTCGCGGTGGTGCTGGCGGATGTGAGTGGCAAGGGAGTTTCCGCGGCGCTGCTGGCGTCCACGCTGCAGGGGATGATTTATTCGCATCTGAGCTCGGGGATGCCGTTGCTGGATGTGGTCGCGGCGGTGAATCACTTCTTCACCGAGAAACTGGTGGGAGAAAAATATGCCACCGTGCTGTTGGCGCGGCTGCGGCGGGATGGCGATCTGGAGTATGTGAACTGCGGACACGTACAGCCGCTGCTGGTTTGCGGTGGCGAGGTGATGCGTCCGCCCCACGGGAATGTGCCGGTGGGACTGCTGCCGGATGCGACGTTTGAGAGCGCCCGGTGTCAGCTCAATTCGGGGGACCGCTTCATTCTGGTGACCGATGGTGTGACCGAGGCGGAAAATGCCATGGGCGACTTCTTCGAAGATTCCAGGCTGGAAGCGGCCGCCGCGAAAGCCCCGACGCTCGAAGGAATATTTTCGGCGGTTTCTGAGTTTTGCGCTGGAAATCCGTTGAATGACGACTGCACGGTCGTAGAACTCATTTACTCAAGCGCGGCCGCCCCCACGGAAGTTTAGGTTGTGCACTGATTTTTCGGCGGAAGTTCTAAGCGAAAAGGTGATGCGTGGCCGAGCCTCATTCCTTCTGGTCCGCTGTTATTCCTTTAGCCAAGCGGGTCGCGGCTTCGTGGCTCGCAGTTGGTTGCTTGGCGCACGGACAAGTCTATTACCCCAATCATGAAATCCGAATCAGCGATTTGCCGGTGCTCACGGCAAAATCCAGGGACGCCTCTGCTGTGCTGGCAACTGCGGTGGAGATCATTTTCCGCGACAAGGAGATTTGCTGCGGAAAGGACTCAGCGCTGGAAGACAGCGTCCAGCGGGCGGATCCAAGGTCCCTGAAAGAAGTTGGCGACAAGCTGCGAGGAAGACATCTGTTGAGTGACGGGCGCCCCATCATGGTTACGGCGGAAGTTTGGCCCGCGGCGGCGGGCAATGCCAGTTCGGGCAGCCCGATCAGCGAGATCATGGAGAAGCGACCACTGCTTATGGAGTGGAATTCTCATTGGTACGTCGTCGATGGCGTGAACTACGGCGAGATCGTGTCCGATGATGGCACACGATCGGAAACGATCCTCAAGTTCTTGCTGCTGGATCCTCGATATTCCGATGAGCGCCGGAGTGTTTCCTTTGATCGCCAGACCGATGACTGGGGGAAAGTGCAAGGGTTGTTGATGCTGAGGGTCGCGCAACAATAGCGTCTCGCGCTTTCATCTAAACGCAAGGTCAAGGCAGAAGGACAAGTTGTCCGATCCACACCATGCCTATTCGACGACCACAGTAAAGTCCGTACCCTCCCAGCGATTCTCCTGTGGCCAATAGAACGTGAAGAGCAGCTTGCTGCCCCTAGGCAAGGAAGCCGTGGGCACGTCCAGAACGTAGGTGCCCATGCCGGTATCGCGAGTGTTGGTCTCGTGCGAAGTCTTCCACCCGTCGATAGTCCAATGCACCATGGCGGGACTGAGAAGGGTGATGCGCAAGGTTTTGTTGCGGGGGACCGAACGGGACCTATTGTTAAATCTCCAGCCAAAGAATTGCCGGTTCGGTTTTTCCACCTGATAGCGTTGCACGGTTTGCGGCGGCTGATCGAAAATCCTGCCGTCACGCAGAGAGCGCCGAAGTTTGATGTATTCGGAATGAGCCCAGACCAGGGGACAGGCAGAGCCGGTAGGTTTGCCGCGAAACAATTCCAAGGCCGGGATATCGTTCGCGTCCCAGACCTGTTCAGGAAGCAAGCGGCCATGGCCGGCGGTCGATTGCTCCATCACCGTGAGTAGAGACTCGGCCTCACTGCGACGGCCTGAGGCAAGTTCATAGTGAGCGCGCTCGCCTGCGAGCAGCGGCCAGGGGCGACCAATGCCGCTGCCATCGAAGGCGGAGCCGTCCTGGTGTTCGCCATAACCGTCACCGTTGTAGCGGTACCAGCACGGACCTTGCGGCAGCTGCACGCGCAACAGGGCATCGATGACGCAGACGGTATTCAGAATGCGAGGATCATCAGGGGCGCGCAATCCGAAGCGCACCAAGGCCAGCGAGTCCGGGCTGACCATGCGGAAGGCGCGCTCTCTATCTTGGCCGGGAGGGCGGTTCTTGATGGGGACGAAGCCCTGGGTCGGCGAAGCGGCGGCATCGGTAACCGGCGGCGCGATGCGTACGTAATAGCCTTCCACACCGACTCGTTCGGCGAGGTCTCCGCCAGTAGCATAAACCCAGCGCTCGATATTGTCGTTCCAGGCATCGGCCACTTCGCGAAGATAGGTGGCGGCGTCGGAATGGCCTGTCAGTTGGGCGATATCGGCGGCGGCCAGCAGGGCGGAGATTTCCGCGGCCAGCGTGAAAGGAGAATAGCCGCCGTCTTCTTCCCAGCGATCCTGTTGCGTAACCGGGCCGTTGCGCACGATAAAGCTCGCGGCCTTACGCACCATGGGCCACCAGCGATCGAGCTTGCCCAAGTCTTTGGCGGCCTCACGGCGCAGGAGATCGAGCAGCAGAATGGGGAAGGCGGTTTCGTCCATCTGAACGCCACCCCAATAGGGGCGGCCGTCGAGCCAGAGATTCTGCGCCCAGTTGCCGGCGGCCTCCTGGGTGGCTTCAAGATAGCGCAACACTCGGATCGCATCGTTGACGGCGCCGGCGGCGAGCAATGCACCCGCGGTTTCGACCAGATCGCGCGGCCAAACCAAGTGATATCCGCCGAGATCCTCGTCGCCCTTGTTGAAGCCCCAGGGGATGGAGAGGCTGGCGATGATGCCGCCAAGAAAATCTTTCGACTCGTGAGTGCGCAGGACGGCGGTCGAGGCACGATAAAGATCGTACTCGCGCCGCGGTTCATCGAGATTGATCAATGTGTTCTGCCAGTGTTTCCAGTGGAAGACGTAATGCTGGCGAAGTTCGTTGTAATCCTCGAGCAAAGTCGAGCGGACTTGCTGTCCAGCCTCGGTTACGATGGCACCGAAGCCCAGGGCCAGCACGAATTCTCCGTTGCAAGCGGCGAGATCGATTTCGCCGGTGCAGGCGATGTTGCCGTTCTCGGCGCGCTGGTATGTCCACTCCATCTGGAAGTGCTGGGAAAGATCCTGCCAGCCGTCGGAAAATCCGACGAAGCCGACGGACATCTTCTTCCAGAGCGTAGAACCAGCAAAGGCTAAGGCGGTGCCATCGTGTTGTGCCAGGAACATGGGCACACCTTTGTAGTCGCCCACCCAGCCGGTATTGTGCTGTCCGCAGTTGGCCAGATGCGGCGAGAGCAGCGCGTAGAGCCGGTAGTCCGAGAGTTGACCTTGGAGCGGTTCGAAGCGAATCTTTTGCAAGACAACGTTACGGTAAGGGTCGGTGAGGATTTCCTTGTGAATGCGATAGCGATCGCCAATTTCAGTATTGATCAGTTCATAGGCAGGAATGCCGGGTTCGAAAGGCTTGTTTTCGAAGGTGCAGTGGCGTTTCTCTTCAGAAAAAAAGTCCCGTCCGTTGGTTACGATAAGGCCGAGGTCTCGGATGCAGGCTTGGTCAACGCGCGGAAAGTAGACTTCGTTCAGAATGCCGTGACTGGTGGTGAACCATACCTTGCTGTGCTGGTTTAAGGCGGTGCCGGCGGCGCTTTTGGCGCTCGAAGTCCAGCGGGGTGGAATTCCGGGCCAGCCGGGGGCGTAGGTGGGGGAATCGCTCATGCAGGTTTCGTCCTGGGACCGCTAAGCAGTTACAACTGTTCAGCCACAGCTGTAACCTCGGCAGGGAACCACCGAGGCTGCGACAATGGCGTGGACATAAAGTTGATGAACGGCATCGAAGAAGGAAGCAAAAAGAAATCTTGCGCTTTCCCAGGAACAAAAAAAAATGAATAGACCTGAACCGATCCCCATGCCCTCGATCAACCAAATGCGGCGTTGCTTAGCTTCGGCTATGGTAGCAGCCCTCGGGCTCAGCTTGGCATTCTGTGGGTCAGCGAGCGCAGCTGCGGGGCCGGACGCTATCCCGAGCACGGCTCTGGATCGCGGGTTCCTGGGGCTCTACAACCTCGACTTCGCGGGCGCTCAGAAAGATTTCTCGGCATGGGAGAAGCAGCATCCCGATGATCCGGTGGGACCGGTCAGCTCGGCGGCGGGATTTCTGTTCTCGGAGTTCAACCGGCTGGGAGTTCTCGAGGGACAGTTCTACGAGAATGATAAAGCCTTCACCGATCGTTCGACGCTCAGCCCGGATTCAGGGCTGCACCGTCAGTTCGAGGCAGCCATCGACCGTTCGGAACAGCTTGCGCACGCCCGGCTCAGCAAGAACAACAAAGATCGAGATGCGTTGTTTGCTTTGACCCTTTCCTCTGGATTGCAGGCCGACTACGCCGCACTCATCGAAAAACATAACTTGGCGTCGTTGCACTACACCAAAGAGGCTTCCGCGTGGGCGCAGCAACTGCTGGCGGTTTGTTCGAATTGTTATGACGCGCAACTGGCGACAGGTTTCAGCAAGTACATTATCGGGAGTATGGCGGCGCCGGTGCGCTGGCTGATGCGCATGGGTGGATTGCCTGCGGATAAACGGGGCGGCATCGCCGACTTGCAGTTGACGGCGGAGCACGGGCGTTATCTAGCGCCATTTGCTCGCATCTTGCTCGCGATTGCCTACGTGCGGGATAAAAACAAGGCGGGCGCGCTCCGACTGCTTTCGTCTCTGCACTCGCAATTTCCTAGCAACACCCTTTTCCCACGGGAGATCGCGCGTTTGCAAAATGGCCATTAACAAACAAGACTGGAGCTCCTCCGGAGTAAAGCCCAGGTTCTGCATGCGCTACGCGGCGCTGAAGCACGCTCTTCCCCGGTGCTGCTGGCGCTCACAATGTTCGCGGACGAAAACCCGGCGCTGCCAACCCCATTCATCAGAAATTCACCCTCCTGTAACCCTCCTTTAACATAGCGCCGTTAGAACCAGAATATCTTTTCGACGAGGTGTCATAAGACTAATGCGAAGAACCATGCTCGTTTTGGTGTGCGCGCTTCTTGCTTTCCCAGCAGTTGCCCAGACCACGCTGAACGGCGCAGGAGCCACGTTTCCCTATCCCATGTATTCCAAGTGGTTCAGCGAGTACCACAAGCTGCATCCTGAAATTCAAATCAATTATCAGTCCATCGGCAGCGGCGGCGGGATCCGGCAAGTAATCAATGGCACTGTTGATTTCGGGGCGAGCGATGGCCCGATGACCGACGAGATGCTGAAAGAAGCCAAAACAAAGATTCTTCATATGCCGACGGTCTTGGGCGCGGATGTGCCCGCCTACAACATTCCTGGCGTGACGGCGGAGCTGAAGTTTACCCCGGAGGCGCTGGCTGGAATTTTCCTGGGAAAGATCACGAAGTGGAATGACAAAGCCATCACCAGCGCGAATTCTGGCGTGAATTTGCCGGACCGGGACATCATCGTGGTGCATCGCTCTGACGGGAGCGGCACGACCTACATTTGGACGGACTACCTTTCAAAGATCAGTCCCGAGTGGCAGAGCCAAGTGGGAAAAGGCACATCGGTGAAATGGCCGATCGGACTGGGTGGAAAAGGAAATGAAGGCGTGGCCGGTTCGATCCGGCAGTTACAAGGATCGATTGGCTACGTGGAGTTGATTTACGCCGTGCAAAACAACATCAACTACGGCAGCGTAAAGAACACTGCGGGAAACTTTGTGAAAGCCTCACTCGACAGTGTGACGGCAGCTGCCGCTTCCGCTCCCAAAATGCCGGCGGACTTTCGCGTCTCCATTACGAACGCGCCGGGAAAAGACGCGTATCCCATCTCCAGCTTTACCTGGCTTTTAATTCCGGAGCAATCGAAAGATGCGGCCAAAGGGAAAATCCTGGCAGATTTTCTGAACTGGATGGTTACGGATGGGCAAAAGATGACGACGGCACTTTCCTACGCCCCGCTCCCGGAAAGCGTTGTTCAGAAAGAGAAGGATGCAATCAAGCAGGTTCGATAGTTTCAGCGCTAGGGAATTTCTCGTCATAGATCGAAAAACAAGGAGAGTGTGATGAATTCTGTGGGGAAGTGGTGCGCGGTTTTGTTTTTAGCTACGACTGTGGTGGCACAAACCAGTACGCCACCCAAAGCCAGGAAGGCTAGACCAGCGACGTTAACCGCTGCTGACGTGCAGGCGTTGAAGGACGCAATCGCCTCGCAAGCGGCTGCGTTGGCACAACAACAACAGCAGATCCAGGAATTGAGGGATGAACTGCATCGCAAGGATCAAGCCGTCGGTCAGGTTCAGGCGGTGGCCACCGATGCGGCCAGCAAGGCCGACGCGGCGCAGGCCCAGGCCAGCCAGCAGCAGGCGACGGTGGTGGAACTCAAAAGCGATGTGACCGATCTGAAGACCAATGTCAACAACACGGCATTGTCGCTGCAGGAGACGCAAAAGAATGTAAAGGAAGAGATTGAGAGTCCGCTGGCGATTCACTACAAGGGCGTCACCATTACGCCGGGCGGATTCCTGGCAGCAGAATTTGTGCGGCGGTCGAGAGCCCTGGGCTCCGATATCAACACGCCCTTCAACTCTCTGACCATGCCGGGAGCTTCGCAAAGCGCCATTTCGGAGTTCTTCGGATCGGGACGGCAGTCCCGCGTCTCGATGCTAGTGGAAGGACGGTTGAGAGATGCCAAATTGAGCGGCTATGTGGAGACTGATTTCCTGTCGTCTGGCACCACCTCCAACAACAACGAGAGCAACAGCTACACCCTGCGACAGCGGCAAGCCTGGGGGCAGGCGGCACTGGATAGCGGTTGGTCGGTTACCGGAGGCCAGATGTGGAGCCTGGTAACCGAAACCAAACATGGCATGGACAATCGTACCGAGGCCACGCCGATGACCATCGACCCGCAGTATACCGTCGGCTTTAGTTGGGCGCGGCAGTATGGACTGCGGTTGGTCAAAAATTTCGGCAACAAAGTGTGGTTCGGCGTGTCCATGGAAAATGCACAGGCCACAGTTTCTAGCCACAACAACGGAAACAATTTCCTGATCGGTTCCGCGGGCGCCGGCGGCGGCCTTTACAATGCCGCTATAACCAATTGCACCACCGCCCTCAACTCCACCGACACCGCTGCCACCACCACCTGTAGCCTGGCGGCGAGCTATTCCTTCAATCCGTCCCCGGATATCATCGCCAAGGTCGTCTTCGAACCGGGGTTCGGACACTACGAGGTATACGGGTTATATGACCGCTTCCGGGACCGGGTCTTTCCGTGTGGCGAAGTAGCCAGCAGCACTACGCTCTGTGGCGGCGATACAACCGCGGGAGCCAACGCCCTGGGAGCTTTCAATTCCTCGAAGAACGGCGGCGGCATCGGCGCCAATGCCCGGTGGTCGTTTGCCAAAAAGCACATCGACTTCGGTTTGCACGGTCTGGGAGGCAGTGGAATCGGCCGCTACGGCACGGGCGGTCTACCCGATACCTCGCTCCACGCCAACGGAGCCTTCGATCTGATACGCAGCTATCAAGGCTTGACGACACTGGAGTGGCACGGGCCAAAGCTCGATATCTACCTCAACGCTGGTGCGGAGTATGCCAGCCGCGCAGCTGATTTCGATCCCCTCTCGGGCAAATATGTAGGCTACGGGTCACCCTTGTTCAGCAACACTGGCTGCTACAGCGAAACCTCGCCGAGTCTTAGCGGGGGGTTCTTTCCCGGCGGCCTCTCCAGTTGCACGGCCGATACGCGGGCGCTCATTGAGGGAACGGCGGGCTTCTGGCACCGCATCTATAGCGGGCCCAAGGGCCGGCTCCAGTGGGGCGCGCAGTATTCCTACGTGACTCGTCAGACCTGGTCTGGCGTTGGACCGGCAGGAAAAGGAGAACCGGGAGTGACGCCGGAAGGACTCGACGGGATGGTCTTCACTTCGTTCCGCTACTACTTGCCGTAGACGGATTTTCCTTTACGGTTCCATCGGCGCATCGGGCGGCGGATTTCGCCTTTCCCGAGGCGCCGATTTTTTTCGCTGGTCGCGCCAGGCCCCCAATCCCAAGGGCTTGCTGGCGCTGATTCACTGGGCTGCGCCTTCGGGCCCGATGTTTTATACTGTGCGGGTGGCTTGTTCCCCCTGGTGCGGATCGGATCCCAGTCGACAAAGCTAGAAATTGAACCCGTAAGACTTCGCCGATGGCTCGCCTTTCGCTCGACAATCCTGAGTATTATCTCAACCGCGATACCTCATGGCTCGCGTTTAACAAGCGTGTGCTCGAAGAAGCCGAGGATGAGGGCAACCCGCTTCTGGAACGGCTGAAGTTCCTTGCCATCTCCGCCAGCAATCTGGATGAGTTTTTTGAGATTCGCATCGCGGCGATGATGCAGCAGATCGAGGATGGCTACAACGCGGCCGGGCCCGATGGGCTGACGCTCACCGAGAAGCGCGATGTTCTGGCGCGCCTCACGCACAAGTTTGTGGATGAACAGTATGAGTGCTGGAACACGTTGCGTCCGGCCCTGGCGGTGCACGGCATTCGCTTGCTGGGCTTGCATGAGCTGGACGCGGATGCGCGGCGTTTCGTGAATGAGTATTGCGAGAAAGAGCTGGATCCTCTACTCACGCCGGTGACGGTGGATCCGACGCACCCCTTTCCTCGAGTAATCAACAAGGCGCTGTGCCTGGGGTTGCTTTTGCGGCGGCGGCGGCGCTCGGCTCTTACCTACACGGGAGTAGTCTCGGTACCGCGAGCCCTGCCGCGATTGGTGCGGCTGCCTTCGGAGGAGACGACGGACTTCATATTCCTCGCCGACCTGGTCGCACACCACGCGCAGAACATGTATCACGGGTACGACATCGTGGCCGCCGCGCCCTTTCGCGTAACCCGGAACAGCAATCTCTATCTGCAGGAAGAAGAGGCGCGAAATCTTCTCGAATCGGTGCGCGCAGAGTTGCACAACCGGCGCAAGGGTGACGCGGTGCGCATGGAGATTGAGGCCGACGCCGATCCCGAGATCATCGAGCGCCTGCGTACTGTATTTGAGCTGGATCAGTGGCAGGTTTTTCCGGTGAATGGTCCGGTGAACCTTTCGCGGCTGTTCAACGTCTACGAGCAGACGAAGCGTCCGGACCTCAAAGACCGCACATTTTCGCCGCGCGAGCTGCGGCTTACGGCAAAATCGCAGAACTTGTTTGAGGAATTGAGGCGGCACGACATTCTGCTGCATCATCCATTCGATTCTTACGATGCCGTGGTTGCTTTCATCGAGTCGGCGGCGGAAGACGAGCACGTGCTTTCGATCAAGCAAACCCTCTACCGCACGAGCGAACACTCTCTGATTGTGCAGTCGCTGGTGGACGCGGCTTCACGGAAGGAAGTGACGGCGGTGGTGGAGTTGAAGGCGCGATTCGACGAAGCCCACAACATCCGCTGGGCGCGCGATCTGGAAGATGCCGGAGTGCAGGTGTTTCATGGGCTGGTGGGGTTAAAGACACATTGCAAGCTTTCGCTGCTGGTGCGGCGTGATCCTGACGGCGTGCCCCGAAGCTATGCCCACATCGGAACCGGCAACTACAACGCCGATACGGCACGAATCTATACCGACCTCAGTTTGTTCACGGCGAATCCGGAGATTACCCGGGCGGTGCACGACGTTTTCAGTTTTTTGACCGCCTATGCCGAGAATCCCAGCTACGATCCGCTGCTGGTGGCACCGCTCGACCTGGCGGAAAAGACGATTGCTTTGATCGACCGCGAAGCTGAGCACGCACGCCAGGGCCAACCGGGACGGATCATCGCCAAGATGAACGCGCTGCTCGACAAGAATGTGATCCAGGCTTTGTATCGAGCCTCCCAGGCGGGAGTTGAAATCGACCTGATTGTGCGTGGCATTTGCGCCCTGCGTCCGGGAGTGCGCGGCTTAAGCGACCGCATCAAGGTGCGCAGTATTGTGGATCGCTTTCTGGAGCACAGCCGCATCTACTACTTCGGTAACGCAGGCGAGGAAGAGATTTACATTGGCAGCGCCGACTGGATGCCGCGCAATCTCTACGAGCGGGTGGAAGTGCTGGTCCCGCTGCGCGATGAGTTCCTGCGCGAGCGCGTGCGCCACGAAATTCTCGACGCTTACCTGGCAGATAATCGCAAGGCCCGGATCCTGTTGCGCGATGCCACCTACATCCGTGCGTGGCAGCCGGTGCACAGCAAGCGGAACCGTAAGCCTCCTACGGGTGCGGCGGCGTTCAGCGCGCAGGATTTTCTGATCAGCGTGGCCGAAGGCAAGCAGTTGAACTCTGTTCCGCCGCTGGTTTCAGCGAGGAAGCGCAAGGTTCCAGCCGGAAGGGAACGATAATTCTCGATGATTCTTTATTTTCTACGTCATGCCAGTGCCGGGCAATATCTGGTGAATCCGAAAAAGGACGAGAAACGCGCGCTCGATAAGGAAGGCATTGAGCAATGCGGCTATGTAGGTCGGGCCCTCGCCGCGATCGACGCACAGGTGGACGTCATTATTTCCAGCCCACTGAAGCGCGCTACCCAGACGGCTTCACTGGTGGGAAATGAAATGGGTTACGAAGGCAAGCTGCAAATTGATAATGGACTGCGTCCGGCAGCAACCTTCGCGGACTTTCGCCGTCTGCTGGAAAAGTACGCGAGCCAGGAATCGATCATGGTGGTGGGACACAATCCCAATCTAAGCCAGTTCCTCGGCACCGTGATCAGCCAGTCTGGATGTGAGGCTTCCGTGGAACTGAAGAAAGGAGCTGTGGCGCGGGTCGACATGCGTCGCAGTTCTGGCACGCTGCAATGGTGTTTGACGCCGAAGGCGCTCAGGACTCTCTACACCGCCGCAGTGGAAAGCTCTCGCCCGAACACTTCGCGAAAATAAGCGGCGTCCTTCTCGATTGCCCACAATTCCAAATCCACCCCCATGCGGCGGCGCGGAATCAGGGCGAGGTGCACCTCGGCGGCACGATGGCTGACGCGTACCTTCTGCACGGCGCGGCTGCGGCCCAGGTTGAGGGCGCGCGCCAGGCGGAGAAGCATGATCGCTTTTTGCACTCCAGGGCGATCTGCCGGGTCCAGAGCTTTCATCGGGGGCTCGTCCAGGGTGGGGCGGGACTTTCCCAGATAGCGCGCGATGGCGGCAATCAAGCGCCGTTGTTGCGGAGTGTAGCCAAGAATTTCTGAGTTCGAAATGATGTAGTACGTGTGCCGGTGATGCCCATTGCGGTTCACATGATCTCCGACTTCGTAGAGCATGGCGGCGGCGGACAGCCATTCGCGGAATTCCGGGGTTAACCCGTGTACGGATCGCAGGGCGGAGAACAGAAACATAGCCGACTCGCGCACGTCGAGAGCGTGCTTCATATCAACACCATAGTGAGCCACGGCTTTGCTGATGGACTCCCAGCGTTCTGATTCAATCTGTCTTCCAGAACGGGTGCTGCGGTCATGTTCGGCCGCCATTTGTGCCAGCAAGCCGTCCCGCAGGCCCAAGGGCGAATAGCGAAATCCCTTGAGATGGAAGCGCTCCAGCAATTCCTGATAAACCATGGCCCCGGCCACCACAATTTCTGCACGGCGTAGGCCGATGCCTTCAATCTTTCGGCGCTCCTCCACGGGCAGGCGCGCCAGGCGCTTGGCAAGGCGCGTCATCTCGACACGGGAGACGAGCATTCGCTGGCGAGTGCCATTCTTGCGCAGATGGCTGGCAGCTGTGGCCAAGGCGGCGGCGGTTCCGGAGGTCGCAATCACGTTCTTGACCTTTGCCGCCACCACGCGTGCGGCGATGCGGTTCACTTCTCGGGCAACGAAGCCTTGCAGCCGTTTCAGCTCTCCTTTCCGTGGGGGGTCGTGGCGCAGGAATTCATCGGTGAGACGAACCGCGCCTAATGGCATGCTGACCAGGTCGCGAATGTGGCCACTCGCAGAGACGGTCAGTTCACAGCTTCCGCCGCCGAGATCCATCATGAGCGTGGGCGAGCTATCGACGCGCAGATTGGAGACCAGCCCCAGGTGAATCAGACGAGCTTCTTCCAGTCCGGAGATAATGTCGACTGTCCAGCCGGTGGCGGAGCGCACCCACTCGAGGAAGGCTTGCGAATTGCGGGCGTCGCGGAGAGCGCTGGTGGCGACGACTCGGACGGGGTCCGAGACTAACTGTTGCGTGGCTCGATGAAAACGGCGCAACACCTTCACCGTTTCGGCCATCGACTCAGGCGTGAGGAATCCGGAGCGAAACACCCCTTCGCCCAGACGCGTAACTTCGCGATCTTCGTGAATGGGGCGAAGATGGCCACGCGTGAGGCGGGCGATCTTCAGGCGAACGGAGTTAGAACCGATATCAACCGCGGCAAAGGTCGGCATTGAGGCAAGGCCAACAGTTTACATGCCAAGGCTCGCGCAGTCATCAGCGCAAGGAGCCCGTGAGGGTGAATTGGCCTGGTGCGAAATTCGGTTCAAGGGGATTGCGGATTGATTGGCGCGAGGGCCTCAAGAAGGTTGTGGGCACAAGTGGGGCAACAACAACCTCGCTGTCGCGAGCTTTCGAAGGCCGATAGGATATCAAACTCCAGGACGGCGCGATTAGCCGAGCCCAGCTCACCTTGAGCTGGGCTGGTGAGCGCGCGGAAGGTCATTGAGTCTTGCACACAATCCGCCATGTTTATCCAACGGGGGAAAATAGATCGATGCAGTGAGGGAGGCACCCATGTAGGTGGCCAGGATGATTGAAAACGGCGAGGCAACTCAGGAAGAGATTTGCCGAAACTTCTGGCCGTCAGGCTGCTGTGGCTGCATGGCCGCCTGCGCTGGCTGGCACCGAGGCCGGTCCCCTGCCAGTCGTTTCCAGTTTGCCTCGAGTGCGGCTAAGAACTGCAACGGCATGCCGGAATTTTGCTCCGGTGACGTTGTGGAGCTCCGCCACCAGGGGCGACTCGCGAACGTCGCCCAGGTGTTCGACCGCCGTTTGCGTCAAGGTGAGCCAATCATGCCAATCTCCCAAAGCGTCCTGGATGCGCTTCATCTCGGCGATAAACCGCACAGCTTCCCTTGAGGGGCTGGCAAACTCCGCCGCATAGCGAGCCCGCTTGGTGAGAATGCGGTATTGGTGCAATACCAGTTCGGTTAGCGGCGCACCTTCGCGCTCAAGAGGGATCAGCATGGTTTTGGCAATAGCCAAAGGATCGCGACTGATTTCCGGATTGAAGCGCTTGGCCGCGCGTCTCAAGCGCTTGCGGATGTCACGAAGGGTGGCTTTGTCGAGCTCTTTGTGAAGCTTTTTTTCCTGCTGGCTGCGAAGATCGATCAAGTGATGAATGATTTGGGTTTTGCGCCGGGGCTCGCGCGGAATTTTCAAACTGCGCAGCGCCGACAATTGCACGTCCAGATCGCGTACTTTGCCCGCGCGTTTCCGGATGCGCCCGAGGAGCTTCAGCAGTTTCTTTTCATTGCGGTCGAGATCGGGAGAAAGTTCGCCCAGCAATATCTGCAAGCGCCGCGTGCCGGTGCGGAATCGGTGCACAGTTTCTGCCCGTGGTTTCGAGGAAAGCTTGATCAGGTCGCTTTCAAGCTTCTGAAAAATCACGCGGCTGGGCTCGGGAGCAGTGGACATAGGCGCATGCGAATGGAAGAAGAAAATACAGGCTTACCGGCAAAAAGGCAATCCGAAAAGCTTCGGCATTTTAACATCCTGTTAACAGGATTCTGCTAGGGTAGCGGGGAATGGCCAATGCAGCGCGACCCCGGCCTGATATGCCTGCTCCGCAACCCGTTGAAGTGACGAAAGTTAGCGAAGTCTCCTCAAAGGGAAAGGGGGATGCTCGCTTTTGGGGGCGAAACGGCGAAGCCGGGGACCAGGTCTTCAAATTCGCCATGCTGCTCTGCGGCCTGGCGGTGTTGGGAACCCTGGTCTTAATCGTTTACGAATTGGTGCTGCGTTCTGGGCCTTCCTGGCACGCATTTGGATTTAAGTTCTTTGCCGCGCGGGATTGGGATCCGGTAAACGAGAAGTTCGGTGCCTTGCCGTTCGTTTACGGAACCTTGGTTTCGTCGCTGTTGGCGCTAATCATTGCAGTGCCGCTCTCCATTGGCGTCGCAGTATTCACGACTGAGATGTGCCCGCCCATGTTGCGCGGGCCATTATCTTTTTTCGTAGAATTACTGGCTGCCATTCCAAGCGTGGTTTATGGTCTGTGGGCGATCTTTGTGCTAGTGCCGATCCTCAGCAGCTATGTTGAACCTTTCTTGTCGAAAACCCTGGGTTGGACGGGGTTGTTCACCGGGCCACCGTATGGCATCAGCATGCTGGCGGCCGGAATCATCCTCGCGATCATGATCATTCCAATCATTTCTTCGATCGCCCGGGAGGTGCTGATGGTGGTTCCGCAGCATCAGCGGGAGGCCGCGCTGGCGCTGGGCGCTACGCGCTGGGAAATGATCCGCGTCGGAGTGCTGCGCAATGCGAGAGCCGGGATCATGGGCGGCATCATCCTGGGACTGGGTCGCGCCTTGGGAGAGACCATGGCGGTCACGATGGTGATCGGGAACCGGCCGGAGATTGCGAAGTCGCTGTTTGCGCCCGGATACACCATGGCCAGCGTGCTGGCCAATGAGTTCAGCGAAGCTACCGGCGACTTGAATCTGGCGGCTTTGATCGAAATTGGGCTGGCTTTGTTCCTGGTGACCATCGTGGTCAATGCGTTGGCCCGATTCCTCGTCTGGACCGTCACTCGCGGCCAGCCTTCGAGGTCCAATGCCTGACCCGAAAATCTCCGCGCACACCGTGCCGCCGATCGCTTTGCGGCGCCGGATCACCGACCATGTGATGACGGGTGTGGCTGTGCTGACTGTCATCCTTGTATTGGTACCGCTGTTTGCGATATTTGCTTACCTGGTTTACCGCGGTGTGGGCTCGATCAACTGGGCCTTTCTCACGCAGACGCCGAAGCCGGTGGGTGAATCCGGCGGCGGGATGGCGAATGCCATCGTGGGCTCCGTGTTCATCCTGGGCTTGGCCAGCGTTCTGGGAGTTCCCCTGGGAGTGGGGGCCGGCATTTACTTGGCGGAGTTTGGACGCAACCGTTTCGGCGACGCGATTCGCTTCACCGCCGATGTGCTGAACGGCGTGCCTTCGATTGTGATCGGAATTGTGGCCTACTCCATTGTGGTTCTTTACCAGAAACATTTCTCTGCCCTGGCGGGGGGAGTAGCACTGGCCATCATGATGGTTCCTACGATCACGCGCACGACCGAAGAGATGCTCCTGCTGGTGCCGCAGGCTTTGCGGGAGGCTGCGTACGGACTGGGCATTTCGCGCTGGCGGACGACTCTCTCCATCACGCTGCGCACGGCGACTTCGGGCGTGATTACGGGAATTATGCTGGCGTTTGCTCGGGTGGCTGGAGAAACGGCGCCTTTGCTGTTCACGGCATTCGGGAATCAATTCTGGAATCTTCGGGCCAACCAACCGACCGCCGCGTTGCCACTGCAGATTTTCAATTATGCTATTTCTCCGTACGATGAATGGCACCGGCAAGCCTGGGCGGGAGCGCTCGTGCTGATTATCCTCATCGTCTCAGCGGTTGCGGCCGTGCGTTTCGCCGTACGTCGCGGTACTTTCGGAGCCGCATAGTCTATGGGCGTAGGCATCCAGGTCGAAAACTTGAACGCGTGGTACGGCAAGACCCAGGCGTTGTACGACGTCCAATTGACCATGGCGGCGAACCACGCCACGGCGCTGATCGGGCCCTCAGGCTGCGGCAAGTCGACTTTCATCCGCTGCCTGAACCGCATGCACGAAACTATTCCTGACGCGCGAGTTTCGGGCAGTGTGCGCATCGGAGAGATCGATGCCTACGACGGAACTTCGGCCACTCAGCTGCGCCGGCGGGTGGGGATGGTTTTTCAAAAGGCCAATCCGTTTCCGACCATGTCGATTTATGACAACGTGGCCTCGGGATTGAAGCTGAACGGTTTTCGCGACCGCCGCAAGCTGGATGAGATTGTAGAACGATCACTCGCAGCCGCTGCCTTATGGGAGGAAGTGAAGGATTACGTTCGCAAGAAATCCGGCGCCAGCCTCTCCGGCGGACAACAGCAGCGGCTTTGCATTGCGCGGGCGCTGGCGGTAGAACCTGAGGTTCTGCTGATGGACGAGCCTTGCTCGGCGCTGGATCCGATTTCGACCGGCAAAATTGAAGAGTTGATCTTTCAGCTCAAAGAACGGTATACCATCGTAATTGTGACGCACAATATGCAGCAGGCGGCGCGCGTGGCCGAGTTCACCGGATTCTTCCTGCTGGGCAAAATGATCGAGTTCGATAAGACGGAAAAAATCTTTACCAAACCGACCCACAAGCGGACGGAAGACTACATCACAGGCAGATTCGGATAAGGAAGGTTCGGATAATGCGCACTCGCTTTCAGCAAGGGCTCGACGATCTGCGCCAGAAGTTACTTCGCATGGGTGGGCTGGCGGAACAGGCGGTGGACCGCGCGCGCCAGGCCTATATCGACCGCGATCTCACCCGTTGCCAGATGGTTCTGGAAGGCGAGAGCCTGATCAATACTTCCGAACGGGAGATCGACGAGGCTGCCTTCGACTTGCTGGCCATGCAGCAACCCATGGCTGTCGATCTGCGCTTCATTCTTGCCGTGACCAAGATCAATTCCGACCTGGAGCGCGTGGGCGATCAGGCCGTCAACATCGCCGAACGTGTGATGGACATGGTGGATCTTCCAAGTGTGGATTTACCTGTGGACATTGCGCGCATGGGTGCGGCGGTGAGCGCCATGGTGCGCCGGGCGCTCGAGTCATTCATCGAAGGCAAAGTCGAACTGGCGCAGGCCGTGCTTGAAATGGACAACGTGGTTGATCGCATGAAGGACGATGCTTTCATCCAACTGGTGAAGACCATGAATCAGCGTCCAGATGTGGTGCGGCAAGCGCTCGATGCGCTGCTGATCGCGCGCAATCTGGAACGCGTCGCCGACCATGCCACCAACATCGCCGAGGACGTCATCTTCTGGGTGCAGGGCGCTGACGTCCGCCACAACGTGGCTACTGCGGAAGACCATCCCGGCACGTCTTCGGCTCAACACGAAGGCACTACGCGAGCCTCCGGAGCCTAGGAAGGTTTTGCGTTTTCTTGCTGGGGAACGGTCAGAAGGAATCCTGTGAGCGTTCGAACCCACCCGCTTTGACCACTGCTTGCGGCTGGATTAGGCTCATCTTTCTCTACATCTTCTGCAGTCGCAGGTTAGTCACCGCGGAGGGCTTGTGATTCGATTCTCCGGCATCGCATTTCTGGCCGCACTTGTCACGCTTGGGATGACCGCTGCGCCGGCGCAGGAACCGAGGTCCGACGGTTCGATCTCGCTTCCCACCAGCAAGACTTTGACGATTCCCTCGCCCGGCCGTATTGGCAGCACCAACAGCTTTCCCGCCACCATCGCGATCAGTCCCGATGGGCGTTACGCGGCGCTGTTGAATGACGGTTATGGCACGCAGGAGACCAACGCAACGCAATCGATCGCCATCCTCGATCTGAAGACGAACCGGATCGCCGACTATCCCGACAAGCGCTTTGGAGAAGAGGTGCACCAAAGCTATTTCCTCGGCCTGGTCTTCGGCTCTGATGGAAAACATCTCTACGCTTCTGTGGGATCGATTACTGATCCTACGGGACAGAAGATGGGCGACACCGGCAACGGAATTGCGGTCTACAGCTTCACGGATGGCAAAGTTGCACCTGAGCGCTTCATCGCCCTCGAACCTCAAACGCTCGCGGCCGGAAAGAAAGTTGCGATCGGTTTACAGAAGACGCCGCCGGGAACCGCGATTCCTTATCCTGCGGGGCTGGCTTTGATTCCCGCTGGAGGTCACGATCGCCTCTTAGTGGCGAATAACCTTTCCGACAACGTCGTGCTGATCGACGTGGCCAGCGGCAAAGTGATTCACCGTTTTGACCTAAGTACGAACCACCTCGTTCCATCTTCCTTTCCATACACAGTAGTGGCCACGCGTGACGGACGACGCGCCTGGTGCAGCTTGTGGAATGCATCGCAGGTCGCCGAGCTGGATCTGGTTACGGGCAAAGTCGTTCGCTGCATCAAGCTGAAGGAACCAGAAGATCGCATTGCTCCTGGCTCGCATCCCAGCGCACTGCTGCTGAGCCCGAATGAGGACGTGCTCTACGTGGCTCTGTCGAACGCCGATGCGGTTGCCGCGATTACAACGCGAAGCGGCAGGACGGTGGCATTACTCAATACGGCAGTGCGGAGCCAAGAGTATGGGGGAAGTTATCCTGGCGCGCTGGCTCAATCGGTGGACGGAAAACGGCTGTTTGTGGCCGATGCCTCGTTGAACGCGGCGGCAGTGTTTGACACCTCCAGCGTGCTCAGAAATGGCGAGATCGAACTGACGGCTCACTCTTCCACCGCAGACTCTGGCACGATCCCCGCTCTCGGTTTCATTCCGACCGACTGGTATCCCAGCGCCGTGGCTGTCCATGGCAATGACCTTCTTATCGCCACTGCCAAGGGCCAAGGCACAAGCCCGAACAAAAGCCGGGGACAAACTGCGTGGGAAATCAGGCACCATGAGCATCCTTATATCCCTACACTGTTGCGGGGCTCGATCGCGCGACTGGACGTTCCGGCCACTCTCGGCAAGCTGGAAGAACTCACCCGCACGGTTGAGCACGACAACTTGCTGCACCACGATCTGCCCAACCAGGAGCCCGAAACAATCCAGTTCGCGGCGGGCAACAATCCCATCAAGCACGTGATCTACGTCATCAAGGAAAATCGCACGTATGACCAGATCCTGGGAGATTTGAAAGTGGGCGACGGCGACCCGTCACTCACTATGTATGGCGCCGACATCACTCCGAACCAGCACAAGCTGGCGTTGCAATTCGGGGTGCTCGACAATTTCTACGACAGCGGGGAGGTTTCCGGGGACGGACATCTTTGGTCGACTGCTGCCATCACCAGTGACTACAACGAAAAAACCTGGCAAATTGCATACCGCGGCAAGGAGAGGACGTACGATTTCCAGGGTACGGTCGCCGACGAATTTCCGCTCGACCATAAGCAGCCAGATATCGATGATCCCGGCACCGGCTTTCTTTGGGACAACGTGGCTCGGCGCGGGCTGAGCTACCGTGATTACGGCGAGTATGTGAATGCGGCGTGGTGCAACAAAGTTCGCAAGGTCGCGTCGCCGAAACAGGGAACTCCTTCCGCCGAGGAAGCACCTTGCCCGCGCACCGAGTTGCACCAGGGCGATCCCTTGCCTCCGAATGTCGGCGAACCACATGGCGGGACGAGCCCATATCCCTGGACTGTGCCTCTGTTCAAGGGCGTTAAAGCTACGAAAGCGGTGCTGCGCGATCACTTCGATGCGCTCTACCCTGATTTCAACACGGACTATCCCGACCAACTTCGGGTCGACGAATTCCTCAATGAATTCGCCGCGTACACACGCGCGCGGGAGTCGAACGAAAGCCAGGATTTTCAATTGCCGCAATTCGTGCTGCTTTATCTTCCCGACGATCACACCGGCGGGACGCGTCCTGACCGGCCGCGCCCAGCGGCCTCGGTGGCGGACAACGATCTCGCCCTCGGCCGTGTGGTTGACGCAGTCTCACACAGTCCTTATTGGGACGACACGGCCATCTTCGTCCTGGAAGATGATGCACAGGACGGCGGCGACCACATCGACGCCCATCGATCGATCGCCTTCGTTGTCAGCAGGTATTCGCCCGGGGCCGCAGCCGAGCCTTACGTCGATCACCGCTTCTACACCACGGTAAACCTGATCCACACCATGGAGATGCTGCTGGGGCTGCCTCCCATGAATCAGAACGACGCTTACGCACCGGCGATGGGGCCCATGTTCTCCGGCGCGGGTGGCCAGCCCGCATTCAAAGCGGACTATCGCAATCTAAAGAATGGCCTCATCTATGAGGTGAACCGGCGGGACGCGCAAGGGGCGAATGAATCTGCCAGGATGGATTTTTCGCGTCCCGATGCCGCCGGAGCAGCCCGTCTTAATAAAGTTCTCTGGCACGACCAGAAAGGTCAAACGCCCGTACCCGTCCCGAGGCACACGGTGTTTCCGGCAGGAAGCGACTAGCAACCGCAAAACCTAGTTCTTGCGATCCATAATGGGAAAAGACTCGCCGAAATTACCGAAGCAGGATCTCCCCCGGTTCTGGCCTCATTTCACTTTTGCCGATAGATGGTCACGAGCACGGCCATGCGAGAACTGCGCTCTGCGGTGATGATTTCGGTCGAAGCGTCATGGGAAGACGAAAGTGTGTTCTGAAAACGGTCTCCGCGCGCATGGAGGACAGGTCTGTCAGTGGGGCAGGTATGGCATCGACCGAAGTGCACGGCGAAATCCATCCCGGCGCTGAGTTACGCGGCGGGCAGTCCTGCTCGCCGACTCAATTTGGCCTCTGCTGATCTGGGCTTTACACTAAAACAGTGAAGATTGCGCTGGGCCAAATCAACCTCACCGTTGGAGATTTCTCCGGCAACGCTGCCAAGATGATCGAGTTTTCCCGGCGCGCGCGCGCCGGCGGCGCTGGCCTCATCTTGTTCCCCGAGTTATCAGTCTGCGGTTATCCGCCCCGCGATCTGGTGGAACGAGCATCTTTTGTTACTCGCAATCGCGAGAGCGCCGAAAAGATTGCGAATGAAACGCGCGGCATTGGCGTGATCTGCGGGCTGGTGACTCCCGCGGAATCGGAAACCGGCAAGTCGGTCATGAATTCCGCCGTGCTGTTGCAGGACGGCAAGGTCGCGTTTCTGCAGTCCAAGATGCTGTTGCCCACCTACGATGTCTTCGACGAGATGAGAAATTTCGCGCCGGCAAGAAGCCAGAGCTTGTTCTCCCTCTGCGATATCCGCGTGGCGCTTACTATTTGCGAGGATGCCTGGAACGATAAGCTTTTCTGGCCGAAGCGACTGTACACGGTCGATCCTATCGATGCGCTGGTAGGTGCGGGCGGCAACATTGTTTTGAATATTTCCGCGTCGCCTTTCTGGATCGGCAAACGGGAAGTGCGGCGCGACATGCTGGCCTCCATCGCGCGCCACCATAAGGTTCCGGTGGCGATGGTCAATCAAGTGGGCGGCAATGACAGCCTGGTCTTCGATGGATCGAGCATCGTTCTCAACGCAGAAGGGCGAATCATCGCGCAGGCCAAGTCTTTCGAGGAAGATCTGATCTGCTTCGACTCGGAAAGCCTCATCGGCGATCTCCACGACCAGATAGAAGGCGAAGAAGCGAGCGTGTACGCCGCCTTGGTGCTGGGGACGCGTGACTATATGCACAAGTGCGGATTCCGGCAGGCGATCATCGGCCTCAGCGGCGGCATTGATTCGGCGTTGACGGCTGTCATCGCTGCCGACGCGGTCGGGGCGGAGAATGTGATCGGCGTGGGCATGCCCGGACCATATTCTTCCCCGGGCTCCATCGATGACGCGCGCGCGTTGGCGGAGAATCTGGGCATCCGCTTCGAATTGCTTTCAATTGATCACGCCTTCGAAGCCTACCGGGAGACCTTGAAGGGAGTGTTCGCAGGTCGGAAAGAAGATACGACGGAGGAGAATATTCAGTCCCGTGCGCGGGGCACTCTGCTCATGGCGCTGTCGAATAAGTTCGGCGCGATCGTGCTCTCCACTGGCAACAAGAGCGAACTGGGCGTAGGCTACTGTACACTTTATGGGGATATGGTGGGTGGCCTCGCGGTCATTTCCGATGTGCCGAAGACTCTGGTTTACCGACTGAGCCGGTACATTAATTCAATTCGCCCTGTCATTCCGCAGGCCTCTCTGGAGAAGCCACCTTCGGCCGAATTGCGGCCCGACCAGAAGGACAGCGATTCACTGCCACCCTACGAGATTCTCGATGCCGTACTCGAGGATTATGTGGAAGAGGCGCACGCGGTCGAACAAATTGCCACGGATCATGGTTTTGACCTCGAGGTTGTGCGGCGCGTTGTGCGAATGGTTGACCGTGCGGAATACAAGCGCCAGCAGGCGGCGCAGGGCATCAAGATTTCTTCCAAGGCTTTCGGATACGGGCGCCGTTTTCCCATCGCCGCGAAGAGCGAAGTGTGATTTTCTGTCGACTCGTTCTGTGCGGCCTGCTTCACCTACAATCTGCGATTTTTAAATTGAAAGGAAACCATGCGGCCTTTTCTCAAGTCGATTGTTATTTTTCTACTAACCTGCGGTCTGGCTGGCGCGCAGTCCTCTGACACCGCGAAGGTGGCGGATAAGCCGGTCTCGGCGACGGCTGTCAATCTTCCATCGGAAGCCACGGTGGAATCATTCATGCAGCAGACATTCGGGTATGAGCCGCAAGTGAGCTGGAAGATTTCGGCCATCAAGCCGGCGTCCGTGCCGGGGTTGGCGCAAGTCGACGTTATTCTGGCCAGCCCGCAAGGCCAGCAGCTTAGCCGGTTCTACGTTACCACGGATGGGGAACACGCCCTGGTGGGTGAAGTTATTCCGTTCGGAGCCAAGCCTTTCGCCGCCATGAGAAAAATCCTCGACAAGGGTGTTACGGGGCCGTCGCGCGGACCGAAGGACGCGCCGGTAATGATTGTAGAATTCGGCGATCTGCAATGCCCGGCTTGCAAGTCGGCACAACCGGCGATCGAGGCACTCATCGCCGGGGAACCAAATGCGCGTTTTGTATTCCAGAACTTTCCGCTCGAGATGCACAACTGGGCGGCAAAGGGGGCGGACTATGCGGAATGTGTTGCACAAGCGTCCAATGAAGCTTTCTGGAAGTTCATTGCGAAGACATACGACGCGCAAGCTGAAATAACGGCCGAGAACGCCGACGAAAAGCTGACGGCGGTAGCCGATGCCTCCGGGGTAAAGGGCGCGGACATCGCAAGTTGCGCCCCAACTCCGGCGACTAAGGCTCGAGTGGAGGCCTCAATTGCTTTGGGCAAGTCTGCGGGTGTGAACAGCACGCCCACCCTCTTTATCAACGGGCGCAGCATCGGAAATGTGAGCCAGGTTCCAGCTGACACTCTGAAGGCGTTGGTGGATTTCGCGGCGAAGCAAGGCAAGTAAGCCGGAGTTCGGATTTGGGAGAGCCGCTACTTTTCGGTGACCCAGATCTCATCCGTCTTCCGGCTATGGTTGGCCACGACGTGCGGCGTGATGATGATGAGCAATTCGTCGTTTTCCTTCATTTTAGTATTGTCGGCCAGAGCCTGACTCAGACCGGGAAGGGATTGAAGTCCGGGGATTCCGCTCATCGAATATTGATCATTGGTGGTGATTTCGCCGGCAACCACAGCCGGCTCCCCATCGCGGAGGCGTATACCGCCCTGATATTCCTGGTTGGAAATTACTGGCACACCGTTCGAACTGCTTCCGGTCAGCGAGCGCATCTGCAACTCAAGCTTCATGCTCACTTCTCCGTCGCCGTGGATCACCGTGGTGGTCTTGAGACTCAATCCCAAATCTTCGTAACTCACCGATGGGAACGGAGGAACGTAGCTCTGATTCCCCAATACATGGGAAATCTGAGGCGAATTGTAGATGGGTGCGTACGAAGCGTTCAGGATGGGATAGCGTTCTCCGATGTGGAGAGTGGCTTCCTTGCCCTGCCCGGCGCGAAGAGTGGCACGGCTCAAGCTGCGCGCCCACGACTCATTGAGGGAAAGAGCCGCCGTGAAGTGATCCAGGCTTACCCCCGAGAAGGTCAGACCACCGCCGAACGTGGCCAGCGGCTGGCTGAATATGGAGTTCGCCTGGCCCTGCAATTGCGCCAACAGACCGGAGAGCGCAGAGCTGCCTGCCTGATTGATACCTCCGGATGAAATCAATTGGTTAACGAGCGACTGAATGCTCTGCCCGCCCAGCCCCGCCAGCGCGGCTACGGGAATGTTGTACATATTAAAAGTGTCGGGGATGTGAAGACCGATTTCGCGTGTGAAGTTGTGGTCGACCTCGTAGATCTCGACATCCAGGGAGACTTGGGGAGGATCACTCGTCAACTGCTGCAAGAGCTTGGTACAGGCAGTCAGAGTGGACTGAGGTGCGCGCACTTCGATGGTTCCAAGTTGGCCGGAGCTGATTTTCTGAAACTCGCAGATATTGCGAAGCGCCGTGACCATTTCCGTTGCTTCCTGGGCCGTGGCGGATCCGGGCAGGCTGAAAGTGGCGAGCGACATGCGGTCAAATTGCTTGTGATTTTCAGGAGTATCGGCGGCTACCAGGAACTGGTGTGCGTCGAGAGCGGTCCACATGGTCTTGCTGACCCGGCAGGCAAGGTTGAGAGCCGTGAAGAAATCGACATCGTCCACAAAAAAGCGCACTGATCTGGTCTGCACCGAATCGTCAAAATCGGCGGTCACTCCGTAGGTGGATGCCAATTCGGCAAAGAGCCCGCGTACGTCGCCCCGGTAGTGGAACGTAGCCCGTTGAGGCTTGGGGTCCAGGTGGAGTTCAGTGGACTCGGCGAGTAAAGATGGAAGGCCGTGAGGAGCGGGAGCAGCCGCGTCGCGCAGAGCTTCCGCGAGACGCTGCTCGGTGTAGCTGTTATCGGGATCAATCTTCAGCGCGGAACGAAACTCGGCTGCAGCCGGCTCGCGCTGCGCGTTAGCGAGGTACGCCTCGCCGCGCGTCGTGTGCTGGAATACCAATTGGGACTTCGCCACTTCGCGTGAGGAAAAGAAATGTGGATCCCGCGGGACCAGGCGCGACGCTTTGTCGAATTCGCTGAAGGCTTCTTCAAAGTGCTTGTGTTCTTCCAGTTTCAATCCGCGAGCATAAGCATTGCGGGCTTCTTTTAGATCGGTTTTGGAAGGCACGCAGTTGATGCCGCCCGGCACGCCGTTGCCGCAGGAGATGGCAGGAGGATCGAGCGGAAGATCATTGGCGGCAAAGACAGGAACGCTGGCGAGCGCAAGCAAAAAGCAAACCGGGAGAATGGATGGCGCGCAACGCATGCGGTTGATTTTACCCTGCCCGGGTAGTCCCTGCCGATAGCTCGGTAGTGCCGGGTACCTTCGGCTTGATTTGACCCCACGAAACACAACCAGCGAACCTAGAACGGTGACGTAGGCGTTTCTTGTGGCAAGGATAATCAGCTCGACATCAACCGCTCGATGTCCCGCGCTTTGCCGGTTTTCTCGTCGCAATCGATCACCACGGCACACAGGCGGACGTCACCGGAGGCCGGCTCGAAACGCACGGGCATGCTGTTGAGAAACTTGTTGACGACCAGTTCCTTCTTGACCCCGATCACGCCGTCATAGGGGCCGGTCATGCCGACGTCGGTAACGTAGGCAGTGCCTTGCGGCAGAACTCGCTCATCCGCCGTGGGAACGTGCGTATGCGTGCCCACCACGGCGGTTACGCGGCCGTCGAGATACCAGCCCATAGAAATCTTTTCCGAGGTCGCTTCGGCATGGAAGTCGACCAGGATTATTTTGGCGTCAATGCTTTTCAAAAGCTGGTCGGCGATGCGAAACGGATCGTCGTTCGAAGCCATGAAGACGCGGCCCTGCAGGTTGATCACGGCGTAAGGAATTTTTGCCTTCTGGCCCTGGTATAAGCCCCAGCCGGGCATATCCGCGGGATAGTTTGCCGGGCGCAGAAGCCGCCGCGCCGGAGCGTTGCCGTTGCCTTCGACCATCTGGAAATAGTCGATGATTTCGCGCTTGTCCCAGACGTGGTTGCCCGTGGTGATGACGTCGATATTCAGCTCAAACAGTTCTTCGGCGAGCGCGGGCGTGATGCCGAAACCGGCGGCAGAGTTCTCGCCATTGGCGATGATCAAGTCGATGGCCTGATCGCGAACGATGCCCGGCAGCCGGTCTTTGACGATGGTGCGGCCGGGACGTCCGAAAATATCGCCGATGAAGAGAAGTCGCATTTATCAGGATGGGAAAATTCGATGGTAACATGCGGGTTCAGGCGGTGTGCTGCTCCGCCATTTGCCTAACTTCGCGCAGCATGGCCTTACGGATCAGTCCGGAAAACGGACCGACAAGGAACCAATATGCCCGGAACTTTAAGGTTGCTGAACGCCCGAACGTTCGCACGCGCGTTTCGGTGCTGAGTTGGGTGCCGGTGCCGGCTGGTGCAAGTGAGAAGCTCCAAACCGCCTTGGCATAGCCCTCGCTATGAAAATCCGCGAATTCCGAGGGCGTAAGACCGCGCACCACACCGCCGTCTGGTCTCCAGAACCGTCCCACGACGCCCACCACCACTTCCCACGGTGGTACGGCCACGAGCTCTAGAAACAAACCACGTCCAGCTTCCCGAACCTGGGAACCTGGCGTTGGGGTGCGGCCGAGCCGATAACCGCGAAGCTTCATCAAAACTCGAACAATAGCGAGGTCCGAGAAGCGGGCATGCGACAAGGCGGCGTACGTCTTCTCAGCAGTTGCATGCACAAGAAGCGAATAGGTGGCGCTTACTTGATATTGCGGTAGCCATTTGTCAATGGCCATCCCGCTCACTTCACTAACTCCGCGGTCCGCAGGAAGTCGTAATTTCCCGCGGGATTCAGTTGCAGGTTGCGCACGCGCTTGTTGTGGACAAGAACGTTATCCAGATACCAGAGATCGATATAGGGCAGCTCGTCGGCAAGGATGAGTTGCAGTTCGGCGTAGGTTGACTTGCGCTGGGCCTGGTCGACTTCGCGGCGAGCCTGGTCGATCAGGGCGTCGACTTTCGGATTCGAATAGTAGCCACGATTGGCTCCGTTCGGGGGAAACTTTGCCGAGTGAAATGCGTATTCGAAAATGTCCGGATCTTCGTTGCCGCCGACCCAGCGCAAAGAGTACAGCTGAAAAGTACCGTGGGTTACATCGGCGAAGAATGTGGCAAACTCGAAGCTGCGAATATCGAGCACAACGCCCACTTCGCGGAGCTGCTGCTGCATCACGGCGACCATCAGGCGTGTGTTCTCGTCGGTGGAAGTCTTCATGGTGAGGTGAAAACGTATACCGTTGAGTGCGGGGTATCCCGCCGCATCGAGCAATCTTTCCGCTTTGCCGGAATCGTGTTCGTAAGCTGGAACATCGCCGTTATAGGCCCAGCTTTGTGGTGGAAGTACGCTGCGTGCCGATTGCGCCTCGCCGCGCCAGAGATATTCGATCATCGGCTTGCGGTCGAGAGCATAGGCGATGGCCTGGCGCACTCGTTCGTCGCGCAGGATCGGATCACGCAGGTTGAACCCCATGTAGGCCAGTACGGTTCCCGGAGCGCGTTCCACCGCGAGTTCCGGATTACGCTGCAGCGTGACCACCGTATCTGGAGTTAGAGCGTTGATGGTGGCGTCGGCGCTGCCTTTTCGTAATTCGAGTGCGCGCGTAGTCGCATCGGGAACCACGGCAAAGCGTACCCGAGCCAGCTTCGCCTTCTCGCCCCAGTAATCATCGTTGCGTTCGAGGATGACTTCTTTGTCGGTCTCGGCGCTGGCGAATTTGAACGGTCCGGAGCCGATGGGATGCGTCGTTACTTCATTTCCGCTGCCGAAGGGCACGATGCCGATCGCACCGTCCGACAGATTCCACAGCAGCGTCGCTGACGGTTCCTGCATATGAAAGATGACGGTGAAGTCATCGGGCGCGTCGATGCCATCGACGAAGCGATAGACCGCTGCTTTGGTGCTGCGCACCTTGCCCTGAAGCAGAGAATCGAAGGTCCACTTCACGTCGCGCGCGGTGAGCGGGTGTCCATCATGAAACTTCACGCCGCGATGCAGGTGAAAGATGTAGGTTAGCGGGTCGGGAATCTCCCATCGCTCAGCGAGTCCGGGGGCGACATCGAGGTTGTCGCCGCGAGAGAGGAGATCGTCGAAGATCAGATTGTCAATACGTTCCGACTGCGCGTCGACTCCGATTCGCGGGTCGAGATTCGTGGGACTGGACTCGATCAGCATCACCAGCGTGTTGGGATCGGGCTTGCTGGAACAGGAGAGCAAGACCAGTGTGAGGCCAAGCGCAGCGAGAGTTGCGAATGCCTTTTGGCTTTGGGCTTGGAGCGGAGTCCGCATCAGTCGATGTCCGCTGCCATCTGATAGAGGTTGTTCACGGATTTCCAATTGCGGGTGGTGGCGCGAACCGAGAGCAATCTTTCAAAGGCGTGGTTGGAAAGCTTCGTCTCACCGTAACCACCCGGGCAATAGAGGTAAATCGCTTTGGCTGAGCAGTGAAACTGGTCAGCCCCGGCAGCTAGCGTGTCCAGTTTCTTGATCGTGGATCGCGCCGGATCCTCCGACAGGAAAGTTACATGCAGCTTGGAACCGTCGATGCCGTCCTGTTTTAAGAATGGATTCTTGTGAATGATCTTCTTCATTTCATCGGCAGTCCGCGAGATGACGGGGACAGTCAAGCCAAGGTCTTTGAGTATTTGCCGTTCAATTTTCTCTGAGAGCTTTGATGTAGGCAGATCAGCACAGCAAAATACCGCGTTTCCACTTTGGACGTACGTCCTGACTCGCTCGAAGCCAAGTGTGGCTAAAGAAGTCCTTAGGGATTCCATCTGGATGCGGTTGTGCGAGCCAAGATTGATACCTCGCAACATGGAGATATAGGTCGTCATATTCGGCCGATTCAAGGATACGAGATTTTCCCGAGAACCGCCGCGCGTTTCGCCCCCGTTGCGGAAGGCACGTTGGAGGGACGACGCAGCCAGGTTGCATGCGCCAGGACGGCGAAGGCGACCGCCTCTTTCGCCGCCGAAGGCAGGCCGAACTCATCGGAAAATCGCAGGCGTAGTCCGAGGGGTGACAATTCGGTAGTCAACATGTCCACGAGTGTTGAGTTTTTGGCTCCGCCTCCGGAAAGGATCATTTCCTGAAAGGCAGTTTTCCGTCGAGGAGGTGACTTCTGCGCCGCATACCGCTGCACCGCATCGGCAATCGAGCGGGCGGTTAGCGCCGTCGCCGTGGCTACTACATCTTGCCTGCGGCCACGTCTGCAGCGTCGCAAGAATTCGCGAACGAACTCGCGCCCGAATTCCTCCCGGCCTGCGGTCTTGGGAGGAGTTCTGCGGAAAAAATCCTGGCACAGCACTTCGCGGAGAACTTGAGGGAGAACTTTTCCGGAGGCCCCGATTCTTCCGCCACGATCGAACGGTTGGCCGAAGAGCTTTTCGGTGACGGCATCGATCACCATGTTGCCGGGGCCGGTGTCGAACGCGACGACTTCATCGAGGGCAGCCCGTGCGGGGATCGCGGTAAGGTTGGCGATGCCACCGATGTTTTGCACGATTCTTCCGACATCATTGTCGCGAAAAAGCGTGTAATCGAGGAAGGGAACGAGCGGCGCACCTTTGCCTCCAGCCGCCAGTTCAGACGGGCGAAAATCTGAGACGACAGGAGCACGCACTCGGGCAGCGACGATGGCGGCCTCGCCTGTCTGCCAGGTAGCCGCGATCTTGCGGCCCAGGAAACGCAGAGGCTCGCCTTGGTGATAGAGTGTCTGCCCGTGGCAGCCGATCAGGTCCGCTTTCACGCGGAATTGGCGCTCGGTGGAGATCACCGCATCGGCATAAAGCTCGCCCAGGAGGAAATTCAGGCGAGAGAGATCGGCCACGCTCGCCCGCGGAGCGTTCATTGCGGCGAGCACGGCCGCCCGAACCTTCTTCGGGTAAGAATATTCCGCGTGGCCAAGCAATTGAAAACTCGCGCGGAAGCCGGCGCCTCGACGTGAGCCCGGATGTGCCTCCATGCGAAGCAGAGCTACATTGATGCCGTCAGCGGAAGTTCCGCTCATTACCCCGGCAACGACGATGCTTTTGTTGGTCATGCTCGCAGCCGCTTATTTTTCCGCTGGCCATTCTCACTCCGAATGAGATTTTGTAGCCGCACTTGCTCGCCGAATTCCCACAGCTTTCGTGAAAGCCTCTCAAGGGCAGAAGCTGAAGGAGTTTTTGCCCCGCACCATGTTTTCGCGGACTTCCGTTTGAAGGCGAGCACTCGATGCGCCGACTCGGCCACGCGCTCGGCGAACTGCCGGTCACGCTCGTTCACCTTGACCAGTGCGTCGTAAGCTTGCGTGACGTAATCTTCGCGGTGACAGACCAAGCACAAGTCTCCTCCGGCCCGGATGTGCTCGACGGCAGCCTTGTCTACGGGAGCTGCTGACAACACCGCACCCATTTCCAGATCGTCCGACACGATCAGATTGCGATAGCCGATGCGTTTGCGCAGGATGCCGGTGATCCACTTCTTCGAAAGCGAGGCTGGAGTTTTATCATGGGTCACGGCTGGATAGGCCGCGTGCGAGATCATCACCATTGGGAGCTGCGTGCGGAGCACGCGGTAAGGAACCAGATCCTCGGACCACAGCTTGTTTAGCGGTTTCTGAATCACCGGCAGCTTGTGATGGCTGTCGAGCTTGCCTTCGCCGAGGCCGGGGAAATGTTTGCCGCATCCCAACACACCGGCGGTGCGGAGGCCGGACAGAAACTCGCCAGCGTAAGCGACACTCGCGCGCGGGTTTGCGGAGACTGAGCGCGAACTCATCACGCTGCGCGACGCTTCGAAAGCCAGGTCGAGCACCGGAGCGAAGTCAACGTTGAAGCCCAGGGCGCGGCAGTTCTCTCCAATCACTTGGCCATGCTTGCGAAAAAGATTGCGATCGCCGGAAGCGAATACATCCGCAGCAGACGGCGCTGGACCAAGGACGTCGCGAAATCGATCGACGCTGCCGCCCTCGAGGTCGACGCAGGTAAACAGCGGCGTCGTAACGCACTTCTGGCAATCGCGCACAAGGAGCCAGGTCTGCTTGGGACTCTTGATGTTGCGTGCAAACAGGATCACTCCCGCCGGTTGAATCCGCTTGAGCAGGGAACTGAGGCGCGGCGTCATGTCAGTGCCCTCGAAGCCGATGATCAGCAGTTGACCCGGGTCGCTCTTCAATCGAGATCTCTCGGTTCTGATAGTCATCTCAGATTTCCTTCTTCAGCTCCGCGAGCAGATTCAAGGCCTCCAGCGGCGTAAGCCTGTTCAAGTCTACCGCGCGCAACTTCTCAAGTACGGGTTGCGACAGGGGCGTGAATATTGTCAATTGCGTCGGCGGAGGAGGCGCTCCCGGTGAGAGATGACCTGTTAGCTCGCGCTCCGCCCATTCGTGTTCGGTCAGAACCTCGCGGGCTCGGATGATGACCTCATTCGGCAAACCTGCCAGCTTGGCGACTTCGATGCCGTAGCTGCGGTCGGCCGCGCCGGGCTCAACTTTGCGCAGGAAGACGATGCCCCTGCCGGTTTCCTTTACGGAGACGTGATAGTTTTTCACACCCGCAAGTTGTTCGGCTAATTCTGTCAGCTCGAAATAATGAGTGGCGAACAGAGTCTTGGCCCGCACGTTCGCGTGCAGATACTCGATGGCGGCCCAGGCGATAGCCAGTCCATCGTAAGTGGAAGTGCCGCGGCCAACTTCGTCGAGCAAGATGAGTGAGCGCGCCGTAGCGGTATGCAGGATGGCTGCAGTTTCGGTCATCTCAACCATGAAAGTGGAACGGCCGCGGGCCAGATTGTCGCTAGCCCCGATGCGGGTGAAGACGCGATCCACCAGGCTGAGCCGAGCCGAGCGCGCGGGAACGAACGAGCCGATCTGTGCCAGGATCACGATCAGCGCGGCCTGCCGCAGGTACGTGGACTTGCCCCCCATGTTTGGTCCGGTCAGCAGCAGAATGGTGTGGCTGGATGCATTCAAATAAAGATCGTTGGGAACGAAGCGCTCGCTGCCTCCGGCCATCTCCTGCTGCTCGATCACGGGATGGCGGCCCTCGACGATTTCGAGATCGCCTGCCTCTCCATCTGCCGATGCGATCAATTGCGGCCGGCAGTAGTCCCGCAGCGCCGCTATGTGGGCCAGAGAAGCCAGCAAATCCACTTCGGCCAGCGCCAGTGCTGTCTGGCGGATGCGCTTCGCCTCAGCGGCGATCGCGACGCGCAACGCGGTGAACAGCCGCCGCTCGATTTCGACGATCTTTTCCTGTGCGTCAAGAATCTTTGCTTCGTACTCTTTCAGTTCGGGCGTGGTGAAGCGCTCCGCGCCCACCAGAGTTTGTTTGCGTTCATAGTCCTGCGGGACCAAATGCAGGTTCGGCTTCGACACTTCAATGTAGTAGCCGAAGATGGAGTTGAACTTAACCTTGAGCGAGGTAATCCCGGTACGGCCGCGCTCACGCTGCTCGATCTGCGCCAGCACTTGCTTGCTGTTACGGGAGAGTTCACGCAGTTCGTCGAGATCTCGATCCACGCCCGTCGCGATGACGCCGCCGTCGGCAAAGCTTAGCGGAGGCTCCGGGACGATGGTTTCTTCAATGCGGTTGCGCAGATCGGCGAGTTCGTCGAGCGATCCATGCAAAGTTGTCAGCCGTTCTGCCGCTGGTCGGGACAACGCAGCCTTGATTGCCGGAATTTTTGCCAGCGATGCAGCCAGAGCCAATACATCGCGCGGATTGGCGGTCTCCAGCGTAACCCGGCTCAGGAGTCGCTCCAGATCGAGGACGCCATCGAGGGCACGGCGCAACTCCTCGCGGGCGACGGTTTCCTTCACGCCAGCTTCTACTGCGTCGAGGCGCGCATTGATCTCGGCGAGATCGAGGGACGGGCGGAGCAACCACGCCCGCAGCAGACGCTTGCCCATCGGAGTGACGGCGGCGTCAATCGAGCGGAATAGAGTAACGCCTGCGTCCGTTCCGGCAAACAGCGGCTCGATCAGTTCCAGATTGCGGACCGTGACGGCATCCAGCACGAGACAGTTTTGCCGCTCGTACCAGCCGATGCGGTCGACGTGAGTAAGGGGTCCGCGCTGTGTGGACTGTACATAGTAGAGAATGGCCCCGGCAGCGGAGGCAGCGGCGGTACGCCCGGCGAGGCCAAATCCTTCCAGAGACAGAACTCCGAAATGATTCTCCAGGAGGGGTAGTGCATGGTCGGGCGCGAAGATCCAATCGTCGAGCGGAGTCTCGGTACAAGTTGCCCCAGCTGCACGAGGCTGGAGAGATTGACCAGGACTGATCGTCCCTCGGTTGGTCTTCTCCCGGCTGAGTCCGGCGTCGAACAGCGGAGCCTCTGATCCATACAACAACTCCTTCGGCCGGAGTTGCTCCAGTTCTTCCTGCACGCGTCGCAGTGCGCCTTCCCCGGAAAATTCTGTTGCGCGGAATTCTCCGGTGGAGAGATCGAGTGCCGCGAAACCAACGCGGTCGCCGACCTGAGCCAGCGCCGCGAGGAAATTATTTTCTTCCGAGCCCAGCAGGGAATCCGCGGCCGTACCTGGGGTGACCACGCGCGTGACTTCGCGCCGCACCAGTTTGGTCCCGATCTGCTTCTTGGCCAGCCCTGGATCTTCCATTTGCTCACAGATCGCCACCTTGAAGCCTTTGCGGATCAGCTTGCCAATGTAGCCCTCCGCCGCATGGTGGGGAACTCCGCACATGGGCACAGCGATGCCTTTCTCTTTGTTGCGGGAGGTCAGAGTAATCTGCAGTTCTTTCGCGGCCACAATCGCATCGTCAAAGAAAAGTTCATAGAAGTCGCCCAGGCGGAAGAATAAAAGGGCGGTGGGATGTTCTTTCTTGACCGCGGCATATTGCCGCATCAGCGGAGTGGACGGCTCGGTCATGCTTTCGGTCGGGCAGCGGGCTTGGCGCGGATTATAACAAAGCTCAATTCGACCCTGGGTGCGCTTACACACCCGGTAATATCGAAATCGTAGTTGACGCAGGTTCTTCCCCGATGTTTAGCTAATACATGGAACTGCGCAAGGATCCCATCACTCGTTCCTGGGTTATCACCGGAGACAACCCAGTCGAGCACAGCCCGCGTCCTGAAAGCGCCTGCCGTTTTTGTGCGGATGCTCCCAACGCCACGCAGGTGATCTCCGCCATCCCGAGTGCGGGCCCTTGGTCGGCGCGCTCGATGGTGCATCCCACTCCGCTCTACCACATCGAGGGCGAACCGAGCCGGCGCGGGGATGGCATTTATGACCGAATGAGTTCGGTGGGTGCTCACGAAGTTCTGGTGGAGAATCCCAGGCATGACCGCCATTTGTGGAATGCCAGCGATGAGGAAATCGGACAGTTCCTGCGCCTGGCCGCGGAACGCATCATGGATCTCAAGCGTGACCCGCGCATCAAGTACGTCAGCTTCTTCAAAGACTACGGTCCCAATGCGGGTCAGGAATTCAGTCATCCTACGTCGCAGATCACGGCCACTACATTCGTACCGCGACGCGTGCTTTACGAACTGCGGGCGGGGCGTGAGTACTACGTCAGCAAGGAACGGTGCGTGTTTTGCGATATCCTCGCGCAGGAGGAGCGCCAGGCGGCGCGCGTGATTGAGGCTCGCGGCGATTATGTTGCCATCGGGCCGTTTGCTCCGCGCGTACCTTACGAGAGCTGGATTCTGCCACGCAATCACGAGGCGTCGTTCGAGCGCACGGGGTTGTCGAAGCCGGGACTGCGCGTGAATCTTGCGGCGCTCCTGCGCCGGACGCTGCAGCGGGTGCGCACGTTTACGGAAGACTTCCACCTGGTGTTGCACACCTCACCCAACAGTTTGCATCCCTCCAAGACGCTGGGATACTGGAAGACGATCGACGACGATTATCACTGGCACATCGAGATCATGCCGGTCCTTGCGACGAAGGCACGCTCTTATACGTTCAAGGAAGTGTATTACTCTCCGGTCAGTTCCGAGACAGCGGTAAGGCAGATGCGAGAAGCGAAGATTGACGGATGAGGACTTCCGCTTATCCGTCCTCCACGCCGACTGAGAGGTCGTTCGACGAGATCCCGCCTGCTACAATCCTGGTCTCAGGAGATGCCCCGTTGAAGTATTTAACCTGCCTGATCCTGTTCCTCGCAGCCGGCTTGGCTCAAACCGTCGGCAATCCCCCGGCCGAGACCCGTAAAAACGACAAGCAAAAAGTTCTGTGGCAGAAGCTTGAATCCACCATTCTGGATGTTGATCAGCATCTCGATGGCGTGATGGGTGTTGCCATTGAGGACTTCAAAACGGGTGACCAGTATTTTCTCCACGAGAATGAAATCTTCGCTCAAGCAAGCTCCATCAAGATTGCGGTCCTCGCGGAACTTTACGATCAGGTGCAGCAAGGAAAGCTCAAGCTGACAGATCTCTATACTGTGCAGTCCTCTGACCTTGTCCCGGACAGCGACATCATGGGCGGGCTCACGCCCGGCGTAACACGCCTCACCTTGCGCGATCTTGCCACCATGATGGTTGCGGTCAGCGATAACTCCGCGACTAACGTTCTTATCGACCGCGTTGGTGTGGAGAACGTAAACACCATGCTCGAGTCGCAGGGGCTTTTTACAACGCGTCTGCGCCGAAAGATGATGGACGTCCAGGCTGCCAAGGAGGGCCGCGAAAATATATCTACGCCGCGCGAAATGATGACCTTGCTCACAGGCATTTACCGCGGCAGAGTTCTGAAACAGGAATTCATCGCCGACTTCTTCAAAGTTCTGAGCACCAACAAAGATTCGTGGATTGCGCGCGATCTGCCAGCCGACGTGAAGATCGCCAACAAACCGGGTTCGCTGGAAGCGGTGCGGAACGATTCCGGGATCGTGTTTGTCGAGGAGCGGCCTTACGTGATTTGTGTGATGACAGCTTTTTTGGCGAACGAACGCGATGGAGAGGAAGCCATCAGCAAAGTTTCTCTCGCGGCGTGGAGGATGTTCGATCGTCTTGGCCGCGCCTCGGAATACGGGAGAGTTGTATCTCCGGGCAACGGCAGCAGGTAGGCCCTTGCCAAGCATCAGGACGTTCTCCAACTCGGCCGTCCAACGTTCTCTTTCATTTTGCCGGGCTTGGTTTTGTACCTGCGCATTTCGATGATCATTGAAATCCTCTTCAGCAGACTCGCGCGGCCAGCACCAAAAAGCAGGAATGCACCTCGTGCTAATCCGGTCACCTTTTGCCATGGATGAAGCTTAGGGCCTGCCTCCGGCGCGCCGCAATAATCGGCTGACTTCATTGTTATTTCGGGCGAGGGCCCAAGTGAGGGCGGTGTAGCCATTTCGGCTGCGGAGGTTAACATTTGCACCGGCTGAGATCAAAGCTTTCACCAGATCCGGCCTTGTCTTGGGATTTTGGCAGGCGAGGATCAGGGCGGACTGCCCGCCTTGATTTAAAGCGTTGACCGCTGCACTCGTGGTTCCCGACAACAATTGCTGTACGGTTTTCAAGTCTCCTTGCACTGCGGCATGCATGAGAGGAGTTTCATCGGGATCCTCGAGGGTATCGCCGCCGCTCCCCAGTGCAACCGGCCAGGCGAAGGGGACTATTTTGGTCACCTTGACGCTGACATCGCCATTCATTTTCTGCCAGTCGTTGAGTTTGAAATAATTGTGCAACAAAGGTTGAATCTCGACTTCAACGATCGATCGCAGCGCCGAACTTCCCACAGAACGCCAAGTGCTGGCAGCTTCGTCCCAGGTTTGCAGGCGAAAAACCTCGAAGCCGTCGGCTGAGTTCCACTCGAAGTGGGCATCAAGGTTTCGGGTGAAGCCTTCAGGACCCACCCACACCAGAGCGCAAACCACCAGCAAAGCGGCGACCCCGTATGGCCAGGAGCGCCGGCCCGACAAACGCGATACGACGACGGCCACCGCCCCCATCAAGGCGAAAGTTGTTAGCAAAAAGCCGGACCCAGTGAGTACTTCAGCCGCGACATTCCACCACTGCACCCGCCAATCGAGAAAGCCGCCTTCATCGAAGTGCCAGAACGGGTTGAGCCAGAGGAGCGTCAGGCCGAGGATAAACAGTGAGACGCCGGTCTCCAGACCGCTGATGGCCCAACTCGCGCGACGCATGTGCCTGGCTGTTGGACTGAGCACTGATGTCCACCGGACAGATGAGTATAGACACTGAGAAGAAGGATAAGGGAATCAAAACTGAGACTTAAGTGCGGCGAGAACCTTACCGATTACGCTCCGGTATCTTTCGCGCGCCAGCCCACATCGCCTCCGCTCAAGAGTTTGCTGGCCGCTTCTGGCTCGAGCGGTGGCGAGAAGAGATATCCCTGGCCCAGATCGCAACCAAAGTCGCGGAGGCGTTCTAAATGCTTTGCGGTTTCAATACCTTCCGCAATGATTTTCAACTTCAACTTGTGCGCCAGCAGGATGATTAGCTCCACGGTGTCAGAGGTGCCGCGGTCCGCCAGCATTTGATTCACCAGAGTTTTGTCGATCTTCAAGGCCTCCACCGGAAACCGGCGTAATCCGCTAAGGGAAGAATGTCCGGTTCCGAAGTCGTCCAGGATGACTCCAATGCCCATGTGTTTTAAGTAAGAGAGGACGGTGACGGTGAGTTTGGGATCGGTCGCCGCTACCGTTTCCGTCATCTCTAGCTGCAGACGGGAGGGTTCCACTCCGGTCTCTCGGATCGCCGTTTGCAGTTCGTGGACGAAGCGGGCATCGGCGAATTGCTTGGCCGAGAGATTCACGCTTACGGTCACGGTGGCCATTGCGGGATGCTCGTGCGTCCAGGTTTGCAACTGCTTGCAGGCTTCGAGGATGAGCCAGTGCCCTGCGGCGGACAACAGGCCCGTGTCCTCGGCCGCATCGATGAAATGATAGGGCGAGATCAGGCCCCGCACGGGATGCTGCCAGCGTAGCAGAGCTTCGAACCCGGTAATCTCCTTCGTTGCAAGTTGAACGATGGGCTGGTAGTAGACGCGAAACTGCTGGTGCGCGATGGCCTCTCGCAGTTCGGCTTCCAGCTTGAGCCGATTCACAGCGCGCGAGTGCATGGCTTCATCGAACACTTCGCAACGGGACCCTCCCAGAGCCTTGGCGCGACGCATGGCAACCTCAGCGTCCTGCAGAAGATCTTCGGCCCGGGCGTGCGTGGTGGCGCTCACGGCAATACCCACGCTGGCTGACGTGCGCACCTCGCGGCCTGCCACCGGAAACGGCTCGGCTACCGCGAAGAGAATGCGCTTGGCGAGTCGCATCGCGTAACTGGGATCGGTCACGTCTTCCAGCAGGATGGTGAATTCGTCGCCGCCCATTCTGGAAAGAACGGCATTTGTAGTGGCAACCTGGTTTTGCGGATGCGAAACGGTGTCTTCGTCGCGAAAGCCAGCTTCGATGCGACGGCCGATTTCGATAAGTACCTGGTCGCCGACGGCCCGGCCCATGGTGTCGTTGAACGCTTTGAAACCATCCAAATCTACGAACAAGACGGCGTAGGGGTGATTGGGGCTGCGTTGGGCTCGCTCAAATAGCTGCTGCAGCCGATCCAGGAAGAGACGCCGATTGGGTAAGCCGGTGAGATCATCGTAAAAAGCATTGTGCTCGGCCTGCTGCTCGGCTCGTTTGCGCTCCGTGATGTCGCGATTGACGATGACCAGTTTGGCGACTTCGCCCTTCTCGTTGCGGATGGTGCCGGCGATCGATTCGAGAACTCGCCAGGAGCCGTCCTTATGACGGATGCGATATTCGAGCTTTTTGCCCACTCCGCTGGTGCGTGCTTCGCGGGCGGCTTCTAGAACCTTGAATCGATCGTCGGCGTGGATCTGATCAAAGGCTGAGGTCTCTCCCAGTTCCGCTGCCGAATAGCCGAGGATCCGCTTGTACGCCGGGCTGTTGTATAGGCGATTGCCTTTCATGTCCACCAAGGCGATCATGTCAGCGGCGTTTTCGGTGACGATCTGGAACAATTCTTCACGTTTCTTCGACTCGATGTGAATGCGGTAAACGCGAATCTCCTGATAAACGACGGCGATAACCAACGCGCCAAGTGCGATCCATTGCCAGTGTTCCATGATGACCAAAGCGGTCTCTCAAGAAGGATATCGGCGGATCGCGTCAAGAAACTTAGTCCCATGTCAGGCTGAGCAGCACTTTAGGTACGCCCCTCGGTTTTCAATCAGATGGGAGGGGCGGGACAAACTTTGGGCGACCGTTCATAATGTCGGCATGACCCTGCGCCGCCTGAAGACTTACGCCGGTACTCAGGGATACGTTTACCAGTACTACTTTGTGGGGAAACGTGGCGCCCTGGCCGATGATCCCGAGGCTCCCGCCACGGAATTTGTTTTCGACGTTACCTCTGACCGCAAGCTGACCTTTGCCGTCAGTGTGTTCCTGCCGGAGAAATCGGCAACCGCTTGGGCCTCAGTTCATGGGCGTCCGCTGACCGATGCGGAACACTACGCTGCGGCCAAGCTTCGCCTGTTCCGCGCCTTCGACGAACTGGAGGACTTGAAGGCAGAAGGACGGCGGCTGGTCATTGATGAGGATGCGCTGGAGGAGATGTTGTCTGGCTTGGGAGTGGATTAGGATCGGGAACGAACCCTATTGGGATGGTGCCGCTTGCTTCTGCGGCGCCTGAATCTCCCGGGCGCGGGCGACCAGTTTTTTCAGTTTTGCTTCGATGGATGCATCCCCGACGTGTTCATCCTGCAAAACGCCATCGGCGTCGATGGTGAAGGTGTGCGGAATTGCTTCCACTCCAAACATCTTCGCGATCGGCGCGGTAAAACCTCCATCGCGGTATTGCGGCCAGGTCATTTCATGCTGGGCGACGAATTCCTTCCACTTCTGCTCATCGCTATCGAGGCTCACGCTAAGCACTACGAGCGGCTGGCCCTGGAACTTTTTCGCGATCTCCCGCATGTTGAGCAGAGCCTCGCGGCAGGGTCCGCACCAGGTCGCCCAGAAATCGATCAGCACGACCCTGCCCGCCAGATGGTCAGATCGAAACCCTTTGTCCGTCTGTGGTGGTAACCACAAAAGGCGGAGCCCTTCTGGCTCGGGCCAGTTCGGGCTGGCTGATGAAGCGCAGAGCCCGCTGCCGGTCCGGACTGTCCTCCGGCCTCATCTTTACGAATTCTTAAAAGCGCGCTTTGGCAGCGTCGTCCTGCTTGAGGTGCGCCAAGGCCTGCCCATCGGCAAAAATCGCTCCGGGAAATTTCGGCTGCGCTGCCAACGCTCTGTGCAACTCGTCGTGGGAGTGGGCGAAGAACTCGTCCTTGCGTCTTTCGAGCCCCTCAGTGATCAGTACGATGCCGAACTGATAATGCGCCAGGGCCACATTCTTTTCGCCCTGAGCCTGTTCTACCGCCTCCTGGGCGGCGGTTTCGGCGGTCTTCCAGTCCCGCAGTTCGATCCCATACTTAATCATCTTTTTCTGCCAGGCTAGGCAGTGTCCGCCATCTTGCTTGTCTGCTTTCTTGAAGGCGTCCAGCGCCGCCTCCGTCATGTGCCGGTGCTGATAATTCAGAGCTTCCTGGTAGGTTTTCTTGGCCTTCTGGTTGGTTGGGACCTTCTTCTGCCTTCTGCGTTCTCCTGCGCCAGCACAGGAGCCACGATGCAGGCCAATAGCAGCACGCTCGCCGTGTATCGCACACCCACCTCCTGATACAACATTCCGCGCCCGGAACGCTACCATGACTCCTTTGGTTCTCGAAAAAGACCTTCTGGAGTCACCCGGCTACGCTCTTCTGCAGGATCCTTTTTGTGATCCAGATCACATTCCTCCGTGATCCTCGGCGTTTCCCGGCTGTGCGACCTCCATGCAGAATATAATGCGTGGAAAAGAGATGGGGTTCCCGGGGGACCACAAGATTGACGAACTCGTTCTGACTTGCATTAAACTCAGCGGACTCTGATACTTACCTGGCCTATGGCATTGCTTTGGTTGCGCTTCGCGCTGGCTTGTTACTTCATCGGGTTGATCTACGCCTTCTTTGCCCTCAGCCGCACCAGCGAGCTTTTCAGCCGCATCGCGCTGCACGCGGCCAGCATGGGCATGGTCTTCCATTTTGTTTCGCTGATGGAGCTTTTTCTCTCCGGCCACGTGGTCTGGGCGTCCGTGCACAACGGGGAGTCGCTGCTCGCCTTCTTTTCGATGACGTTTTTCATGATCATCTATGCCATCTACCAGACGACTTCACCGGGCGTGGTCGTCTTTCCCATCGTGTTTTTTCTAACCTTTGTGGCTGCCGTCGACGAGCAACCCGTGCTGCTGACCTCGTTTGTCCAGCACAAGGGATGGTTGATCGCGCATATCATCCTGATCTTTACCGGATACGCCGCGCTGGTGCTGAGCTTTGGAGCGAGCCTGCTCTATTTGCTGCAGGAGCGCCGGCTGAAGGCCAAGAAGCCCAGCAGCCTGATTTCATTCCTGCCAGCGCTGGAAGTGATCGATCAGATCGGCTATCGCTCCTTGCTGCTCGGGTTTCCGTTTATGACGCTGGGGCTAATCACGGGTTCGATCGTGGCGATGTCCACGTATGGGCACATCGATTTTGAGGATCCCAAGATTCTGCTTTCGATTCTGATGTGGGCTGTCTACATGATTATGGTCGTCACCCGCTGGAACTCCGGGTGGCGCGGACGTCGAGCCGCGGTGCTGGCCACTTTTGCATTCGTCGCCGCCATCGTGGCCTGGGCGGCGAATTATTTCTCCACCATCCACAGGTTTGCCGCCTCATGAGATATCAGCTCATTGGCGTGAATCACAAAAGTGCACCGCTCGAAGTGCGGGAGCGCCTGGCAATCCCGGAATCGCGCCTGCCGGATTGTTGCCGTGACCTCACCGCCCATCCTGGAATCGAGGAAGGAATGATCCTCTCCACGTGCAACCGCGTGGAAGTGGTGACCCACACCAGCAACGGCTCGGCGGACCTGCGCGGTTTTCTGCATGATCATTTTCATTTGACGGCGGACGAGTTGGATGCGCATTTGTACGAGTTTCGGGAAAAAGACGCCGTGCGTCACGTTTTCCGCGTGGCCTCGAGCCTGGATTCAATGGTCGTTGGCGAAGCTCAGATTCTCGGGCAGGTGAAGGAGGCTTACGCCACCGCCCGCGCCGTGGGTTCGGTGCGGGGACAGCTGGATCAGCTGTTCACGCGCGCTTTTGCGGTTGCCAAGCGGGTGCGCAGCGAGACTGCCGTGGGGTCGTCCTCGGTTTCCATCGCCTCTGTTGCGGTGGAACTGGCCAAGAAGATTTTCGGTACATTGCAGGGCAAGAACGTTTTCATCGTGGGCGCTGGGAAGATGAGCGAACTGGCAGCCCGGCATTTGATGGCTCACGGCTGCGCTTCGATTTTCGTTGCAAATCGGACCTACGACCGCGCCATCGGCCTGGCGCAGAAGTTCAACGGACAGGCCATCAAATTCGACGATCTTTACAACACTTGCGACCGCGCCGATATCGTCATCACCTCGACCGGCGCCCCCCACGCCATTTTTCGCCGCGAGCATGGCGAGCAATTTCTCGCCCGCCGCAAGAACAAACCGATGTTCTTCATTGACATTGCCGTGCCGCGTGACGTTTCGCCGGAAATGGCCAAGCTCGACGGAATTTTTGCCTACGACATCGACGATCTACAACAAGCCGTCAGCAGTCACGTCGCCGACCGCCGCAAGGAAGCCGAACTTGCCGAAGCCATCATTACCAGCGAGGTCGAGCGCTTTGAGGCCCGGCTGCACACACTCGACGTGGTGCCTACGATCGTTTCTTTACAGGATCATCTGGAAACCATACGGCAGGCTGAAATCGACCGCGTGCGCGGACGCATGGGTGCGTTAACACCGGAACAGGAAATGGCCGTCGAGGCCTTGACGCGTGGCATCATCAACAAAGTCATGCACACGCCGATCACCACTCTGAAAACCGCTGCTCGGGAAGCGGAGGCGACCACGGTGATCGACGTGGTGCGGAGGCTGTTTAATCTGCACGACAAAGAAAAAGGGCTCGCCTCGCAGGCGAATCTCGCGGACTCGGATAAAAAAGTGGAGTCGCGCCACTGATGGCGAAACTCCGCATCGGCTCCCGCGGCTCCCAGCTTGCCCTCTGGCAGGCCAACCATATCTCCGCGTTGTTGGGCGCGCGAGGCCACCATGTCGAAATCGAGATCATCCACACCACCGGCGACAAGATTACCGACGTCGCGCTCGCGATGGTCGGCACCAAGGGCATGTTCACGAAGGAGATTGAAGAAGCCCTCGCCGCCGGCCGCGTGGATCTGGCGGTGCATTCGCTGAAAGACCTGCCCACCGAGCTTCCGCCGGGATTCGAGATCGCCGCCATCACGGAACGACAAGACCCACGCGACGCCTTCTGCTCGCGAGTTTATGCGAAAGTGGAAGATCTCCCACAAGGCGCGCGCGTGGGCACATCCAGCCTGCGGCGACAGGCACAACTCAAAGCCATCCGTCCTGATCTGCACATTCATCCGCTGCGCGGCAACGTGGATACGCGCCTGCGCAAACTTGAACAGGGGGAGTACGACGCCATCATTCTGGCCTCGGCTGGGCTGAAGCGCCTGGGCAAGACAGAATTAATCAAGCAGATCATCCCGGCGGAAGTCATGTGTCCCGCCGCCGGACAGGGAGCGCTCGGTATCGAAATCCGGGAAGGCGATACCGCCACGGGCAAGCATCTGGAATTTCTGAACGACGCTGGGGCTCGCGCCGCTACGACCTGCGAGCGTGCCCTACTCAACCGCCTCGGCGGAGGCTGTCAGGTTCCGATCGGCGCTTTCGCAGAAATGCGGAATGGCAATCTGCATCTCGAAGCCATCGTCGCCGATCCCGACGGTTCGACGCTTCTGCGCGAATCGCGGGACGGCAACCACAACCATCCCGAACCGCTTGGCAACGCCGTTGGCGATACGTTGTTGAGCCGTGGCGGCGACAAAATCCTCGAAGCGGTTTACGGCCGCGGTTTGGCCGTTCCTCCACAACCGTGATCCCGTATCATGATCCAACATGAAGAGCGGCAGCGTTCTCCTGCAACTCCTTGGCGGCACCAAGAGTTCTCGTGCTCTGCGGCGCTGGATCAATTTCTGGCCGCCGTTTCTCGGGGCTGGGATTCGCGTCAAGCACATCGCGCTCGACATGAAATCCGTCGACGTCGAGATGAAGATGCGTTTCTGGAACGCGAATTACGTAGGCACGCACTTTGGCGGATCGCTGTTTGCCATGACCGACGCCTTCTATATGCTGATGCTGATGGCGAACCTGGGCCGGGATTACATTGTATGGGACAAGGCCGCGAGCATCCGTTATAGAAAGCCTGGCACGGGGACGGTGCGAGCGGAGTTTCGTTTGTCTGATGCTCAACTGGAGGAGATCCGCGAGAAACTGAAGACGCTGTCGAAACATGAACCGGTTTTTTCCGTAGAGGTAAGAGATGAGGCTGGGGTGGTGATCGCCGAGGTGGAGAAAGTTTTGCACGTGCGAAAGAAAGAAACAACGGACTCGTCAGGAAAATAGAAGCCGTGTATATTCCCGAGCATTTTCGTTTGCGCCAGGATGGGGACGCGGTTAGGTTCATGCGCGCCAATCCGTTTGCCATCTTGATCTCGACCATCGATGGCGGGCCCTTTGCTACACACCTGCCTCTCTTTGTGCGTGCAGAAGAAGGCAAGGTTTTTCTTCGCGGCCACGTAGCCAAGGCGAACCCGCATTGGCGTTATCTCCAACAGCAGGCGCAATGTTTGACGATTTTCCACGGACCGCACTCCTACATTTCGCCGGGCAACTACACGGCGCGAGAAAGCGTTCCTACGTGGAATTATGCGGCGGTGCACGTGTATGGAAACGCGCGCCTCTTCTCCTCCGAGCAGGACGTGCACAAGATGCTTCATGAGCTGATGGAAACCTTCGAGCCCGCTTACCGCTTGCAGTGGGAGGAATTGAACCCGACTTATCAAGACAACATGCTGCGGCAAATTGTGGGATTTGAAATTGTGGCGACGAAGATTGAAGGCAAGTTCAAGCTCAGCCAGAATCGCACTCGTCAGGATCAGGCAAATGTAATTGCCTCTCTGGAGAAGGCGGCAGACTCAGCCATTTCGGGTGTCGCGCGCCTGATGAAAGAGCAGCGCCTGGGCCGGACTCCGGAAGACAAGGACAAGAAATGACGAAGCGCACGGTTTCGAGCGACATCGATAAGCGTGCGCTTTTTGGAGTTCGCGTTCTGGTAGGCCGAGCGCGGCATCAGGCCGGCGCACTCTCCGGTGAATTGCGCAAACTCGGCGCCACGGTGCTGGAGATTCCGTTCATCGAAATCCGTACACCACGCTCGTTCGAGCCTTTGGATTCCGCTCTCAGAAATCTTGCCGAGTACGACTGGCTCATCCTCACCAGCGTGAATGGAGTTGAGGCCATGTGGAAGCGGCTGGTCAAGCTGAAGCTTCGGAAGGGGAAACTGGAGCGCTTGCGAATTGCCACCATCGGGCCGGCGACGAAGAAGGCCATCGAGAAGCGCGGAGTAAGAGTCGATGTGGTTCCCAAAGAGTACGTGGCCGAGTCTGTGGTGCGCAGCCTGCGGCGGCGCGCGAAAGGGAAGCGGGTGCTGCTGGTGCGCGCCAAGGTTGCCCGCGACGTGATTCCGAAAGAGCTACGCAAGGCGGGAGCGCACGTGGATGTGGTGGAAGCCTACCAAACCATTGTGCCGAAGTCTTCGCGCAAACAGTTGCGCAGAGCGCTCGCAAATCCGCGACGACGGCCGCATCTGGTGACTTTTACCAGTTCCTCGACGGTGCACAACTTTGTGGCTTTGCTGGGCTCGCGCCGGGCATTGGCGGAGGTGCGGGCACTTCGCGGGCCTGGGCATGCGCGCATCGCATTCGCTTCCATTGGCCCAGTTACGTCCTCGACGCTGCGCGAGGTTGGCCTGCGGGCGGATATTGTGGCCAAGGAATTCACCATCCCCGGGCTGGTGAAGGCTATCGTCTCCGCGGTATCTTCCAATCGAAAGTAGCTATTCGGTTAAAGAGCAGGCACAATCCGCTGGAGGCACGTGCGCCAGCAAGAAATCGGCAACGCGTCTGTAGGCGTCGATCTGATTTTCCACGCGGGCAAAGCCATGGCCTTCGTTCTCGTAAATTTTGTACTCGACCGTGCCGCCGCGTTTCTTGATGGCATCGACCACCTGCTGCGTTTCGGACTTCGGACAGCGCGGGTCGTGCCCTCCCGCGAGCAATAGCAGTGGGGCTTTGATTTGATCGATGAAGTTGATGGGCGAGCGATCTTCGTAGAGCGCTTTGTTCTTAACCACGTCGCCCATGGTCGCGAGATCGGACTGTTGCAACACCGGATCTTCGTTCTCGATCTCGGTAAACCAGTTCACAAAAGGAACGATGGGCACGCCCGCAGCCCAAACCTCCGGAGCTTTCGTAACTGACATCATGCTGAGATAGCCGCCGTAGCTACCGCCCATCACGGCAATTTTTTTGGGATCGAGATGGCCGGTTTGCTTGATCCAGTCAACCCCGGCAAGGACATCTTCCAGATCGCCGCCTCCCATGTCGAATAAATTTGCCTGCTGAAACTCTTTGCCGTAGCCCGAGGAACCGCGGTAATTCGGCGCGAGCACCATGTATCCCTGATTGGCCGCGTATTGGACGAAGCGGTTAAAGGAATTCATGGTTTGCGATGTCGGCCCGCCATGGATGTAAACGATGGCGGCGTTCTGTCCGTTGCGCGCCATGTTGAAGGGGACGTAGAGAAACGCGGAGATGGTCCACTTGCCGTCGCGGCTGGGATAGTGCACCAGATAAGGCTCGACCATATCGTCCGAGCGCACGCCAGCCACGAGCGAATGCGTGACTTGATGCGACTTGCCGGTCGCCAGCGTATACACCCAGAGATCGCCGGGCGCGGTGGGGCCGTTGTGGTAGTAGAGCAGGCGAGAAGCGTCTTCGGTGAAGGCAGAACGGCCGCCGGCGGGTTCGTTCACGCCTTTTGCGATCGGCAGCGCCGCGGACTTGCCGGTGGCAAGATCATGCAGGTAGATGTCTTCATTGCCATCCACGTTGGCGCTGAAGGTGATGTGCTTGCCGTCGGGCGAGAACTCGCCGCCGCGAATCTCCCACTTGTCATGCGTGAGCCATGCAATCTTTTTGGTGGCGATATCCAGCAGGCCGACATTCTCATATCCATTGGCGGCGTTCGAGGTCAAAAGAACTTTCTTGCCATCCGGCGAAATGTCATTGTTCGAATAGCGCTGCTCGCCTTCATGCGGCGTTAGGAGCGTGCTGTTTGCCGTGGCGACGTCGGCGCTGAAGATGCTGGAATCCGTGCCCTTCGCTTGCTCCTGGGTGTAGACAATGTATTTCCCATCTTTAGACCAGATAGGATCGTAGTTGCCCTTGTCCTGCGGAGTGTTGGTCGTGAGGTGCTTCACCTCGCGCATCAGCGTGTCGTAGATATCGATCTCGGAGGCTGCCGAGGTCTTCGGTTTGACCAGATAAGCCAGGTAGCGTCCGTCGGGCGACCAGGTGGGATTGGTTTCCGCGATCTCGCGGGTGCTGGTGAGGTTGACGACCTTGCCGGTCTTCGGCGACACCAGATAAATGTCCCAGAGTTCGTCGCCGTCGTAATCGGATTGATAAGCGATCCATTTTCCGTCGGGCGACCACGCAGGGGCAGTCTGGCACTGATCGCTCACCGTCATTTGAACCGGCCACCCGCCTTCAGAGGGCACGAGCCAGAGGTTGTTGCGGCCGCTCAGGTTGGAGATGAAGGCGATGCTCTTACCATCGGGCGACCACGTGGGACGGCCGATCTGGCGCGTCATATACAGCTTTTCGATGGTCAGGCTGCGCGGCTCGACTTGCGCGTTGGGCTTCGAGGCAATTTGTTTGGGATCGGTAATGGCCTGGGGTGCGGCAAGTGTCTGGGCTGCAGAGATACTTTCAGTGACGACGGTGCTCATGAGTATGACGATAACAAACAAGACGATGGTACGCATGAAGTGAGTGCCCTCGGGACGGGGAGAGTTTAGCAGAGAAGGCAGGCCGTCGTGCCAATAGCAGGTTGCATAGGTCCTTCGCTTCACTCGGGATGACAGAGCGCAGACTGGGACGCTAGGCTTTCGCGTTCTTGTGCATCTCCACCGTGCTCCAGGTTTTGTCCGCGGCGTGGCAGATATTTTCCAACGCACAGTCAACGCACTTGGGTTTGCGCGCGATGCAGAGCTTGCGGCCATGCCAGATGATCTGGTGAGAGAAGAGGATCCATTTCTCGCGCGGGATGATGTGCATCAGGTCTTGCTCGATCTTCTGGGAGTCATGGTTAGAGGTAAGTTCGAGGCGCCGGGAAATGCGGTGAACATGGGTGTCGACGACTACGCCTTCCGCGATTTTGAACCATGAGCCGAGGACTACATTGGCGGTCTTGCGGGCGACGCCGGGGAGGGTGAGGAGATCCGCCATGTTGAGGGGTACCTGGCCTCCGAAATCGACGACAATTTTTTTCGCGGCGCCAACCACGGACTTGGACTTGTTGCGGAAAAAACCAGTGGAACGGACGTCGGGCTCGAGTTGTTCCGGCGTGATTGCGGCGAAGGCCTCAACGGTGGGGTATTTGCGGAACAGTTCCGGCGTAACGCGGTTGACGTTGACGTCGGTGGACTGCGCGGAAAGAATGGTCGCGACCAGAAGCTCCCATGCGCTGGTGTGGGTGAGAGCGCAGGTGACGTCGGGATAGAGTTGGTCGAGGCGCTTCAGGATCTCGGCAACGCGCTCGGGAGCGAGGGGATTGTAGGCGCTCCGCTTAGTTCCTTTAGCAGCTGGGGGGACTTTGCCGCTGTTTGGACGGCCGAGAGCCTGTCCTGAGCTTGCCGAAGGGGCGCCCCTCCCCACATAAGTGCCTTTGCCTCCACGCGCTTTCGTGGGCACTGGCTTCGCGGGTGAGAGCGTCCGCGCCACACGGTCTTGACGGCCCGTGCGGGCGGGTTGACGGGGCATATTTCCGCGGGGCATGAGGGCAACATCTTAGCAGACACCTCGGTAACCACGGGAACGATTGACTCGCCAGTTATCCGTCGGTAGTCTGAAGTTAACCCACTTCTTCAGAGAATCTATTATGGCAGTAACTTCGATCCAACTCGGGCAGGTTTGGCGCAGCGATGCGGACGGTCAGGATTACTTAGTCACCAAGGTTTACAACGAAGTGTTCACGCAGTATGCCATGCTGCGGCCTGCCGGGATCACCGCTCCCGATGCGCCGACCGCCCGCATCAAAGTGACGAAGTCGCCGCAGGGCGCGGCTCTGCCCGGCTATACGTTTACCCAGGACGGCTCGTTCTAGGGCAAGGCTTCCATTTCTAATTTCCGATACACTAATTTAGTTTTCAGTTCCCGGTTCTCCTTCTGAGAAGGAAAAGTTGGACTGAGAACCGAGAACCGAGAACTGAAAACCGCTCTCATGACCGAAAAACTTCTAGTCGTTATCTTCGTATTCATCAATTCCGTGGTCAGTGCGACCGGCTATGCTGGAATTATGCTGCTGATGGGGATCGAATCGGCGTGCATCCCGTTGCCTTCCGAGCTGATCATGCCGTTTGCCGGTTATCTGGTGTTCCAAGGCACATTCAAGCTGCTTTGGGTGGCCACGGCGGGGGCGATTGGTTGCAACCTAGGGTCGCTGGTGGCGTATGAGATCGGATGTTATGGCGGACGTCCACTGGTGGAGCGCTATGGGCGCTGGATTCTGATGGGACGCCGCGAGCTCGACTGGGCAGATCGATTTTTTGCACGCTGGGGATATCTGGCCGTCTTTATCGGCCGGCTGCTGCCGGTGATTCGCACCTTCATCGCGCTGCCGGCGGGAGTGGCACGCATGCCGCGAGCACGATTTCACGTCTACACATTTCTAGGGTCGTGGCCGTGGTGCTTGGCACTAGCATATTTCGGCATGAAACTGGGCGAGAATTGGCGCGAGTTGGGAAAGTATTTTCACAGGTTCGACGCGGCGATTGGGCTGGTGCTGGTAGCCGGAGCAGCTTGGTTTGTGTGGAGTCACTGGCAGAATAGAAGCAGCGGGCAAGCGACGGCGATCAGCCGCCAGTAAATCGGCTTTACAACACATCTTTAGCCAGTTGCGACCCAACAATCTGCCACCTGTCATTGCGCTTCATGACCACGTCCATGTAGACGTAGCTACCGGGAAGCGTCTTCCACCTTGCTCAACATCATCTTCCTCCGAGCCGTGGACAATGGATACCTCAGTGCTCACCAGACGGATCCGGCGACCGGTGGAGACCATTGAAAGGTAGCGAATCGCTCCGGACTTGAGATTGTTCAGCACTTCCTGCCGGGTGTGAGCCTCTCCCGACTCATCATACTGGATGTAGTCGTCGGCGAAGATGCGCGAGAGCGCGGCGAGGTCGGCGGCAATCAGGGCGCGGTCGCCATCTTCGACGAGCTTCAGGATTTGTTGTTCGTGGCTGGGCGACGGCATTGTGCCTCCTCGGTGTTGGTGCCGTCCCTTGCGGGACTTGCTCGATCTTGCATTGCGATCCCGGCACTCACGCGCTGGGCTAATGAATTCCGTCGCGTTGCGACTAGCGCATCCAGAATTTGTTAGTGTACAAGCTATATTCTCTCCAGGAGGACTTTGTGATGCGCATAACCCGCGTTTTCGCCTTGCTTCTTTTCTTCGTCGCTGTGCTGCCGATCGTTTCCCCCGCGCAATCCGCACCCGTCGACAAGTCTTTCGTAGTCGAGTATTACTACAAAGCGAAGTGGGGGCATGCGGATGAATTTCTGAAGCTGTTCAAGAAGAATCATTATCCGGTGCTGAAAAAGGAAATGGAGATGGGCCGCATCGCGAAAGTTTGGATGGATCAACCGCGCTATCACACTGCGGAAGACGGGCGCTGGGACTATCGCGTAACCATTGTCTTCAAGAACGCAAGCGTGGCGAATGAACCGTTCGATGAGGCAGCGCTGCAGAAGCTGATGTATCCCGACCAGGAGACGTTCCAGCGGGAGGAACAGCGGCGGTTCGAGATTCTCGACGGGCATTGGGATTTGCCGGTGAAGAGTATGGATCTCGAGAAATAGTACCGAATCCCGTACCGAGTTGCGAGCCCCGACTCGGGTCCCGCTCGTTACTCGCAACCAGCCACCCCGTACTCTTAGGAGCGATGCCGGACCTGCACGGAAGATGTTAAATGAGCGTAACAATCGTGCGGAAAATTCTGCATGACTGTCATTGAAATTTAACGTTAGACACGGCGCTGCCATAGTCCATACTGTTAGCTATGAACTCATTCATAACCGCTGAGGACTTACATGTAGATTTGCTGCACGAGATCGGAAATCGGCTGGCAACAGCGGAAGGCTTTCACGACGTATTGACTCGCGTGGTCGACTTTGCGTCTGCCCTGGTGAAGTGCGATTCCTGCCTGATCTATGTCCTGGAGGGAGAGGATCTGGTTCTGCGAGCCTCGAAGAATCGGCATTCGGAGGTTGTGGACCGGCTGAAACTGCGGCTGGGGCAGGGCATTACGGGATGGGTGGCCGAACACAAGGAGCCAGTCGCGGTCGCGGAAAAGGCGGCGCGGGATCCGCGGTTTCAATTCTTCCATGAACTGCCGGAGGATAGTTATGAAGCTTTCCTGTCGGTGCCTTTGATGTGCCGCGGGCGGGTGGTGGGAGTGATCAACCTGCAACATCGCGAGCCTCATGTGTACCGTCGGCGCGAAATCCGGCTCATTTCGACCGTGGGATTTCTGGTAGGCGCAGAGATCGAGATGGCGCGACTCGAGGACGCGAATACGACCCTGTCGGAACAACTGCAGACGCGAAAAATCGTGGAGCGCGCCAAAGGAATTTTGCAGCGCGATCTGGGATTGAGCGAGGAGCAAGCCTACCTGGCATTACAGCGTCAGAGCCGACAGAAGCGCAAGGCGATGAAAGAGATCGCGGAAGCGATCGTGTTGAGCGAAGAAGTGAAAGGGAATTCCCGGGAGACAGGACCGTCGTGACGGCCTGCCGCGCGCCCCAGTCTATTCCTTCGATCATTCCACATCTCTTGACAAGAAACTCCGAGAGCAGATCTATGGCAGATCTGCTCTCGGGAGCTCGAGCAGTTAGCGGGCGGAGACTGCGGCGGTTTGCATCTCAGCCACTTCCTTCCCTGGGTTTGCAGGCGGCGCGAAGTGCAACGTGAGTTCAAACTGGGGTAGGTTCATGGCGCTGACATAGCGCTCGCCGAACCGGGTGTTGATGACCAGGCTTGCGGCCTTGGAACTGTCGGCAACGTCGGTATCATTCACGAGCAGTATGAAGGATGCGGGCGTGCCGGACAGCTTTCTGAGGGTTAGCATTTCCGAGGGCCCTACGGGCTGGAGCGTGAACCTGTAATCTCCAGCTGGGACCCAGGTATTCTGCCAATGCACCTGCTGTGGCAGCGTGAAAGTTCCTGCCTCATCCTGGGCGGACGCCAGGCGGGGTGCAAAGTTGAGAGCGCTCAAGGTCAGAACGGCGGCATAGGCGAACTTGCGAATCGATTTCATTGGAATCTCCTGTTCTTGGTCTGAAGAGCACACTATCGACGCGAGGCCGAATGGCGTGGGCTCAGATTGGGGTGGAGATCGACGAGGTCAGAAGACTTGCACTACCGACAGCGGGGCCGACATGCAAACATCAGCTTCGCGGGACCGGCTGCGGAGCTGGTTTACGAAGTGATTCCACTATGAAGGAAGTCTTGGCTCGAGTCCAACGCAAAAAATCTATGGCGATCATTCAGGTGTGCGGCGTGAGCGCGGTAACGTTACTTCGAGCAGAGGTTTTTGTGAAAGATCTCCAACCGATGTCCACTCTGCTCCGTTGAACTGATTTTCTGCGCGTTTGGCTCCTCTCGTTTGCCAAAGACCTATTGAGTACGAGAACATATTCGGTTTGCACATCCATACAGATTCTTACTGAGGAAGCGGCCAACATATGGCGACACCGAAGAAGTCCGTAAAGACAGCGCGAGTTGAAGTGAAGTCAGAAGGCAGGGCGAAAAGCAGCTCCTCGAATAACGGTACGATCCAGCCCGCGAAGGGAAAGCTCGGAGTGATGATTCCCGGCATGGGCGCCGTGGCGACGACGTTTGTTGCCGGCGTGGAGGCGATTCGCAAAGGCTTGGCGAAACCGATCGGGTCGCTAACGCAGATGGGTACGGTGCGGCTGGGCAGGCGTACCGACGGCCGCTCCCCGAAGCTTAAAGAGTTTGTGCCTTTGGCCGGTCTCGACGACCTGGTATTCACGGGCTGGGATATTTTCGAGGACAACATGTACGAAGCGGCCTCGAATGCGGGCGTGCTCGATCAGAGGCTGCTCGACCAGTTGAAGCCATTTCTTTCGTCGGTGACACCACGCGCGGCGGTATTCGATCACAATTATGTAAAGAGGATTGACGGGCCCAATGTGAAGAAGGGCAAGACGAAGATGGATCTTGCCGAGCAGTTGCGCGACGACATCCGGGAATTCAAAAAGACCAGCGGGGCGAGCCGTCTGGTCACGATGTGGTGCGGATCGACGGAGTCTTATATTGAGGCCACCCAAGCGCACCAGTCGGTGAAGGCGTTCGAGAAAGCCTTGCGCGAGAACGATGAACTGATTGCGCCGTCGATGGTCTATGCCTACGCCTCGTTAATGGAAGGTGTTCCGTTCGCCAATGGCGCGCCGAATTTGACGGTGGATCTGCCCGTGATGCTCGAGTTGTCGCGGCAGAACGAAGCGCCTATTTGCGGCAAGGACTTCAAGACCGGGCAGACGTTGATGAAGACGATTCTTGCCCCCGGGTTCAAGGCACGCATGCTGGGTTTGAGTGGATGGTTCTCGACCAACATCCTGGGCAACCGCGATGGCGAAGTGCTGGACGATCCGGGGTCGTTCAAGACCAAGGAGGAGTCCAAGCTTTCGGTTCTGGAGCACATCCTGCAGCCCGAACTTTACCCCGAACTGTACGGCAATATGTGTCACAAGGTTCGCATTAACTATTACCCACCCCGCGGTGACAATAAAGAGGGTTGGGACAATATTGATATCTTCGGATGGCTGGGCTATCCGATGCAGATCAAGGTCGACTTCCTGTGCCGCGATTCCATCCTGGCGGCGCCCATTGTGCTCGATCTCGTGCTGCTGATGGATCTGGCGAAACGGTGTTCGGAACTGCGTGGGCTGGGAATTCAGGAATGGTTGAGCTTTTACTTTAAGTCTCCCATGACCGTGCCGGGTCTGTATCCGGAGCATGATTTGTTCATTCAGTTGATGAAGTTGAAAAACACGCTGCGGCATTTGAAGGGCGAAGAACTGATCACGCATCTGGGGTTGGAGTATTACGACTGATGGTTTGCGGCGGGAACCCCCCACGAGAATTGAACGGCTGCGGAAACCGCATTCAACTCTGGATAATTGTGCACAGCTTGTCGAGCAATGTAAAACCACTTTCCCCAGCAAAATGGCAACGGTGACCGCGATTAGATAGGGCCGGAACACGATCACGGCTGAGCCCGGTTTCCGTTCCACGTCCGCCAGCGCTGCGAAAATGAACCCATCCCGGAATGGCCTCTGTACTATCGTCGCGCCGGTCCGACCATGAGAATGTAACTATGGTTATCAGGAGACCATCATGAAGACCATCGCCGCCGGCGAATTCAAGGCACGATGTCTGCGAATCATGGAAGACGTGCGGACGAAACGCACTCCTGTGCTGATTACGAAACGGGGCAAGCCGCTGGCCAAACTGGCTCCTCCCGACGACAAGCCTCCCGACATCCTGGGGGACGTCTGGCCGGGAAGATTGAGATTCTCGGAGACCTGGTTTCGCCGATAACTCCCCCGGAGGACTGGGAGGGCTTGAAGTGATTCTGCTGGACACGCATGTTTTGGTGTGGATGGTTTCGAGTCCCAGCGAACTCCTTTCGCGAGCCGCAACGCGCGAGATTCGCAAAGCCCAACGCGAAGGCGGCTGCGCCATCGCTTCCATCAAGCCTTTGGGCGTTGGCCGTGCCAAAGGCCGCCTGAGAGCCTCCGGCACGGTTGAAGGCTCGATCCGCGAGATCGTGGACAGCGCCGAAGTGAGCGTGCTTGAAATCCCTTCCGACATCGCAGGGCTGGCCATGGCGTTCCCGGAGCCCTATCCCAAAGATCCGGAGGATCGTTTAATCGGCGCAACCGCGCGAGCACGAGGAATCACATTGATCACGCAGGATGAGAGAATTCTCGCCAGCCCGCTCGTCCGCTCGATTTGGTAGTCCATCGGTTTCGATCCACTTACGCGATGTGGTTCATCTTCTTGTACTCGTCAAACTTCTCCAGAAACCGCTCGATGTCTTTCTTCTGCAAATAATACGGGGTCGACAACCTCAGCTTGTTCGGATCGCCGCCGCGGATGCGGATTCTGTGCGTCTTCCACATCCAGTTTTCCAAGTCCAGGCGGGGAATAGGAGGGACGTTAACCGTGACGATGGCGCAGCGCAGGGCGGGGTCGGGTGAAGTCCAGGAGTCGGCGCCGCGTTTTTTCATTTCATCCAACGTATAGTCGGCGAGCCTGCGATGGCGGCGCTCGATGCGCTCCATGCCAATGTCGTTCGCGAGTTGGATGGAGGCACGCAGGCCCCAGAGCGCCGGTACGTTCGAGCTGCCGATGCGCTGGAAGCGCTCGGCGCGGAGTTGGGGCTCGTCCCAGCCTTCGGTGACGATGGTGTTCCAGAGCCGGTCGATGACTTCGTCGCGCACGTAGAGGAAGCCCGAGCCTTTGGGAGCCTGCAGCCATTTGTGCGGGCTGGAAGAGTACATGTCGCAGCCGAGCTCGTGTATGTCGAGACGCATCATTCCCGGGACGTGAGCGCCATCGACTGCGCAGAGGATCCCCTTCGAATGCGCCAACGTGCTGAGTTCTTTCGCCGGCAGCACGACGCCGGAGAATGTGGTGATGTGGCTGAAGAAGATGACGCGAGTGCGTGGGGTGATGGCGTCGTTGAAAAGGTTGAGAACCTGGGCGGCGTTCTTTACCGGGCGTGGCAGGGTTACTCGCTTCACCACGATGCCGTAGCGCTTGGCTTTCAGGTTCCAGGGATGCTCCCCGCCGGGATGCTCCTGGTCGGTCATGAGCACTTCATCGCCCGGCCTCAGGTCGATGCCATTGGCGATATAGCTATTAGCCTCGGTGGCATTACGGAGCAGAGCAATCTCGTCGCGATGGCAGCCGACGAAAGCGGCCAGAGGATCGCGGAATTCGTTCCATGCGGCATATCCCCAGATGGGATAGTCTTCGGGATCGTGCTGGTCCATTCTTTCAGTGCTGGTATAACCGTCGAAAATGGCGCGCAGCACGGGCGCGGGACTGGAACCAACGGTGCCATTGTTCAGGTAAATTTCGTCTTTGGGGATGAGGAATTGTGCGCGCATCTCAGCCCAGTAAGCATCCTCGTTCTTGTCGAAGAGGGCGGAATCCGGAAGCTTGGCCGGGACCTCGGCAAGTTGGGCGAGCAAACTCGCGCGCAGTGCAGTCGCAGTGGCGAGGCCGGCGGCGGCGGTGGACAGGAAACGGCGGCGATCGAGCACAGGGTATCTCCTGCCGACAGAAAAGACGAAGCCCCAATGCTACGACTGTGCTGGGCCCGGGGCAAGGGTGGTCGGGGGCGTGGAATCCGCCGAGTCCAAACGGCACGTTCCTTATCTTTAAACCGGATAACCCACGGGGGAAAGGGGGCGTCTAAGGAAACGGGGAAGTTCTGGCTGAGACTGTGCGCGTGGGGCGTATAATTCCGCTAAGAGTGGGTGGCAAAGGAGTTCCTATGAAGTTGCGTTGCTTGGCAATCGCAGTGGGATTGGCGGCGTTCAGCGCGGTGCCCTGGACGACGGCGCAAACACAGCAGCCTGGTCAGAATCCCGGTGCGACGCAGAATCCTGGCCAAACCCAAACTCCAGCTCCGGTTCCAGATCAAGACAAAGGCCAGCCGAAAGCCAGTGACGTGCAAAATGCCCCGGCGCAGCCCCCGGCTAACCTGCCAACGCAGGACGATAGCCAGATCAAGCACGATGGCACGAAGACGGACGTGGATGCGGTGGGGAACCGCAACGTGGGTTGCGGCCGCGGCGTGGGCAACTGGTACAGCATAGAGAAGCAAGTGGCGATGGGCCGCACCTATGCGCAGCAGATTGAATCGCAAATCAAACTGGTGAATGATCCTGTGGTTACGGAGTACGTCAATCGGATCGGGCAGAATCTGGTGCGGAACTCTGATGCGCAGGTGCCGTTCATCATCAAAGTGATCGACTCCGACGTGGTGAATGCCATGGCGCTGCCGGGTGGATTCTTCTACGTGAATTCCGGATTGATTCTGGCGGCGGACGAAGAAGCCGAAATGGCGGGCGTGATGGCGCACGAGATTGCGCACGTGGCGGCCTGCCACCTGGCCCGCGAGCAGACGCGTGGCACATTGATGCAACTCGCCACCATACCGCTCATTTTTGTGGGCGGGGGAATTGGGTACGGAGCCTATGAAGCGGCGGGACCGGCGGCGATGCTCGGCTTTCTGAAATTCTCCCGCGGGTTTGAGGCGGAAGCGGACTACCTGGGAGTCGAATATATGTACCGGGCCGGCTACGATCCGTCTGCGTTCGTTTCGTTCTTCGAGAAGATTCAGGCGATGGAGAAGAAGAAACCAGGCACCCTGGCCAAGACTTTCGATACCCATCCGCAGACCCCGGACCGCATTGAGAAGACACAAGAAGAGATTCGAAAGATTCTGCCGGCGAAGAACGAGTACGTTGTGACCACGTCAGAATTCGACGATGTAAAGGCGAGGCTGGCTTCGATCGAGAATCGGCACAAGGTTCTGGATCAGAGAGACGAGAACAAACCCAGTCTGCGTCGGACTTCTGCCAGCGGGGACAGCAAATCAGGCACCACCAATCCTGACGATGATCGGCCGACCCTGAAACGGCGGGATGATTCGTCGAACTAAGGTGCTGAATGGGTTAGGAACCGGCGGCCATGGCTGCCGGTTTTTGTGTTTGCGGTCCGCGAAAGGGGATAATGAGGGCTGGCCCAGCCGGCAATGTGGTATGGTCACGGAACCGCGTGATCGGGGTCACAGCCGCTTGTGGTCGAAGCTAGTAAGGGTAGACTACGCTGGCTGCATTGCAATTTAGAGGAGCTCCACTTCCATGCCACAGAACACACTCACCATCACCGACAATCGCACCGGTCAGACCTACACCGTCCCGATCGAGGATGGCACCATCCGGGCAATGAACCTGAGGCAAATCAAGACGGGTCCGGAAGATTTTGGGCTGATGACCTATGATCCGGCGTTCATGAATACGGCATCCTGCCGTAGCAGCATCACTTACATCGATGGGGACCAGGGCATCCTGCGATATCGCGGCTATCCCATCGAAGTGCTGGCGGAGAAGTGTACCTTCCTGGAAGTGGCCTATCTTCTCCTGTTTGGTGAATTGCCAACCGAGCCACAACTGAAGCATTGGGTATATGACATCACTCACCACACGATGCTGCACGAGAGTACAAAGAAGTTCATGGAGGGCTTCCGCTATGACGGGCATCCCATGGGGATGTTCGTGAGCACGGTGGCAGCGCTCTCTACCGTATACCCCGAAGCCAAGCATGTGCAGGACGGCGACAACCGGTTGCTTCAGATCAAGCGATTGATCGGCAAAGTGCCTTCGATTGCGGCCATGTCCTATCGGCACAACGTCGGATTTCCGTATGTGTATCCCGACAATGATTTGAGCTATACCGAAAATTTCATGAATATGCTGTGGAAGATGGTCGAGCCGAAGTATGTGGCCAATCCGGCGATTGCCCGGGCGCTCGACATCCTATTCATCTTGCATGCGGATCATGAACAGAATTGCGGCACCAACGCGATGCGCTCGGTAAGCAGCGCGCAAACTGACCCCTACCTTTCCATGGCTTCGGCGGCGGCCGCCCTGGCGGGACCGTTGCACGGCGGAGCCAACGAGGAAGTCCTAAAGATGCTCGACGAGATTGGCACGAAGGACAAAGTGCCCGCCTATATCAAGAGGGTGAAAGAAGGCGGGATCAAGTTGATGGGGTTCGGCCATCGCATTTACAAGAATTACGATCCTCGAGCGAAGATCATTCGCTGGTGCGCGGAGCAGGTTTTCGAGGTTACGGGACGCAACCAGAGACTGGACATCGCCCTCGAGCTGGAACGCATCGCGCTGGAAGACGAGTATTTCGTGAAACGCAAGCTTTACGCGAATGTCGACTTTTATTCCGGGATCATGTACCAGGCGATGGGCTTCCGTCCGGAAATGTTCACCGTGCTTTTTGCCATTCCGCGCACGGCGGGCTGGTTGGCGCAGTGGCAGGAGTTGATCACAGATCCGGAGCAGAAGATAGCACGGCCACGCCAGGTCTACACCGGGCATGAAGCGCGGGAGTTTGTTCCCATGGAAAAGCGAACATCGGCAGCCTTGACGACGGGCTAGGGACTTAGGCCGCAAGTCACTTTTGTAAATGGCTGTGACCAGATTGCGGATTTCCTTTACGCAGGCTTCTGAATCTTTTGACGAAGTCGCTCCAGGTTCTCTGCCGCCAAGAGACATTTCTCTAACAGGATGTTCCAGTCTGCCTCAACTCTCCGCTCTGGCAATGTGTGAAGCCAAGGACCGCATGCTCGACCTTGCCCATGAAGACTGCCTCGCGCAAAGCTTTTTTCATCGCAGCTCTGGTTTGTTTTTCTAGAGCTGAACGCGGCACCAACCGTGAGCGCACTCAGGCAGCTTGCTTGGTAGCCAGTGCGGCCGTGTATTGCCGTCTCTCCGAGGATGAGGTGATGACCTTCATCTCCTGCCAGTCATAAGGAAACTCTCTTCCACAGTTCAGGCAGGCCACGTAGGTTCCAGTCAACGCGCTGGCCTGCGGCCGGCGCGCCGTTCCGCGGATGGTCACGGGGAAACTATAACGGGAGTGCCTGCAACCGAAAATCGCATCAATCAATTTGGCCACCATGGAGCACCTTCCACCCTGAGCGATTCGCGCGGGACTCTTTTGAGTCGGTCCCTACGCGACTGCCATTATGTCCTACACTCAATCCCTTAGATTCAAGAAAGTGCGGAATGGTTTCGCATGGTTCGCGGTGTGTCCCGGTTTTGGGATCGTGTGTGGGGGCAAGTTCTTTTTCGGCAGTCGCTTGCAGGCGAGTTGAGAAATTATCGGATTGTCACCGAAAGAACTAACCCTCAGGCATTAGCTGTACAAGAAGGGGATTAACGGACCGCTGTCTAGCTCAGGTTGAGAGCTTTCTTGATGGTTCCGCGCTCTTTCTGAATCTTTTCCTGCAGAAGCGTAATGCTGTAGATCAGTTGCTCGGGACGCGGGGGGCAGCCCGGAACATAGATATCGACAGGAATGACTTGATTGACGCTTTGCACCAGAGCGTAATTATTGAAGACGCCGCCGGAAGTAGCACATGCCCCCATGGAAATTACCCACTTGGGCTCGGGCATCTGCTCCCACAGTTGGCGGATCACTGGAGCCATCTTGTTGGAAACCCGGCCGGCAATAATCATCAGGTCACTCTGGCGCGGCGAGGGACGAAACACTTCCGCACCGAAGCGAGCAATGTCGAAGCGCGCCGCACCCATCGACATCATCTCGATGGCGCAACATGCGAGCCCAAAAGTCATCGGCCAAATGGAGCCTTTGCGCATCCAGTTCACCGCTGAATCCAGTGTGGTGAGCACCACGCCTTCCGGCGTGGGATTGCCGAAGGTGAGATCTTTCACCACCTTCTTGCCGTTCTCGAGATCGACGTAGGGGCCGAAATTCAATTCGCCGGACATCCTTGTATTCTAAACCACAGAGCACGCGATTTAGGTGTTAGAACTAGAACCACAATCTTCGAAGGGAAGGTTTTATGAGTCCACTACATTCGTTCAGCACAGGAAAGGGCGCTGACGATCGGCGGAGCCACGTTCCCCCAATCCCTGCAGCTCACTTTCCAGTTCAGGCGTCGCGCGCCGCGGCTGCCCTTCAACTTCCGCATTATCCCTTCCAGCCTCTGCCAACACCGAACGGCCCTGCGCCGTACCGGTTTGATCTGTCCCAGTTGCTCACCGCCGCCGATATCTCAAAAATCAAGAGAGCCGGCGTCATGGTGTTTCACACCGTGGGTGATACGGGAGATTACCGGGACTCGGCTCCACAGGATCTGGTGGCGTCGATTATGACCCAGGACGTTCAGAATTCGCCGGACGGCAGACAACCGGCCTTTTACTACCATCTGGGCGACGTTATTTACTTCGCCGGCGATATCGACAAGTATGGCGCTTACTTCTACGAAACCTACAAAGATTACCCGGGCTTCATCGTTTCGATTCCGGGCAATCACGATTGCCAGCCCGACGATCCGCAGGACGGACCGGTGGATCCCAACAAGGTCCCGCTCGATGGTTGGGTGCAGAACTTTATGTCGAAAAATCCCGCGCAACTGGGTTCGCTGAAAACCGCGGCGAATCGAACGCAGATGGATTTGCCGAATGTTTATTGGACTTTCACCACTCCGTTCGCTACCATCATCGGATTATTTTCCAACGTGGGCGAAACCGAAGCGGAAATTCACCAGGATCAAATTGACTGGTTCAAAGGCGAATTGGCCGCTGTTGATCCGAACCTCGCCTTAATCGTGACCATTCATCACCCTCCCTTTTCCGGGGACGTTGAGCACTCCGGGAGCAGCGTGGCGGACCAGGTTCTCTCCAGCAGTTTTCAGGCTGTCCAACGATATCCAAATCTAATTTTGTCGGGGCACGTTCACAACTACCAGCGTTTTACCAGCGTAGTGAAGGGCCCGAAGGGCCAACTTCAAATTCCCTACCTTGTGGCTGGCGCCGGCGGCTATACCAAGTTGGGCAACCTCCACACCGTGAACGGTGCGGCCCCGAAGGTACCTTTATCGCTCCCTAATGGCCTGACCCTTGAGCAATATGACCAGACAAATTTCGGATTTCTACGGTTCGAAGTAAGCAAAACGCAGATCGTAGGGACCTATCTTTCCGCGCCTTACGTTACCGGTGGAACACCCAGGGCTAGCTTGGTTGATAGCTTTGTGATCAACCTTGGCAACAGTACAGTAACGACGTCAGCCTCAGGCAGCGTGACGGGCCCGGCGGGCGGCGGCAAACCGGGGAAGGGAGCAAAGCTTCCGAAAAAGAAGCGCTGAAAAGGCAGTGGTGCGTGAACAGTATGCCGCATACTGGCCACTGACCGCTGACCACTGAACTCTAAATGCTCAGCACCACTTTTCCGAACATTTGACTCTTCTCCAAATACTCATGCGCGGCGCGAATGTCGCTGAGGGGAAACACGCGGTCGACCACCGGCTTCAGCCGCCCGCCAAATAAGTGTTTCAAGACTTCATGCAGTTCCCCCATGGTTCCCATGTAGGAACCAAGGAGCGACAATTGCCGCGCAAATAAATGGCGCAAATCGATCGCCACATTTGGCCCGGTGGTGGCTCCGCAGGTGACCAGTGTGCCACCCGTTTTTAGAGACCGCACGCTCTCGTCCCAGGTCGCCGCGCCCACGTGCTCGACCACAATGTCGACGCCCTCCTTATTCGTAATCTTTCGCACCTCCTCGGAAATCTTTTGCTGATAGTGGTTGATGCCGTAGTCCGCGCCCAGTTCTTTACCCTTCGCCAGCTTCGCTTCATCACCCGCGGTCGTGATCACGCGACAGTGGAAGAGCTTTGCAATCTGGATCGCCGCGATGCCGACGCCGGAGCTCGCTCCCAGCACCAGCACGGTTTGCCCCGGGCGCATACCCGCTCGTCCGACGAGCATGTGCCAGGCCGTGACAAATACCAGGGGCACGCTTGCCGCCGGAGCGAAATCGAGGGACTCAGGAATCGGAATCACGTTCGCCGGAGGGACCGCGATCAACTCACAATTTCCGCCGTCCACGCCATTGCCGAGCACGGTGAAGGTGCGACACTGATTCTGCAGGCCCTCAACACACTTCTCGCAATGCCCGCAGAAATGCATCGGAGCAACCAGCACTCGCTGACCTGTTTTGAATCCGCTGACGTAGTCACCGATCCCCGCTACTTCGCCAGCGATGTCGCTGCCGAGAATGTGCGGCAGTTTCACTCCAGGAAGCCCTTTGCGCACCCATACATCCAGATGATTCAGCGAGCAGGCTCGCACGCGAACCATTACATGATCTTTGCGTAGTGCCGGATCGGGAACGTCTTCGTAGGTCAAAACTTCGGGACCGCCAAATTGATGAATGCGGACTGCTCTCATGAAAAGTCTCCTGTTAACACAGAGCCGACATAAGCATACTTCTCCAGATTGAGAATTCAATCCGGAATTCGGAAATGAAGGTTCCGGAATCATTCGATTTGATATCGCGGCACACCTTGACAATCACTGTCTACCGGTTCAGGATCGAGGTGGTTTGGCAAGCCGTGTCGTATTCGCTATTCAATCCCAAAAGCCCCGGAGCGATGATTCGGGGCTTTTGCATGCTCCCGTTTGACTCCAGCTGTTCACCGACTGATAATCAAAACCAGCAATTTCCTGGCGCATGGACATCTACGAACAAATCGTCCAGCTCCGGCGCGAGGGACGCCGCGGCGCCGTCGCCACCATCGTAAATGTGCGCGGCTCGATTCCTTCGTTCCGCACCGCCAAGATGCTGGTACGCGACGACGGATCCATTGTCGGCACTATTGGCGGCGGCTGCGTCGAGGCCGACGTCTGGCAAGCCGCTCGTGAGGTGATGGAATCCGAGAAGCCCCGGACTTTGACCTTCGATCTGAACCAGGATCCGAAATACGATACCGGACTGGTCTGCGGCGGAACGCTTGAGGTTTTCATCGAACCGGTATTACCTCCAGCATTACTTTATGTTTTCGGCGCAGGCCATGTAGCTATTAGCCTTTGCGACGTTGCGGCTAAGGCTGGTTTCGACCTCATTGTTACCGACGATCGCACGTCATACGCTACCAAGGAACGATTTCCTGCCGCTCGCGAAGTGCATCCGCTGGACTTTGACGAGGCCGCGCGGAAGTTTGAACCCAACGAGACTTCCTATATCGTCATCGTTACGCGGGGACATCGTGACGACATGCGCATACTGCGCTGGGCGGTTCACGCTCGGGCTCGCTATATAGGCATGATCGGCTCCAAGCGCAAGGTGATCGCAATTTTCAAGGCGCTGCAGGACGAGGGTATCCCTGCACATTTGTTTGATCGTGTCCATGCCCCCATCGGACTCGACATCGGTGCCATCACACCCGAGGAGATTGCGGTTGCAATCACGGCGGAGTTGATCGCGGTGCGCAGGCATGCGGATGCAAATCTGGCTCACATGAGCTGGTTCCACTCTCAAGGCCCCCCGTCCGAAGCAGGCGATGTGCCGAAGGCGGCACTGGATGAACGCAAGTGAAGTCTTGATCGCGGATTGCCGATTCTGAATATTGAGGTAGCGGACATTTTTCTCCGCTCGACAATCGGCAATGAAAGATCAACAATTTGCTCCGGTTCCTGCTATCTTCGCTGCATGACCCGCGCTGCCAGCTTCGCCGGCATCATTCTCGCTGCGGGGGATTCCTCGCGCATGGGACGGGACAAAGCTTTGTTGCCGTGGCCGCCTTCCATCGCCGGCCAACTGCCTTCCAACGAGACGTTTCTTTCGGCGGCGATCCGTTCACTCTCATTCGCCACGGAATTTGTGGTTGTCGTTGCCGGCAAAAATGCCGACGCACTTGCGCCTGTGGTCTATGCTCAGGGCGCGTCTCTTCTAGTGAACCCGGACGCCGCCAGGGGGCAATTCAGTTCACTGCAAGTGGGTCTGCATGACGTGCTCAACCGTGGCCGCGATGCCGCGATGGTAACCCTGGTGGACCGTCCTCCGGTCGGAGCCGCGACTCTCCAGGCTCTGCATGACGCCTTCGAAAGCTCGGAACAGAACGTCTGGTTGGTGATCCCTGAATTCTCGGGCAAGCATGGACACCCCTACCTGCTGGGCCGCGAAATGATGGAGGCATTTCTCCGAGTTCCGGCCACATCCATCGCTCGCGAGGTCGAACACGAGCATCGAGAGCACATTCAATACGTGCCAGTCGACGATCCCCTGGTAGTCTTGAATATCAATACGCCTGAAGAATACGCCGGGCTGCTGGCGCGCTCCTCCTGATCAAGTTGCGTTGCGCATTTCTGGGCAAGCACGTTATCGTCGTAAGATGCCCGCGGCAGAAACATTTCTTCCAGTGACCAACGAATTTCTCGACTCCATTCTCCGTCTTCAGCCGCGTGTCGCGGCGTTTGACTGTGACGGCACGCTATGGCCCGGCGATGCCGGGGAGCGTTTTTTTGACTGGGAACTAAGACAGGGGGACGTCGTCGACGCTGCCCTCGATCGTCCGATGCGAGATCGTTACGCCGCCTATAAGCGCGGCGAGGTCGACGAAACCACGATGTGCGGGGAAATGGTTACCATGCACCGGGGGATTGCAGAATCGCGGATCATGGAAGCCGCGGCCCGATTCTTCGATCAGTCCTTCGTCGTGCAGATTTTTCCGGAAATGCGGGAGCTTGTGGGGCGTCTGCGGGAAAACGGCTGCGAGATTTGGGTGGTCTCTTCTTCGAACGAGTGGGTGATCAGCGCTGGGATGAAACATTTCGGCATCCCGGAAAACCGTATCCTCGCGGCTAAGGTGGAACTTGATGGCCCAACTCTGACCGACCGCCTCATCCGCGTACCTTCGGGTACAGGCAAGCCAGAGGCGCTTCGTGAAATCGTCAAGAAGGAGATCGACGCTGCCTTTGGCAATTCCCGCTGGGATACAGATATGCTCGCGATGGCTAAACATGCTGTGGCCGTGAATCCGAATCCTGACCTTGAAGCTACTGCAAAGGAGCGCGGGTGGCGAATTTATTTTCCCGAGGGCACTCGTTCTCGAAGTTAGATCTGCGATGAAGGTCCTCCGTTTACAATTGTCATGGCAATGTATTCGGAACAATTACTCGATCATTTTCAGAATCCTCGAAACCCGGGAGAGATTGCCGATGCTGACGCCGCAGCTGAGATCGAGAATCCCGCATGTGGAGACGTGCTACGACTAACTCTGAAGCACAGCGCGGGCCGGATTACTCAGGTGCAGTTCAAAGCTAAGGGATGTGTCGCGGCGATTGCCTGTGGATCGGCGTTGACGGAGTTAGTTGCGGGGAAGACGTTGGACGAGGCCAGGAAGGTGGGGCGTGCGGATATTACTGCGGCCGTCGGCGGCCTGCCTCAAGCCTCAGCCCACGCTGTCCATTTGGCAGTGGAGGCTCTCACAGTTGCGCTGAGTCGCCTCAAAGCATAGTACAGATTCATGCCCACCCACAGCCCACGCCGAATCGCTTGTTTGCAGCCAAGCGCGACCGTGATTCTCGCGGAGATTGGCGAACTGGATCGTGTTGTCGCGTGCACGAAATATTGCGGGGATGTGGTCCCTGAAGTCAAATCGCAGCCGCGTACGATCCTTGCCGACTCGTGGACGCCCAATGCCGAAGAGATTGCTGCGGTTCATCCCGACCTCGTAATCGCTTCTGTGCCTTATCAAGAGAAAGCGGTCATTGAAATTCTCAAGTCCGGAGCACGCTTTATCGGCCTCGCTCCGAAGACTTTGGCGGACATCTACACAGATATCGGCATCATCGCGGGCGTGGTTGGCGCCGGCGATCGCGGCGAAGCCGTAATTACCCGTATGCAGCAACGAATCGACGAGGTTCGTGTTCGCGCTTCGGGGCTACGGCCGAAAGTATTTTGCGAAGAATGGGGCAAGCCTTTGATCTCGTCGCAGCCCTGGGTTGCGGAACTGGTGGAAGCCGCGGGAGGGGAGTTTCTGGGCGTGCCAGGAAAACAGATTTCCTCGGAAGAAGTCGCCAGCCTGGATCCTGATATCTTGATCGCTGCCTGGTGCGGAGCGGGCGACCGCGTACCCCTCAACAAAATCCTCGCAGGTCGCGGCTGGCAGGGAACTCGCGCCGCATGCGCTTCCCGGGTTTACTGCATTCGGGATGAGTATCTCAACACGCCGGCTCCCACGCTGCTTCATGGGCTGGATGCCTTGGCCTACGCCATTCATCCCGAGCGCTTTGACCGCACGGAAGGTGTCCGCCGGATTACCGGCGTTCCATCTTCCATCGACATGAATCCTGTGCCTTGAGTTAAGATTTGCTGATGCCTGCCACCACCAGAACGGAAGAAGTTCGCAACGAGATCGCAGCGCTTGCGGAAGCGTCGTCCGCGGCTAGGAGTCTGATGCAGGACGTTTGCAGGCTCTTGCATGACCGTATGCTTAAGTATAACTGGGTCGGGTTTTACATGCTTGAATCCGGCGCCCAACCTCCAGCGCTAGTGCTGGATGCATTTGTGGGGGCAATGACTCCGCACACGCGAATCCCGCTCAATCAAGGAATTTGTGGAGCTGCTGCCTCCACCGGGAAAACGGTTGTGGTCGACGACGTCAGCAAAGATCCGCGGTATCTTGCCTGTTCACTGGAAACAAAGTCCGAAATTGTTGTGCCTATTTTCGTCAAGGGCCAGGTCGTAGGCGAACTCGATATCGATAGCCACTTCTCAGCCGCGTTCGGACTTGACGACCAGGAACTCGTCCAGTTCTGCGCCGGAGTTGTGGGCAAAAAGCTGGAGCAGTCTAAGTGAGAGTTGAAGAGGGCGATGCGGGTGCTCTCCAAATGCATGGAGTTGCGGGCGCGCTGTTCGTCGTCATGAGTCGCAAGTTATGAAGCGGGTTGTCGCAGCGGTGATCGAGAAGAACGGAAAACTGCTCGTTTGCCAACGCACCCGGCATCAGACCATGCCGCTCAAATGGGAATTTCCTGGGGGGAAGATCGAAGAAGGCGAGCAGCCCCGCGACGCCTTGCGCCGTGAGTTGGAAGAGGAATTAGGCATTCATGCCAAGGTGGGCGATGAGATCGCTCGCGTCCAGCATACCTATCCGAATGGTGCTGCGGTCGAGTTGCGGTTTTTCATTGTGCGTGAATATGACGGCGAGCTCGAAAATCGTATCTTCCGCGACCTGCAGTGGGCGGCCCCCAAGGCTCTGCCCTCGTATGACTTTCTCGAAGCGGACGCATCCCTGGTGAAAGATCTCGCTGCCGGGAGACTTCCTTGACCTTCAGAATCTGAAGCTTCAGCCGGCGCCTCGCAAAGTCCAGAACCACGCAACCGTCAGCCCGATCATCGCCACTGTCGTCACCCACGCGATGGCGTTGAATATATGCGTGTTCACGTACTCGCCCATCAAATCCTTCTTGTTAATCAGCAGCAGCATGAAAATCAGCACGAAGGGCAGGACCACTCCGTTCACCACCTGCGACAAGACGGCGATCCTTATCAGCGGCAGCCCGGGGATTAAGAGCACGGCCCCACCGGCCACGATCAGCAAAGTGTAGAGCCAGTAAAAAAACGGAGCTTCACTAAACTTCTTGTCGACTCCCGATTCAAAACCCATTCCTTCGCACACTGTATAAGCGGTGGAAAGCGGCAGAATTGAGGCGGCGAACAGGGAAGCATTGAACAATCCAACGGCGAACAGAATGTAAGCGTACTGCCCGGCCAATGGCTTCAGGGCTTGCGCGGCATCGGCGGCGTACTTAATGTCGCGGTATCCATGCACAAATAGAGTTGCGGCGCAGGCCACGATGATGAACCACGCAACTACGTCTGTAAAAATGCAGCCCGTGATCACATCCCAGCGTGAAGCCTGAAGTCCGCGCCGGGTCACGCCCTTCTCCACAATCGAAGACTGTAGATAGAACTGCATCCAGGGTGCGATGGTCGTTCCCACCACGCCAATCACCATAAACAGGTACGCTTGATCGCGGAAGGCATGCAGCAACGGCGGCTTGAACGTCGCGATCGTTGCCTCCTTCCATTGCGGATGTGCCAGCGCCCCGGCAAAAATGTAAGTAATATAGAAGAACGAAGCAGCGAGGAAGACTTTCTCCACGCTCTTGTATTGGCCTTTCACCACGATCAGCCAAACGATCACAGCGCAAACTGGCACGGTCACATACCGAGAGAGCCCGAACAATTCCAGGCTGGTAGCGATGCCAATAAATTCCGTGACTACGTTACCGAAATTGGTAATCAGGATGCCCAGCATCATCAGAAAAGTGATGCGAAGGCCAAACTCTTCCCGGATCAGGTCGCTAAGGCCCTTGCCGGTCACCGCCCCCATGCGGGCGCTCATTTCCTGCACCACGATCAGGGCCAGCGTAATTGGAATCATGGTCCACAGCAGAAGGAATCCGTACTGGGCCCCGGCCTGCGAGTAGGTCAGGATGCCGCCGGCGTCGTTGTCCACATTCGCGGTGATGATGCCCGGCCCTACGACCGCCAGGAACAGCACAGTTCGGCCTTTCCAACGTTTCAAGAGACCCATGAGGACATTTCGCAAACATAGGAATTAGAACAACCGAGGGCGGGCTTCATTCCGCAATCCGCGCCACGCAGTCCAGCCCAAGGCCGCATCAGAATACATGGACACGGTACGCGCGGGATAGATCAAAATGAAGAAAGATTGATAAAAAAAGAGGAAGGGAATCGATTGGGTGAACTCGGGCGGCACCTGGCTCGAGCAGGGTAAGATAGTTGCAGGCTAACTATTTAGGAATGACCAAAAACTCCGCGCGCTCCGTCTACCTTTTCATCGTCGCTATCGTTGTCTTACTTGACCGTTGGACCAAGCACCTCGTGGCGCAGCGTATTCGCCTTTATTCCCACATTCAGGTAATTCCCGGTTTTTTTCGCCTCACCCATACCGAGAACACCGGTGCAGCCTTCAGCCTGTTTGCCGATTCGACCGCCCCATGGAAAACCGAATTGCTGATTGGATTTTCTGCGATCGCATTAGTCGTTGTCTCGGCCTTGCTCTGGAAAAACCACCATGCCCACATTGTCACCGGCGTCGGCTTGTCCCTGATTATGGGAGGAGCGTTAGGGAATCTTTGGGATCGCCTCGCCCGTGGGCGAGTGATCGATTTTTTGCTGGTCTATGTGAAGCAGTATCAGTGGCCGGTTTTCAATTTGGCGGATAGCGCCATTGTGGTGGGTGCGGGATTGTTGATCGTCGAGATCCTGTTCGCCAAATCGCACTCGCAAAACGATCCCACTCCGGCCCGATCTGTGAAGGCATAGTCCGCAGAGGCTTAGCCATTTAGCATTGCCATCTGATCCGCGCCATACCGGGTTCCAGCGACGGCGTTTGCGGGAACGGTTTTCTCGATTCGTTCCAGCTCCTCACCCGTCAAAGAAATTTCCATTGCGCCCAGCGCATCTTGCAACTGAGTTCGCGTCCGCGCACCGATTAAAGGAACGATATCTTCTCCCCGGCTTAACGCCCAAGCGATGCAGAGCTGGCTCACAGATATTCCGCGATCGGCTGCAATCCCGCGTAAGCCCTCAATGATCTTCAGATTGGCTTGCAGATTCTCGCCGGCGAAGCGTGGCAAGTGGGCCCGGAAGTCTCCCTTGGCGAACGACGAGGTTTTGCCCGCCAGCAATCCGCGCGAAAGCACGCCGTAGGCGGTGACGCTGACTCCGAGATCGCGCAACGCAGGCAATACGCGGTCTTCTATATCGCGAGTGATGATGGAATATTCGATCTGCAGGGCTGCGACCGGATGAACCGCTGTAGCCCGACGTACGGTCTCTGCGGATGCTTCCGATAAGCCGAGGTGGCGCACGTAGCCCGCTTTTACAAGGTCGGCGATAGCTCCCACCGTATCTTCGATCGGTACCGAACGATCCACGCGCGCGGGCTGATAGAGATCGACATAGTCGGTTGCCAATCGCTGCAGGCTGTACGCCAGAAAGTTCTTCACCGATGCGGGACGGCAATCCACGCCCACGAACCGGCCATCCGGCGATCGTTGCGCTCCAAACTTCACGCATACGAACGCCTTATCACGCCGGCCCTGGATGGCCTGCTTTAGCAGGGATTCGTTATGGCCCATACCATAGAAGTCGCCGGTGTCGAGCAGATTGATGCCACCTTCGAGCGCCGCATGCAGTGTGGCTAAGCTTTCTTTTTCGTCCGCCGGACCGTAGAGTGCCGACATCCCCATGCAGCCAAGTCCCAGCGCCGAAACCTCGGGGCCGGAACGGCCCAATTTTCTTAACTTCATTGAATGCCTCCGCAAGCTGTGTTGGATGTCCGCAGGAGAAGAGAGATTCGTGGGGTTGCGAATACTGAGTATTACTGGTCGTAGCATCGAAATTCTGGGTGCACGATCTGGGGATCGATGAGGGTACCGTTCGGGCCCAATACACTGGTCGTGCGGGGAAATGAATCGACCTGAACCCGCTGCAGGTTGTCGGCGGAACAGTTGGTGCACTGCACCAACAAGTCATCGTTCGTGCGCCACATGACTATAGGGACAGTGCAGTTCCAAGTTAGCAGCGCTTCGTCGGGTTCAAGTCCGTACCTGGTCTTTTCTCCGCATCGATGAGGCTTCCAGGCAAGGGGCCGGTCATGGGGAACAATTCTTAGTGCCACCTCCGGCATCCGGCACGACCACTGCCCGTTTCCGGCCTGGCCGGGAGAATCCGGTGCCGAGCGAACAAAAGCGGGGACCATGGCAGGATAGCGGTGATCGGGCGAGACCAATGTCTGTCCTCCGACGTACTCCCATTTGTAAGATGCCTGCGCATGTTTCGCTGCCAGATATACGACCAGTAGATCCCTTGCGCTAGAACGAAGATAAGGTATAACGCGCAAGATCCTACTGCTAGCAATAAAGCCCGTTGGTGGTTATACGGGACTTCCCGCGAGCCTGAGGCAGAAGCGCGTGACGCTAGAAAAGGCCCGTCCTCGGCATATCCCGGCTGGTTGCGCCATAGCAAGTGAGTTTCCGAGACAAGTAGCTGCCTCGAGCGCCGCGTTTGCCATTTCACTCTCGAGGACTTCCCAGCGGTCGTACAGATAGTTGCGGCACCACACGGCAGGGACCGCAACAGCCACGCCAATAGTAGTCGTCACCAGCGCTAGCGCAAGCGCTGACTCAACCATGGCTATAAAACTGGCCCTAGCCATGGCCACTCCCCTAAACGCTCCAAAAATGCCAAACACGGTGCCAAGGAGTCCGATGGAAGGGGCGGTAGAGGCGATTGTGGTAAGAGTGCCAAGGCCGAGTCTCAGTGCTGCAGAAAAAGTCTGGCGACGGCGCTGGAAGGCGCGTTTGGCGTCGCGGACAAAAGCACAGGATTGCTTGCGGGCTTCGCGGTAGTGATAGAAGAGTTGGCAGACGATGGCAACCGTGTTAACCAGCATCAGTGACAGAAGCGCCACATCGCCGCGAACCAGCCAGTCCGTCGAGCGCCATAGGTATTCAAGGGTCCACCCGCACCCCCACGGTTGCCACACGTTTAGACAAACAAGCGCCGGGCGTGGGCGCTCCTCTGCAACTCAGCTTTATTAGATAGGGACACCGTGTCGCGCGCTCCAGTTCCTATCGCCTCTGGTCCGGGAACTCAGGCTTAGGGTGTTCCATACAGCTGCTTGTACACGCTGGCATTCCGCAGAATGGCTTGCACGTACTCGCGCGTCTCGGTGAAGGGAATCGATTCCACGAACTCTTGCGGATCACGATATTTTCCCTGGGCGAGCCACTCATCCACCCGGTCGGATCCGGCATTGTAGGCGGCGAGCGCGTACTCGAATGATCCGCCAAACTTGTCGACCATGCCGCGAAAATAACGCGTGCCCAACTGCATATTCACCGTGGGCGTGTACAACTGGCTAGCACTATACCGCTTCAACTTCTCTTCCTTGGCCACGAGTTTGCCAGTCTTGGGCAGCAGTTGCATCAGGCCAACCGCGTTGGCCCGGGAAACCGCATTCGGATTGAATTCAGATTCTTGCCGGATCAACGAAGCTACGAGATAAGGATCCAGTCCGTTGGCGGATGAAAATCGCTTTAGATCGCTCCAGTAAGGTTTCGGAAAAAGCGCCTCCCAATATTTTCGCGGCAAATCAGGAATGTCGAGGGCGAAGTAATTGGGCGCGGAGTGCTTCATGTACTCGATGGCGCGGTCGTAGTGTCCGGTTTCCGCGTAGAGTTGCGCTGTCTCCGCGGGCGCCCAGCTTCCACCATTGTTCGCCGCAGCCGCCTGCAGTTCGCGCACGGCAAAATCGATGAGTCCACCATTGCCGAGCAGCTCTGCCTTCTGCACGTGGAGTTCATCCGCCGGTGGTTCTGACTCAGTCACCTTGCCGCTGCTGTCGAGCGGAGGGACGCGATCGAGCAAGGCATACTCGGTCGTCGCGTCGCCTGCGGGCAGGAGATGCTTCAACCGCTCTCTGCCTAATTCTGCGTAGTAGAAGTTGCGATAGCGGTCCGAAAGCTTCTGATAAAACGATCGAGCCATGACGAACTGGTTGTCTTCCTCCGCCAGACGGGCGCGCCAATAGAGAGCCGCGGGAGTCTCTCCGCCCGAAGGATAGAGCGCGATTTGTTCCTCGAAAGCCTTCTTGGCATCCTCGTTGCGGCCCTGGCGCAAGGTCAACCACGCAGCTTTCCAATGCACGTAGGAAGCCCGCGGTCCATTCGGGAAACGAACCTGCGCTTCACGGAATGCATCGAGGGCCTGATCGTACTCGTGATGCACCAGATGCAAATTGGCCGCCGATAATAATGCTTGCTCAAGCCACGGGCTCGTGGGATCGGCTTGCCGCAGCTCGTCGACAGTGCGGTAGAAGGTGGCATTGTCGTTCGCGGCGAAGGCGACTTGACCCAGCAGGTACAGCCGCTGCGGGTTCACCTCGCCGCTCCCACCGCTCAGCGAATCGAGTACCTGCTTAGCGTCGCGGTTCCTGCCGCCGCGATGCAGGGCGTCTGCCAAGGCGAGTTGCATCCTTGGTCGATCTTCAGGTCCGGCTGCGTTGACCAAGCTACGATATTCGTCTGCCGCCTCCGCATAGCGCCGACGGCTCAGCAATCCCTCGGCCCGGGTTTTCAGTTGAGCAGTTGTGGGTGCGGGAACGGATGGAAGTTTTGTCAACTCCCCATACGCCGCGTCTGCCTCGGCGCTGCCCGGCATGGTGTAGTAAATATTGCCGAGCGTCTCAGCGGCTTTTGCCGTCTGCCCGGATGCGGCGTAAGCGCGCCCCAATGCAAATTCCACGTCCGAGCGGATTGGGGCGCGAAGCCGTTCTAACAAAGAGGTTGCCTCCGCTGCTTGCCCCTCGAGCAGCAGCGCATCGGCGTAACTCACCTGAGAATCACGTACCAACAATGAGTCGGGATGTGCTTTGGCAAAGTCTGACAGGTTGGCGAGTGCCTCTGCCGTGTGTCCCGTTTGCAGGTAAGAGACTCCGAGATAATAGGCGACATAATCACCCAGATCCCCGGCATGAATCTTGGCGCGGTTCAGTGGGTCGATCGCTTTCGCATAGTCTTTATCCAGCACATGGGCGTAGCCAAGTACTAGCCAGGCGAGGGCTCCCGCGTCTTCTTTGCTATGGGTGTGGGCGTAGGCTTGCACTCCGCCATAAGCGGGGGGCGTACGATCCTGCAATAATTGCTCCGCCATAGGCCGCAGGCTGGTCGAGGCCACAAACGCCTGACGCATGCGCCGGATGCGCGGAGAAATGGTCCGCGACTTTCTAGTGTTGGTATAGTGGCGTTTGGCGCCCTTAGTGGTTGGTTTCTTGGCAGTAGCCGCATTTCCTGCCGGAGTTTTTTTGGTGGTGCTGGTTCCAGCAGTAGGAGCGTCTTGAGCTGGTTTCGGCGAAAATGTCTCGGCTTGATCTTGAAGCGAGCTGGACAAAACTGGAGAAGGCGCCTCTGCCGAAGTCCGCAGAGCGCCAAAGAAGCTGCAGAGAACTGCAGCGGCGAGCACCCACCAACCCTTGGAAACTGATCGAACCACTTTTTACTTTTCGCGTAAGGGCAACTGCCCAAAAAATCGGAAAAACTAGCGGCGGAAATTTACCCCCATAATCGAGAGGTCATCCTCCGCCAAACTGCGCACCAGTTCGTTCTGAAAATAATCCCCGCTGGCAGCGACTGTGCTGCCATAGCGCTTCTGGAAAGTACCCCGGCTCTTGTCGATGTCTTCCTTTAGACGGTCGTACAAATCCTTGTTACGCCGGCCCTCGGCCACTTTCGCCTGGTTATAGAGCTTGATTTCATCGACCAGCAGGCGAGCGAAGCGCTGGGCTTTGCGATGGACATCGGCATCTTCAGCAGAAAGGCCGGCCAAGGGATCAGTCGCCACCGCGGGGGCTGCAGCGGCATGAGCCGAAGCCACTTCCACGACCTCCGCGGGTTCGGGGACGGCCGGAGTGCTCGCGGGTACGTGCTTGGGCGGGTGAGCTGCGAAGGGATCGGAATAGGAAGAAACGGTTTGCGCCGGTTGGGCAGCTGCTCTCTCCACCGAGCTCGCCGCCAGGTCGCCGTCGTCCTTGGGCGCGGCATGCTTGCGCAGCGAAATTACTTCCAGCCATGCGCTGGTCGCGAGCACCAGCAACTCCAGGGCATCGGAGCTCAACTTGCCGGTGTCGCCGCCGTCCGCGTAAACCAGAGCAGCCACCTTATCCTTGAGCGCCAGCGGCAGGACCAGAATCTGTTCGTTGGCCGGACTGCCGAACTGCCCCACGAATTGTCGGCCCATTTCCGCGATGTTTCCCGGAGTTGCCACCCGATTGTGATAAGTGTGGGAAACCGGTCCGGCGTTCAAATCCAGCGGGAAGTCCTTCACCGCTTCCTCTTCGCCGAAGCCGCGAGCTTGCCATCCGGATGCCGCACCGGCTTTCACGACGAACAGCGCGATGCGAGCGCAGTGCCCACTTCCAGCGTCCAACAGAGCTCGCAAGACTTCCTTTTGAGTGGATCCGGCATGGATAGTCGAAACTGCATGAACCAGAGTGCCGGAGCCCTCTTGCTGAATACCCTGAGCTTCGCTAACCGGAGCGGGCAACGCCTCCAACACTTGTTTGGCAATCTGTTCTTCTAATTGCGGGAGATGGTCCCGAAGGGCTCGAGACACGGCGCGCGCTACGATCTGTTCAAGCTCAGTTGACTGCCCCTCGTTCTGTTTCCGATTCGGTTCCGCCATGCTTGAAGACCGTTTTCCCTGTAGAATCGCGCCTGTCCGCTTGCGGCAGTCGAAATAGCTTCCCTAACTGCTGATTATACGGCACTTGTGGGACTGTCCCAGAGTACGTCAGGACGTGTTCGACCGAGTACCGCTCACCCTCGACTCTATCTTAAATCTCATTTCCCTGCGAAACCGGAATCCGGTTGGGCAAATATGCAGGTTACCAAGTAGAATAACAGTTTAACTTTTGAGTGCCGCGGTTCGTTACCTGCAAAATACTGCATCGCCGAGAGAATGGGAACCATCCAAAACAAACTAGGAGATCCTGTCAGTGATGAACTGACGCTGGTGCGGGCGGCCAAGCAAGGCGACGACTCCGCATTTGAAGAGTTGGTTCGCCGGTACGATCGCAACGTCTTCCGGATCGCGCAACACATCACGCAAAACCGCGAGGACGCGGAAGATGTGGTGCAGGAGGCGTTTCTCAAGGCGTACAGCAACCTGGCAAAGTTCCAGGAGCAGTCGAAATTTTATACTTGGCTGGTGCGCATTGCCGTCAACGAAGCGTTGATGAAGTTGCGCCGCAAGAAGCCCGAGCGCACTGTTTCGCTGGACGAAGACATAAAGACGGAAGACGATTCGCTTCCGCGGGAGATCGCGGATTGGAGTCCGAATCCTGAACAGCAATTTACGCAGGCGGAATTACGCGAGATATTAAGTAAAACGATCCAAGGCCTCCCCGCAGGGTTTCGGACCGTGTTTGTACTCAGGGACGTGGAAGGTTTGTCCACCGAGGAGACTGCGGCGGCTCTGGAATTGAGCGTGCCGGCGGTCAAATCGAGGTTGCTGCGCGCGCGCTTGCAGCTTCGGGAACGGTTGGGACGTTACTTTCAGAAACGCGAGAGTGGAGATGGCGAACAGTGAAATGCTCTGATTTTTTGCACGAGCTGACCAATTACTTGGACGGCGTCCTCGACGAACCCACAAAGGTTGAATTGGAAAACCATCTTTCCTGGTGCCACAACTGCTACGTGGTCTGCGATACCACCAAGAAGACCATCGAGATCTATCGCGACTCCCAGCTCTACGAATTGCCTGAAGATCTCCGCACCCGTCTCCGCTCGGCCATCATGACCAAGTGCCAGCAGCACAAAAAACGGGGCCCGGAGAGCGTCTAGGCTCCCTCTTTTATCCTGAATAGACAGCAACCTCCTAGCCCGGGATCGCATATAATGTGCTTCACGCCTCGGGGTGCAGTATGCGATGCTTTCGGAGTGAAGCCCTTCTTGCCTTCCTGATTCTGTCCGCCGCTTCTCTTTCTCTGCTTTACGGCCAGGCAAGTGATCCTGGGCAGCTCCGGACTTCACAGTCGGCTCCCGCTAAGTCCGCTAGCGATCAACCCGCAGCTCCAGCGCCGATTCCGCCCAACGCACCGCGTATGGCGAAGCAGACGCGCTATGAAATCATTCGCGACTTTGAAACCCAGCTGGTCTACGCCCGTACCGCTTTCCCGATCGGCACTAAGGGCCTGCAACTGAAGCAGGGCGTGATCACCCCCAACGGCGAGGAATTGCAGCAGGCTCTGAACCTTTGGGGGCCGGCGGTAAAGCCGGGAGATCCCGCGCATATCTCTTTCGTTCAGATCAAGAACGATCACATTCACTTCGAAATTAATGGCGGCCCTATTCGCAGACAGAAGTGGTATCAGAGAGTGCAGGTCTCTGGCGCGAACGGACCGTTGCAGACTGGACCGAACCAGCCGCAATCGAATCCCCATGGCTCCTATCTCGACGTGTATTTCGACAAGTACGTTCCCGAGATGACGGCCGCGCAATTGCGCGAATTAATACGTCCGGTGCTCGACTTCAACGCCCGTAGCAAAGAACAAGCGTATCTGGATTCGGTTCCTCCCAAAGTGAAGGAGGCGATCCAGGCGCATCACGTGCTCGTGGGCATGAACCAGGAGATGGTGCTTCATGCCAAAGGCAAGCCTCCGAAAAAGGTGAGGGAACGTGCCGGCGAGACCAATTACGAAGAGTGGATTTATGGTGAGGCCCCGGCCGACGTGGATTTCGTTCGCTTCGTGGGAGATGAAGTAGTCCGGGTTGAGACCATGAAAGTGGACGGAGAAAAGATCGTACGCACCGAAAAAGAAGTTGTCTTGCAGCCTGACACGGTGAAAGAAGCCAAGAAAGAAAAGGAGCCGGAGCAGCGTCCGACAAACGCTCCAAGCCTCAGGCGTCCGGGAGAAGATCAGCAGGACGTGCCCAAGCCAGCGAACGGAGCTGCACCGCCCCCGATGATGCCGCCGCCAGACTTGCCCGAGCCTCCCAGCGGCCCCGGGCAGATAGTGGCGACGAGATAAGACGCCCTTCAGACCAAATCCCCAAGCTTGCGTCGAAAGCTATTTCATCGCGACTGCTGCGTCCACGTCAGCAAACGAGAAGGCCAAAGACACATTCGGATATTCCCGCCCATCGACTTCCGCATAAGGATAGACAAAATAATTTAGCGGCTTACCGTCCTGCGGTGGATTCAATCGCAGGTCGCGGCCCAAGCTGAACTGCACCCGATTCACGTCGTGCGAACCGAAGAAGTAGTCGCGTTTTTCCTGGTGCTTCCAGGCCTCGGAGATGTCAACTGGGATCCAACCCTTGCCGTCGATATAGAAATCCGACCAGCAATGGTAGCCCGCGATCTCGGCCGAGCGCTTGTCGGGCGGAAGGGGAAACCCGATTTCGAAGCGTGCTGGAATGCCCTGAGAGCGAGCCATGGCAATAAACAGGGAATGGAAGTCGGTGCAATTGCCCTTCTTCGCATCGCAGGCATAGAGAACGTCGCCATGTCCCCAACCAGTTCCGGTCTTGTCGTAGCGCATGGTGGTGAACACATAGTCGTAGATCGCTCGGGCCTTGTCGAGCCCCTGAGTTTTGCCTTCAGTGACCTTAGCGGCTAAATCAGCCGGCAGACCGGTTGTGGGTACCAGCGCGTCGGGCTGCAGGTCCTGCCGCTTTTCCGCGGATGAAAGCGAAACCGCAACCACATGGGCCGCCGATCCGAGCGCCACACGCTCATGACGCGTCACGTCATATTCGATATCGAAGTGCAGCTCCGGCTGCGCAGAACTCGCTTCGGCATAATAAATCCGGTTTCCATACTTTGATTCGCTGGTCTTTTTCAACGGCAGATCGCCATGGGCAGAGACGACCTTTACTTCTTGATAGGCGTCCGAGTGCGCTTCGGGAATCCAGATCCGAATCTTTTGTCCAGCGGGAAGATCCTTTACTGTAAAGGCGTAGTGAAATGTGAAGTGACGGGAATCCTGGGCGGCGAGTGACAGGGTCAGGACAAACAGCACAGACGACAATATGCAGAACTTGCGCAGCATAAGCGGCTTCCTTTCGTGTTCTCAAGGGAGAGGAGGGGAACTCATGGCTGGAATGACACACCCGTGTCTTAGTGGGTGAGCCGTCAAGTGAAGCCGCGCTTGGGGATGCGCATGAGAAAAAAACGCCGGGACGATATTCGCCGATGCGGTATTTTAGCAGGCCAAATGTGAATCCGCATTCTCCTCCGGTACGGTACGAAACGGTTGCAGATCATTAACCCCTCCCTCTAATAATTTCGTTAGAATGCCAGCGTGGCTGCAGCCATCCAATGTCGCGACCTGCGCAAGACTTACGACGGGAAAGTCGAGGCCGTGCGCGGCTTGAACCTCGAGATTCGAGCCGGAGAATGCTTCGGCCTTCTCGGTCCCAACGGAGCAGGGAAGACCACGACCATCGAAATCCTCGAGGGGTTGCTGGAGCCGACTTCGGGCGAGGTATCCATCTTCGGTCACTCTTGGCATGAGAATGCTCGCGAGATGCGGGAGTGGCTGGGCATTTCCCTGCAGGAGACGCGACTGTCCGAGAAGCTTACGGTGCGCGAAACCGTGGAATTGTTTGCCAGCTTCTATCGCGAGCCGCGTTCCTCCGATGAGGTGCTTGAGCAGTTGCAGCTGACCGAGAAAGCCGACGCGTGGGTGGGGAAGCTTTCCGGCGGGCAGAGGCAGCGTCTGGCCGTGGCGACGGCGCTGGTTTGCAACCCGAAAATTCTTTTTCTTGACGAGCCGACCACGGGCCTCGATCCCCAGAGCCGGCGGCAACTATGGGACATTATTCGGGAGTTTCAAGGCGACGGCGGCACTGTGCTACTCACCACGCATTACATGGATGAAGCCGAGCGCCTTTGCGATCGGCTGGCCATCGTCGATCATGGTCAGATCATCGCGGAGGGCTCGCCCGCGAATTTGATTGAGCGGTTGGGCGGTCATCATGTGGTGGAGTTTGCCGTGAGCGGGAATTCTGACGGCGCAGCCCTCGATGTCTGGCGGGCCCTGCCTAGCGTTGAGTCTGTGCGCGAAGATGACGGCATGTTATCACTGAATGTGAAAGAGCCCCACTTGGCAATTCCAGCTCTGTTGGATGCGGTCGGAAAGCGGGGAAGTGAGCTCCAGCATCTGACCACGCGTCAGGCAAGTCTGGAAGATGTGTTCGTGCGGCTGACGGGCCGGCATTTGCGGGAAGAATGACATGAGGTCTTCAAGGATGCACGCAAGTATGACGAGGTATTTTCGTTGCGTTGTTTTATTGGTCGCAATGACGGTTGCGATGTTTGGCGGAGACTATGGCTTTACCCAGACTCCTGCGACTGCCCCGCCGGCGGAGTTTGCTCCACTCCAGCTGTGGAGGGCCGCGGTCCTCGCTCGAGACGCGGTGGTCTTAAAGTCTCTCTACAGCGCTCTCGAGGTGCCGAAGGTTCAAGCGAACGGCATCGTGACCAGCGCGGATGCGGACGTCAATTTCTGGCTGGGCCTGAAGGCGCGAAGCATGAAATTAGAAACGGTTGCCGTGATCGACCGGCCTTGGGGTACGAGTATTGTTTTCAAAGCCGAGGTGCACTTGCGGAATGGCCAGACTCTGAACATAACCGATGGCCAAGGGTGGAAAAAGCAGGGCGAGCAATGGCGATTGATAAGCTCGGAACGAGCGGATGCGCCCCACCTGAAACAGCCGTCCGACATGAACAAAAACATCTATCCGGCGGATGCGGACGCACATGCGGAGATCAAAGAAGCCGAGGAGAAAGCTGCAACCCAGCACAAGCGCGTGCTGCTGGTTTTTGGCGCCAACTGGTGCTACGACTGCCACGTGCTCGATCTGGCGTTTCATCGGCCCGACTTCGCATCGGTTATGGCGCGCTATGAGGTAGTGCACGTCGACCTGGGAGTCGATGAAAAAAAGAATGCCGACTTGGTGAAGCAGTTCATTATCCCGCTGAATAAGGGTATTCCTGCGTTGGCGGTTGTCGAGAGTAATGGCAAGCTGGTGGTGAGCCAGAAAAATGGTGAATTCGAGGACGCACGATCCATTACGCCGGAAACGTTGCTGGAATTCCTGAATAAGTGGAAGCCGGAGGCGCGGTAGGTAATCGTCCGATGAGTGTTGCGCAGCAAAACTCCGTTGCAGAACCAACCGCTCCGCGGAATCGCCCGCCCATGCGGAATGGCAGATGGTCGGGTTACCTTCATCTGCTGGCGGCGCGCATGTTGGAGTTGAAGCGCGAACCGGAGGTCGTCTTCTGGGTTTTCGTGTTTCCGCTGCTGCTGGCCGCGGGTCTCGGAATTGCCTTCCGCAACAAGCCCGCGGCTGCGTCCTCCGTTGCAATTGTTGCCGGAGCGGGAGCGCAGGAAGCGGAGGAGTTACTGCAACGCTCTCCACAGCACGCATCCTTCGAAGTCGACGTGCAAGACGAGTTGGCTGCACGAAAAGGATTCCGTTTGGGGAAGTACGATCTCGTAATCGAACCCGACGGAAAGGGCGGACTGCGTTATCGCTACGATCCGGCCCGGCCCGAGAGTGTCCTGGCAAAAGCCGAAGTGGATAGCTCGCTGCAGGCGTCCGCCGGCCGCAAAGACGTGGTGGCGACAACCGCGGTTACTTCTTCCGAGCCGGGTTCGCGCTACATTGACTTCCTGATTCCTGGATTACTCGGCATGAACCTGATGAACTCCGGAATGTGGGGCATCGGGTTTGCGCTGGTCGATATGCGTCAGCGCAAGCTGTTAAAGCGTTTCGTGGGCACGCCCATGCGCCGGGGAGATTTCCTGCTCGCGCTCATGTCGAGCCGTCTGGTGCTGATGATTATTGAAATCGGATTGCTGCTGACGCTTGGCGTCCTCGTGTTTCACATGAAAGTGCTGGGATCAATCTTTGCGATCGTGTTCATCGGAGCCCTGGGTGCGATGTGCTTTGGCGGAGTTGGATTACTGACCGCGAGCCGGGCGCAGAAAATCGAGAGCGTTAGCGGGCTCATGAATCTTGTCATGATGCCCATGTGGATTTTTTCTGGAGTGTTCTTTTCTTACGAGCGCTTTCCCGCCGTGATTCAGCCCTGGATCAAGGCGCTTCCACTTACCGCTCTAAACGATGCCTTGCGGGCCAGCATCCTGGAGGGCACACCTTTGATCCGTCAGTGGCCGCGTCTATTCGTGATGTTTCTATGGGGCGGAGTTTCCTTTGTTTTAGCGCTGAAGTGGTTCCGCTGGACTTAGAGGTGGTTCTACATCGAAGGGCTGGGAAAGTCTGGTTCAACCGGGATAACTTCCGAGCTAAGGCCTCGTCCGCAAATTTGAGGCTACGAACGAGGCCGGCTGCGGTGCTTGCGAAAGCATTACGACGACTACGACCTCACTAGCTTGGCATTGGCCTTTCGGACCTTCGCCCAGCGTAGCTTTTGCGCTTCGGCAATTCGTCTGCGGGCATCTTTGCTCAAGGTACGGCCTGTCTTCTTGAGCTTTTTCCCGCTGGCGTGACCGAGAGCGTCCAGCGCCTTCCCCACTTTTCCCATCTCTTGTTCAAGACGGGAGTACTCCTTCTGCAGGGAAAGAACTACTTTGTCGAGTATCATCGATACCCCCTTGTGTGACTAAGGCTAACACGGGTGTGACGTCCAATCCCATATCCGGTGCGATTTTTGACCGAAGCCGAGCTTCTGCGATGACAATTCGAGACTACTCTTACAATCGGGATGAATTAAGAGAGACTTCTATCCGGCTCCGATCGTCGACAAGAAGCGCGGGGCCTGACGGGCTTTCGTAGCTTGCTCAAAAGCGAAGGCCAGCCGGATCAGAGTAGGTTCGCTCCAGGCTCTACCGAAGAACGAGATACCGACCGGCAGGCCGGCGATGAAACCCGCAGTGACGTTGATATTGGGATAACCCGCTACTGCCGCGGCATTCGAACTCCCTCCCGCCACGTGATCGCCGTTCACCAGGTCCGTTAGCCAGGCGGGACCGCCCGTGGGGGCGACGATCGCGTCAAGATGGTACTTGTCCATGGTGGCGTCAATCCCTTCGGTGCGGGCAAGTTGATGGTTCTTCGCGAGCGCATCAAGATAGGTTTTTTCAGTTAGCGGGCCCTTTGCTTCGGCTTTCAGAAATAAGTCCTGTCCGAAATACGGCATCTCCTTTTGTCGATTGCGGTCGTTGAACTCGATGATGTCTTGCAAGGTCCGCACGGGAGAGTCCGGGCCGAGACCTGCGAGATACGCGTTCAAGTCGGCCTTAAGTTCATACATGAAGACCAGTAGTTCGCTTTCATCGAACTTACCCAGAGTCTCAATGTCTGCTGGATCAATAAGCATGGCTCCCTGGTTCTTCATGGCATTTAGAGACTGCTCCATAAGAGCGTCGACAGAGTCGCTGAAGCCGAAGTACTTTCTGGCTACGCCGATGCGGGCTCCTTTTAGACCGCTAGGATTGCAGAACTGAGAGTAGTCCGCGAACGACTTGCCTTGGCTGGCGTTGGTGGCCGAGTCTCGCGGGTCGACTCCAGTAAGCGCGCCCAGCAAAATTGCGGCGTCAAGCACCGTCCGGCACATGGGGCCGGCACCATCCTGGCTGTGCGAAATTGGGACGATGCCGCCGCGGCTCACCAGGCCGACCGTAGCCTTGATGCCCGCAAGGCCATTCGACGACGAAGGACAGACGATCGACCCGTCGGTCTCCGTGCCGATGGCGGCGGCGCACAGATTCGCCGACACTCCCGCGCCGGAACCTGAGCTCGATCCGCAGGGATTCCGGTCAAGCGCATAGGGATTTTTGGTGAGCCCGCCCCGGCCGCTCCATCCGCTGGTCGAATGGCTGGAGCGGATGTTGGCCCACTCGCTGAGATTCGTCTTTCCCAGAATTACAACGCCAGCGGCTCGCAGCTTCTGCGCAACGAAGGAATCCGCCGACGGTTTCGAGCCGACCAGCGCGAGCGAACCGGCGGTGGTCATCATTCGATCGGCGGTATCAATATTGTCTTTGATCAGTACAGGAACGCCATGCAGCGGCCCCCGCGGGCCTTTCGCTTTGCGCTCCTGATCGAGGGTATCGGCAATCGAGAGAGCGTCGGGGTTCAACTCGATCACGCTGTTGATGGCAGGACCATGCTTGTCGATCTGGTCGATGCGGGCTGAGTATTTTTCCACCAAAGAACGGGCGGTGAACTTGCCGGACTGCATCCCATCTTGCAGGTCGGAGATGGTAATTTCATCGAGTTCGTAAGACTTAATATCGGTGCTTGTTTCTGGCAGCGCGATCTCGCGAGCCGCCGCCAGCGCGGGATAACAAGGGGTAAAGGTTGCAACCGCACCGCCGATAACAGCAGTTTTTAGAAATGACCGGCGACTTCTGGTACACGTCAGATCGTTTTTACGTCGACCCATAGGTCAGAGTCCTCTAAGCTGGCTGGAGAATGGCAAACGGCAACGAACATAGTAATCCAGTGGCATAGAACCTGCAGCGAGGTTCAAAAGTCCGCAAGATGGCGCTTGTCAGGACGGGGAAACTCAAACGTTTGCTAAGTCCTCTTATTACCTTGCCGGGCCACGGTGCGACGCTGCACATGCACGCTGTCGACGAGCTGTGCTTAATGTCGGGTGCTCCCCAATCCCCGCCCCAGATCATTCCACCACTCTGAGCAAGCTATCCTAGAAAAGAAAAATCGCCGTTCCACGAAGGTTCGTCCGCGACTACACGCACGACGTCACATGCTCAGCCATAGTGGTGGACTCCGACCGTCCGAAGTTTCGTGGCGCCCTGGTTGAACAGTTCCTGCTGGCGATCCCGGCTGCGATAGGTTTTCGTGGATCACTAGTTTGATGGCCATCCCGTGAGGTGGGGAAATGATGCTCATGACGAGTTGTCGCGTAGAGGGCTCCAGCAGGGAAGGGTCGCTGACTCGATTTGACCGACTCAAACCTCGCGTCCCGGAGATCACGTCGGTATAGAAATTCCCCATGGAATTACGTCCAAATGACTCGGATCCGGTTCGCCGGAGCAACCGAATGGCTTCCATCCTACGCCGCTTTTCAGCGCCTTCCGGCCATCCCTATGTTCACTGGAACTTTTTTGTGTGCAATTTTGGGACATCGTGTATAATTGAGTTCAGCTAAGTTTGACTCACAAGCAATTGAAGGTCGGTATCGCCAACCAGCGTCACCCCCTCACTAGCAGCGAATCTTCCATAGCACATTTCAAGAAACAGGAATAGGACTATCAATGGCAGAACAAGGAACAGTGAAGTGGTTTAGAAGACGTTTTCGTGCATTTCTCCGCGATTCAGGCTGGCGGCTTCCGCAGCCTGCAAGAAGGCCAAACCGTGCAGTTCGACGTGACCAAGGGCCCCAAGGGCTGGCAAGCGGAGAACGTTCAAGCGGTCTAAGCGAAAACGATCTCGAAGCGATCACTATGAATGCCCGTATCCGACAAGGATACGGGCATTTCCTCTGTTGGAGGAATTCCTCGGCTTGAGCTTTAAGGTTGACGCGCCCGCTGCACCATCTCCACCAGAACTTCCCGAGCTTCGCTTGTGCTCTGAACTTCCCGTAGGAACGCAATACGCACTCCCCGCATTCCTTCCGCGGTCTTAAGGCGTGCGTGAAACCCGAGGCGGTCTATGGCGGTCATCGCCGCCTCTTGCGCTTCGACTCCAGCCCGTGCCCGAGCAAGTTGGACCAGCGCATCTCGATGATCGGCGTTCATGTGCGCGATGATTCCCTCAGCCGCGTCGGCCAGCGGATCGGACTGTGCCGCATCATAATCGTGCGCCTGCACCCAGCCCATTACGCCGAATCCGCCGACGTAGTAAACGTCCAGCACATCCATGCGATAGAAAGAGAAATCGTCAAAGTTTACCCAGTACTTGCTATTGGCATAACGCGCCACATAGAGTTTGCGAGCATCGGACACTTCTGGTTCAGGTATCGTCGCAACATTTCCCACCAGCGTCACTCGTGACGCGCCCAACGGATCGCCATCTCCGGAAGGTTGCGTAACCAGCAAACTGGCGCGCGGATCCGCCTGCAGGTTCTGGGTGTGCATCGCCATGGTGCTGATGAGGAATATCGGACGTCCCCGCTCATCTAGTCCGTAGGGCATTACCGATCCAAAGGGAAAGCCAGGCTGCTTGCGGGAAATGGTGGAGAGGCTGCCAATTCGGCCCAAGTAGACCAACGTGCGCGCTCGTTCCGAGAAGGAAGGCTCGGGAACCGCGGGCTGATAGCTCGCCACGCCCGAAGCGCCGTGTTGCCGATTGGAGGAAGACGACACCGTGATCTCTTGAGCCAGTCTAAATGAAACGAGAGGTGCCGTGTTCAGCTTTCCACCGACGGATGATGGCGGGCGCGACTGTCCTCGCAAGCGACAGGGATCTCTACCCCGGATTGTTTCCGGTGCCTTCGGATGCTGGACTCATTGATCTACGAGCTGAAGTCTAGCGAGAGGCACCATCGCGCACCGACGCGCCTCCAAATGAACGGCACAAAAGCGCCAGAAGGATGCATCGCAGGCCGTCGCCTTTCACTTCGTCGGGACGACTCGGGGGGTAAGAGCCGCCAAGGGATCAATCTTTGTAGGCTACTTGCGCCAACTTTGCCCCGACGATGTTGTCGCCCCATTGGCAGGCGAAACTCCCGGCGCGGCTATGGTCGAGCAATACTCGTTGAGTACCCACTCGGTTGCCCTTTTCCGGTCCGTGCCCGCATAATGCCGCTCAATTGATCCACTCGCCCTCTTTGCTGTCTTCCTCGTCTGAAGCCACGTCAGCTGGCGCCACGGCATCCTCAACGGCCTCAGCGATTTCCTCGTCATCGGAATCGGCTAGATCAACTAGGATTTCCGGCGCTTCATCGGGACGGATACTGCCCACGGCGCCGACGGCGGCAAGCAGTAAAGGCTTTGGGGAGTGAGCGTCATTTAGGAGTTCGACGATGGGCGACCAGGCAGCGTCCAGTCCCCAGTTGCCCGCCGCGATGACTGCCTGGTATTTGATTTCGAGATCGCTGCTTTTCAAGGCCGCCAATATTCGATCGTCAAAACCGCGAACCCATCGCATCGCAAACACAGCGGTTAGCATCCACTCTTTGTCTCCGCTGGAGTACGCCTGCTCGATCGCACCCTGATGCCATATCTGGGGTGCGCGCACCGATGCCTCCAAACTTCGCCGCCGCACTTCCTTGGGAGTGCTTTTACCGAGGTAAAGCTTCTCGAGCGATTCCTGGATGGTGCGAAACGTATGCTCAGTAATGGGTACGTCATCCGGATCCTCGAATCCATCGGCGTCCACCTCCTCCAGAACTGGCCCAAGGGAAATTGCCGCCCGTGCGCGTAGTTGCTCAGGCTCGTCGGCACTACTTGCGACCTTCACTAACGTATCGGCCAATTCGTCGTTGATGACCGTAAAATCGCCCGCCAGTTCGGCGGCGACCAGGCGGTCGGATTCCTTGGATAGCGGATCAATCAGAATCCTCCAAAATGTTCTCCCGGCATCTCCTGGCCAGTCCCATGGAGGTGTATCGAGCAGAGTTTTAAGGTCCATATGCGCTCCCTCACGATTGCGTTCCATTCCGCAATTTCCGCTGCCAAGCCCAATCAACTCTTTGGCAATTATCGTGTGACCAGGCACATCGGCACTACCTGCCGCTATCCTGGGCTTGCTTAACACCGACGAGACGGAAGGATTTTCTCATGTTCCAGTTCGACCGACACCCCGAAACTATTCGTCCCCATTCCGGGTTGTCTCTGAGGTCGATCGCGGATCCATCGAAGGTGCCGCTCGCACGGGCTGACGATAGCGATGACCCAATGGGGTGAAGGCTTTCGATGTCGAGCGATTCCTTCAGAAAGTTATCACGCCAGATAGATTGATTTCACGAAGAGCTAGCATGCGATTCCTCTTGCTCCGACCTCAGTCCAGACGGAAAGCTCGAACTGAGCGGGTTGGAATCTCGGTCTCATGCGGACTTACTGCACCGGATTTTGCACCAACTTCCCGTATCCGGCGCCTGCGGGGGCTTCCTGGCCGCCATTCTGCGCTTCAATGGAAGCGATAATGGAGGCGATTGAGGCGAAAGGAAGAATGCTCGTTAGAAGAAGTTTATAAAGAAGCACCAAACCAACGAGCATTTATGGTGTGTCCGCCAATTCCACAAGTGTCGCTTTAGAATCAATGGCTTACGAGCAGATAAAAAGTCTGGCTAGTGTGGCCCTCAAGGGCAGTGTCGGGGTATTATTCTTTTGGCCAGTTGTTCGCGGGCGCGGGAGTAGCTCAATGGTAGAGCATCGGCTTCCCAAGCCGGTGGTTGCGGGTTCGATCCCCGTCTCCCGCTCCAGATTTTCGGCAAGGATTTTCCGCCCGGAACCTTACTGTCCATACGGTCCAGAAAGGTGTGGAAGGACGACTGAGGGGGTAACGCTTGTGCTGTATGCAGAACAGCGCAAGGCCCGCAAAGCCGCACCAGTCACAGCATAGCGTGGAACTGGCTTTACGTCAGTCACAGCAAACTTGCAATCCGGGCAGCTCTAAGCAAGGATCAGCACGCTCAACCGCGTGACGACGTAGTGCCACAGCGAGTCTTGAACGCCACGGACGTTAATTGCGGCGGTCTCAGCATCCATCTTTCGTGCTGCGTCAAGTTCCTACTCGGTTGGAGCGCGACCAGGGTGGGCCGTTCCACATCATCAAAGCTGCTTAGACCGCGATGGCCATGGTCTCATTTTCAATTCGGGACGACGCGGCAGAGAAGATTCGGTATTCTTCTTTTCATCATCAGCGAGCAAGAGAATTACGAGGTTGAGTGCCGCGATCTCCCTCTGCACCTGTTTTATCTCTAGCTGTTTTCGCCGCAGGCCTGCTAATAGAGTCTTCGGGTTACATGAATGCCGCGCTAATGCCTGGGATTCTGGCGTGCCGCCCTCAGCCAGGTTGCAGACGAACTTCGACTGATTCAGTGACTGATTCAGTGTTCGATCGCCCGAGGACAGTTCGGGGAGGAACTCCAACCCAAAACAATCGTCCTTACGATTGCGAACCACGGCTGTGACGCCTGAGGGATTGGTTTGAAACTGAACCTGCATCTTGTCGCCTGGTTTAAGGTCTAGCGAAGAGTGAACGGCCATACCGCTCATGCTTATTTCGGTGCCGCGGCCAGGAACCGCACCTCTTAAGAGTCCATCAGGGGGAACGATGCGAACCGGGAGATCGACGTGGTGTCGCTCCCAACGGCGAGTATTATGAGGTGAGGACAACATGTAAGTAACCCACTTTAAGTGGATGTTAATCCTCGATGTACTGCCCTTCCAATTACGAAGGTCACCGTTGCGGCTACACAAGCAAGGTCGAATACAAAAAAGGTCAGTCCACGCTTTGCATCGTTCTTTGAGACCCTTCCAGCTGGCCGGGTTCGGCCAATAAACCGATACTTCGCCTCCCAGCGGCCGTATCCGCAGCAGTGACGCGCCATGTCAAGGATATCGTCGTCGTGTCTTTTTTCAGAGTCATTCCTTGACGTGTGTGCCAGAAGTATTTGAGCAGTTTGGCTTTTGGACGGGTTGACGGGGATGTCAGATGCTAGTTGCAGAGAAAAGAGTCGTCTCTTTGTCATGGGTTTCCCGGAGAGACAGGCGTCCATTTAAATGGTCACGCGTGTGTTCTTATCTGCCGTAACCCGAATTCCAATGAGCTTAGAAGAGCGATTGGTGTCGGCTTCGTGGAAAATGGGAAATTGAGGATTGCGCACTGGCGAATCGCGATGTCCGTGCGTGGCCAAAACTTCCTTCAACTCGCTCGAATATCTAACGGCTTGGGTTGGGGAGCGAGATGCTTCCAAATGACCACTGAAGCATTTCCCGGGAAAGGCCGTGGCTAACATTTTGTGCATCGTTCCGCGGCGTCTGCGAAAGTTCAGCGCGTTTTTCGTTGTGCCGGTTCGAAAACTTGGGTATGGGGCACCGATACCAACGGCTGCTCGACTCAGCGCCGCCATCGCCGATGCGCACTCTGGCCCAGTCCGCCCAGATCAATTATCACCGCGATCAGCAGCCACAAAAGATTGATTCCCGCCGTCGGCATGCCGCTGTTAAGTTCCCATGCGTATGCGATCGTGGTGAGCGGCAGGAAAATGAAGCCGAGTACCGGCAGCACCAGACCACCGTGGAATGCCCGCTGCAGGTAGGTCGAGTAGATCCACATCAACACGAGCGCGACGCGCGGAAACAGCAAGAGAACGAGCAGGAGCAAGCAAGACATAGTCACTCTCCAGCCAGGCCGCACGAGCCGGCGCGATGCGATGATAGCAGATCCGCTCGCCGGAATCGCGCGCCGAAACGCTCGGCAGCATTCGAGAGTGTGGCAGCATTCGAACCAGAATGCGAGCTTCGAGATGCTTCCCGCTACGGAGACACTGGCGCTTCACACAACGATGTTCGGAGAAGGTTTTTTTCTTGAGCCCAATCGACCGGTGAGGCTTTTTTCTTGCGTGCAAGAACAGGATCCCCTCTGGCCGCTAATTGGCACTTTCGTTCATTAGAACCATTTGAGGAGAAACACAAAGTGGATGCCGCATGCCAACAAGGCGTTGACCCTTGCTCTGGGACTAAGAAGCCGCGTCCTGTTATGTCAAGTAAGCGCTCTTCTGCCGGCGAAAGTCATGGGTTGATCTGGATTTTGCAGCGGCTCCGCAGCCCACTTTAGCTTAGCCAGGCCTGCGGTAGCTCATGCAGATTTAGAAATTCCAGAGCAATTCCAAACTTTCCTTCGTTTAGCGGCGCTTCAACACGCACGACTTGCTGCCGCACATACTCGAACACTTCGACCGTGAGTCGTTTCGGTCGGCAGCACAACGATTAATGAGACTTGAGTATTCGTTGCAATGAAGCGCTCGCAGTAAACGAATGCTCCCCTAAGAAATGCTTTCAGAGAGCACAGCGACTTCCTGGCCGCCGTTCCCGAAGTAGATCAACAAGGAGTGATGAATTGGAAACCGCCGACTGTGGCGACGCTCAAGAAAATTGTTTTGCACGCGCTTGCTACTCGGTCAGAATCTAAAATTCGAGTGTCAAATCCGTGAATAGCACCGGGGTGGTCGTTACGGCGTTAGTATACAGACGTCATGCCTGATGTTAGGGAGAAAGGCTTACCGTGAACAGTGTCAAACGAGCGTTCCAACTCTCGGACGGTCATCAAGAGAGCGGCGGGTCATTCCACAATGCGAATAATGATCAGCTTTCGGTTTGGCGGATTCAAGAGCGGCCCCGTTGCGGGTTGCTATTGACAGTGCATTTCGGTCGATGAGAGACTGCGGCTGCCGGCTCCGAAAGTGGTTCGATTCGCCCGCCAAAGCCCGCCAGTGCAACCGGAGAAATGGGGTATGAGTAGCCGTTCCACCCTCGATCGCGAAGCTTTCCAGCAGCTTTTAGCCAGCGTGTTTGCGGTTCAGGAGAGTCGGATGAACAATCAATCGCTCTCCGCCATTATGAACGTTCAACGCTTGGTCACGAGCGGAAGGCTCGACGTGGATGGTGCAATGCATCTGATCGCTGAATCGGCACGAAACGTGGCCAACGCTACTGGGGCCGCCATCGGTCTGTTAGAAGGAAACCGACTAATTTATCGGGCTGGAAGCGGAAGTGCCGCCACTTATATAGGTTGGCATGTAACCGCCTCACTGACTGCCTCAGCAGACGCCAAGGCAAGCCGCGAGATTCTTCGTGTCGAGAATACCCAGACAGACACACGGATTGAAGCGGCGATTTGTCGGCAGTTCGGAGCCAAGTCCCTTCTAATCTTGCCGATTTCTCAGGACCGTGCCGTGGTAGGAGTTCTTGCGGTCCTGTTCGGAGAAGCGCACGCCTTCCAGGATCGCGAGGTGCGCACTTATCAATTGATGGCCGAACAGATCGAGGCGGCAATATCTCAGGCCGCCCGGCGAGAACGGGGAAAAAACCTCGCAACCGAACAACCGACAACTCCGCGCGTCACTGAGCAGATTACAACTCAAGGAGAGAAGTTTCTCAACGACGGTGGAGCTTTGTTGGGCCCAGCAAACAATCATTCCATCTACCAGCGTTGCAGGACCGCCTTGGCCGTGGCCAGGGATTTGCCAGCACTCAGGCAGCCTGCCTTGCTCGCGACCAGGATCAGACAGCGAGCGAGGGACGTTACCTGGCACAAGCGCCGGAGGAACTTGACCCTGGCAGCAGTTGCTACCGTGCTCGGTTTAACTTGCTGGATCGCGTATAGCCGTCGCGGCCCAGCTTCGCCTTTGGGATCTTCGGGCCAACGGGGATCGATTGCCAACGAGCCGCAGGCACCCTCGCAACGCCCGAAAGCAATGCCGACGAAAGACACGTCCGGCCTCCAGCGGGCAAGAGTGCTGGGGAAAAAAGAGTATATGCCTGCGAGGACCATCCTACGGCGGATGCGGGTGGGGAAGAATGAAGTCGATTACATTGGAGACGATGTTACCGTGCGCTATTTCACTTACAGAACTGCACCGCAGCGGAGACGGGTCGCGGAGAGTCGGATCGCCTACATCGGAGATGATGTCACGGTGCGCTATTTCACGCCCAAACCGGCAGTAAATGCCCGACAGCCGGTGAGACCCTGAGTTACGGTTTGACCAATGACAAGCTTTCCGTGTCTTTCGGCTGGGAGTGCCAACTGGTCGTTGTTCTTGATTACCAACCTGTAGCGAACTTCTAGCCCCGACGATTTTTTGTGGCTTGGCTCCGATTCTGAACCGGACGGCTAATGGGTCGTGTGTAAAAAATCCGGCTCGTCAGGTAGGTGCGAAAGCCGTACGATTTTCTCATCGTGACTTTGGCCTTGTTGTTCAAGCCCTCCACAACACCGCTGGAAAGTAGCTTTTGAGCGCGGAAATAGTTCAGGATGAGTTCGCGATGATTGCGTAGCGAACGGGTGATCCTCTTCATGGGTTCGATCCGGGATCGCATGGTCTGGCGGCACCACTCGTCGAAGAACTTGCCGGCCTAGGCGGGCGAACTATATTCCCAGAGTTGCTGAAAGGCTTCCTTGAGAAGGTAGGCACGGACGGTCTTGAGGTTGTAGCGGAGGAGATCGCGCAACCGGAAGTGCTGGTCGGCGCCGAGATTCTCGCTGCGGCGGAGCAGCAGCCAACGGGATTTCCTGAGGACCGGGGCGCGGCCCTCGCGTTTCATCCGGCTGGTTTCCTCGGCACGGACGTTGTCCAGTGCCTGTTCATATTGGCGACGATGTGAAAGCGGTCGAGGATATGCAGGGCCTCGGAGCAGTTTTCGCGGATGAGTTTCAGATAGGGTTCCCACATGTCGGAGCAGACGAAGGCGATTTCGGAAATTACGTCCTTGCCCATGGCGGTGAAGAACCCTTGGAAGGATTCGATGGTTCGCTCTTTGCCTACCCAGAGAAGGCGGGTAACGCCCAGATCAATCTGGTAGACCAGGGGTGAGGTATTTGTGCCCTTTGGAATACTGAATCCCATCGACGCCGATAGCGTCGATCTTTGCCGAGCGTTCGGTGTTCCAGACCCCAGGTGACGACATGTTCGACCGCGTCGAAGACCTTGTCCCAGGAGGTGCGAAAGGCCTCCGCCGTCTCTTTCCATGACATTTTCCTCGCCCAACGGGCTGGGAAGAGCATGTAGGCTTTGGTCAGTGTGCGTTTGCCGTCGCCCCAGGGAACTTCTTCGACAGCCATAACGCTGCAACTGCGACAGTCGACGCGCCGCATGGTGTACAGAAGGAAGACGAGAAGCCCCCACAGGGGAATGAACTCAAAGCGCCGTTCGGCGAGTTGGTCGTAACCGGGCCCGGCAAATGGCAGCGCTAGCAGACTGCGGTCGAACCCTTTCGCGGTCGCACGGCTACTCCGTACTGAAGTGGGCGCGCTCGTAGACAAAACCCCGGAAACGATGGCAGCGGTTTAGAATCGTGATCAGTTCCATGGCGCTGGAAGCGAGTGGCGGCGAACCTCAGCCAAAAACCGGCCGCGGACGGTTGGCTCGCCTCCCGTCTCGATAAGCTGTGGCCCGGAATCGGGGAGACCGTCCAGGATGTCAACGAGAAGTTCCGAGAGGAAGCAGGTTGACCCGGGCGCCGCGGAATCGGGAAACGCTGGGCGACCAGGAGGGAGCAATCTCGGCAGCGCCGCTCTGGCCAGTCTCAGCATAGGCGACTACACGTCCCAATGCACTCCAAGTGGGCGACTCGACGGCATGCAGTCGCGGCAGCGCTAGCCCCGCGACTCAAGGGCTTGAATATAACGACTGATCTGATGCAGGTGGGAAAGGTCGTGACCGGCCAGCAATTGTACCATCACGGCCAAGG
>JBEKRE010000003.1:0-137707 GCA_049519055.1 Candidatus Sulfotelmatobacter sp. | reverse complement strand
CGGCGGCGACAGCAGCCCCCACTGGCCTTCCCACCTCATGTTTTTCTATACGGATGCCGACCTCGCCAGCTGGGGAGCGAATCTGCCGGGTTCCCCCGTCGTTGGTGTGAACGACCCCGTGGAGCACCTGACGCAGTTCGTGGTGGTCGTGCAACGGTGGTCAGACGGAACGGAATATCACGAAGGCTCCGTCGTCGAGCATCATCATTAGCTTTCACGTGGGCTGCGTCGAGTGCATCGGCAATCTCGATTGCCAGGACGCGTTTGCCGACCGCCGCGGTCGCCCGCACTTGAGCGCGGCGGAGCGGGAACTGTTCCTGTCGGAGTGCTGCGACGATTGCTGCCATCTGTTATGCCCGAACGACAAGCTCGCTACAACTAAGGAGATTGGGAAGGCGCGTTATGACGAACTCATACGAAAAGTGGCTGAAAGACGTGCACGCCGCGCTGCGCTCGACGAACTGGGAGCGCTGGGTTTTCTTCTCTTATGAGTACGAACCATGCTCGGAACGCAACTCGGCCCGGAGAACGGGCCGAACATGAAGGGGGAGCTTACCCGCACCCTCCTTTGCCTGTTCAGTGAATCCGCGAAAGACCAATCTAAGGATGCATTCAATTAGAGCCCCCGTAGGGCCTCATGGGAAAACTGCTAAAAGCCACCAAACACCTATAGGTTGTTGACAAAAGTTTGTATTTGTCCTTGACAACTTCACAATGGGAGCGGCAGAGTTGTGGAGGTCCAGCCGGGCTCCCTTGTCAGGAAGGGATACAGCCCCACTGAACCGTCCTCGGTTCCAAGTCCACGTCAAATCCAGCGAGTCGAAAATCGCAACGACAAAGTCACTTCATCAAGGAAAGGAGACCCAACCATGAAGTTTCTACGAATATTCCAGCTAGTTCTTTTGATCACTTGTTCGGTCTTGCTGAGCCAGGGCAACTTGACCGCGCAGGACGAGCAGAGTGCATTGCCCAGTATACGGTTGGAGGTCCACTCGGCCGACCAGGCCGCCGCTTCCAGCAGCTCTGACTATCGCGTTCATCTGCGTCTGAAGACCGCGAGCGTGAATCGCTATTCACCATTGCCAACCGCAGCCGCCCCAAGTCTTTCCATTTTGCGACCAGATAAGTTGGTGTCGGCTCCGGTCAGCGACGCTGCAATACCGGCCGTGCCACCGCCCGGCTTCTACCCGGCGGACTTGTCACACCCTTTCGGAGGTCCCGTCGTTACGTCGGCGGAGTCCCACCCAATCTACGTCGACTGCGCGAGTTCCTGTTGGGGGAACCCGGCCAGGTTTCTAACGAATCTCGGCAAAAGCAACTTCATCCACGTTGCGGACCAGTACGTCGGCTTGACGACTGACAATCGTTACACGGTGGGCACAGCCGGGATTATCTCGTATCCGATCCTGACGGCGCTGAGCGATAATGACGTTCTGCAAATCGTGCATTCCGCCGCCAGCGTGTTAGGCACTGGCTACAGCCACATCTACCACATATTTCTCCCCAAGGGCGTAGACGAATGTTTCGTTGAAACCACGGAGTGTTATTCTCCCGATAATCCGTCGACCTTCGTTTTCTGCGCCTATCACAGCAGCGTAACTTTTAGTGATATCGGGCACGTTCTGTTCACTGTCGAGCCGTATCAAAATGTTCCTGGATGCAGCATGCTGCAGCCAAGTCCGAACGGGGCGATCATCGATTCAACGAGCAGCGTGCTGGGCCACGAGACGTTCGAAACCATCACCGATCCGGACCCTCCGACCGGATGGATCGCGGTTAGTTCGAACGGTGTGTTTGGCGAAGAAATTGGCGACCTGTGTCCTGGGGTAGACCTAACCGGACCGTACTTCGAGGACCCGGTTAGCGTGCTCAACGGACACAAGTACGAAATTCAACCGATGTATTCGAACACGTACCATGCCTGTTCCTTCGCTCCTTAGGAGCGCGAAGGAACGACCGACGGAGAACTTCTTGAGGTCAGGTCAAATCGACAACTGGCCTCAAGGAGCCTCTGACGCTTGAAGCGCTGGGGAAGTTCCAACAATCGACTCACCTCTACCAACATAACGCAATCGACAACATTCAGCTTGACTGTTAACTAGGCTGACGAACTCTGAGGGAGAACACCGTTGAGCTTCATGATGTTCTCCGCTGAGGAGGACGCTTCCGCGCTTGCGAAAATTGCCTTCCTGAGACCTGCGATGCGCAATTGGCAATGGCTCGTCAAGTTGTCGGCCCTCACTCTGCACGTTTTTGCCCCCTAACCCTCTGCACTCACATCTATGAGTGACCCAAATCACAGACCAAAATGGCCGATTCAAGCGATAACCAATTGCGTCGGCCGGGTCGGCTGCAAGCCGGACGGCGCGTCGGAGCCTTAGGTTTGTAGGTGCGGATACGAGACCGTGTCGTCGCGCATTCATGCAAGGCATTCATTGTGACTCATAAGTTGAAGGCAGCGCGCAAACATAGGCCTCTTTCATAGCCTCCCCTCCTCTGCGACTCCGCAAAATTAAACTCATTTACGTTTGCGAGATCCCCGGCGCCGATCCATGGGGAAACGCCGAAGGCAGGAAGGGCCTATGTCCAAACATCCGACCATCGCAGAACATCTGAAAGCGAGCGGAGTCTCCCGCAGAAGCTTCCTCCAGCTATGCGGCACGCTGATGGCAACCGCGCCCTTTGGCTTGGCGCTGACTGGCAAGAAGTCGGTCCTGCAGATTGCCGACGCTATCGGCAAGACGAAGCGGCCATCCGTGATATGGCTGCATTTCCAGGACTGCACGGGATGCACCGAGACGCTGTTGCGTACCTCCGCTCCCGATGTGGCTCACCTCATCCTGGACGTTATCTCTCTCGACTACCACGAGACGCTGATGGCTGCATCCGGCGCACAGGCCGAGGCCGCGTTGCACTCTGCCATGGCTGAGAACGCCGGTAGATATGTTTTGGTCGTAGAAGGCGCGATTCCGACCAAGGACGATGGCGTTTATTACCAGATGGGCGGCAGGCCGGGCGTACAGGTTTTGAGGGAAGTGGCAGCCCAGGCGGCTGCGGTCATCGCCATCGGCTCCTGTGCGTCGTGGGGCGGTGTGCCGTCGGCAGACCCAAATCCTACCGGCGCCATGGGCGTAAGTTCGGTCTTGTCCGGGAAACCGATCGTAAATTTGCCGGGCTGTCCTCCCAATCCTTACAACCTGCTCGCCGTGGTTCTGGAATACGTCACCATGGGCAAGCTTCCCGCTCTCGACGAATTTGGCCGGCCCCTGTTCGCCTACGAGCGTGTCATTCACGAAAATTGTCCGCGGCGAGCGCACTTTGACGCCGGCCGCTTCGCCTACGCCTTCGGCGACGAAGGTCATCGCAAAGGCTGGTGCCTCTACAAACTCGGCTGCAAGGGGCCGGTAACTCACGCGGCGTGCTCGACGCGCCACTTCAATGAGATTCCGGGAGTATGGCCGATCGGGCTTGGAATTCCCTGTGTAGGTTGCACTGAAAAGAGCGTGGTGTGGCGGATAAGCACAGTCGAAACCGTCCCCATTCATTTGGCCACTCCGCCCGACACCTATCCGCCGATTTACAGCGGTGCCGGTCAGTTGAAGGTTGGGGCTGCGACCGTGGTCGGCGTAATAGCAGGAGCCGTCGGCGGCGCCACTTGGGTCGCTTCGCAACGCTTCCAGAGCAGCCAGGAGGCTGGTGTCGCCCGAGTGATTGCGGATCGAACGCACGCGGAAAAGCTTAAGCTATCGTCCGAGAACCAAACTCCGAAGAAAGAGGACTGACGTGGCCATCACTCGGCGAGAATTGTTTACCACCGTCGCCAAGGCCGGAGTGCCGGCAGCCGTAGCCCTTACCATTGGTACGAAGGCCCTGCAGGCAGAGGAGATTCCTGTCCCCAGCGCCGCTGTCGGATTGCTTTACGATGCCAGCATCTGCATCGGATGCAAGGCCTGCGAGGCAGCCTGTGCTGAAGCCAACAATACTCCCGAAGATATCCGCGGTGACAATTTGCATCAGGCGCCCACCGATCTTAACGAGCTCACCCGCAACATCATCAAACTCTACAAAGCAGAAGATGGCTCCGAGTTTTCTTTTGTGAAGCGCCAGTGCATGCAGTGCCTGGATCCCGCTTGCGCTGCTGGCTGCCCCTTCCAGGCTCTGCATAAGAACCCCGAGACTGGAATCGTGAGTTGGACTGCAGACAAATGTATCGGCTGTCGCTACTGCACCATCACCTGTCCTTATCACATTCCGCGTTTCCAATGGCAGGGATACAATCCGCGCGTCACGAAGTGTGAGTTGTGCAGCGATCGCCTGGAGAAAGGCCTGAAGCCGGGATGCACCAGCGTGTGCCCCACCGGCGCTGTAATTTTTGGTCCGCGCACGGTTCTGCTGGCGGAGGCCAAGCAGCGCATCAAGACTCATCCCGGCCGCTACTACCAGGAACGCATTTACGGAGAAACCGATAACGGCGGCACCCAGGCCCTGTATCTATCCCGCGTACCTTTCGAAAAACTAGGGCTTCCCGAACTCGGAACGGAGTCAGTGCCGTCCAGAACTCTTCGCTGGCAGAGGCGGCTGTATCAATACTTTGCGCTACCCGCTCTGTTGTACGCCGGCTTGGTGCAAGTGATTCGTACAAGCTTGAAGGGCCATGAAGACGAAGCTCATGAACGGGAAAAAGAGACCGGATTGAGGGCGCAACTCTGAGCTCACAAATATGAGCAGCACAACCATCACGAACGCGTCCGCAGATCAGAACCGCTGGGAGCGGGCCGTGCCGGTCTACGGATTCCCCGTGGTGAACCGGTTCTTTCTCGGACTGGTCGCCATGACTCTGCTGGCGTTCGTGTTGACCGCTTATCGCGAACTCGCGGGCTTGGGCCCGGTCAGCGGCATGAATGACGCGTTTGGCTGGGGAATTTGGAAAACCTTCAACGTGATGGTGCTGACCGCCCTGGGTTCTGGCGCATTCGCAGTGGGAATCGCCGCCTGGGTGTTCCGCCGCAAGCGCCTGCATGCGCTCATGCGCATGGCGCTGCTGACCAGTTTCCTGGCTTATGCCTGCGGCCTTCTGTTGCTCGGCATCGATGCTGGCCGCCCCTGGAACTTCTACTGGATCGTTTTCCCGTGGAAATGGAATATGCACTCACCGCTGGCCGAAGTTGCGATCTGCATGTCGATCTATGCCATGATCCCTCTGGCAGTCGAAAACATTCCTCCCGTGCTGGAGAGGCTCTGGTATTTCGATTCTCGCCTCCGGCCCGGCGTCGAAAAATTCGAACGGCGACTGCACTCGTTCTTTCCGTGGATCATTGCTGCCGCTTACTTGTTGCCAGGCATGCACCAATCGTCCCTCGGCGCGCTGATGCTGCTGGCCGGCGAACGCGTCCATCCCTTGTGGCAGACGCCCTGGCTGCCATTCTTGTATCTCGGTGCGGCCACTTTTATGTCGTTCGGATGCGTCGCCGGAACCACAATGTTGTGCTGCCTGGTCTGGAAGCGCGCCATGGACATGGAGGTGCTGGACGAAGCCGCCCGCATCACGGCGTGGCTGATTTTCGGCTGGATGGTGTGGAGGCTTCTTGACATCCTATTCCGGGGCGTTCTAGGAACGGCGTTCCACTTCGATCGCTTCGCGGGTGTGTTCTGGCTGGAGATGATTCTGGTCGGGACCGGCGGCTGGATGCTGCGCCGTTCGCTGCAAACCCACCAAACCCGCTCGATGTTCCTGGGCTACATTTTGAGTTCGCTGGGGGGCATGATTTATCGCTTCAGTCCCACCACATTAGCGTTCCGCCCCAACCCTGAGTCCCTCTATTTTCCGACCACCATCGAAATCCTGGTGTCCCTTGGTTTTATCTCCATGGGCGTTGCGGGATTTCTTCTGATCGTCAAACGGTTCGCGATTCTTCCAGCTCCTCTCTATGAGTGGCACGACATGGCGAGCTACTTCCGGTTCCGCAGGCCTTATATTCGCTGGACCGGATATTTCAAGTACGGACATTTCGGCGAAAACGAATCTGTAACAAAAGACTCCGACTGACAGCAGGTCCTATGGCGAAACGAATCACGATCGACCCGATCACTCGAATTGAAGGTCACCTCCGCATCGATGTCGAAGTTGAAAACAATGCGGTCAGCAATGCATGGGCTTCGTGCACCATGTGGCGCGGCATCGAAAAGATTCTCCGCGGCCGTGACCCGCGCGATGCCTGGCTCTTCACCCAGCGCTTCTGCGGCGTGTGCACCACGGTGCATGCCATGGCGAGCGTGCGTGCGGTGGAAGATGGCCTAAAGCTCGAAGTGCCGCTGAACGCCCAGTACGTCCGCAATCTGATTCTGATTGCCCACGCGTTGCACGACCACATCGTCCACTTCTACCAGTTGTCGGCGCTCGACTGGGTCGACATTATGCAGATTCCCAAGGCCGATCCCGCCGCTACCCAAAAACTGGCGGAGAGTATTTCTCCCTGGACGCGCAATTCCCGCAATGAATTCAAGGCTGCACAAGACCGTGTGAACGCCGTTGCCGCCAGCGGCCAGCTGGGAATTTTCATGAACGGATACTGGGGCCATCCTGCCATGCGGCTCTCGCCGGATGTGAACCTGCTGGCCTTCACGCATTACATCCAGGCACTGGAGTATCAGCGCAAAGCTCTGCAGGTGGTCGGAATTTTGGGATCCAAAACACCGCACATTCAGAATCTGACGGTCGGAGGCGTGGCAAACGCGATCGACCTGGACAGCGCCAGCGCCCTTAACATGGATCGTCTGGAGATGATCCGCGGTCTGCTCGACGAAGTGGTGCAGTTCATCCATCAGGTTTACTTCGTCGATGTCTGCGCCGTTGCCGCGATGTATCCCGAATGGTTCAAGATTGGCAGCGGCGTCCGCAACTATCTTGCGGTGCCTGATCTGCCGCTGGATAGCGCCGGTACCAGCTACGACCTTCCCGGCGGATACATCAGGGACGGAAATATCGCCGGGACACATCCGTTCAAGACCGCATCGGACAAAGTGTTTCGGGATTCCATCAGCGAAGATGTTGCCCATGCTTATTATCAGGGCGGAGGGACCCTGCATCCCTGGTCCGGAGAAACGGAGCCCCAATTCACCGGCTGGGACGGGGAACAAAAATACTCCTGGGTCAAAGCGCCGCGCTTCAACGGGCAGCCCATGCAGGTTGGTCCGCTGGCGCAGGTGTTGGTCGGCTTCGCGCAAGGCCATCCGCTAACGGTAAAGTATGCCACTCAGGCGATCAGCAATGTCCAGGCTGTCGGTGGAATCCGCGTCACGCCAGACATGCTGCACTCCACTCTTGGGCGCCACGCCGCACGCGCCATTCGCGCCTCCATGTTGGCAGAACTGGCGCAGAAACATTTGCAGCTTCTGACCGATAACATCGCCAAGGGCGACTACACGGTTCATAACCAACCGGTATTTCCCAGCCACGAGGTGGAAGGCGTCGGAACCCATGAGGCGCCTCGTGGAACCCTGTCTCACTGGATCGTGATCAAGGACGAGAAGATCAAAAACTACCAGGCGGTCGTACCCTCCACCTGGAACGCCAGCCCGCGCGACGCCTCCGGCGCTCACGGTCCTTACGAAGCCTCACTGCTGCACACGCCGCTGGCACGGCCCGAAGAGCCGCTGGAAGTCTTGCGCACCGTGCACTCCTTCGATCCCTGCATGGCCTGCGCGTGCCACGCCTTCGATCCCTCGGGTAAGCAGATCGCCAAAGCAAAGGTGCTATGAAGAAGGTCCTGATCGGCGGGATCGGCAACGTGTTGCTCGGAGATGATGGCGTTGGACCCTACACTGCCCAGCTTCTGGCATCCCGGTATGAGTTCGAAGACGGCGTCGAAGTTCTCGACTTGGGAACTCCAGCGCTTGATCTGATCGATCAAATTTCCGGAAAAGATGTGGTCATCTTGATCGATTCCGTTGCTATCGACGCGACTCCGGGAAAGGTGCTGCTTTATCGCAAAGACGAGATTATGCAACACCGCCCCGCAGTGCGCATGGATCCTCACTCACCCGCACTGGTTGACACGCTGCTTAGCGCCGAGCTTTTCGGAGTTGCGCCGGCGAGTCTCTTGCTGGTTGGAATTTCTGCCGAGTGCTACGAAGCAAGTTGCAGTTTGAGCGGGTCCGTGAAAGCAGCGCTGGATCAAGCGGTTGTAGAAATCTTGCGTGAACTGGATCGCAACCGCGTCGCGTATCGAACGCGCGAACCCGCCACCGCACTCGGAGCATGGTGGGCGACCGACGAGAAGATGGAATCTCCTTTGCTCGCGCAGTGAACATCTTCTAGCAGATGCGCGGTAGCTGATCGCCCGCCAGCATGTCCACCACGCGGGTCGTTCCTAGAGGAGTTCGCATGGTCACCAGCCCCGCGTTCTTTTCCGTTACAGTACCAATTATCTGCGCCTCAGCGCCAAGCGGATGACGTCGTATCGCCTGCAGCACCGCTGCCGCGACTTCGGCCGGCACGATTGCGATCAACTTGCCTTCGTTGGCCACGTAGAGCGGATCCAGCCCGAGCAACTCGCACGCGCCTTTCACCTGCTCGTGGATCGGAAGGGAACGTTCCTGCAGTTCGATCCCCACCCGCGACTGCTGCGCGATCTCATTCAGTGTGCTGGAGACGCCGCCGCGTGTTGGGTCGCGCATGCAACGAATCTCACGGGTTACGGCGAGCATCTCGGCTACCAGGCCGTGCAAAGCCGAGCTGTCGCTTACGATCTGCGTTTCGAATTCGAGCCCTTCACGTTGCGCCAGAATCGCAATTCCGTGATCGCCCATCGACCCGCTGAGCAGTACTTTGTCGCCCGGGCGCGCGCGGTCCGCGGAAAGCTCGACTCCATCTGGCACAAGTCCAATCCCTGTTGTGTTGATGAACAGCCCGTCGCCCTTGCCCTTCTCGACGACCTTGGTATCGCCGGTCACAATCTGAACGCCCGCGCTGGCCGCCGCTTGTTGCATCGAAAGCACCACCCGCCGAAGCTCGTCCATGGCGAAGCCCTCTTCGATGATGAAGGCAGCGCTCAAGAACAGCGGGGTTGCGCCGCCCATGGCCAAGTCGTTAACCGTGCCGTGCACCGCGAGTGAGCCGATATCGCCGCCGGGAAAGAATAGCGGTTTCACAACGAAGGAATCGGTGGTCATGGCAAGACGCTGGCCATTCACATTTACGATCGCCTGGTCATCCAAACGCGCCAGTACTGGACTCGGAAACGCCGGCAGGAATACGTCGCGAATCAACGCTGCGCTCAGCTTGCCACCGCTCCCGTGTCCCAGAAGGATGGTGTCCTTGGCGGCGAGCGGCGCCGGGCAATTGAGTCCAAAGTTCATATCGACAATGGTTTTCGTGGACACGCGCTCTCCTAAGTAGCGACCACATGGCGCCGGTAGTGATAGTAGGCGGCACATGCCCCTTCACTAGAGACCATCGGAGCTCCCAACGGATTTTCCGGTGTGCACCGCATGCCAAATACAGGACAATCCGTTGGCTTCTTTAATCCCTGTAGAACTTGCGCGCTGATGCACTCAGCGGGCTCGTCCACGCTGAACTCTCCTAGATCGTAGATCTGGGTGGCGTCGTAAGCGGCGTATTCCGCACGCAGGCGTAAACCGCTCTGCGGGATCGGGCCGATGCCCCGCCACTTCTGGTCGGCCACTTCAAATACCTCGGCCATGATCTCTTGTGCCGGCACGTTCCCCCGGTAGCTCACCGACCTCGCGTATTGATTTTCCAGCTTTGCCTCACCGGCCTCGAGTTGGCGGACGAGCATCAGCACCGCTTCGAGAATGTCCACCGGCTCGAACCCTCCGACGACAATCGGTATTCGGAAATCGCGAACCAGATTCTCGTAATCCTTGCAGCCCACAACCGTGCATACGTGCCCCGGCGCAATGAAGCCTTGCACCCGGTTTGTGCTGGAGACCATCAGGGCGCGGATCGCCGGCGGGACCAGCACCTGCGAAACCAGCATGGAGAAGTTAGTCAGCCCCTCGCGCTTCGCCTGCCACGCGGCCATGGCGTTCGCGGGCGCCGTGGTCTCGAAACCGATGGCCAGAAACACAATTTTGCGATCAGGATTCGCACGCGCGATCTTTACCGCCTCAGTCGGGGAGTAGGCAATGCGAACGTCCGCGCCCAGCGCCTTGGCTCGAAGCAGATCGGAGCTCGATCCTGGCACTCGCAGCATATCTCCATAAGACACCAGGATGACGTCAGGCCGCGCCGCTAAGGCGATCGCCTTGTCGACGGTTTCAAGAGGTGTGACGCAAACTGGACATCCCGGTCCATGGACGAGTTCGATTTCGCGTGGCAGCAGTTCATCCAGGCCGTAACGCATGATGGTATGAGTTTGGCCGCCGCAAATCTCCATCAAAACCCAGGGCTGCGTCGTTCGTTGGACGATCTCGGAACCCAGAGCTCTTGCGATGCGCTGGTCGCGGTATTCGTCGAGATATTTCATATCCAAGAATCAGGCCGAAACTACTCTTCCGCGGCTGGCACTTCGCCTTCCAGCGCTCCCATCTCTTCCAGTAGCTTGTAGGTGCGTTCAGCTTCTATCGAGTCCACCCGGCTGATCGCGAAGCCCACATGGACCATCACATAGTCGCCCAACCCAGCTTCAGGAACAAAGCTCAGAGACACCTGGCGCACAATCCCGCCAAACTGTACGCGGGCTGCCCGCATCGGTCCCATCTCTTGTATTTCGAGTATCTTTCCCGGTATGGCGAGGCACACAGCAGGTTTCTCCAAACTCAGTACAGCACCGGGCATCCCCGCGCACTGTGATGGAAGTCACAACGTAAAGTGACGAGCGGCACCTCGTGATCAACGCAGCATTCGTCATTCGGATGAAGGCGGCCGAAGTGGAGGAAAGCGCGTACAACTGTTAGCATAAATTTTGGCGTTCATCAGAGCCAGCAAGCGCTCGCTCAGTACAGAAGGTGGCAGGACGATGGTAGTCAATGAAATGACCGAGAAAGAGTGCCGCGAGCTTTTGTCGCGTAGCTCGATCGGCAGACTCGCATGCTCGCAAGACGACCAGCCATACCTGGTTCCGATTTATTTCGCTTACGAACTCGATTACTTTTATGTGCTTTCCACCCTCGGCCAAAAAATCGAATGGATGCGCGCGAATCCCAAGGTCTGTATTGAGATTGATGAAATCGCAAGCGAGTCGGAGTGGATGAGTGTGATTGTCAACGGCCATTTTCAGGAACTAGTCGAGCCTCAATATACGGATGAGCGCGGCCACGCACGAAAGCTCTTGGAGAAGCGTTATCTGTGGTGGCAAAACGCATTGGGCGAACGCCAGCTGAAATCGGGCAAGGACTTGATCACGCCGACCTTCTTTCGCATTCGCGTCGGTTCCATGACCGGCTTGCGTGCCGTTGCATTGCACTCATAGTTCAGGTAGACATCTCGGCCGCCGCGCGCTAAGACTTTGTCCCCGCTGACCATCTTCGGGCTGTTCGCCGTAACCGCAATGCTCGTCTGCTATGCCCTCGAGGCGCGCAGCCGGTGGTTCATTCTCGCCTTTGCCGGGGCGTGCGCCCTCGGCTCGGTCTACGGCTTTCTGCAAGGCGCTTGGCCGTTCGGAATTGTCGAAGCCATTTGGTCTGTGGTCGCCATCCGTCGTTGGGCGGTTGCGCCACGGTCAAACTGATCAGGGTTGACCGGGAACAATTGGCGATCCGCGCCTCAGTTCTTCCAGCATCTTGGGCTCGATGTTCCCGCCGCTGATGATGGCCACACTGGGGCTCCCGGGCGGTAGTTGATGGGCGTGGAAAATGAATCCGGCGACCGCGACGGCGCCGCTGGGTTCCGCAATGGTGGCGGGATTGTCGCTCAGATACCTAACAGCTTGGCGAATCTCGTCCTCGGATACGGTGACGATATCGTCGACATAGCGGCGGATGTGCTCGAAATTGATAGCACCGATGCTCTGTGTCCGCAGCCCGTCGGCGATGGTGCGAGAAACTTCGGAGGCGGGGAATTGGACGATTTGTCCGGCGCGCAAGCTGGCTTGCGCATCGGCTGCAACTTCCGGTTCCACACCGATTACTTTCACGGAAGGCTTGCTCAACTTAATCGCCGCAGCCACCCCGCTGATCATGCCTCCGCCACCAACCGGAGCCAAAACGGTTTGCACCTCCGGCAGATCTTCCAGAATTTCCAATCCCATCGTTCCCTGACCAGCGATAATCTGCTCATCGTTATAAGGAGGAACGATCACATATCCATGCTGTTTGGCCAGTTCTTCCGCCCTAATCTGACGCTCGGTGCTGCCCGGGCCTACGATGACAATCTCTGCCCCCAGCGCCGCCGTGGCCTCCCGCTTGATGGCTGGAGCATTGTTCGGCATGACGATGACGGCTTTCACCCCAAGCGCCCGCGCCGCGTAGGCTACTCCTTGCGCGTGGTTACCGCTGGAATACGAAATGACTCCGCGCTTGCGGTCTTCGTCCGATAGTAAAGCAATCTTGTTGTAAGCTCCGCGCAGTTTGAAGGCGCCAATGGGTTGCTGGTTTTCCGGCTTGAGGTAGAGACGGCGCGAGTCCGCATCACAGAGCTTGAATTCGATCAGATGTGTGCGGACGGCGACCCCACGGAGCCGGATTTCTGCTCTGTGGATGTCCTCAACAGTGATGGTGGAAGCCATTCGGTTGCGTTGTTTGATCTGGGGTTTATCCGTGTGAATCACTCAAATCCGTGGCAATCCTAAATCTCCAATATCACCGGCATGATGAGTGGCCGCTTCTGCGTCTGCCGCGAAATATAGCGCTTCAAATCAGCGCGGATCTTCTCCTTGATCACTCCGTAATCGGCTTTTTCTTCTTCGCTGGAGTGAGCCAGTGTGTCTTCGACAATCCGTCTGGCTCCGTCCAGCAACCCGTTATCGCCAGGATTGAAGCCGCGCGTCACAATTTCCGGCGCAGTCTCTACTCGTCCCGTGAGCTTGTTAATGGCAATGATGGGAAGAACAATGCCATCCTCGCTCAAATGCCGACGATCTTTAATAATCAGATCTTCAACCACATCGGTCCGCGATCCAGAATCAATGCAGACTCGGCCCACGTTGACTTTTCCCGCCTTGCGGGCATTGTGTTCGTCGAACTCGAGAATGTCCCCGCTCTCGATCAGCATTACTTTTCCCACGGCGCTGTGCATTGCACCAGCCATCTCGGCGTGCAGTTTTAGTTGCCGGTACTCGCCGTGAATGGGAATAAAATATTTTGGTCTTACCAGGTTGATGATGAGTTTGAGTTCGTCCTGGCTGGCATGTCCGCTGACGTGAACTGGGGGCGACGTACCATCTTCGTAGATTACATACGCTTCCCGCCGGAAGAGGTGATCGATCATCCGGTAGATGGTTTTCTCATTGCCGGGGATAATGCGGGACGACAGCACAACGGTGTCGCCCTTCTCGATTTTGGCGTGCTTGTGATTATCCACGGCTGCGCGCGATAGCGCCGACATGGGCTCGCCCTGCGTCCCGCTGATCATCACGCAAACTTTCTCCGGCGCAAAATTCTTCATCTCGCCGGGATTGATCACCAACCCTTCAGGGATTTCAAGGTAGCCCAAATCCTCGGCAATTTCCGCGGAGTTGTTCATCGAGCGGCCGACGAAAGCCACTTTTCGCCCGTGCTGGTGAGCCAGTTCCACAGCCAAGCGGATGCGGTGAATCGAGGAAGAAAAACAGGAGATGAACAAGCGCCGTTGGGTGTGGGCAAAAACTTCGTCGAACTTGCGCCGCACCGCTCGCTCGCTCGGCGTGTATCCCTTGCGTTCAACGTTGGTCGAATCCTGAAACAGCGCCAGCACCCCTTGCTTGCCGTACTCGGCGAAGGAATGCAGATCGAACAGATGGTTGTCAGTGGGCGTGGGATCGACTTTGAAATCGCCAGTGTGAATGATCACACCCAGCGGCGTGTGAATCGCCAGCGCGACGCAGTCCACCAGACTATGAGTCACTCGAATCGGATGGATGGTAAACACGCCTGCCTTGAAGCGCTCTCCCGCACGCATCTCGCGTAGATCGGCGTCTTCCAGCAGTCCATGCTCGTCGAGCTTGTCTTCCACGTAGGCAAGCGTGAATTCCGTTCCCCATACCGGCACCTTGAGTTCGGAAAGCATCCAAGGCAACGCGCCGATATGATCCTCGTGCCCATGGGTGAGGATGATCCCGCGAACCCGCTGGCGGTTCTCGATCAAGTAGGAGATGTCGGGGACCACAATGTCGACCCCGAGCAGTTCAGCTTCGGGGAACATGAGCCCGGCATCGATCACAATAATGTCGTCGCCCCAGCGGACCGCCATGCAGTTCATACCGAACTCGCCGAGGCCCCCCAGGGGGATCACTTGCAATTTTCCAGTTGGCATGGAGTACTGTTGATGCTAGCAGAGTGTGTTACGTACCGTACAGAGCGATTCTGCCGGTTCTACCCGGCGGCGGATGGCTTTCCGTCCCTCTCTGAGTTAAGGTTGAGTAAGATTGAAAATGGCGGCTGTGGAATCCAAGTCGTGGCTTCGCGTTCGGGCTGAAAAGGCTCTGGTCAAAGGTCTCACCCGCGCCTACTCGACGGTGCAAGTCGATCCTTCAAGATTTCTAGTGCAACTCCGCACGGCTTATCGTCTGCCGGTCAGCGGTTATCATGGAGTCTATTCGCTGGAGATGGGCGAGCTCGATGCGGTGGCCGATGATCTGATTCGTGGGGGGATGAAACTCGCCGCCGCCGAGGGCGCCGGCTTTGGCCTGGGCGGGTTGATTACCATCATTCCTGATCTCGGCATCCTATCGGCCATCACCATGCGCACGATCCAGAAGCTGAGCCTTGTCTACGGCTTTCAATTCAGTACCGACAGTGAAATCGCCGAACTATGGATCGCTGCCGCCAGCGCGGCCGGAGTTGACGTCAGCCGCGAGCTGCTGGAGAAAGAAGTGATCAACAAGTTTGTCCCCCGAGTGATCCAGCGTATTGCAGCCAGTGCCAGCACGGAGGTTGTGGAGAAATGGGCGGGACGCATGATTCCGCTGGTCAGTTCCGTGATTGGCGCCGGTCTCAACTATTGGTTTGTGCGGGCCTGGGGCGACCGTGCCAAAGCTCACTTCCGCGAACGTCATGTGCAGCTGCGACAACAGGCCCAGGAGCAGTCCTTGATGTCGCAGGAGCCGCCGACTTTGCCGGCTGCAATCCGCTAGTTTCCGTCTGCGCTCGAAGTCTGTGTTAGAAATAACGATGACCACTTTTCACTGCTCCGCAATTCTCTTCGATCTCGACGGTGTTCTGGTAAATTCGACCGGCTCCGTCGACCGCCAGTGGCGCATCTGGGCCCGCGAGCGGGAAATTGACGAGCACAAAGTGATGGCCATCGCTCACGGAGTTCGTGCCGTCGAGGTGGTTCGCGCCGTCGCTCCGCATCTTGACGCGGAGGCAGAGGTCGGAAAGCTGGAAAGGCGCGAGGCGGCAGATCGCGACGGAGTAGCCGTCATGCCCGGTGCAATCGAACTCATCCAGGCAATTCCGGACGGCCGCTGGGGCGTGGTCACTTCCGGAAGGCGCCACCTGGCCACTGGCCGGCTGCAACTCGCCGGAATACCGATTGCGAAAGTTATGATCGCCGCGGATGACGTGGCCAACGGCAAGCCTCATCCCGAACCATATCTGAAAGGTGCGGCGGCGCTGGCAGTAGCTCCGTCTGAATGTCTTGTGATCGAAGACGCGCCCGCGGGAATCCGTGCGGCACAGGCGGGCGGAATGAAAGTGATTGCACTCACCAGCACATATCCCGCGTCAGCCTTGAGCGAAGCCGATGTCGTGATTTCAAGTCTCGATCAGATTCGCGTTAGTACCGATGAGGGGCGGGGGCTCGTTATCCGTGTCGCGTAGACGCGCAGATCAAGCCTTTGTCATTCCGAACGCCGGCGGAGCCGCGCCCCAGCGCGGCGAGACAAGGTAGGAATGTACCGTTGGAGCGATCCCGACAGCGTCAATCTGGGCAGGAACTAGCGCAGCCAATCTTCTAACTCGATCCCACGGTCCGTCTTCTCATCCCGGTATTTCACGATGACGGGGGTATACAAAGAGATTCCTAAGTCAGCCGCCGGACCTTTCTTCACCGCCCGCGAGCCCGACACAACTACCGCGTCTTCCGGAACCTCCAGCGGTGCCTCTGCAGTGGCGCGATAAACTTCGCCGCGTACCAGGTCATAGAGCGGCGTCGATCGCGTCAAAATTGTGCCCGCCCCCAACACAGCTCTCGTCCGGACCAGCGTGCCTTCATACACTCCGCAGTTGCCGCCCACCAGCACGTCGTCCTCAATGATCACGGGAGCCGCATTAATCGGCTCGAGCACACCGCCAATCTGCGCCGCCGCACTCAAGTGCACGCGCTTTCCAACTTGGGCGCACGATCCCACCAACGCATGAGAATCGACCATGGTGCCTTCATCAAGGTACGCGCCCACGTTGATAAACATCGGCGGCATGCAGATCACCGAGGGGGCCAGGTACGCTCCCAGGCGCACCGACGACCCTCCCGGAACGATGCGCACGCGATCGCCCACGGAAAACTGCCGGGCAGGGAAGGTGTCTTTGTCCACGAAACTCAGCCCCGCTCCGCCCATCTCAGTCAGTTCACCCAGCCGAAAGCCAAGCAGGATGCCATGTTTCACCCACGTGTTGACGACCCAGCGGCCGTCGATCTTTTCCGCCGCGCGGATCTTTCCCCGCGTCAGTGCGTCGCGGAATTCGAAAAACGCCGGACGTGCTTCAGGATTGTGCTCGACCTCGCCCAGCGCTGCCAGACGCTCGATGGAAGTTTTCAGGGATTGCATCCGGGGAAAGTATAAAGGAAATGCAGGAGTCAGAAGTTAGAAGTCAGAGGTAAAACTCTGGAATGCCCGTTGTTCCTTCTGCCTTCTCACTTCTGCCTTTAAACGCACTTGCACTCGCTTCGAATCAGCACGCCCGTCATTCCGTGGGCAACTTCGCGCCCCTGGACTAAGGTCGCATAGGGTCCGTGCCAGCGCGCGTGGTTGGCGTCGTGCCCGGCCGGCCGGCCTTTGCCCTGGTTGCATTGCCCGCACGATCCGCGATGCAGCACGATCTTATGCGGTCCGGCCGCCCAATTTTCGTAAATGTAGAATTCTGCCGCCTCCGGAGCGGCGGCTGCCGGTTTCGCAATGAGCCCTGCTTCCATCGCAATTTTCTGGAGCCTCGATCGCGTGTCGCGCCGCATCGGCAGCAACGGCAGACGATAGTTCTCTTCAATTTTGCCCATCATCGCCAGCACCGCCTTCACCGGAAGGGGGCTGGATTCAATGAAATTTCCCTGCATCAGGGCTAGATACTTGCGATGAATCCGGCGCGCTGTAGTCCAATCGTTGTTGAGCGCGGCGCGCGTCATCGCTGCCATCTCGTGCGGAATTTCATTCGCCGCCACGGATACAACCCCCACGCCGCCCAGAGCAATCACTGGCAAGGTGACAGCGTCATCACCGGAGAAGAGTGAAAACGATTCCGGCACGGTATTGATAGCCTCGGCAACCTGCGTCATGTTGCCGCTGGCTTCCTTCACTCCGACAATGTTTGGAATGTCTGCCAAACGCCCCAGCGTTTGCGGTTCGAGATTCGCTCCCGTGCGGCTGGGAACGTTGTACAGAACGACCGGCTTGTCTCCCACGGCCTCGGCGATCGCCTTGAAATGCCGGTATTGACCCTCTTGTGTCGGTTTGTTGTAGTAGGGAGAAGCGGTGAGAATTGCATCAACTCCGGGCCGGGCCGAAACTTCTTTGGCTTTCTCGACGGCATCATGTGTGGAATTCGACGTTGCCCCCGCCATTATGGGCACGCGTCCGGCCGCCACCTCGATGGTCGTATCGATCACTTGCAGCCATTCTTCGTGATTGAGCGTTGGTGTCTCGCCGGTAGTTCCGCAAGGGACGAGGAAATCTATGCCCGATTCAACCTGCCAGGCCACCAGATTGCGCAGGGCAGTGTCATCGATCGAACCATCCGGATGAAACGGAGTGACCAGTGCCGTACCACAGCCACGAACTTGCATGCTAATAAGATAACGCGAATGAGCCGGTGTGGGAACGGCTGCGGGAACTACAGCTCCCGCCACACGTCTTTGAAATCGTAGAAGCCCTTCTTGCCCGCGATCCACTCCGCCGCGCGCACCGCGCCATCGGCGAAGCCCTGCCTGGACTTGGCATCGTGGCAGATATAAATGGTGTCCGCGGGAGAGTCGAGGGTGAGTTCATGCATGCCCACAACATCACCTTCCCGCAAGGAAATGATCCCGAGATTATCGCTCTGGCCGCTCGATTCGCGGATGACGCTCTGGATCGCGATCGCCGTTCCCGACGGCGCATCTTTCTTATGAGCGTAGTGGCGCTCGAATATCTGTCCGCCGTAGCCGTGCTGCAAGGCCGCAGCCGCAGCCCGGGCGACATCGAGAAATAGATTTACCCCGACTGAGAAATTCGCCGCGTAGACGAATCCAGTAATTTGGCGCTCCACTAGCTTCCTGATCCGATCCATCTCTCCATACCAACCCGTGGTGCCGACGACCATGTTCTTACCCGCTTCGACGCAGGCCTCGATGTGGGCCAGAACGCAGGAGGGAGCAGTGAAATCAATCACCACATCAATTCCGCGCAGATTCTCGGGCACCAGCAGCGCAGCTCCAGCATTTTCCGCGGCGCCCGCCACGCGAATGTCATGTCCCCGCTGGCGCGAGACTTCCGCAACCAGCGATCCGGTCTTTCCGCGGCCTAACAGAAGGATGTTCATGGAACGCCCCCGATGCAGAGTAGCGGAGAAGCGCGGTGGAGTTCCACCGCCCTAGGCGAACACTTCCGGATCGAGGTCCTTAAAAAAGGTTTTGTGCAGACGCTGGATCACTTCCGGCACCTTGTCTTCTTCGATGACAAAAGTCAGATTAATTTCCGAAGCACCCTGCGAGATCATTCGAATGTTCGTGCCCGCCACTTCCGCAAAAACCGCAGCGGCTACACCCGGTTTGTCGCGAAGGTTTTCTCCAACCAGACAAATGATCGCTTTACGGCCTTCATATTTCACGTCCGCCAATTTGGCCAGATCGGCCGCCAGCGCCGGAATGGCCTGATTGGAGTCCACCGTAACTGAAACACTCACTTCCGAAGTCGAGACCACGTCGACCGCTACGTTGTGCCGGTCAAACGCTTCAAAGATGGCACGCAGAAAGCCATGCGCCAGCAACATGCGCGGTGCGGCCACATCCACAATCGTGATGCGCTTCTTCACGGCAATTGCTTTGAGGATGTTTTTCCCCTGCGGCGCGCGGGTTGTAATTTTCGTCCCTTCACACGACGGATTCAGCGAATTCAGCACATAAACCGGGATATTTTTCTGGATGGCAGGCAGCACCGTCGCGGGATGCAGTACCTTGGCGCCGAAATATGCCAGTTCCGCTGCCTCATCAAAGCTGATCACCTTGATGCGCCGCGCTTCCTTACAAATGCGGGGATCGGTGGTGAGAATGCCATCCACGTCGGTCCAGATTTCAATGCGCTCGGCGCCTAGTCCCGCGCCCACGATGGCAGCGGAAAAATCGGAGCCACCGCGTCCGATCGTCGTGGTTATCCCGGCGCGGTTTGCTCCTACAAACCCACCCATCACTGGAACCTTACCGGCATCCAGCAGCGGCTTCACTTTGCTTTGCAGTTGCTCATTCGTTTCTTCCGTCTGCGGGACTGCCTGCATGTAACTGCTGTCGGTCACGAGGATCTCGCGCGCATCCACATGAGCGCTGTTCAGGCCGTGCGCGGAAAACGCCGCCGCCACAATTTTGCTGGAGAGAATCTCGCCGAACGCAGCCACATGATCGGTAGTCCGCGGCGTAATCTCGCCCACCGCGGAAATGCCGCGCAGCAATTCATCAAGCAACTCGAAGTCGGCTCCCAGTTCCGAGTGAAAGTCAGTGAATAAGGCCGTTCCCAGCAGTTCGCTGGCGGTGTTGTAGTGGCGTTCCTGAAGCGAACGGCACAGCTTGAGAGCGGTCTTGCGTTCGCCCGCTCCCGCGGCGCGCGCCATCGTCAGCAGCGTATCGGTAACGCGAGCCATAGCGCTGACCACCACCACAGGCTTCTGCGGCACGCGTTCTTTTACGATTGCGGCCACGCGCTCGATGGCCTTGGCATCTTCCACCGATGTGCCGCCGAATTTCATCACGATCATCGGCGTGACTTCCAGGCAGGATTACGGGAGTGCTGTTGCGATTTCAATCGAGGTAACCCTTGGCCTTCAGCAGTTCGGCATTCAGTACCGCCGCGCCTGCCGCTCCGCGGATCGTGTTGTGCGAGAGGACAGTAAACTTCCAATCCAATACTCCACAAGGCCGCAGCCGTCCCACAGCTGTTGTCATGCCTGCGCCCAGGTCCACGTCGAACCGCGGCTGCGGCCGATCGCTGGCCTCCATGTACACAACCGGCCGCGCCGGCGCACTGGGAAGCTGCAATTCCTGTGGAGCACTGCGGTACTCATTCCAAGCCGCGATGATCGCAGCCGGCTGAGCGTTCGTCTTCAACCGCACCGAGATCGACTCTGTGTGCCCGTCCTCCACCGCAACCCGGTTGCACTGCGCGCTCATGGCGAAAGTCGCAGGAATAACCTTGGTCCCGTTTAGTTGACCGAGCAGTTTCAGCGTCTCCTCTTCCATTTTTTCTTCTTCATTGCGGATGTAGGGAATCACATTCCCCAGAATGTCGAGCGACGCTACGCCGGGATATCCCGCACCGCTGACCGCCTGCATGGTCACGGCCATCACCGCTTCCAGTCCGAAGCGCTGCTGCAGTGGCGCCAGCGCCAGCACCAGGCCGATAGCGGAGCAATTCGGATTGGTCACCACGTAGCCGCCGGATTTCTTCCGCCATGCCTGTGTGTCAATCAGCTTGATGTGCCCGGCATTTACCTCGGGGATCACGAGGGGGACATCGGACTTCATCCGCAGCGCGCTGGAATTCGAAACCACGAAGCAGCCAGCCTCGGCAAAGCGAGGCTCCATCTCGGCTGCGATCGAGGCATCCAGTGCCGCGAAAATGATCTTGGGCGCACCTTCGGCCGTGGCTGGCGAAACCTTCATTGCCGCCACATTCGCCGGAATCGCGGTCTTCAGCCGCCAGCGCGCGGCTTCAGCGTAGGTCTTGCCCTCCGACCGGTCAGAGGCGGCCAGCCAGGCCACTTCGAACCACGGATGGGTCTCCAGCATCTGGATAAACCTCTGCCCGACCACCCCGGTGGCGCCGAGAATGCCGATAGGAAGTTTGCTGCTCATGATTTCCAGTTCATAAAGGTACCTTGAATTCTACAACAGCGTTACTTCGAAAGAAGTTGCCAAAGTAACCGCTCGCTGCTGTTTCTCCCATAGTGGTAAGGAACAACTCCATGAGAAAGCAGTTTCAAGGCTATCTCCGGAGAGCACGAAATCTCTCGTTACCACAGCGTTTTGTTCGCGCGCCGATAGGAAAAGTAGAGGATGATCATGCCGGAGCTGCGACAAAATTTCCTTACCAGGAAGGGGTTAGCTAGCATCAATCGATAGAAGGGAAGCCTGCAACCTGCCGAACGAAACCAGTAAACCAGAAGCCGGAAACTAAGACCCTACTTCTTAACCCCCAGCTTGTTGCCCAGTACGTATTCATCCAGCGGACCGAACTTTCGCTTTTCCGCGTACAGCCGCCATCTGCGGAACACGATGCGCAAGCTCGCCATCACAGGAATTGAAAGAAAAATACCAAGAATGCCGGCCACTTCGCCGCCTGCCATTACGCCGAAAATGGCCGCAAGCGGATGCAGTTCCATGCTGTGGCCCATGATCCGCGGGGAAGTCACGTAGTCCTGAATCAGCCGCCAGATGCCGAGGAAAATGATCAGCCCGAGCCAGTGCGGATAGCTCACCAGCAAAGATACACCCACGATAATAAGCGCGGCCACCAGCGGCCCTATCACCGGGATGAACTCGAGCAAGCCGCCCAAAGTGCCCAGCACCAACGCATAAGGCATTCTCAGGATGCCTAGCATCGCCGAATACGTCACCAGCGTGAGGGCCGCCAGCGTCAATTGCGCGCGGATAAAGTGCGCCAGCATCTGATTCAAATCACTCAGCACGCCTTGCAGCAATTCCCGCTGCGGCCTTGACTGCACCAGGCTCAGAAGGATCTGGCTGAAGCCCTGGCCATCTTTCAGGAAAAAGATCGATAGCACGGGAACTACTACCAGCAGCCAGGCCTGCTTGGCTACATCCGCCACCCGCAAGCCAACGTTCTGCGCCAATTTCTCGATTTCATCACTGTGACTGGCCAGGTAGTCCCGCGCCAAGTCAACCGCGCGGGCGTTCCAACCGTGCTCCTGTCCCAGTTGTTCTGCGATCTGTCCGGAACTCAAGCGGGAGATCGCAGGCAGCGACTGGCCTAAGCGCGCGCTTTCCCGAGCGATCCGCGGTCCGGTGGAAACGAAGAACAAAACCACCAGACCTAGCAGCAACACGTAGATCACCGCGATAGCGCGTCCTCGCCCCCGCAGAATTTTCTCCAGGTACGAGACCAGGGGGCTCATCAGGTAGGCGAAGAAGATCGCAAAAAGGAATGCCACCAAGGTCTGCCGCGCGGCATAGAGAAACCCCAACCCCAGCGCAAACAACAGCACCGTGATTAAGACCCGGGCCGTGCGTGCATCAGCCACTGGCAAATTGTCGCTCCAGGCAACTTCGAATCAAGTGTCGAGAATAAACGTAGCCTTCGCTAGTCTCGCAGTACCTCTGTATTATCGTCCGCAATCAGCACACGGATTAGTTTTGAATGATCCTTATCGTCTACCCAAAGCGTCCACGAGAACTCTTCGCCCCTCAGATTCAGCCGTAGCAGTTCCCGCTCAACGCCGCGAATCGTTACTTTTTCCATTCCTACCAGTTCCATGCGAACCCGCGTCGACGTTCGGTCCTGCGGGACCAGCACACCATACTCGTCGCTGGCTTTGCATTTTAGAGGACTACTGCCCGCCTGACAGTTGGTTGCCAAATAGCGCCAAGCAAGCACCTCACGGTGAATGAAGAAGTTATTGTCCAGTATGGCCGAGGTATTCGGCATTAAAAACATCTGTGGTACCGGCTTGGAGGAACCCGGAGCGACGATGTTCTCCAGCAGGAATTCGTCTTTCGGCGTCACTACCAGCGAGCCGTTGCCATCGCTCCATTCGTAACGAACCAGCGCGCCGCTGCCGGTCATCTGCAGTTCCGACTTTTGTGCGCCCGCCGCCGGATTACTGCCGGTTTCCTGCAATCTCGATTTCACGATGCTGATGCCATTATCCTGCTGTACGGTGAAAGTCTCGGTCACTACGCGCTGACCCCTGACAAAGACGCCGAACGACCCTGAATCCACGGTTTGGCTATCCCCCGGCTTCGGGCTGTCCTTTTTGTCGCTGGCGTAGGTCATACTCGCGCACGCCAGAGCCGCGACCATTCCCCATCTGAGGTGCACCATCAAAGTCACTGGTTTTCTCCTCGTTCCCCACCGCGGCGATTCAGCCCCAGAGTATGAATCAGCTCAGAGGCGATCTGCTCAACCGCCTTCCCGCCGGTATCGTGTCTCAACCGTGCTTTCAGGTAATGCGGGCGACGCTTTTCGTAGAGGTCCCGAAAGCCTTCTGCCCTGCTGAGTAACGGCCGCTCCGCTCCCGCGTTTGCCGACTCTTGCATGCACCGCCGCCACAGTTCATCCACTCCAGCGTCCAGGAAGACGGTCGGGATGCCCGAGGCTTTAATTAACCTGGCATTGGTTTTCTGGATAAATGCTCCCCCACCCAGGGCGATCACCGCCTCGGAGCCATCCCGCAACTCCCCCAGCAATTGCTTCAGGGCGTCGTGCTCCTTCCGGCGAAACTCAGCTTCCCCGGAGAGGCGAAAGATCTCCGCTACGGACCTCCCGTCGCGACTTTCAATCCGTTGGTCGAGATCTTCAAAGGTCCAGCCGAGCTCTGCGGCGAGAGCCCGGCCCACACTACTCTTGCCGGCGCCCATGAAGCCGACCAATATAACCGCCCGGATATCCTGCGGACGCCGTTTTCGCTGCCTCAGGTTTCTCTTCTTCTTATTGTTTTTCGGAGCGTTTTCTAAGATGGATTTTACCACTGAAGGTTCGCAATACTACCGTGGATGAGACCGCAACCCGGCCGACGGTACCTGCGAAGGCACGCCCCTTATCGAGCGTAAAGTATGTATGAGTTTTGGGTTGGAGCGGAATGTCATCGTGTACTTCGCCGCGGACCGACCGGGCACTGACGTCGGCTGAAGTCCATTCCGGGATGGTGGCATTGATGTCGCCGCTATGGCTAGTCAGCCGATATTCGCCGCTATTGCCAAAGTCTCCGATGTAATTGATTTGACCGCTTGTCGAAACCACCTGCACCAGCGAACCATTCACACTGTTCAGGGTAACCTCGCCGCTCAATGAATCTACTTCGACGTGCCCGTTCTGTATGTTATCCAGATTTACGCTGCCGTTCATCGTCTTTACGTGAACGTGAGCGTCTGATATGTCGCGAACATCCACGGCCGCACCCGGACCTTCCAAATTTACATCCCCATGCAGCTTCTCCGCGTGCAGCGATCCCGTGCTGGAATGCAAGGTGATGCTGGCGTCGGGCGGCACCAGAATTTCATAATCCACGCGCCCAGATTCAGCGTCGGCGCCAGCCAGCAGGTGCGATTGAATATCAACCCGGTTTCCACTTTGGTTGTTATCCACTTCCACCTTGTCGGAGTGCAACGTCGCGAGCACGGTTACGGTGTTGCCTGGCGAAGGTTTCACAGAAATTGAGCCATAAGGATTCATAACCGACACCCCGGCTCGCGGCCGCACCGTAAAGTGCAGTTCTTTCTTGCTCTCCGCCACCAGCCCGCCCACCATGATCACGGTGACGGTGACGAACTTTGCCGCCCGTTTGCTCAACATAGTCAATCCCCGCACTCGCGTAAAATCGGTCTCGAAAAGTTTCGCCGCTATGGTAACTGCCGATCCATCGCCATCTCAAATAGCATGGATTTCTGCTGGTATGCATCCATCAGCGACCGCTGCGCGTCTTCGTCATTGGGATTCTCGGTTACCAGGCCCTGCGCGTCCCGGATGGATTCATTGACCCGCCGCAAATTCTCTTCATATTGCCCTTGCATCGCAGGAGAGTTGGCCGCTACTTCCTGGAGCAAGTCGTCATCGTTCAATCCTGAAAGATTCACCGGCGTCAAAACGGACGCTTCTTGATGAGTCGGATTAGGCAATGACTGACGACGTTCGTAGATTCCCACTGTCAACAGCAACATGGCCGCTGCTGGCACCAGCCATCGCGCCGCTCCCCAGCGCGCGCTGAAGGAGGGCAGGGGCGCCCGCTGGCCTTGGTTCATGCGCTGCGGACGAATCAACCCTTCGTGTCGCAGCGCAACTTCAATGGAAGTCCAGACTCTCGGGCTGGGTTCGTCGCTGGCCTGCAGCTCCGCGGCCGATGCAACGATCAGATTTAATTCTTTCAGCAACGCCGAGCATCTCGGACAAGAGCTCAAGTGAGCACTCTGCTCCAGCGTATTGCCGTCTTCCACTTCCGCCAAGCTGTGCTGCAGCTCAACGCAATTCATGCGACCTCTCCCCGAATCTACCGCGGCTTTGGCAATCGCCGCAGTTCCAACGCCCCTGCTGAGGTTACTAATGTTTCTCTCTAAATTCTTGTAACCAGTTTCTTACCCTACTCGAGACTTCCCGGCCTTTTCGGCTCTATTCATCTTGAGCAGGTCGCGCAACTTCATGCGCGCCTTGTGCAACTGCGACTTACTGTTGCCGATCGAACATCCCACCAGACCGGCGATCTCATTATGCTCGTAACCTTCCACGTCGTGAAGAACAAAAATCGTTCTATAACCGGGAGGGAGGTCATTCACCGCCCTCTGTAGCTGCAGCCTATCAATCGACCCGGCCAACGCCGTGTCGTCCGCCCCAAAGTCCTTCTTCAGCGAATCATCTTCGCTACCTTGGGTACTCTCTTCCAGCGAAACTACGGGAAGGCTCTTCTTCCGCAGATGCATCAGTACCACATTCACCGACAGACGATGCAGCCAGGTGGAAAAAGCCGACTCGCCGCGAAACGTCCCGATCTTGCGATAAAGCTGCAGAAACGCTTCCTGCGCCAAGTCTTCCGCCTCGGCGGTGTTCGCCGTCATTCGCAGACAAAGCGAATACACTCGTCGCTTGTGCTTGTCATAGAGCACCTGGAACGCTCCTGCGTCCCCGAGCTTAGCCCGTTCGATGGCTTCGGCTTCACTGAGTTCAGTGGCTTTATTCTGTCGTGGCTCGGTCAACTCGTCTTTTCCGGCCGCACTCATTGGGATGCGGCATAAGTAGTTTGTGTTGTATTGTTTGCGCGCCTTTGCCGAACCTTGGGTGCGCCCCTTTGGTTCCAGAATATCAGAGTATTTCTACCGAACTTCGGAGGGATCTGCCTGGTCGCACTCGAACTTCGGACGTCTTCGAAAAGCCTTTGCATGTGGAGAGATAGGGTATCAGTCTACTCCAGGACCTTAAACCCCGGTGGACGCGAAGAGTCGCAATCTTCGGAAATCTGTAGCCTGCGCGATCGGCTCAGGCCTTGCTGGTGCCCGTAGTAATCGTCTCCAGGCCGTGACCGTGTGGCCCCAGTTCCCGCTGCCGCAGCAGAAATGCGAAGACAACTCCGAGGATTCCGAGGATCGAGAAAATCCACATTCCCAGGTTGTAGCCCGCGGGATTCGTGGCATCGGCATCGCTATAGTTGTTGGCCCATCCCACCAGTAGGTTAAGCCCGAATAACCCTATGTTCTGGATCATGGTCATTAACCCGTACGCTGTCCCTAGCCTCGATTGATCCACGATGTAAGCCACCGACGGCCACATCACCGCCGGGATCAGGGAAAACGCGACCCCCATCATCGCCATCGGCACGTACAGGTTGATGTGCGTGTAGGCCATCATCAGGTAGACGGGAATCAGCAGCAACGATCCGAACATCATCAGCAGCGCGCGCTTGCCCACGCGATCCACCCACAGGCCAAAGAGTGGGGTTGCGATCATGGCAAACAACGTCAGCATGCTCGACAGAAATCCACCAAATTCGCGGGACGTACCATGCGCCTCCATGAAAAACTTCACTGCGAAAGTCTGGAAAGGGAAGATAGCCGAATAGAAGACAATGCATAGAGCTACGATCAGCCAGTAACTCACGCCGAACTTCCAAAGGTCGGCGAAGACCACTTTGTCGGTCGAAACTTCCCCCAGGTGATAGTTCTTTTCCGCATACACTTCCAACATCCAGTAAATGACGGATCCCACGACGCACATCGAGGTGAATGCCAGCGCGATGAGGAACGGAGTTCGCCAACTGGCGTAGGCCGCACGGGCCCAGGTCGGAGAGTTGAGAGCCGCGAAAGTACCGAGGCGTGAAGCGGTGAGGTTCAGGCCAAAGGCGAAACTCAATTCTTTGCCCCGGAACCAACGCGCCAACGCGGCGGTTACCGCTACGTTGAGCGACTCTGCCCCCATCCCGAAGATAAGGCGTCCCGCCGCCATGACCGGGAGCTTCCCGGTGGCGGCGGTGATGGCCGGACCGATGAAGCAAAGCACGCCGAAGATCATCAGCGATTTGCGAAGTCCAATGCGGTCAATAATGAAGCCGCCGATAAGCACGGTGAAAATGTTAGGAAAGCTATAGATGGCCTGCAGAAACCCTATGTCCAGATCGGTGAAGTGAAGTTGCTGTTTCAGCACGTCCGCCAGAGGACTCAGGGCATCGTAGGCGTAGTAGCTGCCGAACATCGCCAGACTGACAAAGATCAGAACCAGCCACCGGAACAGAGGACTCGGTTCAGGACGCACCGTTTCCGTCATCCACGCTCTCTATCTTCAAGCAGATTGAACTCCTGGATTCGCGAGCAGAAAAGAGTAGCAGATCAAAGAATACTTCGCATGGCTGATGCGGGGACAGCCGCCATCGGCTGTCCAGCCGGGCGAAGCCCGGCACTCGAGATAGCGATATCAACCGCTGGTCATTCGGACCGGAGCCGGAGCACCAGCGACGGCGGAGGGGAGAGCCCGCCCTGAGCGATGCCGAAGGGAACCTGCTTTTTGCCGCTCCGACCCGGGATTCTAATACTTCACAATCGCCGCAAACGATTTAGGATCGAGCGATGCTCCGCCTACCAGAGCGCCGTCGATTTCTTCCTGCGCCATGAGGGCCGAGGCGTTGTCCGGTTTCACCGACCCCCCATAAAGAATGCGCAGCTTCGCAGCAAACTCTTCGCCGAATATTTCCGTAGCCTCCCGGCGGATCACCGCATGCGCCTCGGCGGCCAGCTCCGGCGTCGCCGTTTTTCCTGTGCCGATGGCCCACACCGGCTCGTAGGCCACCATCAGGTTGGCAGCCTTCTTGGCGGAGACCGCATGGAACGCACGCACACACTGGCGGCGAAGAACATCGTCGGTCATTCCCGCTTCCCGCTCCTGAAGCACCTCGCCCACGCAACAGATTGGCTTAAGACCAGCCTCCAGCGCGGCTTTCAATCGCAGGTTCACTGTGTCGTCGGTTTCTCCAAAGTACTGTCGCCGCTCTGAGTGTCCGATGATGACGTGAGTGACGCCCAAGGCGAGCAGCATCGCCGCGGAAGTTTCACCAGTAAACGCTCCCTCCGGCTTCCAATGCACATTCTGACCGCCGATGGCCACATTTGATCCTTTCGTCGATTCCACTGCCACCGCTAGATCGATATCAGGCGGGCAGACCACGATTTCATCACGGTCGTGGCCGGAAACCAGGGGCAGGAAATCGCGAAAAAACTCGCGGGTCTGATCAGGCGTTTTGTACATCTTCCAGTTAGCGGCAATGACCTTTTTTCTCATGAAGGGGCCTTTTCGATTCCGAGTAGAGAAGCGGTTTTAGGGAAACTGAATTTTTCGGCGGCTCGTTCGTACGCTCTTGATGTGGCGGCATCAAAGAGTACAAATCGAACTTTCTTGACAGAATTCGCGGAGGCCAAGGCCTCGACAGTAGATGCAATCGCGATGGGTGCCGCTTCCGAAACGGGGTATCCGAAAGCTCCGGTTGAAATCGCCGGAAATGACAAAGATTCGAGCGAGTTCTCATCCGCCAGGCGAACGGACTCGCGATGACAACTGGCTAATTCTTCGGCTTCTCCATTTTCCCCACCGCGATAGATCGGTCCAACCGTATGGATCACGTTTTTTGCGGCGAGTCGTCCGCCGGTGGTGATGACAGCCTTACCTGCGGGCAGCCTTCCAATCCTGCTCACAATGTTTCTGCACTCCGCCAGAATGGCTGGTCCGCCGGCGCGGTGAATGGCGCCATCCACCCCGCCTCCGCCCAAAAGCGACGAATTCGCGGCGTTTACGACGGCGCCCGTCGTCTCGCGCGTAATGTCTCCCGGGCCGAAGAACTCAACGCACCTGTCGCGCTCCAGCACCAGTCGAATCGTGAATTCTTGCACGCGCGTATCCAGACCAATCACTTCTTTTCTGTCAGTGCTTCGACTCCCGGCAGCTGCTTACCTTCCAGAAACTCCAGCGACGCTCCACCGCCCGTGGAAATGTGGGTCATCTTATCCGCAACTTCCGCGGCATGCACCGCCGCGACCGTGTCACCGCCGCCCACTATCGAGATTGCACCCACATTCTCCGCCACGGCGCGGGCAACCTTGAAAGTTCCGCGCGAGAATCCCGGAACCTCAAACACTCCCATCGGCCCGTTCCAAACGATGGTGCGTGCGCGCGAGATTTCCTCCGAAAACAGTTCAATCGTCTTCGGGCCGATATCGAGGGCCATGCGATCTGCCGGAATCGGCTGCCCCTCCCCGATCTGCTGGGCCACGGCGTTTGGCTCGGGCTTCATCGCCACAATGTGATCAATGGGTAACAGAAACTTCACATTTCGTTGCTTTGCTTCCGCCAACAGTTGCCGCGCCAGATCAACTTTGTCCGCCTCCAGCAGCGATTTGCCGATCTCTTGCCCCTGAGCCTTCAAAAAGGTGTAAGCCATGCCGCCGCCGATAATCAGCGAATCCACCTTGTCCATCAGATTCCGAATCACTCCAATTTTGTCGCTGACTTTGGCTCCGCCGAGAATCGCGATAAATGGCTGCTCCGGATCTTTTAGAGCTTTGCCCAGATATTGCAGCTCTTTCTCCATGAGCAGGCCCGCCGCCGATTTTGGCAGAAACTTGGTGATTCCCACGGTGGAGGCGTGCGCGCGATGCGCAGTGCCGAACGCATCGTTGACGTAGAAATCCGCCAGAGTGGCCAACTGCTTCGCGAACTTTTCATCGTTCGCTTCTTCCTCCGCATAAAAGCGGAGGTTCTCCAGAAGCAACGTTTGGCCTTTTTCCAGTTGCATGGCCACTTCTTCCGCCTCGGGTCCGACGCACTCCGGGCAGAACCCCACATTCTCGCCACGTGCCAGTTCCTTGTCCAAAACCATGCGCAACCGCTCAGCTACCGGCTTCAGACTCATCTTGGGATTGGGCTTGCCCTTGGGCCGTCCCAGATGCGAGGCGAGAATCAGTCTTGCCCCGTGTCGCAGCGCGTATTCGATAGAGGGCAGAGTTTCGCGGATGCGCGTATCGTCCATGACGCGTCCGTCTTCCAGCGGAACGTTGAAATCGACGCGCATGAAAATACGGTTGCCATTGAGAGGGAGATCGCGGATGGAAAGCTTGGACATTGGCTGGTCGTCCTTTAGAGGGCGTTATTTAAAGGTAAGCATTGAGTGCGGAGCCGCCCGAATGCCCAATGGCAGGCGCGGCTCCGCATTGTTGTTACAGGCCCCTGCTGGCCATATAGTGAATCAGGTCGCGCACGCGGCAGGAATATCCCCACTCGTTGTCATACCAGGAGATCACCTTGACGCAATTGCCGCCGACCACCAGGGTCATCAGCGAGTCGACGATCGAAGAGCGCGGATCGCCTTTGAAATCCGACGATACCAGTTCGTTCTCTTCGTAGCCGAGATACCCTTTCAGCGGCCCACTCTCGGAGGCCTTCTTCAGCGCGGCATTTACTTCTTCCTTGGTCGTTTTCCTTTCCACCCATACCACGAGATCGACCACGGAAACATTTGGTGTAGGCACGCGCATAGAGAATCCGTCGATCTTGCCGCCGAGCTCGGGCAGCACCAGCTTCAGCGCCTTCGCTGCGCCCGTAGACGTCGGAATCATCGACAGCGCCGCCGCTCGCGCCCTTCGCAGATCCTTGTGTGGAAAATCCAGAATCACCTGATCGTTGGTATAAGAGTGAATCGTTGTCATCGTGCCGCTGACAATCTTGAACTCATCATTGATCACCTTGGCGATCGGCGCGAGGCAGTTTGTGGTGCAGGAGGCGTTCGAAATAATGTGATGCTTCGCCCCGTCGTACTTCTCGTGGTTCACGCCCAGCACAACCGTGATGTCCTCATTCTTCGCCGGAGCCGAAATGATCACCTTCTTCACCGACCCGCGCAGGTGCTTCTTGGCTTCGTTTGCGTCGGTAAAGCGCCCGGTGGATTCGATTACAACCTGTGCGCCCAGCGAGTCCCAGGGCAGAGCCGCGGGATCTTTTTCTTTGAAGACTTTGATGACCTTGCCATCGACCGTAATGCTGTCTGGGCCAGCGCTGACCTTGTTGGGCAGATTGCCCAGAACGGAATCGTATTTCAGCAGATGCGCCAGCGTCTTCGGATCGGTGAGATCGTTGACTGCGACGAACTCTAGATTCGGATCGTGGAGCGAAGTCCGCAAAACATTGCGGCCGATGCGTCCAAAGCCGTTGATGCCAACTTTAATTGCCATGTTTTCTCCATTCTTATGAATGCCATCACAGAATCTCGTTTATACGACAGATGATGGTAGCAGGACACGGAACTCGCGTAAATGATCGTCAGCCCCGATCGCGAGCTGCCAAATTCCTATCACGGAACTCTGTGCGTTTGATCCTTGACAGCGATGGTGAAACAGACCCTAAGGAAAGGTTATCTCGATATAGGTATCCGTCCTGCGCCAGACCAGCGGCAGCCGAGCCGCCCAATACTTCCGATTAATCCCGCGGCGCGCGTGGGCATGTTCTTCCTGGGACAGGATTCGGGCCATCGCGTCGAATTCAGGGCCCGTGACTTTTCCGCGGATCGTACAAGAAGCGACACGCACGCGCGGATTCTTCCGGATGCGTTTGGCTTTGCCCATGTCGCTGCGCGTCATCACGTACAGCTTGTCGCCATCTTCCCCAAACCATACTGGAGTTGACACCCCTACGCCATTCTTGCGGAACGTTGTCAGAGAAATGTATTTCTGACCGGCAATCGCGGATGGAATCGCTTCAGGCATCAACGCTATTGTAGTGGGTTTGCATCACACCTGGTACCTGGGCTCCGAATAGCTTCTTCCGCTGTCCGGCGTGGTTCGGCTGGTCTCCCATGCATTGATCCCACACTCTCATCCGTGTTAAAAACCTTGCATGCGCAAATGGATGCGCGAGCGCTTGCAGCGCCGCAAAAAATCACCTGCCGAGCCATCCGATCAACCCACTCCTCCTCCTCTTCAGCCAGCATATTTTGACGCCGACCAAGCTCCGGCCGCAGCTTCGGAGGCCGAAAACAGCACCCCCGAAATTTCCGCTCCGCCCGCTCCTGTTGCTCAAAACCGACCAGTTCGGGCTCGACAAACCGCTCCCAGTCCCGAGGAGGCTCCATCGGAAGATCAAGCAGCACCTTCACAGCGTGCTCCTGGCAATTCCCCTGCTGGCCGTAGCCGCCGGCGTCGCGGAGGCCGCGGGCGAGGCGGTCGCGGGCGCGAGCAGGCAGTCGCGCAAGCTTTTACCCCTTCCGCAGTCAAAGGATCAATTCCTGCATTGGCGGTAGAAGCGGCGGAAGAAGAAATGCCGGAGGCTGATGTAGACGGTCAAACGGCCGAGCCGGTCGTTGCGGCCGTGCCAGCGCCTCCTGCTCCCGCTCCTGTCGCGCCGCGTCCACCGAAGGGTGTGGTGGTGCTGGCCATCGGATTGCCCGGCTCGGGAAAGAGTTCCTGGTTTAAGCGCCACAACGTGGTGCCGCTTTCCAGCGACATGGTCCGGTCGTTGCTATTCGACGACGTTCGCGAGCAGCGCTTTCAAGATCTCGTTTTCTCTAACCTCCGCTCTATGCTTAAAGCGCGGCTCATCGCCAAACGTCCCATGAACTATGTGGACGCAACCAATCTCACGCCGCAAGAGCGCCAACACTGGATCAAATTGGCCAAGGATTACAACTATGAAGTCCATGCCGTCTTCTTCGACGTGCCGCTGGAGGTTTGCATCGAGCGCCACGAACGCCGCGATCGGGTCGTTCCCGAAGATGTGATGCGCCGCATGGCTGCCAAACTGAAGCCGCCTGCCTTTGAGGAGGGCTTTGCCAAAATCACCGTGGTGCGAGTCAAGAAGAAGGAATCGGAAGCAAGTTAGGCGAAATTCCAGCCGAAGAATTCTTCTATCCCTTGAGATACGGCAGCATCTCTTTGAACGCCGGAGACGCCGAAGAGCGCATCAACTCATAGATCATCATCTCGGTCGAAGAAATCACCGCGCCCGCCGCGCGCATCCGTTCCAGTCCAATCTTCCAATTCCATTCGGTTCGCGAGCTCACCGCATCCGAAGCAACGTGCACGATGTAGCCTTCCCGCAAAGCCGCTAGCGCCGTCTGCGTTACGCAGATGTGACTCTCCATTCCGCAAAGTAACAGGGTATTGCGCTTTCCCGGCAAACGCTTCAGCAACGTGCAGAAAACATCGCTGCCAAAGCAGGAGAACAGATTCTTGTCGATCGCCTCGGTTTCCGGCAGCAGGGAAGCGACCTCCGGCACGGTCCCGCCCAACCCCTTCGCATATTGTGTGCTCATGAGCGCGGGAATTTTGAGAACAACCGCCGCGCGAATCAGCAGCTTCGCGTTGCGCACCAGTTGCTCTTTCTGAAAAATCGGAGGCAGCAGCTTCTCCTGAATGTCCACCACCACCAGAGCGCACCTCTCCGCTTCCAGCGCCCGACGCGCCCCTTCGGCAAAGTCGGCACCGGTTGTGACGAAGTTTTCAAGAGTCGTTGACATGGATATCCTCCTCACCGCGAGTCTCAATACCGATTCTACCGCCCCTGCCCTCGGCTGTCCGGTCGAGCGCAGCTCGACGGTTTCTCCATCACAGCCAGCAAACTGAGACACTACCGGACGATCGGTAGTGGGCTGTTTTGAAATTATGGAACCCAGCGAGCCATTTTGGTTCGGGTCGTCATTGGAGTTAGGCGGATTGCGGCTGAATCCACCTGACCAGAGCAGCCAACAAACAAACCCCCACCAACCGATCCCCGCGAGGTCAAAGGCGATGTGCTCTGCAGTATTCGGTATCGAGAAAATTCTGATCGGGCTTACAACGAGAAGAACCAGCCCTGGGACGATCTTCCACTTGGTGTGCGCTCGCAACTTCACCCGGCTACCCTCTCTGCTCTAGCCTGCGGTAGTCCCACCAATTCCCCCGAAGTCCAAATGTGTTTCTCGAGTGGGCATCCTTGTTGCCTTGGCGTAGGAGAAACTCCAAACTCAAAACAGCCCATTGCCGGACGATCGATTTTGTTGACCGCGCTCCGCCTTAAACCATAGAATCAGAATGAGCTGATGATACGTTGGCTCTGCCCGTTGCCCCCTCGTTCAACGGCTAGGACACCTGCCTCTGGAGCAGGCTATCGGGGTTCGAATCCCTGGGGGGCAGCCAAATCTCCTTCCGTCCAGTGCATTAGTCCCTCGGCCTCCAAGGTCACCTCACCGGCGCATTCAATGCTGCCATCAGTTCCACAAAGCTCGCTGCATGCACGGCACGCTCAACCGCTTCTTTGTGGCTGAAGTGTTCACTGGCGTCTCCCAATAAATCGTGTTGTGACTGGTTGTCGCCGGTGAGAATCATAATAATCAACCGCGCCGGCTTCCCATCGCGCGCGTCAAAATCGATCCCCGTTGACTTCGCCGCGATGACCAGCGGCCTGGTCAACCCGTTCACCCGCGCGTAGGGCACTGCCAATTCATTTTCCCACCCACTGGGGACGATTCGCTCCCGCTCCGAAACCAAACGAAACAGTCTTTCCGGGGCATTACTCACAGCTTCCGCCGCCACTTCGCACATTTCCCGCAAAGCTCCCAGCCGGGTAGTTGCTGTCAGGTTCGGCAAGAACAGTTTGGCGGTCAGGGTATCTTTCAAGGTCAGCGATCGCCGCCGCTGAACCAGGAAATGAATGGCCGGCGCTGACACCAACGAAGTAAGCAGCGCCATTACCACCAAAGCCACAAACATCGACTCGCGGATCAGTCCCGCTTGCAGGGCCAGAATTCCGAGAATGATCTCCATCGCTCCGCGCGCATTCATCGCCAGTCCCACCACCAGCGAAGACGTCCGGTCCATCCCACCCAACCGTGCTCCCCATCCAGCCCCCAGAAGTTTTCCCACGCAGGCCACTGCAATCACGGTGACCGTCAGTTTCCAGTCAAACTTCGAAATAAAGTCCGTTCGCAATCCGATGCTGGCGAAGAAAAATGGAGCGAACACGTTGGTGACGATCTGGTGAATATGCTCCGAGGTCCGCTTGCGCAGATGTCCGGACTCTCCAATCGCGATGCCAATCACGAAAGCGCCGAAGACGGCGTGAATCCCTGCATACTCGGTGAAGGCTGCTCCCGCTAGCGTGAGCGTGAAGATGAACCCCAGCACGCCTCCCGGCCAGGTGGTGTGTGCCTGCAGGAACGGCAGAATCTTGTCGAAAAGCCAACGTCCGAGGGTTAGAGTAAGTCCCACAAACAGCAGCACCAGCACGATGGTGTGTTTCACCGCATCGGTCACGCTTCCGCCTGCTGGCGGATGCAGCATCCCCAACACCAGCGAGAACAGTATCCAGCCCACCAGATCATCGAACATTGCCGACGAAATGATGACGGTCCCCACTTCGGTTCGCAGGAGGTTCAGGTCCATCAAGATTTTTGCGATCACCGGCAGCGCCGAGATCGCCAGCGCCGTTCCCACAAACAGGGCAAAGATAAGTGGATTGGCACCTTCCTGCGCACCCAGATATTGCGGAAAAATACTGGCCGCCAGGAATCCGGCGCCTAAGGGGAACGCCACGCCAAAAAGACTTACCAGCAATGCGCTCTTGCCCTGGCGGAAGATGCTGCGCAGATCGATTTCCAGCCCCGCCGTCAGCAAAAAGAAAACCACCCCCAGCGTGGTCACCGTATCGAGCACAATCGGCATGGGCCCGGTAGTGGGGAACAAAGCCTCATAGAGGTGCGGCCGGAAGCGGCCCAAGACTGTCGGTCCTAGGAAAATGCCCACCGAAATCTCACCCAGGATCGAGGGCTGGCCGATCTTCTGCATCAACTCCGCCGCCAGCTTGGCGCAGCCCAGCAATACGGCCAGTGCCGTGAACATCGTCATCAGGTCATGCGGAGTCAAATGTGGCATTCCATTCCTTCTTATGATTCACAACAGAATAAATACTTGAGCGCCGTTCAGCACAAGTCAAACGGCCTGAGTTCTACAAACTCCCACTAGTGCACGCCAGCTTATCGTATAGGGAGACAAACCTGCCCGCAGTCAAGCGATCACCCTATGGTGAAGCGAGAGCCTCGCAGCTAAAAAAGTGGAGTCCAAGGATTAAAGAATCTGCTGAACGAGGCGACAAACTTTATGGCGAACCAAACAATTCCCAACCCGGTCGATCAGAAGCGCTGGAAGCAACTTTTTGAGGGATCGTTAACCAGCCTGAACGGTGGATCGATTCCCATCAAACAGCAGCCAATTTTTCGGCCCAGACAAAATCGTGCCACCGCCCTCGAAGCTGAGTCATCCAAGGCTGCACTCACCATCGCAGCCAATTCTCTGGCAGCATTGTGGCAGATTTCTACGCTCAGGCGCCCGCATAGGAGCGAGTAGGCGACGCAAGCTTTTTGGTTAAGCGGGTCCTCTGTCCCGTTTATCCGCCTTGTGTCAGCCCATGGCAAAGAAAGCAACTCGCTGCCCCTATTGTGTGGTCGATGACAAGTTCCGCGCCATGACCGTTCCTTCGAACGGCCGGTTCAGCTGCGAAAACTGCGGCCTCATTGTTTTTCCAGACGATCGGGCTTTTCCGTGCCCGTGCCCAAAGTGTCTGGAAATCAACTTCCATCCCAGAGTTGGCCGGATACGGAAGGTTAGGCCCGTCGCCGACAACCTAGCCATTGCGATGCAATCTCTAAGACGCAGGAGGGAAACAACATGGCAGCGAAGACGAAGGGCTCACGAAAAAAATCTGGCCGCAAGTACGGGCAGGCTGCGAGCAAGACAGTAGAGAGCGCCATGCGCCGCAGGAAAAAAGGTACGCTGAAGTCTGCTCGCGGCGGCAAGGGAGGCACGGTGAAGAGCCGCAAGCAGGCCATCGCGATTGGCCTATCCGAAGCTCGCAAGAAAGGCGCCAAGGTTCCGAAGAAGAAATCCTCATAGGACCGTTCGGCCTCGGGAGTTCGACCCCGATCCAGTGTCGAACGCCGGCGTCGAACGAAAGACGCGAGCGACAATCCATTCTGATCCATTAGCGTCGAGCATTCTTTCGGGCCTGTTTGATTCCTGCCCGCAGGCCTCGCTCTATAGTTTTCGGATAGCCCTCACGGTCCAGTTCGTTCATTACCGCCGCCGCGATTCCACCGGGCGTGGCTGCTTCACGCAATAAATCATCGAGAGGCAATTTTCCTTCGCGCCAGCCTAGAATTCCATCCGCCAGAGCGTGAGCCGCAGCGATGCGTGCGCTCGCGGCGTTGAGTCCGATCGCTCGCGCCGCCTCAACCAGCGCCGCCAACGCGTAATATCCGTGACTGCTGGAATAAGTGACCGTGAAAGCGTCGAACTGGCTCTCAGGAATTTCCAGCACGGAACCCACTAGCGAAAACAGGTTGCGCACTTGATTGCGTGCGGCTGCGGACAAGCCGCGGCTGAAGGTTATCGCCGTCAGTCCGCGGCCACTGCGGGAGGCGGGGCTCGGCATGGCTCGCGCCCATCGCATCGGCCGCCCCCACCGAGCTTGCAGTTTAGCCAGAGGAACACCGGCAGCCAGACTCACGACCGTCAGCGGTCGGCCGATCTCTCCAATTTCTTCCAGTAGCTCGCGAACCGAATCCGGCCGTACCGCAACGATCAGAAGGTCGGCCGCTTCCACCGCACCATGCAGATCTGGTTCGACGATTACACCGTGCTGCCGCTTCAGTTTTTGCAGCTTCTTGGAATTGCGGTCGTGTATGACAATCAGCCGCTTGTACCTTGCCCGTTGTAGGCCGGCCACGAGCGCGCTGGTAATGCGCCCGCCTCCAAGAAAAACAGTCGCCTTCACGCCAGTCCCGAGCAGGCCTGATCTGCCGCTTCAACCAGTGCCGCTACATCAGCGAGTGTGTGCGCCGTCGAGATGATCCAGTGCAGTCCGTTGGAAGGGGTCATATAAACTCCTAACTCCAGCAGTCGGTGGACAAACTGGGAGTAGCGTTGCGCGTCCACATACTTGCAGTAGTCGCGATAGTCGCAAATCGCTTCGCGATCGGTGAAATAAATCTGGAACATCGGCCCAAAGCCTTGCACAATCGCCTTGATCTCGTGCCGCCGGAAAACTTCTCGAAGCCCGGCAACCGCGGAATTACCAACCCTGTGAAGCTCCAGGTAGGTGTTGGCCGTGAGCATATCCAGGTTCGCGGCTACAACTTTCATGGTCAGTCGATGCCCATTAAAGGTGCCGTAATGTAAAACCATATTCTCGCCCCACTGCATGCGATCCAGAATGGATCGCGGTCCCCCCACCGCACCCACCGGAAATCCCGCGCCCAGGGCTTTGCCGAAGGTACTGAGATCCGGACTGACGCCGTAGTATTCCTGGCAGCCGCCGGGAGCATAGCGAAATCCTGTGACGACCTCGTCCAGAATCAGCAGCGCGCCGCATTCTCGCGTGAGCTCTCGCAGACGCTGCAAATATCCATGCCGCGGCAGGATGCAACCCATGTTGGCCATGATCGGTTCGGTGATCACCGCCGCCAGTTCGTGCCCGTGCTGCCTGAGAACTCGTTCTACTGTCTTCACATCGTTCCACGGCGCAATCACGACATCGTCGAACGTCGAATTCGGTATGCCCGCGGAATCCGGAATCCGCGCCGGATTCTCCACCGGCCCCAGTTGTTCCGGAGGATGACTGTGCGCATTCAGCAGAAACGGATCGTACCATCCGTGATAGTGTCCTTCGAACTTCAGGAACTTATGGCGCCCGGTATGCGCGCGCGCCAGTCGCAAGGCCAGCATGGTCGCTTCACTGCCGGTATTGGTAAACCTCACCGCCTCGGCCGAAGGAACCATGCGGCGAAACCGTTCCGCGGCTTCGATCTCCGCTGAGGTTGCGGCCGCGAAGTGGGAGCCTTCCGCCATCGCCTCAGAAACCGTCTTTACCAGCGTCGGATGTGCGTGGCCCTGGATCAGCGCTCCGAAAGACATCATGAAGTCGATATACTCATTGCCGTCAGCATCCCAAACGTGCGACCCCTGGCCTCGTTCCAACAGGATGGGCCCAGCTGTGAAAACTGCCGCGCCGCGCGAAGGCGAGTTCACGCCTTCGACCAGCGATCGCCGCGCCCGTTCGAACCACTGCTGCGACCGCGAGCGGCTTGGCGTCTTGATTGTCTGGGTCATGGAAGATTGTTAACCCGAGCCTGCCAGACCGCCACCATCAACCACCAGCGCCGTTCCGGTGACAAACGAGGACGCGTCGCTCGCGAGATACAGTGCGGCTTGAGCAATTTCCTCTGGCGTGCCGACTCGACCCAAAGGCCGCTTGGCCGCCTCCGATAGAAATGGATTCTCGGCTTCGCCCAATTGCCGCGCCTCCGCACGCAGCATCGCCGTATCGGTGTCGCCCGGGCAAATGCAGTTCACCCGTATTTTCTGTCCCCCGTGGTCAATCGCCATCGCTTTTGTAAGCAGCACGACAGCGCCCTTCGAAGCGCAGTACACCGCGGCCCGCGGGCCACCCGCCAGTCCCCACCCCGAAGCCGTATTGACGATCGAACCGCCACTCGCCCTTGCCATGATCGGAATCGCTTCGCGGGACATGAGGAAGATGGATTTTACATTGACCGCCATCACCGCGTCCCAATCCTCCTCGCTGATTTCAGTCACGCTCGCGCGGCGGATGATGCCTGCATTATTGAAGAGCACATGAATGTCGCCGAATTCCCGAACGCTTCGCTCGATCACACGCCGGCAGTCGCCGGGAGAAGTTACGTCGGCCCGTTCGAAAATCGCCCGCCCACCCGCAAATGAAATTGCGCGTTCCACCTCCAGGCCAGCGCCCTGGTTGAGGTCGACAATGGTCACCGCCGCGCCTTGCTGAGCAAAAAGCAGCGCCGTCGCCCGGCCGATTCCGCTCGCTCCGCCGGTAATCACCGCCGTCTTGCCTTGGAGTTGGTTCCCGCGCATTTTCTCTGAGATAGAAAGCGGCTTCGTAGAAAAGAAATAAAGAACGGCAGCTAAGCGATGCGCCAGCTAGCTTCCCACATACCTCGCATACAAGCTTCGCGCAACGCCTGTGTCTGTCGTTCCCTTGATGATGGCGCGTCCGTCCGGAAAAAGTGTTATCTCATAAGGCTCGCGCCAGAACTTCAGTACGAACTCGTTGTGTCGCACCACACCAAGCGTTTCCAGCCGCCGCTGCATTTCCGCAAAATCAATTGGTCGCGCCTGCTCGTGAATCTGCACCGAGTTTCGCCCACACATCGTGATATGCGGACGTTTTTCGCCCGCCAGATGGACAAAATTCCGCTCGCCGCATGCCCGGCAGCCCGCGCGTGGTCTACCCGCAGCAATCTCGGCCTGCTCACTTGTCCACACATCCATGGACCACAATGTCTTCCGCAGTCTTACCAAAGCCTCGCCGCCCACCAGCATCTTCATCGCTTCGCTCGCGGCCACCGACGCCACCACATTCACAGCCGTATTCAAGATGCCCGAAGTCTCGCAGGTCTCTACCATCCCGCGCGGCGAGTCGGGAAAAATGCAGGCGAGGCACGCCGTTTTCCCCGGCAAGATATTCAGTGTCACTCCATAGCTGCCCACCGCCGCCGAATAAATCCAGGACCGGGAAGCCTCGACCGCAAAATCGTTCACCAGGTATCGAGTTTCAAAGTTATCTGTGCCGTCGAGAATTACATCCATTCCTTCAAGTAGTGCATGAATGTTTCCCGGAACCACATCCTCGACCCGCGCCTCCACGATAATCTCAGAATTGAGGGCGGAAATCTTTCGCGCGGCCGCAATCGCCTTCGGCAACGATTCGGCCGCATCTTTTTCGTCGAATAACGATTGCCGCTGCAGATTGCTGGGCTCCACATAGTCGCGATCGATAATCCGCAACATTCCCACGCCTGCACGGGCCAGCAACGACGCCAACGCTGACCCTGTTGCGCCACATCCCACAATCGCAACCCGGCCCGCGGCCAGCTGCCGTTGACCGTCCTGTCCGATTCCGCGAAAGAGAATCTGCCGCGAGTACCGTTCTTCGATCTTTTCTTTCTCCACAGCCCGCCTCTAGTAGGTCATCAGTGATGAACCGCAAAACCCTTATTATAAGGTGGTCGCTTCAGCCGTCAGGATATCGGACAACGAGGAGCCCGGCGCGCTTCATCGAAGCAAAGAACGGGCCAAGGACTTTATCTGCTGAGAACGTACGCATCGTTGGCAATATTAATCATGATTTCGCTCCCTCCGGCTGCCCGTGCCGGCGCGTTCGCATCCGCATTTGCATCTTCTTCGTCCACCCAGGAGCCGCAAACCGCAACGGCCACACCTCTTACGTCCATGTCGGCGTATGTCGGACGCACGGTCAAATCGATCGATCTTCCCGGCGTTTTCGGTGCCGACCATTTCCTGCAGCTGCTTCCGCAGAAACCCGGGCAGCCCTTGGATCGGGACCAGGTTCGCGAGAGCATTCGGATCCTTTTCGCGTCCGGTCGCTTTGCCGACATTCAGGCGGAAGTCATTCCCTCCGGTACGGATGTGCTGCTCACATTCACAACGTCGCCCAACTTTTTCGTCGGTGCCGTCGACGTGGAAGGCGCTCCCAGCCGTCCCAGCTATAACCAGATCGTGAACGCCTCCAAATTTGAACTGGGCGAACTGTATAACCGGGACAAGCTCAGCCGCGCCTTGCAGAATATTCGCCAACTCATGCAAGAGAACGGCTGCTACCGCGCGCTAGTGACGGCGGAGAGCACTTCGAACGCCGCCACCCAGCAGATCAATATTCTGTTTCACATCACGCCGGGCGAGCCTGCGCACATCGGTGAGGTCACGGTCACCGGTCATTCGAAGTTTTCTCAGAGCCAGTTTCAAGACATCGCCCGGATGCATCCCGGCGAACGGGTCACCGCGAACCGTGTCACCAACTCTCTTCAACGTCTGCGCAAGAAGCTGCAAAAGCAGCAACGCGTCCTGGCCCAGGTTTCCATCGCCGAACAGAAATACCACCCCGAATCCAACTCCGTCGACTTTACCTTCCTGGTCGATCCCGGTCCCGTGGTCGTGGTATACGCCCAGGGTTTTCCCATCAGCCGAAGTGTGTTGAAAAGAGACGTTCCGGTTTACCAGGAGAACGCACTGGACGATGACTTGCTCAACGAAGGCAAGCACAACCTCCTCGACTACCTACAGACTCGCGGTCACTTCGACGCCACCGTCGACTTCCACAAGGAAAGCGGTCCTGACTTTCTCCAGGTGGTCTACCAGATCGATCCTGGCCCGGTGCACAAGCTCGAACGTATCGAGATCACGGGGAACAAGTATTTCCCCCGGGAAAAGCTTCGCCAGCGCCTTCAGATTCAGCCCGCCGCCGTTTTGTCCGCCGGACGCTACAGTGAAGCACTGCTCAAGAACGATGTCGCCAATCTGCAGGCCCTTTATGTTTCCAACGGGTTCCGCCAAGTCAAAATTCAAACCAAGGTCGACGACAACTACCACGGTGCCGACAACCATCTCGCGGTTCACATTCCAATCGAAGAAGGTCCGCAGACTCTCGTTGGCGCGTTCCGCGTTGTCGGAAATGAGAAGGTAAACCTAAGCGCAAAAGACTTTTCTGAGTTCAAGACCGAGACCGGTCAGCCCTATTCCGAACAAAATCTCGCGGACGATCGCGAGGCCATTCTCAACTACTACTTCAATCACGGCTTTCCCAACGCTGTACTGGATATCACCACCAACCCTGCGCCGGGTACGCCGAATCGCGAGGACGTTACCTTCACCATCCACGAGGGCGAACAGTTCGTCATCGATCGAGTACTGGTTGCTGGGCTCGACCACACCCGAGACTACGTGGTGCAGCGCGAAGTGCAAGTAGTCGCAGGCCAGCCCTTAAGCCAGCAGGACCTCCTGGACACGCAGAGCAAGCTTTACGACCTCGGCATTTTCAGCCAAGTCGATACTGCGGTTCAGAATCCCAATGGCACCGACCCGGAGAAAAATGTCCTGGTGCAGGTACAGGAAGCCAAACGTTATACCTTCACCTACGGCATCGGCCTGGAATTCGAAACCGGCTTGCCTTCCGGGACCGGCCCTCCGTCCGGCTCGACCGGCGTCAGTCCCCGCGTGGGACTGGATATCACTCGCCTCAACGTCGGCGGCCGCGACCAAACCCTCATTTTCCAGTCTCACGTTGGAACCCTGCAGCAGCGGGGTCTGATCAGCTATGAGATTCCCAAGATCTTTAACAATGACCGCTTCAAGCTCGTCTACACAGCTTTTTATGACAACAGTCTCAACGTCGCCACCTTTACCTCGCAGCGGCTGGAGGGTAAGATCGATCTTCGCCAGCAAATTGGCAAGCTGCAAGTCAACCACTCCACCTCCATTACCTATCGCTTCGACTACCGTCGCGTAAAGGCCATCATCCACTCTGACGAGAACTTCTCTCCTGCCGAATTCAGTTTGTTCTCTTTGCCTGCCCACGTAGGCGGTCCCGGCTTCACTTTTATCCGCGACCAGCGGGATAACCCGCTCGAAAGTACCAAGGGCCAATACTTTACCCTCGATGGTTTCGGTGCATCGAGCTATGTCGGCTCTCAGTCGGACTACGGCCGCGCGATCGCCCAGGATTCCACCTATTACGCTTTCGGCAAGCTCAATCACAAATTCGTCTTCGCTCGCTCCACCACCCTGGGCGTGGAACAGGTTTATGGCGGCACCAGAATCCTGCCCCCCGGAAGCTGCCCCCTGAATAACCTACAAACCGCCTGTCAGTCGAACATTTCCATCATTCCGTTACCCGAACTTTTTTTCTCCGGAGGTGGCAACTCTCACCGCGGTTTCGGGTTAAATCAGGCAGGACCTCGCGATCCCGATTCCGGTTTCCCCGTCGGCGGCTCGGCGCTGTTCGTGAACAGTGAAGAACTGCGCTTTCCTTCCGTCACCTTGCCTTATCTCGGGGAGGGCTTCGGCTTCGCTATCTTTCACGATATGGGGAATGTTTTCACCGCCGGACACGACCTGTTGAAGGGCTCTCTGCGCTGGCACCAGCCCGATCCCTCCCAATGTTTGCAGGCCGAGGGAGTGCCCAACCCTGCTTGCATAACCAGCTTCAACAACAGCGGGTATGACTATACTTCTCACGCCCTGGGAGTCGGCCTGCGGTATAAAACTCCCATCGGCCCCTTGCGCTTTGACTTCGGGTACAATCTAAACCCAACCAGTTATTTTCAAGGGACCAAGTTTTCCAACGGACAAGCGGAGAATTATGAGACGCAGCGCTTGCAGCACTTCAATGTTTTTTTCAGCATAGGGCAGCCATTTTAATGAAATCCCCCACCAAGAGAACGATGACGGCGCGAACCACGACCGCCGCGCTCGTGCTTTTACTGTCAGTGATTGTTCTCGCCCCGGTACGTTCTGCCCTTGCTGTCGCGCCTCAGGTCATTGATCGCATTGTCGCTACCGTGAACGGTCACGTGATTCTGCAGTCGGATTGGGATGAAGCCCTGTGCTATGAAGCGCTCCTCAGCAACCGTTCTCTCGCGGATTTCACGGAAGAGGATCGCCGCGGCGTTCTCGACCGGCTCATCGATTTGGAACTGCTGCGTGGACAGATGAAGTCTGCCGACTTCCGCCACGCCACCGACGCCGAGATCTCGGTTCATATCGCCGACGCCCGCAAGCAATATCCTCAAGCCAGTTCCGATGACGCCTGGCGCTCCCTGCTGGCCTCTTATCACCTCACGGAAAGAGATCTGTACGCCCATGTTCAGCAGCAGATCGATGTGATGCGCCTGGTCGATGCTCGTCTTCGCCCTGCCGTGCAAATCGATTCCAAGTCGATCGAGGCTTACTACCGCGACCAGTTCGTTCCTAAACTGAAAGAGGCCGGCGCGTCTGAAGTGCCGCTTACCGAAGTCGCCGCCAAGATCCGCGAACTGCTTACCGAAGAAAAAGTGAGCGAGATGCTCGTCTCCTGGCTGCAGACTCTACGTGCTGAAGGTCAGGTGCACATTCCCGGGGTTCCGCCCTCGTCCAACGACCCGGGAGTCCAATGGCGGTGACCGAACCTTCCACTAAGCCAGGCCGCCGCTGGTGGAAGTACCTGCTCATCCTGGCTGGCGCGGCCTCTCTCCTCGCTCTCACCCTGACCATCTACATCAACACAGAGTCTTTCCAGTCGCTGGTTCGCCGCCGCCTCGTGGCCGAAGTCGAGCGCATTACTGGAGGCCGCGCCGAAATCGGCAGCTTCCATACCATTCCGTTCCGCTTGCAAGTCGAGGTACGCAATATCACGGTGCATGGCCGCGAGGCCGCCACCGACGTTCCACTGGCTCACGCCGATAACGTCATCGGTCGCTTGAAGATCACTTCTCTTCTTCGTTCCGAACTCGCCTTTCATGAGTTAGTTTTCGACCATCCCGTGATCCACGTCGTTTTTTATCCCGATGGCAGCAGCAACTTTCCCAAGCGGTCCAGCACATTTACCACGCAAGCTTCGGTCGAACAACTCTTCGCGCTCTCCATCGCTCACCTCGAATTTCGCCAGGGACGAATCCTGTGGGATGACCAGACCATCCCTCTCGATTTCTCGGTGCGCGACACTTCGCTGCAGATGGAATACTCCTACCTCCACGAGCGCTACAATGGGCGTTTTCTGCTGGGATTGGTCGACACGAAGCTGCAGGACTGTCGGCCCTTCGCGTGGATGACTTCTGCGGATTTCACCCTGCATTCTGATTCCGCTGCCTTCTCTTCGCTCAAATGGAATTCGGGGCGATCCAATCTATCCGCCAGCGGCCAGATCACGAACTTCCGCCGTCCTCTTTTGCAAGCTGCGTATGACGCCCACGTTGACCTCACGGAAGCAGCTTCCATCATTCGCCGTCGCGAGCTTCGTGCCGGGTTTCTTGAACTCAAGGGGGAAGGCAATTGGTCACTCGATCAGTTTGCCTCGAGTGGATTGCTTACCATTCGCGATCTCGCCTGGCGAGCCGATCAGGTTTCTTTTTCCAAAGCGTCGCTCACTACCGGTTACTCGATCAGCGATCAGCAGCTCAAACTGTCGAAGATCGAAGGCAGAATTTTTGGCGGCAGCGTCACTGGTGAGGCTGAACTGAATCAGTGGCTCGCGGCGGATCAGCACCTATCGCCCGCGGCCAGAAAGAGTCTTGAGACCGCTACCATCTCTGCGGCTCACCCGCTGAATAAATCGCACGAAGCTGTCAAACCCAGGCCGCCAGCCGTCCAGAGCGCACTGATCGTTCTTCGCCTGCGCGACATCTCCGCCGAAGATCTCGCCGTCGCCCTCAACGCGCCCACTCACCCGCTGCAGGCTTTGCGTCCCGCCGGACTGGCTTCCGGCACGGTCGAAACTCGCTGGAAGGGAACTCGTTACGATGCCGAAGTGCAGTTCGCGCTCGATGTTAGTCCGCCCGCTCGCACTCCTCCTGCCCAGCTACCGCTCACCGCTCACGCCACGGGCCTTTATCATGCCGCCAGCGACACACTCGATCTCCCGCAATTCAACCTCACCACCCCCACCAGTCGCGTGCAGGCCTCGGGCACGCTTTCTTCCACGTCTGCGGTTCGGTTATCGGTTTCCACTTCCAGCCTCGCGGATTGGCTGCCTTTTATCGCCGTTGTGCGCGGCCCCGCCCTTTTTCCCGTAGTGCTGCATGGCCGCGCCACTTTCAACGGCAACATGAGTGGTTCACTCTCCGCCCCGCAACTCGCGGGCAGCCTGTCGGTCGACGATTTCGAAATCAACGTTCCCGCTACCTCCGACACGCCCCAACTCAAAACTCGCTGGGATTCTCTTTCCACCTCCATCCAGCTGTCCTTCCAGTCCGTTGCTCTTCGCGGTGCCAATTTGCGTCGCGGCCAGACCTCCGCTGAATTCGACGCCTCCGCCACCCTTCAACATGGCCACTTCACCGGCAACACCGCCTTTACGATCCGCGCCAATCTGCAGAACGTCGACGTGGCCGCCCTCCAGGCCCTTGCCGGATACAACTACCCCATTACCGGCGCGGGGGACCTTTTCGTGCAAGCCTCGGGCACTGAGTCCGATCTTCACGGCGATGGACGGATCCATCTCAATGGTGCCTCCGCTTACGGCGAGCCGGTTCAACAATTCGATTCCACTTTCCACTTTTCTCACGGCGAAATCGCGCTCGATAACATGCATCTCTTCCACGACGATTCCGTCATCACCGGCAGCGCGGCGTACAATCCTGCGACTCAGGCATTCAGTCTTGACGTAGCCGCAAGTAATCTCGATCTCGCCAGCGTCCGCCAGATCCACTCCGACCGTCTCCCGATTGAAGGACGCGCCGATTTCACTCTCAAGGCTTCCGGCAAACCGAGCGCACCGGCCATGAATGCCGACATTCACCTCCGCAAACTCGTTCTCGATCACGAACTCGAAGGGGACCTCGACTTGCAAGCAGTTACACAGGGCAGGGAGCTTCATCTCACCGGCAAGTCGCAACTGCCGCGCGGTTCACTACAGGTGAGCGGAAATATCCGGTTGCGAGACGACTATTTCGCCGATCTTTCTTTCCGCCTGGATCAACTCGATCTTGATCCCTTCTGGCACGCATACTTCGGTGCTCAACTTACCGGACACTCTTCTGTCGCTGGCAGTCTCGATCTGCACGGTCCACTCCTCGAGCCCTCTCGCTGGGATATCCACGGCGATCTTGCGACCCTCTCTCTCGATCTCGAACACGTCAAACTCACTAACCAGGATCCCATTCTCTTCGTCGTCGCCAATCAGTCCATCCATATCAGTCAGTTCCACGTGGTAGGGGAGGGAACCGACCTCACCGCCCACGGCTCCGTACAACTCGCCGGCGCTCGCACGCTCGATCTCGCTGCGGATGGTCACGTCGACCTCAAGCTGCTTACCGGTTTCTATCCCGACCTCACCTCCTCTGGCCTGGTCACCATGAATATGACCGTCGGCGGGACCCTCGCCGATCCTTTGCCCCAAGGTCATCTTCAATTTGTGAATGGCTCGCTCTCTTATGCGACTTTACCGAGTGGCTTGAGCGAAGTCAGTGGCTCTCTTCTGTTTACTCGCGATCGCCTCCACATCGAAACCCTCACCGCCCGCACCGGTGGTGGCACTCTCACTTTTCAGGGGGACGCCAGTTATCTCCATCAACAGCTGAATTTCAACCTCACCGCTTCCGGCAAGGACGTTCGCCTTCGCTATCCGCCCGGAGTCAGTTCTACAGCTGATGCTGATCTTCACTGGGTAGGCACGCGCTCCGCTTCGTCGGTCTCAGGCCAAATCACCATCAACAAGATCGCCGTAACTCCCGGCTTCGATTTCAGTTCCTACCTGGAGCGCGGCCGCCAGGGCGCGGGCCTCGCAATTTCCAACTCTCCGCTCAACAGCATCAAACTCGACATCCATGTTCAGACCGCGCCTGAACTCCAGATGCGCACCGCCATCGCGCGGCTCTCCGGTGACGCCGATTTCCGCCTCCGCGGCTCCATCGCGCGCCCCGCCGTTCTTGGCCGCGTCGATATTCTCGAAGGCCAAGCCACATTTCACGGCACCCGGTTCACCCTTGAACGGGGCGATATCACCTTCGCCAATCCGGTTTCCATCGAGCCTCAGCTCAACCTCCAGGCTTCCACTCACGTTCGCAATTACGATCTCAACATCACCGTCACCGGAACGACGGATCGCGGTCTCAACATCAACTACCGCTCCGAACCACCTCTGCCCAAATCCGACATCGTCGCCCTGCTCGCTCTCGGCCGCACCGGCAATGAGTCTACTCAACTCCAGGAACAGTCTGGCCAGAGCGTTTTTTCCGATCAGGCTACCGCCCTCATCCTGAGCCAGGCCTTGAACACCACCGTCAGTAGCCGATTGCAACGTTTGTTCGGCGCCAGCAATATCAAGATCGATCCTCAGGGACTCACCACCGAGACCAATCCCATCAGCAACGGCCCGCAGATCACCATCGAGCAGGAATTCGCCAACAACGTGTCCTTGACTTATTCCACTAACGTCTCTCAGAGCTCGCAGCAGATCATCCAGGGCGAGTACTATTTCAATCGCAACCTTTCGGTCGTCGGCACCCGCGATCAGAATGGTGTCGTCAGCTTCGACCTGCGCGTTCGCCGGCGTAAGAAATAACTCTGAGATAGTTTTGGGTGCACGAGTGCTCCAGTGCCGCAACGGGAGCAAGCGAAAGCGTCACAGAAGCAGGCACAACCGTGGAAGAACGGCGCTTTCAGCGTCGCGTAAAGCGACTAGAATAGACCGGGCTTTAGCCCCTGAGGTTCGCTCCGAGCAGCCAATGACCATCACCGCCCGTCAGCGAATGGTCGACTCTCAACTCCGCGCCCGCGGCATCTCTGATCCGCGTGTACTCGACGCCATGCTTCGCGTTCCACGTGAGACCTTTGTTCCCGAACTCTACCGTGCCGAGGCTTACGAAGATCACCCGCTGCCGATCGCTGACGACCAGACCATTTCCCAGCCTTACGTCGTCGCCGTCATGCTCGAAGCCGTTCAACTCACCGCTACCGATATTGTCCTAGAAATCGGCACCGGCTCCGGATATGTTACCGCGCTCCTAGCGGAACTCGCCGCACAAGTGTTTTCCATCGAACGTCACCCCGACCTCGCTGCTGATGCTTGTGCGGCCATCGCCGGGCTCGGTTACCGGAATGTCAAAATATTTACCGGTGATGGCACGCTTGGCCTTCCCGCGTATGCTCCCTTCGATGCAATCCTTGTCTCCGCTGCGGCTCTCGAAGTTCCTCCCGCACTCCTCTCTCAACTCCGCGACGGCGGACGGATGATTGTCCCCGTCGGTCCACCCGATTCCCAGCAACTTCAATTCATTCGCACACTCAACGGCCAGCCCATCATCTCGCACCGTGACTCGGTTCGCTTCGTCCCTCTGATCTCAGACCAAACACGTTAGTGCTGGCAACGGCCCTCGTCGTTCGTATTCCCGATGTCCCAACGATTCGAGGGTGCGGCACAGGCTGAAGCATCTCTGAGAAGTCGATGGTTCTCCAGTCTGACAACCCAGAACTGTCTTACAATCTTCGTGTGCCCGTTCTTCACAACCTCCGCGTCACACTTGAAATGATCAAGTGGGAGCATTCCATCTTCGCTCTCCCTTTCGCCCTGTGCGGAGCCATGCTCGCCGCCTCCGGTCTTCCCACAGCCCATCAACTTTTCTGGATCGTCATCGCCATGCTGGCCGCTCGCTCCGCCGCCATGGCCTTCAACCGCCTGGCCGACGCCACCCTCGACGCCGCGAACCCCCGTACCAGCACTCGCGCTCTTCCCGCCGGACATCTTTCCTCCACCTTTGTCGCCACTTTTGTCGTCGTTTCCTGCGCCATTTTCATACTGGCGGCTTCGCAACTGAATCGCCTCACGCTCTGGCTTTCACCTGTCGCACTTGCCGTTCTACTGCTCTACTCCTACACCAAACGTTTCACCCGTCTCTCCCATCTTGTGCTGGGTTTCGCGCTCGGCATCGCACCCGCCGCCGCATGGATCTCCGTCCGCGGCTCCCTCGACCCTCGCATCCTGCTCCTCACCGCCGCCGTCACCTTCTGGGTCGCCGGCTTCGATGTCCTCTATGCCTGTCAGGATTTCGAATTCGACCGTCACGCCGGCCTTCACTCCATCCCTCGCCACGTCGGCATTGGCCCTGCTCTTTGGATCGCGCGCGCCTTCCATCTCATCATGCTGATCCTTCTCGTCGTGCTGGTTCCAGCCTTCGCCTTGGGCAAACTTGCGCTCGCTGGCGTCATCGCAGTCATGCTGCTCCTGCTCTACGAACACTCGCTCGTAAAACCCAACGATCTCAGTAAACTCAACGCCGCTTTTTTCACGATGAACGGCGTAATTTCCGTAGTCTTCGCCCTCTTCGTAGCCGCAGATCTCCTCCTCCGAAAGTAAGCGGAAAGAACAATGCGGAAACATCTCACCCAGCCGGCCCCGAGCGGAGCCGAAGGAGCTGTCCGCTAGGCGCAGCGAGGCAATGGGTTCCTTAGGTAACTCCAATCCCGGCTCTTGAAGCTGGTAGCATGAAGATTCCCGAACCCAAAACGCGTGCGATCATTTTTCCACTTCGCTTTCCTCCTCCTCGCGCTTCCCCTCCTGGCGCAGAGCAATTCCGGAGAACTTCGCCTCAAAATCACCGGCCCGAACACAGCGCCTGTCAAGGCTTCTGTCGATGTTTCTAACGACGCCATACAATTCCACCGCACTTTCTCCGCTGACGATGCCGGCCTTTCCGTGATCCGCAACCTTGCCTTCGGCTTCTATCGGCTCAAGGTTTGGGACGCAGGTTTCGCTCCCTACGACGGCCTCATCGAAATCCACTCCGCGTTGCCCACTGAATACATCGTCAAGCTCAGCATCGCAGCGGTCAGCACCGCCGTGAACGTAACCGCGGAAGCCACTCTTCTCGATCCCGACCGCGCCGGTGCCTCAAATCATATCGATCAGCAGGAAATCGCCGATCGTCCTACCTCGTTACCCGGCCGCTCGCTGGTCGATCTCATCAACTCCCAGCCCGGCTGGCTTTACGAAGGTAACGCCGTCCTTCATCCTCGTGGGTCCGAATATCAAACTCAATTTGTCGTCGACGGCATCCCGCTCACCGACAACCGCTCGCCCAGCTTCGGCCCTGAAATTGAAGCCGACGACGTCGATTCCCTCACCATCTACACCGCCGGCATTCCCGCCGAGTATGGACGCAAAATGGGCGGCGTCGTCGAAGTCAACACTCTTCGCGACGCACAGCTCAACGGCCGGCTTCACGGAGACATCGTTCTCTCCGGCGGTAGTTTCGATACGGCCGGCGCCTTCGCGCGCCTTCAGGATTCCTTTGGGAAAAACACGATTGGTCTCAGCGTCTCCGGAAATGTGACCGCCCACTACCTCAATCCGGTGGTTCCCGAGAACTACACCAACCGCGGCACCACTGGCGACTTCTCTTCAAGCTATGAGCGCGACCTCACTCCCGAAGATCGCATCACCCTCAGCGTGCGCCACGAGCTCAGCCGTTACGAGATTCCCAACGAACAGCCGCAGCAGTTTCCCGATCTTCGCACCCCTCCGAGCACTGTGCCCCAACTTCAAACCGCGGCCAATTTCGAAACCATGGGCATCGCTTCCTACCAACACATTTTTTCGTCCGATGTTTTGGCGAATGTTCGCGGTATGGTTCGCGACAACTCGAATGACCTCAACTCCAACGATGGCTCTTGGCCCATCGCGGCGTTTTTGCACAACAACTTCAGAGAGGGATATTGCAAGGCCTCGGTCTCCATCCACCGCGGCCACCATGAATGGAAGGTCGGCGTCGAATCCGACAATCTTTTTCTGCACGAAAACTTTAGCGATGTGATAACCGCAAATCCCAGCGACCCGCTCTATCCCTTCGATCCTGCTACGCCTTCGACCTTTGCCTTCGCCGGCAACCGCCCTGATCTCGAGCAGTCCGCCTTCGTTCAGGATCTCATCCGCCTCGGCAACTGGACCGTCAGTGCTGGCCTCCGCTGGGATCACTACCAACTCGTCATCAATCAAAATGCCATCAGCCCGCGCGTGGCGGTCTCGCATTATTTCCCGGCAGCGAATCTGATCGTCCACGCCTCTTATGACCGCATTTTCCAAACACCGTCTTTCGACAATATTCTCTTGGCCAGTTCGCCCAACGTCGTATCGCTGAACCCCGATGTTCTTCGCCTTCCGCTGGAACCTTCTCACGGCAACTACATGGAGTTCGGCGCCACCGAGAGCTTTCTGAGTCAATTCCGTTTTGACGCGAACTATTTTCGCCGCTACGTGAACAACTACGCAGACGACGATCAAATCCTCAGCACAGCCGTCAGCTTCCCTATTGCGTTTCGCAAAGCCGTCATCTATGGCGCGGAAGGGAAGCTCGAACTCCCGCACTGGAATCGCTTCTCCGGTTTTCTCAGCTATTCCTATATCGTAGGCAACGCCTGGTTTCCGGTAACAGGAGGATTGTTTGTCGGCTCGGACGCCGTCAATGCCAACACCCAACTCACCGGGCACTTTCCGGATTCGCAAGATCAGCGCAACACGGTCCGCGGCAGAATTCGCTATCAGCTGGCATCACGTTGTTGGTTAGGCAGTGGCTTTGAGTACGGCAGCGGCCTGCCCTTTGAATTCACCGGAACCCATGAGCAAGCCCTGATTGACTACGGCCAGCAGGTGGTCGACCGCATCAACTTTGCTGACGGTCGCATCAAGCCCACTCTATCTCTCGACCTATCCGCCGGAGCCGACTTCTACAAAAAAGAACAACGTTCCCTTCGTCTGCAAGCCGACGTCGAAAACCTCAATAACCGCCTGAACGTGATCGACTTCGGGGGTCTCTTCTCCGGCAACGCCATCGGTCCGCCCCGAAGCTACGCACTCCGCCTCGCAGCAACTTTCTGATGTCGATACAACCTGCGATGTCATCCTGAGCGAAGCATGATTTTCCTAAGGACAATGCTGCGCAGTCGAAGATCCCTACTGTCATTCACGGCTCATGCGCGCTTGAAATACTGCACCGCGCGCTCATGTTTCTTGGCCGCTGCGAGCGAAGAAAAGGTCCCAAGGTTCTTCCGCTTCCCAGTCTTCGCGTCTTTCTTGCGGGAATACAAACGATACTGCAGTTTGCGAATCATGCAACAAAGATGCATTTCTCTTGTCGCAGGTTGGCAAACGAAGACGGACGCTCATAGAGCGTCCCACGTTCAAGATATTTGTGTTGTCTTCTCTGTGCCTCCGTGGTGAGAATCGCTTCGTCACACCACGAAATACTTCGCCCCCGGATGATGCACCACCAGCGCCGAGGTACTCTGCTCTGGCTCCAGCAAGAATCCCGAAGTCAGACGCACTCCAACATTCTCTTCCGGCTTCAGCAGCACGAATAACTTTGTCTGATCCTCCAGATTGGGGCACGCCGGATACCCAAACGAATATCTCGACCCACGGTATTTCTGATGAAACAAATCACGAATGGCCGCCGCATCCTCGCCCGCAATCCCCAACTCCTCGCGCATCTTCTTATGATGCAGTTCGGCCAGCGCCTCCGCCGTCTCCACACTGAGCCCGTGCAGATACAAGTATTTCGTATACTCTCCGCCTTCAAACAACCGCTGCGTCTCCAGCGATGCCTTCGCCCCGATTGTCACCAGCGAAAATCCGATCACATCCATTTTCCCAGATTTTGCGGCAAAGAAATCCGAAATACACAACCGCCTACCCTCCCTCTGCCTCGGAAAAGTGAATCTCAGTAACTCTTTTGTTCCCTGCCCAGGCTTTGTCATGCCGAGCGAAGTCGAGGAACCTGCTGTTTTACCCGCAGCGTCCCCGCTCGGTGCTCGGTGCTCGGTGCTCGGTACTTCATACACCACCAAATCGTTCCCATCGCTCTGGCAAGGAAAATACCCGTACACTACTTTCGGATCGAACAATCCGGATTCTGCCACTTCCTCTTCGATCTTCTTCTTGATCGGCCGGAACTTCTCCTCCACCAGTCGCACGTAATCTGCCTGCGACGCCGTCTTCAACTGCCACTGATTCTTGAAAAGCGCAGTTTCGTTGATGTAGGGAAACACCTCCCGCACATCGTAGCGCTTCACCCGGACTCCCCAGAACGGAGGTTCCGGAATATTAGGCGCATCCATCACCACCGCGCTCCGCTCCGAAAACACCGGACCGGTTTCCTCATCCACCGCTGCGGCCTTCGCGTATTCCTTCACCGTTCGCCCATCCTGCAGTCGCGCCTCCCGCGCGCCATCTTCCGTCACCAGATCTTCCATCACATGCAGCCCGGCAAACGCGTCCTCGGCGTAAAACACCGCGTTCGCATACTCTCGCCGCAGATCGTCTTCCACATACTTCCGCGTCAAAGCCGCGCCGCCGCAAATCACCGGAAACTCCAGCTTCTGCCGCTGCAAATCCTGGATCACGTACTTCATCTCCAGCGTCGATTTCACCAGCAGCCCACTCAACCCGATCGCATCCGCCCCATGCTCCTGCGCCGCGCTGATAATCTTGTCCCCGGGCTGCTTGATTCCCAGGTTCACCACCTTGAATCCGTTGTTCGACAAAATAATGTCCACCAGATTCTTTCCAATATCGTGGACATCCCCCTTTACGGTTGCGAGGACGATCGTTCCTTTCTGCGATCCGCCGACCTTTTTCTCCATCCTGGGCTCGAGATAAGCCACAGCCTGCTTCATCACTCCCGCCGAATCCAGCACGGAAGGCAACTGCATCTTGCGCGCACCAAACAGATCGCCGACTGTCTTCATCCCATCGAGCAGCACTGTATTGATCAGCTCCAACGCGGAGTAAGAGCCAAGCGCCTCTTCCAGTAACTGCTCCAGCGATTTCTTAGTCGCTCCCTCACCCACCGATTTCTCGCCGTTGATGATGGCGAACTTCAGCTTGTCTTCCACCGACAACGTATCTACATGCGCAGTGGTCGAGGCCGCCGGCTTTCCCTTCAGCCCGGCAAAGTGATTCATGTATTTCTGCAAGGGATCGCCATCCGACTCGTCACGGAAAATCAGCTTCCGTGCCAGATCCACTTCTTCCTGCGGAATCTTGTACAGTGGATAAATCTTCGTGTAGTTCACGATAGCCATATCCAGCCCGTGATCCACCGCCTCGTGCATGAACACCGAATTCAAAACCCGTCGCGGATACGCATCCAGTCCAAATGAAATATTGCTCACGCCGAGAATCGTCTTCACATTGGGCAATTCTTTCTTGATCCGCTCGACCGCCTTCAAAGTTTCGATTCCCGCGCTGCGGTACTCGTCCTGCCCCGTCGAAATCGGCAACGTCAGCGCGTCGAAAATCAGATCCGTCCCGTCCAGCCCATACTTCTTCGTCGCCAAGTCAAAAATCCGGTGCGCGATCGCCGCCTTCTTCTCTGCCGTCAGTGCCATTCCATCTTCATCGATGGTCAAGGCAATCACCGCCGCGCCATACCGCTTCGCCATCGGCAGCACCAGCGACGTCCGCTTCTCCCCATCCTCCAGATTGATCGAGTTGATAATCGCCCGCCCGGGAATCCGCTTCAGCGCCTCTTCCACCACATCCGCCTCGGTCGAATCCACCAGAATCGGCGCCGGAACCCGCGTCGCAATCCTTTCCAAAATGGACGTGATGTAACCTTTCTCATCTTCGCCCACGATTGCGCAACAGAGGTCGAGCATGTGCGATCCGTCGTTCACCAATTTCTTCGCCAGCGCCAGAATGTCGTCGTACTTCTTCCCCCGTACCAAACTCCGGAAATGCTCCACCCGCGTTGTCGTATTCATTTCTTCGGCGACGATCAACGGTTTGGGCTCAAGATCGAGGGAAACGGAAGTGTACGCGCTCGAGGCCGCGCCCACCCGTTTTACCTCGCGTTTTGCTGGGTCTACGCCAGAAACCGCGTCTACCACGGCTTTCAGGTGGCCGGGAGTGGTTCCGCAGCATCCGCCCACAATGCGCACACCGTAGTCCTGGACAAAGTGTTTGTGATATTCGGCCAGTTCCTCCGGCGTCAGTTTGTAGACGGCGTGTCCGCCTTCGTTGTGCGGAAGCCCGGCATTCGGAAGAATCGATATTTCCTTCGTCGAATTCAGCGCCAGGTAGCGCACCGCATCGTTCATCTCCTTCGGTCCGGTCGCGCAGTTCAGTCCGAGGATGTCGACATCGAACGGCTCCAGCGCCGTCAGCGCCGCGCCAATCTCTGTGCCCAACAACATCGTCCCGGTTTCTTGCAGCGTGACTTGCACCGCGACCGGCAATCGCTTGCCCGCCTTCCGCATTGCATCCAGCACGCCGATGGCTGCAATCTTCGCCTGCAACAGATCCTGGCAAGTCTCGATCAGCAGCACATCCACTCCGCCCTCGATCAGCGCTGCGGCTTGCTCTTCATATGCCGCCGCCATCACATCGAAGCTAATGTGTCCCAGCGACGGCAGCTTGGTGGTCGGTCCCATCGATCCCGCCACGAACCGCGGCTGATCCTTAGTCGAGAATTGCTGCGCCACTTCCCGAGCCAGTTGTGCGGCTTTCACATTGATCTCGCGTACTCGTTCCACCAGTTCAAACTCGCCCAGCACGATGCGCGATCCGCCAAACGTATTGGTCTCGACGATGTCGCAGCCGACTTTGAAAAAGTCGGCGTGAATCTCCCGAATAATGTCGGGACGGCTCAGCACCAGCACTTCGCTGCAATTCTCTTTGCCCCAGTAATCGTCCAGGGTAGGATTGCGCGTCTGAATGTTCGTCCCCATCGCGCCGTCATAGACAACGACGCGCTCTTTCACCCTCTGTAAGAAATCAGCCATAGACTTTTTCTTAAACTTGCACTCGCTCCTTGTCACGCGGGACTCGCAATATACAAACGCCGGCCCCCAAGGACCGGCGTGATGGATTCGAGATTGGAAACTCTAACTCCCCGCAACCATCTCCTTGGGAGCGCCACCATCCACGTCGGCCTGATTGAACACAACGTTCGCTCCCATGTGTGCTGGCCGGGGGGCCAGCATTTGCTCCTTGCGGTAAACCAGATTGCTGGCATTGAACGTCGCCAGCTCAAAACCGTGGCCGTGCGTTATCGCATCCGTCGGACAAGCTTCCACGCAATAGCCACAAAAAATACATCGGTTGTAATCGATGTTATAAACCTTGGCGTAGCGCTCCGCGCCACTTACGCGGTGTTCGTCGGTATTGTCGGCGGCTTCGATATAGATGCAGTTCGAGGGACAATTGGCGGCGCAAAGGAAGCAGGCGACGCATTTTTCCAGCCCGTTTTCATCGCGCTGCAGCACGTGTGCGCCACGGAAGCGCGCTTCGATGCGAGCGCCGCGCAGCGGACCTTTGCCGTCAGGATAGTTTTCTACCGTCGTGGGCTGGAACATCTCCATGAAGGTAATGCTCATGCCTTTGGCGATGGCAGCGATGTTTCTCAGAACCAGCATACCTTTCCAGTATACCGAAAGCGGTGGAATTGAGGCGTCTCCGAGCGGGGCGTGTTTGCTGGTCACCGCCAGACACCAATCTGCCAGTCCCTAAAACCCTAAAACAAAGATCGGCTGGCACTTGTTCCGGTCGCTTCCCGGGCGTATACTCCCCGCCTGCGGGAAGACAAGTCCGAGCAAAGGGAAAGTGAGGTCAGACACTCATGAGTTGGAAAAGCAAGCTGATCCTTGGTGTGCTAACGGCCCTGGCGATGATGTTCCTCACCTACACGCTGCCCAGAGGAGGCGCTTTGCGCGATGCAGCCCTGGTGCAGTTTCCGATGACCGTTGGAGTGTGGTCGATCTACGTTTTGCTCTTCGTAAAACTAAAATAGCGTCTTCAAGACGCAAAGGTCTGTCCGGCGGCCTGACAACAGTTAGCTCAAAATCGCCAAAAGTTCACTCGTAAATTTTCAGTTTTTCCGCCACTCGGCAGAACCGTGTTTTCACCTTCATCGGTGGGCGCTGGCCTTAGCGAAATGGCGACTGGTCTGGCTGTTTTCGGTCGCTTCCTCTATGATCGCAGCCTGGCTCACCAAAATGAAGCCCTCCATTCTGTTGGCCACGCTGTTGTTGCTCCCCGTTTTCATGACGTCGTTGTCGAGCGCATCGGACGGCGGCAACAAGCCGGACACAGGTCCGCAGGCACGGTTCTCCGCCGAAGACTTCGACTGGCGCCAGATGGTTCCCTATCTCTTCGCAGCCTCGGCTCTGCCCGACGAGCAAGGCATAAAGGCGGTGCTGGAGAACTCCAAGGTGCTTCGCGTCTTTGTCGCGAACGAAATTCGGGGGGAGTGCATGCCGGATAAGGGCCGGTGCGCCGCGGAGCGCGAGGGGTTTACCTTGCAGGGGGAAGTGAACAAAAGGATTGACGAGATCGTGCGGGAAGGGATGGTCCATCGGCACAAAACGGCAAGCGTGGATTACCCATTGGAAGGCCAGTCTTTTCCTTTCTCCGAAATTGCGGCGCTCAAAAGCGAAAACCGCCAAGACGCCTACCTCGTTCTGCAGCTTGCCGACCGCAGCTACACCGCAGCGCAGCTACAGGCCAAGTACGGTGCACCGTATGACACCAACATCTTTCAGTGGTATAGCGTTTTCACCTACCGGCTGAACAGCGCAGGTTACACCGCTAAGGCAGTATTTCAGATTGATCCTGTGGATGGAGCAGTGATCAAGGTGGCGATCAGCTTGAAAGCCAAGAAATCCAGGAACCGTGACTAGCCTTCCGGATTTGCGCCCGTAAACTCTACTTTGCGGGCATTGCATAAGCAAAGATACGCACGCTTGGCGGGTCAGCGGGCGGTGTGCTGGATCCATGCGGCGAGAGTAAGCCAGGCATCGCTGTGCCCAATCGCGCCGCGGACGTGCTGGAGAACGAGGAACAAGAGGCTACCCCAGAGTGTGGCGGGATGGATCTTGCGAATCGAGAAAAGATCATAGGCGAATAGTGGTAGGAGGAACGCATCTGTCATCCACTCCGCGGGGTGCAGACCCCACCAGGAAGCGTGGATGGGCCAGCGCACAACGGCGGCGTCGAGAATGGCGATCGTAGCCAGGAGGATCAGGTGCTTGTGGGTAGCCGCGTTGGAACGGTACTTCCAAGCAAAAAAAATCAAAGGGAGGAAAGCCAAAATGTCGAACGTGGGTACGGCAAAGAACGAGAGAGCATTGGGCCGGCTGGCATGACGGACCATGGAGTCGATGGCTGCGAGAATCGCGACCACGGGCATAATACAGACCAAGCCAAAGCCGACGAGGCCGAGGCGGCGGTGAATGTCCACGCGATGTACCGAGACCAGCAGCGTCTGCGTGATGAGAAGAAGAATCCAGCAGGTGAAGACCGCGCCGTGAATGTGCACCAGTCGATTGGGGAGCGGAGCCTGGAAAACACCCGCAAGGTAATAAGACTGAGCAAAGCCGAAAAAAACAGTGAGGAGAATCAGCAACGTCATGCCCGAAAAAAAGAGATGGTCGTAGCGGCGTCCTGGGGCGGCGGGGGATGGGGCGTAAGGGGATTGAACGACCTTGGTTGCCAGGGTGTCCCTCCAAAAATTAAGTGTGGTTTTCGACAGCCCGCCGAACGCAGAGGATTGTATATCGAAATAAGGATCGGCGGCGACGAGATCCGATCCCACCTGTGCTACTCGATCCCCAACTCCTTGGCCAACGCTTTCCATTTCGCGTCGACGAGTGACTTGGTTTTCGAGTCCATGATAATTTCGTCGGGCCAGGGCCGCGCAAATCCTTCGGTGGGCCATTTGCGGGTGGCGTCGATGCCCATCTTGGAGCCATAGTTGGCGAGGCGGGATGCGTGGTCGAGCGAGTCGACGGGCCCGAGAGTGAACTGGATATCGCGCTCGGGATCGATGTGGTTGAGAACCTTCAGAGTGACGTCGGCGAGATCCTGCACGTTTACATCTTCGTCGACCACGATGATGACCTTGGTGAACATGGCCTGGCCAAGCGACCAGATGGCGTTCATCACTTTGCGAGCCTGACCGGGATAGGACTTGCGGATGGAGACGATCATCAAGTTGTGGAAGACGCCTTCGATGGGTAAATTGATGTCGATCAATTCAGGGATGGTGAGACGCATCAACGGCAGAAAGACGCGCTCGACGGCTTTGCCCATGTAGGCGTCTTCCATGGGCGGCTTGCCCACGATGGTGGTGGCGTAGATGGGATCTTTCCGGTGCGTTATACAGGTGACGTGGAAGACAGGATAGAGATCAGCGAGAGAGTAGAAGCCGGTGTGATCGCCGAAGGGTCCTTCGGTGCGGAGTTCGTCGAGATTGACGTAGCCCTCGAGGACGATTTCGCTGGTGGCGGGAACCTCGAGGTCCACAGCCTCGCACTTGACCAGTTCGACGGGGGCGGCGCGGAGGAATCCGGCGATCAAGTATTCTTCGACGTCGGGTGGAGCGGGCACGATCGCGGAAAAGGCCACGGCAGGATCGGTACCGATCGCGACCGCGACTTCTATCTTGCCTGAGGGATGATTGGCCTCGGAGAGCACCTGCCCGCCAGAAGTGCGGGCCATAAGGTCAACGGCAGCCGACTTGTTCTCAACCGCTCCTCGCATGCGCTGACGCACATGCTCGGCAGCCACCTTCTGCCTCTGCCAATGCGCCCCGGTTGTGGTCGCGTCGTAGACCTGGAGGCGATACATTCCGACGTTGCGTTTGCCGGAGTTGGGGTCGCGGGTGACAACGCAGGGGAGAGTGATGAAGCGTCCGGCATCTTGCGGCCAGCATTGCAGGATAGGGAACTCGAGGATAGAGAAGTTGTCGCGCTTGATGACTTCTTTGCAGGGGCCGGTGGGAACGGTCTTGGGGAAAAATTTTCCGGCTTCGGTGAGGAGCGGGAGCATTTTGAGTTTGTCGAGAAAGCCTTGCGGAGATTTGAAGTCCATGAAAACGCGGATGCGGTCGGCAAATTCGTCGAAAGAATTCACGCCGAGGGCCAGCTTCATGCGAGTTTCGGAGCCGAACTGGTTGATGAGAACTTGGGAGCCGGGATGGTTTTTTACGTTTTGAAAAAGAAGAGCGGGTCCTCCGGGTTTTCCGGTTTTCGATTTGCTGACGCGGTCGGTTATTTCGGCGATTTCCAGAACGGGGTCGACCTCGGTTTGGATGCGTTTGAGTTCGCCGGCGCGGTCGAGGGCGGCGATCCATTGGCGAAGGTCATCGAAAGGCAAGGAGGCTCTCCTGGGAACGAACGATTATAGCGGGTTGCAACGAAGACTTAACCACGGAGGGCAAAGAGGGACAGGGTACATCAGAGTTTGGAACGTAGCATGGTGATTACGTCGTCGGAGGTGATGACGCCGACTAATTTATTGTGTTCGTCGATGACGGGAAGGGTGACGAGATTGTATTTGTCGAAGAGCTCGGCGACTTCGTTGTCGCTGGTGGTTTCGTGGGTGGAAATGAGAGGCTCGGAGGTGAGAGAGAGGAGCGGCGTGCCCGGCTGGGCGAGTACCAGTTTAGCGAGCGGCACGGCGCCGGCGAGGGTTCCCTTGGAGTCGACAAGATAGATGGTACCGACGGTTTCCACGCCGCCTTCAAATTCGCGGAGCACGCCGATGGCATTCTCGACGGTGGCCGTTACTGGCAGCGCGAGGAACTCGGTGGTCATGCGGCCGGCGGCCGTCTCTTCACGGTGTTCGAGAAGCTCAACCACTTCCTGGCTCGCCTCGGGCTCCATCTCGACCAGGATTTGTTCGGTCTGATCCTGCGAGAGATCGGCGAGGAGGTCGGCGGCGGCGTCGGGATCCATCTCCTCGACGATCTCGGCGGCGCGCTCGGAGTCGAGAGATTCGACGATCGACTTCTGAATATTTGGCTCAACTTCTTCCAGGGTCTCGGCTGCGACATCTTCGTCGAGCGTGCGGAAGACGGCTTCGCGCTCGTCGGGTGCGAGATCTTCGACGATATCGGCGATGTCGGCGGGATGGAGCTTGGCCAGGCCTTCATGCGAAATCTTCAACTTGATGCGGCGGGCTGGGTCGGTTTCGATGAGATCGACGAAAGTCCAGGGAATAGTGCGCGGAGGAATTCTCTGGAGCAGGAGTTGCAGGGCAGCGCGAGGTGCCAGGCCGCGTAGAAGCCGGCGTACAGCTCCACGGGCGCCGATGTCGACGGAGGTCACTCGCATGGTGGTGTGAGGGCGTCCAGCCTCGGTGACGGAGTCGATCTGCAGTTCAACGTCGTTGACGCGAACGACTTTCCGCCCATTGATGTCGATGACCTGCTGATCGAGTAGATCCCGCTCGAGGAGGAATAATCCTTCGGAACCGTTGGCAGCGGGCCAGTCCGTGGGGTTAGTGGAAGCGTGAATATTGGCGTCGATGGCCGAGATAGCGGAGAAGGGAAGAACGCGGCTGCCCGATTTGGTCTTAACGATAAGCGAGGCGACGCGAGTGCGGTCTTCCTGCGGGGCCAGCGTGACTTCGCGCACGCGGCCGGTTGGCGTGCCAGACGGGTCATAGACCGTCGCGCCCAGAAGCTCGGAAAGAGGCAGCGTGTTCATCCCGGCTAGAGAATAGCGGAGTTTTGCGGGAGAGAGAAATGTTTTGTGAAAGCTGGAGAGAATATTTTTACTGAGCGAAACCCGCTATGGCCTGAATGCCGTGTCACCGCGCACGGTCAAGACAGGGCAGCAAGCCTGGCATGCAATCTTGTAAGCATGGGGCCAGCCGTGGGGATGCCGCAAAGAAGGTTGAGGGCGTAAACCGAGAATGATTAGGCCGACGCGTCCTTCCTCCGCCAGTTCGAGAATGGTTTCATCGATCGGCCCGAGTTGCGTACGGAAGGTCCAGTCGTGAGGAAGATGGCCGGGTGCATGCCTGCGGAAGTTGGCTTCAAATCCACGCTCGCGTTCTTCGGCGGCCGCGTCGCCAGGGCGTTCAGCAACGTGGACGATGGTCAGGCGAGCTCCATGCTGCCGGGCCAGTGACTCGGCGTAGCCCGCGGCTCCCGCGGACTCCTCGGAAAGGTCTGTGGGATAAAGAATGTGCTGCACTCTTGCATTCGGGGGAGGATCGGAAGGGGCACATGGACCCACCGTCAGGACGGGGCAGGACGAGTGGCGGAAGATGGCTTCGGCCACGGAACCAAAGGCAACTTTACCCAGCCCGGTTCGACCGCGAGTGCCGACCACCAGCATGTCCACATTTTTTTCCCGAACCACCCGATCGAGTTCCTTCCACACTTCGCCGTGGCAGACCTCGGTCTCGTGTTGCACGCCGCTCAGTGTGCCTGCCGCCACCAGGCTTTCTTCCAAGCTGGAGAGATCGCGCTTGGCTGCCTCGGTTGCCATGGCAATCGTGTCTCCTCCAGAAAGCGTGAAACCCAGCGCGGAAACCACATGGGTTAGGTAAAATCTGGCGCCATAACTGCGAGCGATGGCGACGGCGTGGTGGAGAGCCTTCTCGGAGGTCTCGGAGAAATCGACGGCGACGAGGACCTGATGAATGCCGACAGCCGCCGGCACCATTTGCGATGACATGAGACCTCCTCCTGGATTAGCTTACCTCGCGGTGTTTGCCTTTTCTGTTACCGGTGCAGTTGATCGACCTGCGATTTCCTTTGCCAGCGAGGTCATCAGTAGACCCTTGGCTACCAGCTTCGCACCCTGCGCGACCATTCGTGTGAGCAAGGCCTTCCCCTTATCATCGACGAAGCTCACGCTGCTCAGATCCACGAAGAGCTGGTTCGCTGAATCGTATTTCCGAATCGAAATCCAACAGCGTTCAAGCTCCTGCACCCAGCTGCCGATCAACTTGCCTTCCAGCCGGAAGCTGATCCGATCATTCTTCTCTTCTACGGTGATTCGCAACATCGTACCTCCTCACCCTAGGTGATGCGGAGCCATTTGAATGCGGGGGTCAGAGCCAGACGTCGGCCAGTCGACATCTCCGCTAGGGAGTAGTCAAACTTCGCACCGCAGCCGCAGCAAACTCGATAGGTTTTGCCCCCAATTGTGAAAACCCGGCTCAGATTGCCATGATGACAGCCAAAAAGATAATCAAGCGCCGAAAACAAACTTGCCATAAGAACCTCCCTATGTGCGGGGCCCTTTGTACTTTCATAAGGGTGCAGTTTGCAAACCAAACCCACGAATCTCTGATCGACGTATCTTATTGTTAGCTTTAGATATTGCTTAACGGCGCGAAGTGGGGCATGACGAAACGGAGAAATGGCGCGCCTACGGTCATGTCAAAGTGACGGATTCTCGTCAGAGTCATGCGCCGCAATGGCCTTTTTCTGTTGCCTGCTCAATGAAGTTCGGTCTGGTCAAGATCCTCTGTTTGGAAGCGTGAGTGCTTAAGCATCCAAAAGAAGAGGCAGAGTGAGTGCCGTCTGCGAGGGTGCCTTGCGCAAATACCGGAATCAGCAGCGGGTAAAGTGCCCGGGCGAGCAGGAAACCAATTCCTCCCGTATGGGTTCGACTCCCAAGATTCCGACCAATCGGGACGCTTCCGGGCACCCCCCCGGCACGAACGGCGTATGTTGTTTATATCGCGGCGACTCATGCTGCATGAGAATCGCGAGTTCTTTTAATGCTTTGCGACCATAGGAGCCCGATCACTTGAATGTCACGAAGCGCGCTAAAATCACTGCCCTTGGTACTTATGTTCCTCCGCGAGTCCTGACCAATAAGGAACTTGAAAAAATGGTAGACACGACGACCGAGTGGATCCTCGAGCGCACCGGAATCCACGAACGTCATCTGGTCGAACCAGGCGTAGCGGCCAGCGACCTCGCGGTGGAGGCCATCAAAGACATGGTGAAGCGCTTCCATGTGGATCTCACTGACGTGGAAGCAATCATCGTCGGCACGGTCACTGCCGACATGGCCTATCCCTCGACCGCTTGCCTGGTGCAGTACAAGTGCGGCATTCCCAATGCCTGGGGTTACGACGTTTCAGCCGGTTGCTCCGGCTTTGTCTATGCTCTGACGGCTGGAGCGAAGCTGATTGAGAGTGGCGCGCATCGCAAGGTGCTGGTGATCGGTTCCGATGTGAATTCGTCCATGACGGACTTCACCGATCGCGCCACTTGCATTATTTTCGGGGACGGGGCCGGCGCAGTTCTGTTGGAACCGGGCGTGGAGGGCGAAGACCTTGGGCTTATCGATTTCGTCCATCAAATCGAAGGCATTGGCGGGCAGTATCTCTACAAGCCGGGAGGGGGCAGTCTCCATCCCGCAAGCCACGAAACTGTCGATCAAAAAATGCATTACATTCATCAAGATGGGCGCAATGTCTTCAAGTATGCAGTGACGAAAATGGCAGACATCACTGAGCGCGTGCTGGAGAAAAATAATCTAACCGCAGCCGATGTCGATTGCTTCATCGCACACCAAGCCAACCGCCGAATCATTACGGCGACGGCAGAGCGTCTAAAGATGCCGCTGGAAAAAGTCATTATTAATATCGACCGCTACGGCAACACGACGGCCGGCACAGTCCCCCTAGCCATGCAAACGGCGTTGGATGAGGGCAAGCTCAAGAAGGGTGACATGCTGCTGATCGCGTCCGTGGGAGCGGGTTTTACCAGCGGGGCGACCTTGTTGAAGTGGGCGTACTAGATCCACAGCCAGATCGTCAAAGTGACGATGAGCCACGAGAACGGCGTAAAATTGAGGGTCGCTCATCGCCAAATGACCGATTTGGATCAGAAGTTCGTTGGGACCGACCATGATCGCGTGATTCGGGAACAGGAACGCTTTCGGTTACTGCTCGAGATCAATAACACTTTGGTTCGAAAGCTTGATTTGCGAGAGCTGCTTGCGCAAGTTTCGGGCTGCATTCGACGCCTGCTACAGCACGACTACTCAAGCCTCTGTTTATACGATCCGCTGACCAAACAGCTCAACGTTCATGCCGTCGATTTTCCCGAAAGACCTAGTGAGATCCGGCAAGAACTGGTTTTCCCCGTGAAGGATTCGCCGGCAGGGGAAGCCTTCTCCACCGGGAAGCCTTTGCTCGTCGATCGGCTGGATGCTCAAACTTTCCCGTCGGAAATTGCCGAAATGCTGATCAGGGATGGCATTCGTTCGGGATGCTGGCTGCCGCTGGTGGGGCGGGAGAGCACGTTGGGAACCCTGAACGTGTGCAGCCTGCAAGAGTCTAGGTTTACCGAGGCCGATGTGGATCTTCTCAGCCAAGTTGCCAACCAAGTGGCTATCGCAGTAGACAACGCCTTGGCTTTTCGCCAGATCGCGGAACTGAAAGACAAGCTGGCGGAGGAAAAAAGCTATCTCGAAGATGAAATCCGCAGTGAATACAACTTTGACGAAATCGTGGGAGAAAGCCCGGCGCTCAAACAGGTGTTAGACCATGTGCGGACCGTAGCCGGGACCGATTCGACCGTCTTGATCCTGGGAGAAACTGGTACTGGAAAAGAACTGATTGCGCGTGCCATTCACGATCTCAGCCGGCGCCGGGATCGCACGCTGGTGAAATTGAATTGCGCGGCCATCCCCACCGGCTTGCTGGAAAGCGAACTCTTCGGCCACGAAAAGGGAGCATTCACAGGTGCCATTGCGCAGAAGATTGGGCGGCTGGAACTGGCCAATAAGGGGACCTTATTTCTGGATGAGGTTGGCGACATTCCACTGGAACTCCAGCCGAAACTGCTGCGCGCGCTCCAGGAGCAGGAGTTTGAGCGGCTGGGAGCCACTCGCACCATCCACGTCGATGTTCGGCTGGTGGTGGCGACCAACCGCAATCTGGAACAGATGGTTGCGGAACACACTTTCCGGCAAGATCTTTTTTACCGGCTCAACGTTTTCCCGGTTTGCGTGCCTCCTCTGCGCGATCGGGCGGGCGATATTCCTTTACTGGTGCACTATTTCGTCAATAAGCATGCGCAACGCATGGGACGCCACATCGAACGAATTCCTGGCGAAACCATGCGCGCGCTCTGTCATCGGCAATGGTCGGGGAATGTTCGAGAGTTAGGCAATATCATTGAGAGAGCGGTCATCTTGTCGCCGGGGCCGGTCCTGAATGTTCCTCCAGGAGCGTTGGGAGCACCGGCGCCGCGTCCCGAGCGCAAACCGCCGCAAACCTTGCAGGCGTCGGAAAGGGAACTCATCCTGGGCGCCCTGCGGGAGGCCAATGGCGTGGTCGCGACGGCGGCCTTAAGGCTCGGCATGAAGCGAACGACGCTGAACTCCAAGATGCAAAAGCTGGGAATTTCTCGCAGCGATCTGTTCGCCAATTGAATCGTCACACCGCAAATGGAGGCGGCTCTCATTCTTCGGCATACAAGAACCCGGCCATCCTCTTCTGTCAGGAGGGAGTTCCTGCTGGATGCAGCTCGATCGCCATCCAGATGCAGTCCGTGTCCGCATAATAGCGGTGCCACGGATAACTGAAGCTGCGGTCCTGCGCGACGGTGAAGAACGGGTCGTGCGTGAACCCGGCCGGCATCAGGACATCTTCATAGAGTGTGCCCGCATTATTCTCCCGAAACTTCTGCATGTGACCGGCGCCAAGAATTTGCGTGTGCACTTCCAGAAACTGGTGCCCGGTGTGAATTCCGCAATCGGTTTCCTCGGGCGTATACCAGAGGTTCAGCTTGAGTTGATATCGCCGCGGCGAAGATGGACCTGCAACCGTATGACCGAAAGCTGTGATCGGATCGAGTTCTATTTGTCCGATGTCGTCCTGAGAGGAAATATATAGCGGAGTTCCACGCGGAAACTGTTCGTTGCGGTGGCCGTACCACTCCCAAGCCAGCGCCACGGCGCCCAGATTGGTGCGTTGACGAACGTGAAGCAGCGCCGCTGATTCTGCATTCTCAATCGTGCAACGCCGCAGCATCGACGATTTCCATGGCAGGATAATCTCGTGCTCACCTCCGGCACGATAATGCAACGCGGTGGTGGAAAGGTTCACCACAATCGCATCCTCAACTTCCATGTCACGGACAGTGCTTAGGAGCAGGCTGTCGATCCAGTTATTCGAAAAGGAGAGAGAACGACGCTGGTTGTTTTCGGGCATGGGGTTCTCGCCGAACATGTGCGGAGCCAAACCTGCGATCGCCAGCAGCTGCGAGGACTGCGACAGAAAAGCGCGTCGGTTCATGTTCAGCTCCGCTTCTAAGGCCGGCTGGATTATACAACCGGACATGCGCGCATGCGGGTCTGCAGTATCAAGAATCGCCACGGGCCTAACCGTCGGCCGCTTTGTGTTCGCCGCTTTGCTAGTTGGTTCGCTTCCTGCCCGGCCGGGGCGTAAAATGGCGCGCATAACAGATAGGACGAGGAGGTTGGATATGCGGCTCACGGCGGGACAGCTGATCGGAAAAGCTCTCAAGGCATACGGAGTTCCTTATGTCACCGGCCTGCCAGGGCACGGTAATTGGAGCATGATCGACGCATTCAACGATCCGGTCTCCAAGCTACCCTTCATCCAGGTGATGCACGAGCAGAATGCTGTCCACATCGCCGATGCGCATTATCGGGTCACGGGCCAGCCGATTGCGGCTTGCACATCGATCGGCCCGGGCGCGACCAACACCGTCATCGGCCTCGCGACTGCCCACTGCGATTCGACAGCGCTTTTGCTCATCACGGGCAGCGCCGCCACGCACATGCGCGGACACGGCGTCATGCAGGAGCTCGACCGCGTTGCCTCGCCCGACTTTCCGCACATCGCGGCTGCGGTTACCAAGCGCACCTTCGATGTGATCCGCGCCGATCAGATTCCTTTCGTGATGCATCGCGCTTGGAATGCCATGGTGACAGGCCGTCCCGGCCCGGTGCATATGGAGCTGCCACTTGATGTCCAGGTGGAGACGACGGACATTGAAATTGCCGAACTCGACAAGCGCCTGCCGGTCGGTAAGCAGCGAGCCGATGCTGAAGCCATCGAAGCGGCTATCAAACTTCTGCTCACCGCTAAGCGGCCGTGCATCGTCGTAGGCGGCGGAGCCATCACGGCAAGTGCTACCCCCGAGCTCACTTCGCTGGTCGAGAAACTCGGCATCCCAGTGGTGTTTACCTGGAACGGCAAAGGAGCAATCGCGGAGGACAATCCGATGTGCGCAGGGACGGTCGGCTGGCCCGGATCGCTGCCCGGCAATCACACCGCGGCCAACGCCGATGTTCTGTTCTCGCTCGGTTGTCGCTTCACGGATTGGTCGGCGTCGTCCTATCGCAAAGGTGTGAGCTTCTCAATTCCCGATGCGAAGCTCATTCAGGTCGATATCGATCCGCGTGAGATCGGCAAGAATTATGCGGCCGAGGTTGGCATCGTGGCCGATTGCAAGCTCGCGCTGGCCGACATTCTGGCCGGAATCTCGGACGAACAGGCTCGCAGAGCCCGCGAGGCCAGAGCGTTTTATCTGAGCGGTGTAGAAGGATTGAAGCAGGAGTGGGAAAAGAAGTTGGAGCGTCGTCGCTCCTACAGTGGCATTCCGACCACGATGCTGCGCACGCTGCGCGAACTGCGCAAGGTGCTGCCGCGTTATGGGATCGTTACCGTAGGGTCAGGCCATCCGCAGAGCACCACCAAGCAAGCCTTCCCGGTTTATGAGCCGCGAACCCACATCACTTCTGGATCATTTTCCTCGATGGGTTTCGCCCTTCCTGCCGCCATAGGCGCGAAACTTGCCAAGCCGGATGCGCCGGTGGTGTGCATCATCGGCGACGGCGATTTCATGATGTGCGTGCAGGAACTCGCGATGTGTGTAATGTACAACATTCCGGTCGTGTTTCTGGTGCTCAACAATTCAGGTTATATCTCGATCCGCGATGGCCAGAACTATCTTATGGGCCGGCAGATCGGCTCTGAATTCAACCAGCACAACGGCAACGGTCAGCCGTACTCGGTGGACTTCGTAGCGCTAGCAAAATCATTTGGCTTCGAGGTCGCAGCCAAGGTGCAGGCGACAGACGAAATTGGATCGACCATCAAGCGCGCTCTCGATTCCAACGCCCCGGCTCTGATTGAAGTGCCGATCACCCGCGACGCTTCGGTGGCTGCCTCGGAAGTTGTCGGCTGGTGGGACTTCCCGGTGCTGCCGACTGCATCGGACGCGGTGAAAGCAGACTACAAGGCCGGCTACGTCGCCGAACAGCATCAGTGCTCGACCAGCGACGGCGAACTCACGGAGCCGGTCTCGGCTGTTGGCTAGAGCCACAGCGGATTAATCCGAGTTTTGATTTTGCGGGTAATTACGGCACGCCTGAAGCCACGCCCTCTCAAAACAGGGTCAAGGACCGACATACAGGAGGACCCAATGCCACATCATCTGAAGACCGGCCGCACGCCCGAGCAGAAAACTGCTGAAGCCAAGAAGGTCCGCGACATCGTCACCGGCATTATTGAAGACATCGAGAGCCGTGGCGAAACCGCTCTGCGCGAAATCTCGGAGAAGTTCGACAAATGGAACCCGCCTGCGTTCCGGCTTTCAGAGCGGGAGATCGGAGACTGTTTGTCGGAGCTTTCCCGGCAGAACCTCGATGACATCAAGTTTGCTCAAACCCAGGTACGCAACTTTGCCCAGGCACAACGTTCGGCGCTGAAAGACGTCGAAGTCGAGACCCTTCCGGGAGTGATTCTCGGTCACAAGAACATGCCGGTGGATTCCGTTGGCTGCTACGTTCCGGGCGGAAAATATCCACTGGTGGCCTCCGCCCACATGAGCGTGGTGACCGCGAAGGTGGCGGGCGTAACGCGCGTGATTGCGTCTTCGCCGCCTTATCATGGCAAGCCCAGCTCCGCCGTGGTTGCCGCCATGCACCTCGGCGGCGCGGACGAAATCTACTGCATGGGCGGAGTTCAGGCGATCGCCGCCATGGCGCTCGGCACTCAGAACATCGCTCCTGTCTCCATGATCGTAGGACCGGGCAATGCCTTTGTGGCCGAGGCTAAACGCCAGCTATTCGGGCGCGTCGGAATTGACTTGATCGCTGGCCCCACCGAGACCCTGGTTATTGCAGATGAAACGGTAGATGGCGAACTCTGTGCAACCGACCTTTTAGGCCAGGCTGAACACGGATTCAATACACCGGCCATCCTTCTTACTACCTCTGAGAAACTTGCTCGCGAAACCATCGCCGAGGTTGAGCGCCTGCTGTCGATCCTTCCGACGGCTGAGTTGGCTGCCGTTTCCTGGCGCGACTATGGCGAAGTGATCGTGTGCGACTCCGATGAGGAGATGGTCCACGAGGCGGACCGCATCGCATCGGAGCACGTCCAGGTAATGACCCGCGATCCAGAATACTTCTTCAAGAATATGAAGAACTATGGAGCGCTGTTTCTCGGTCCGCGGACCAATGTGGCCTATGGCGACAAAGTGATCGGAACCAACCACACGCTGCCCACCGGTAAGGCTGCACGCTACACGGGCGGTCTTTGGGTTGGCAAATTCATCAAGACATGCACGTACCAGAAGGTGCTCACCGATGAAGCCTCGGCCATGATTGGGGAGTACTGCTCGCGGTTGTGCGTCCTGGAAGGCTTTTTGGCCCACGCCGAACAGGCCAACATTCGAGTGCGCCGTTACGGTGGCCGGAGCGTCACCTACGCGGGAGCGGCGGATTAGCGCTCGGACCACAGTAAGGGAACAGATCTTGGTCTACTTTAGGTGCTCCACGAGGAACAAATCAGAGAGGTTGCGCACATATCCAAAAACGTAGTGCTCTTCGTCTGCCCCAATTCGAGGGCACGCGACACCAACCACTCCCGCCAAGTCAGACGGTCGGACCGTTTTCCAGGGAGTTCTCGCGCCTGTCTGCAGATCCAGACGCCAGACGGGACAAGATGTTTCACCGCGCTGTCCGATAAACAGCGCGCTCCCACTTTTTTCCCAACGCAAGGGTGTGTCGTTCGGTACTGAGCCCGGAACAAATTGCGGACTACCCCCATCTACTGAAACCAGTGCAACGCCGTTGCTGGTGAGCGTGGCGACTTGTTTCCCATCGGGTGAAACAGAGTGGGCGTGTGTTCCTAAACTAAATCCCTCGGGAGTGATGGGGCGGGGCGGACCACCACCCAGGGTGGCAATATACACTCGCTGGGCATGCCCTGGTTCGTGACCGGCAAACAGCAGCCGCTTGGAGTCGCCGAAGAACTGACCCCCAGAAGGAATCACGTTGCCGGTTGAAACCGCTTGCTGCTGTCCTACTCCAGTCGGAAGAAGTACAAAGTCGGGCGGGGACATATTCTGCCGCAAGACGAGAGCCCACTTACCGTCGGGTGATAACGCTACTCCGGAGCCCTGTCCCAGACGGACTGCGGACGTACCATTGGTATCGCGACTAAACACGGCGTATTCGCCACCGCCCGCCTCACCTGCCTCGATGAACAGGATCATCTTCCCGTCTTCGGAGATGTCGATTGGGACCGTCCAGTCCTGCCAGCTGAGATCGCGTTCCTTGTTCTCCCCGGGCGCCAGCCCGATTGCGCCAGCGCGCAAGGCGTCCCGTGAAATCAAAGCTCGACCGCCGGCGGCAACGTCATGCAGAGTAAGTGTCCCGGGAGCGCTGAGCAGCTCCCGAACCTTGCCCGTCAATGTGACGCCGCGCAGGGAGCGGCTGAAGCCAGTGGAGGTGGCAGTGAACCAGATCTCGTCCCCCGAAGGTGACCACGCAGCTCCGAAGGCGCTGGCCCAACGTTCGGTCAAGTCGGATTTTTTACCTTTAAGATCGACCACGCTGATCCTACCCCCATCGTCGCCCAGGAGATTATGGTCGATAAATGCGAGGCGATCCCCCTTGGGGGAGAAGTGCAGGTGGCTGACCCAGCCGGCGGTTTCGTACAACACTTTGCCAATCGGATACTCGACCCGGCTTTGGCCATTCACGACGTGGATTGCGGCCACCGCTTCTCCGCCGGGAGCCCAATCCGCACCTTCAACATTGTCGAGCAAGTCGCGCGGCGCATCGGCACCGATGGAAACCTGGGCAAGCGTACCGCGATGCGTGAAATGATTGGCGCTGACACTAAAGTGACGCAACACTGCCATCTGCCCTGCCGGCGACACTGCCAATACCTCCGTCTCCGGTAAGCCGAGGTCGCGGGATTCGGTCGAATTCGCTGAACTGATGAAAACGGATTCGGGATCACCCTCCCAACTGGCACTGTAAACCGCGGATCGCGGGTCTGGAGCGAATCTGGCGGCCAGAAGAGATCCGCGGCGAAAGCTCAGTTCGCGAAACGTCGGCACCGGGGCTGTGGAGCTTCGTTGACCGGCCACGAAACTGGCGATTGCAACTGCGACCAGCGCCACTAAGGCTGCGCCGGCCAGCCAGGGAATACTCGTGCGCTTGCCGGCGGGGGAAATAATCCCTGAGTTGCCCTCCGCCGGCTTGGCCGTGGTTACGGAAGCATGGGTGTCCGCGGCTGCGGCCACCTGCCGTGAGGAGGATGGATGCCAGTCGCGCTGCAGGCGCTTGAGATCAGAGCGCACCTCGGCTGCGCTCTGACACCGCAAGTCGCGATCCTTTTCCAACGCCTTGTTGACAATTCGCTCCAGTTCCGGCGGCAGCTTCGGGTTTAAGATGAGTGGCGCGGTTGGCGCTTTGTTAAGAATTGCATTGAAAATTGCTGCCGAAGTACTTCCTTCAAATGGCAGCTGGCCGGTGCTCATTTCATAGAGCACTACGCCAAACGAGAACACATCCGTGCGCGCATCCACCTCTTCGCCGAGTGCTTGTTCCGGGCTCATGTACGCTACCGTACCGAGCGCAGAGCCCGGCGAAGTCAGTTGCTCGGGTATGACTCCCACCGTTGGTCCAGCAGTAGGGTCTCCCGCTCCCGCGAACTTGCCACGTTCTGCCATGACTTTTGCTAGCCCGAAATCAAGAATCTTCGCGTGATTGCGCTCGGTGACGAAGATGTTTGCAGGCTTAATGTCACGGTGAACGATCCCCCGTGCATGAGCCGTTTCGAGAGCATCGGCAATCTCAATGGCTAGTGTCAGCAGCAGGCCCACTTCAAGGGGACGATGAGTAATCCGGTGCTTCAGCGTGCTCCCGTCCAGAAACTCCATTGCAATGAAGGACTGGGTCTCGTGCTGGCCGATTTCGTAAATGGTGCAGATGTTGGGATGGTTTAACGCAGAAGATGCCTGCGCCTCCCGCTGAAATCGGATCAATGTCTGGGGGTCTCTGGCTACCTCATCGGGCAGAAACTTCAGCGCGACAAACCGGTGCAGACTCAGGTCTTCGGCTTTGTAAACCACTCCCATACCGCCGCCTCCCAACTTCTCAACAATGCGGTAGTGCGAGATGGTCTGGCCGATCATTCGTGAGGTGGAATAGCTCTCGGGTCGCTTTATATTACGGACGCGGCATAGCCTAGTCAACGAATGGCTGCGCCTGTGTCACGGTCGCCGAATCCTCAAAGCCTACAGCAGGAAGAGATAGTCCTTGAGACAAGGTTGGAAACTTGTGGAGTTTGGGTCATAGGCTTCGGGCGGAAGGTTTTTCACCTTGGATTGGTAGTTCGCGAATCCGTCAGCTTGACGCAGGGGCTACTAAAATGTTCTTTTTTCAAGAGGAAATTGACCTGGAGGTCGCCATGCCTTCTTCTCCCGACGTAGTCATCATCGGCAGTGGCATCGGCGGGGGGACGCTTGCCAACCGCCTGGTGCAATACGGTCTCACGGTTACGATGTTGGAGCGGGGAGATTACTTGCCGCAGGAGCGCGAGAACTGGGACGTCGAGGCCGTTTTCGCCAAACAGAGATATGTCCCCACCGAAACCTGGCTCGACAAACATGGGGTCGCTTTTCGCCCCGGCACCTATTATTACGTGGGAGGCAGCAGCAAGATGTTCGGGGCCGCCATGCTCCGACTTCGCGAGAAGGACTTCCAGGAACTCGAGCATGCCGGAGGCGTTTCGCCCGCGTGGCCTATAACCTATCGTCAGCTCGCGCCCTATTACGACTTAGCGGAACAAGTCTACGGAATCCATGGCCAGGCTGGCGTTGATCCAACCGAACCATCCGATGTCCCCCGCTATCCCTATCCCGCGCTCGAGCACGAACCCGTGATCGAGCAGGTGGCATCGGCTCTCAAGAATCGGGGCATCAAACCCTTTCCGCTTCCGGTTGCGGTGCAACGTCACCCGGGAGGACCGTGCGTCCGTTGCAAGACCTGTGACGGATTCCCTTGCCAGGTGCATGCCAAAACCGACGCTGAGGTTGCGGCGGTCAGGCCCGCTTTGGCATCCGGCAGGTTGACGCTCAAGACAAATGCGTTGGCAACACGGTTGCTGCTCACCCGCGATGGCCACCGTGTGAAGGCCGTGGAGTACCGGAGCGACGGGCATATCGAAAGCATCACTGCACCAGTAATCGTGCTCTCTGCCAGTGCCGTCAATTCGTCCGTGCTGTTGCTTCACTCGGCTTGCGACAAGGCTCGCAATGGCGTTTCAAACTCTTCTGGCGTGGTGGGGCGCAACTACATGGCGCATAACAACACGGCTCTCATGAGCATCGGCTGGAAGATCAACGAGACCAAGTTTCAAAAAACCATTTGCATCAATGATTTCTACTTCGGGGACGGTGACTTTAAATATCCCATGGGCAACATTCAAGGTCTCGGCAAACTGCAAACCGGAATGCTTACGGCGAAGCAGAAATTTCTTCCCAAATTCCTAGGCGAGAGGATGGCGGAGCGGAGCGTGGATTGGTGGATCATGTCGGAGGACCTGCCTGACCCGGAGAATCGCGTGCTCCTGCAAGGAGAAACGATTCGGCTGCACTACACGGAAAATAATATGGTCGGGCACAAGCGCCTGGTTGAGAAAACCCGCTTGCTGATGAGCCAGATCGGCTTCAGCCTGAATATCGCCAAACACATGGGAGGCCTTTCCGTCTCCCATCAGTGCGGGACGGTGCGCTTCGGCAGCGATCCCGGCAGCGCAGCTCTGAATGAGTTTTGCCGCTCCTTCGACCACGAGAATCTGTTCGTGGTGGATGCCTCCTTCTTTCCGTCATCTGCGGCAGTCAACCCGGCACTCACCATCGCGGCGCAGGCGATCCGCGTGGCTGACCACATGGCCAAGAACGATTTTGGCATAACCGGAATCGGCAACGGCTCGTGAGCGGCTTTCGAAAAAATATTTTCTTCTGATGCGGCCATGCTGCAGGTTCCACACTTATCGCGTGGAAGAAGCTGGAGATCAAGCGATCACGCCTGCTAGACGCTGGGCATGAACCACTCTGCGGTTAACCCTTCCGCGACTTCGCAGGCGGAGCCAGCGCAACGGCTGCCTCAGCTGTGAGCATCAGGAAGGAGAGCGTCTCTTGCAGATATAAGCCGACAGTGGCATCGCTGTGCTTCAAATAGCCAATGGAGACGTCCTGGCCAATGTGCAGGTCGAAATCGCCGCCCCGGGTGGTCACGACAAAGGCGCCGCGAATGGCCGGAGCCCAGATGATTTTGCCGTCGACGAGCCGCTTGACGTGTTCCAGTACCGGGTATCCGTGGTCGCTAGTTTCTGCCAGCGCGGTGTAGGCGTCAGCGCCGAGCAGCACCGAGTAGGGGCCGTTGACGCCGACGAGCCGCAACCGGCTCAAGCCTTGGGCAATGGTACCCGGGTACTCTCGCACATCATCAGGCAGCGCCATCGGCGGATTGCTGGTTCCCGGCCGGATACCCACGATTCCAGCGGCGGCATAGCCTTCGAATATGGCGCCGTCCTCGGCGTAAGCGAGCTTGCGCGCCGCATCCTTCGCCGGTTGCCAGTCTGAGTCGTTCGCGCCACGCTCCACATCGTCAATTGCCTGGCGCTCCAGCTCGAACGGAACCCGTAGCTCGACCAGCGCTTTTACTTCGCGCTGTCTGGCGACCACGCCGTCGCTTGGGGCCGAAATCGTCACCAGATGTCCGGTGCCGACGGCGGACAGGCTTGGGCCCGTCGGCCCATGCATGTCGACCACGCGCCGTCCCGCGAGGTGGCGTTTGAACGTGCGCGATGTTTCTTCTTCGATCTGTGCCCACGCGGCATCGGAAATCGGGGCAAGCTCTCGATGCAGATTATTCATGTGGGATCTCTCCTTTAAGGGAACCAATACCCAGCGAACCATCCTTCCCCGGCGCGGGCGGAGCGGCTTCGACTTCCGGCTCGGCGGAAGCCGCAGCAACCGCAGGCTGGTCTTCGGATACGTTGTCCAGAAATGTCGCCGAGGGCGCGAAAAACAAGTTTCCGGTTACAGCCCGGCTAAAATCGAGTAGCCGGTCGTAATTGCCGGGCGGGCGGCCTATGAACATGTTCTCAAGCATTTGCTCAATCGTACTGGGCGAACGGCTGTAGCCAATGAAGTAGGTGCCAAATTCGCCCTGCGCGGGCCGCCCGAAGGGCATGTTGTCACGCAGGATCTTGATCTCCTTCCCATCCTCGACGATGGTAGTGAGTGCATTGTGCGCGGAGGTTGGCTTGATGGAATCGTCCAATTCGATGTCAGACAGCTTCTTGCGGCCGATGATGCGCTCCTGCGCTTCCGTGGACAGTGCGTTCCATGCGTCAAGATCGTGGAGATATTTCTGCACGATGACGTAACTTCCGCCGGCGAACGCTGCGTCTTCCTCGCCGACCAGCGCAGCCTCGACCACCGCCTCTCCCCTCGGATTCTCAGTGCCATCGACAAAGCCAATGAGGTCGCGGTCGTCGAAATAACGGAATCCCTGCACCTCGTCTACCGGCGACACGGCGTCACCGATACGTGCCATAATTTGCGTGGCAAGCTCGAAGCATAGATCCATGCGTTTCGCGCGAATGTGGAACAGCAAGTCTCCCGGCGTGGAGAGAGCATGACGCGCCCCGGCACGAATCTCCCGGAAAGGATGCAGCTTCGCCGGCCGCGGCGTCCCAAAGACTCGGTCCCACGCGTCGGAACCAAATCCCATGATGCAGGACAAGCCCCCTTCAATGTCGCGAAAATCCACCGCGCGCGCCAAGGCGGGAAGGTCTCCACAGAACGACCGAATACTTGTGCGATGGGCGGGGCCCGGTTTCAGCGTCGCCACCAGAAAGATTGCGGCGCGAGTGAGTGGGGCGACCACCGCCTGCGCGACGTGGTGCGCGCCAGCTGCCGCTTTCGGCGTATCAATCGAAACGGACACCATCGAATGTCATCCGGTCGGGCTGGCCGAATCTCGCTTTGCGAATATCGGCTGGCCTCGCATGCGAACAATGAGACCGCAAGCTTACCATCGCCTACGGATGAGCGTCCATCTTGCCCATGCGAATGGGTAATGCACCGCGGAAACGAGCCGTCTGCGCTCGAGATAGGGGCGTCGTTCCCCCACGGTTGAAGGGAAAGCACGGCTGCCAGTTACATGCGCCTTCTTGTCTACCAACGACAGCATCCTCCGAATGATCACTAGGGAAGCTGGGATAAGCCTCGCTACATTCGGCGTGCCATCACCTTCTCTTAGGTTCCCGGAAGTTTCGTTCTATCGCGATGTATAGTGTTTTTTGCTGGTGCTGAGGCGTAGGCTAATGGCGCATTCTTTGCGCACGCGTGGGGAACGCCGGCCAGTGTGTGCTTATATTGTCGCGGCCATTTTATTACCGAATCCTTCCAAGAATGCGAAATCAAAGGGACGCCTCCGGCCGCGGAAGACTTTCGATGGCAACACTCTGTCTGTTGCTCTGCGGGGTTGGGCTTGCGAGTTCGAGCTCATCGGGACAAGCAGGTCTTTCAACCGATGCCATCGTTCAAAAGCTCATGACGGCAAATGCGGTCCGTGCCGATAGATTGCACGGCTACCATTGCAAGCGGAAATACCAGTTGGATTATCATGGGGTTTTCGGCGGCCACGCCGAGATGCAGGTAGAAGCCACGTACCGCGCTCCGGACCAGAAAGAGTTCAGAATCCTGTCCCAGAGCGGTTCGAAGCTACTGATCCGCCAGGTTCTGCTGAAGCTGCTACAAACCGAGCGCGACGCCCAGGAGGAGCGGAACCGCAAAGAACTGGAGATCAGTCCGGCAAATTATAGGTTCAGCTTGGACAGCACCCAGCACACTCCGGCAGGCGACTTCTATGTACTCGACGTAAAGCCCCGGAGCAAAAACAAATACGTTTATCAGGGCAAGATCTGGGTGGATGCGCAGGATTTCGCGGTAGCGCGCATGGAAGGCAGTCCGGCAACCAATCCTTCTTTCTGGGTCAGTAACGTTTCGATTCAATACCAGTGGGCGAGCATCGATGGCTTTTGGCTGCCTATCCACAACTATTCGGTCACTCAGGTTCGGCTGGGAGGTAGAGCCGTGCTCGATATCGAGTACTCCGATTACCAGGTCACGAGCGAGCGTCGGACCACTCCGCCCAAAGGTGCGACCAAGAGCCCGATCCTGCCGGACCCATCATCGGTAAGTGCACAGCCACATTAGGCCGAAATCTAGTTGCGTATTTCAGTAACGGTTATTGGTGCTGGATGTTCAAGCCGACGGTGAAGCGAGTGAGTCCTAGAACTCTCAAGGAGGGGCACGGCAAGACCTCAACAGTTTCGAACACAAGCGCTTGCCGACGAAGGGTTCAGTCATAACAACCAGTCAGCGGACCCAAAAAGAGACCACCTGGATTGGAGAATCCAGGCGGTCGGAACAGCTGGAGAACGTCAGTTTCGCTTTCCCTTTGTACCGGTTAGTTAACGGTCCAGACTTCCAGCGAGGACGTGTTGTCATCGACCGCTGCGAAGGTGAGCTCACCGTCGACCGTTCCGAAGGCGAGTCCGAAAGCGCCGCCCAGATTGGGGTTGACAGAGTGCGCGGCCACAAACACCCCACCGCGGGTGAACTCGACCAGTTCACTGGGCCGCCCCGCCACAGCATTGACTTTGTCGTTGCTGCTGCAGACGAATTGGATCCTTCCCTACTTCCTGCCGATGTGGGCAAAGCCTTGAGCTGCTCGATCCAGCATGACAATGCCGCTGGCATGAAGCTCCTGCAGCTAACAGAAGCCAAAATCGAAGAGCGCGGGGTAAGCGATGCAGAGGGCATTTACAAAGTTGCGCAAGCCTACGCGGTATTGGGGGACAAGGCTTCGGCCTTGCACATGCTGCGGCGTAGCATCGGGTGGTTTTTTCTGCTACCCCTACTTCGTGCGTGATCCTCTGCTACAAAGTCTTCGCGATGAACCCGAATTCCAGACGATGATGAAGCAAGCCTTGCAACGGCACGAGCAGTTCAAGACTGCATTCTTCTGACAACCTGATGAACCCAGTCCCCAAGCCGGTCTGCTCCGACATGCCTTAGTGATCCTCGCCGTGGGGCGATTGGCGCGACAATCCGGAAGTTTGTCTCCGGATTGGTCCCGCTATAGCGCCCTTGAGGTGATGGTCTGGGCTCATTTCTGGACTGTCGGCAAAATGAAGTTTTTCGAACCAACCCGGTTGCTCAAAGCAGGACCCTGGCGGCTACTGTAGCTTCGCGTACTCCGCCCTAGCTGCTTTGAGAACGGGGATGTCAGGATCGGCATCTTTCCAGAGCGAGAGGAAGTCGTTGTAGGCAGTTTTGGCTTTGGTCTGGTCTCCGGCAATGGCATAAGCGCGGCCCAGCTGCAGGTGGGCCAGCGAGCCGAGCAGAAAGTTCTGCACGATACCGGGATGATCGAGAAACTTCTGAAACTCGGAAGCCGCAGCCGTACCATTCTTTTCGTCAAGATATGCCAGACCGCGAAGGTAGGCCGGATGCAGGGTGCCAATGGCTTCGGGAGGAGGATTCCCGAGCTCGTAAGGTAGAGCAGGCTCGAGGGCGATGACCGCGCGGTCGGGAGCATGTTGCGCAATCGCCATGGATGCCTCGAGTACCGGGAACCAGTAGACCTTGAGAAAAGTGTTGCTGGGTTCCGATTTCCTCAGCTCCGTCATAATGGTTTTCGATTGCGAAGATCCGCCGGCGCGGGCTAAAGCCAGGGCGGAGAGAACCTTCACGTCGCGGGCGGGGGCGAGCGCCAACGCGCGCGCAACGCCTTGGCGCGCGGCGCTCGTGTTGCCCACTTCAACCTCGCGGACGGCCTGAATAGCGAGCCATTGCGCCGCGGTTTCCTTGGCGTCAGCGCGCACCGCAGAATCGGCGGCCTGGCGGGCGAGGTCGCGCGCCTTCTCCATGTGTCCGTAATAGGCCTGAGTGTCGGCGTGGGTGTTCAGCATTTGATCTTCCTCACCGGGCCGTCCTGCCGCCCACGCGACCTGGCGTTCCATCGCAGTGCTATCCCCGGCCAGGAACGCAAGGGAATACAGATCGCCACGAATAAATAAGCCATCAAAGTGGCTCCGCTGCGCCTCCTCCAGCGTCAGCCGCGCATCCTTCATGCGATTGACCGAGATGTAATTGCTGGCCAGGTTGGCATAGTCGGTGATGGTAGGTTCAAGGCGCTGCGCCGCTTCGGTTTCCGCGATGGCTTTTTCGTATTGCCCCACTGAAGCGTAAAGGCTACCAAGATTGCCGTGAGGCACCATCTCGCGCGGGTAACTCTTCGCCCAGAGTTCGTAAGATTCGATGGCCTTGTCCATTTCGCCGGTGACATATTGAAAGTAGAAAGCGGAGATGCGGAACTTCTCGCGGTCGCTCACGCGGTCGCGCAAGGTGTAGGCCTTACGCCCAGAGTCCGCCGCGAGTCCAGGTTGTCCAAGATTTGCGTACTCGATACCTAGACCAACGTAGGCCATGGCAAAGTTTGGGTCGAGTTCAATGGCGCGCTTCATGAAGGGAATGGCTTCGGAGTCGCCCTTGGTACGGCCAGTGTTGATCGCCATGCTGTAGGCCTTCAGGGCGTCGAGGGAAGGCGTGGTGGCTTCCATGGGCACATCGAATTTTTGCACCGACGCCAGTGATTCGCCGAGGCGCGCACGCAAAGTGGCGGCTGAGGTATCGAGCGCCTTTAGCACGCCTTCTTTGCTGGCGGCTTCGGCGCGTTCCTTGGCAAGACTATCCCCGTCGTTGCACACAACCGCATCGAGAGTGATGACATACTGGCTGCCAAGGTTGGCGATGGAACCCGAAACCACGGCCTGGCTGCCAGTGCGTAGGCAGAGTTCGGTCGCCACCTCTCCGGCGACACGCTCCGACGACGCGCGGCCCATAAGCTTTAGAGTCTCGCCTGCTTTGCTATCAGAAAGAATATTGAGAAAGGGAGATTGTTGCAGATCGACGGCGAGCGCTTGCTTGAGAGTGCCGTCGAAGACCGGGTCGCCAGTGGAGTTGGTGAAATCCGCCAAGACGATCGTGTCTTTCTCGGAAAGCGGGCGGCTAGCGGATCGCGCCGAGTGCGAACGGACGTACAGTGTGCCGGACACCAGGGCGACGCTGACAAGGGCAGCGACAAGGATGTATCTGCCGAGTTTCTTTCGTCTTGCACCGGAATCGGTGCTGCTGATGCTGCCGCTGCTGGCGGCCGCAGCTGCCGCCGAATGGGATTCGGTATCCCGTTTCAGGCGCTGCAAATCCGTTCGCATGTCGGCGGCATGCTGATAGCGCAAATCACGATTCTTCTCCAAAGCTTTGTTGATGATCCGTTCCAGTTCAGCAGGCACGTCAGGGTTCAGCCGAACCGCTGCCGTCGGCGTGCCGTCTAGAATAGATTTGAAGATCACCGCCGTGCTCTCCCCGCGGAACGGTACCGCGCCCGTCGCCATCTCGTAGATGACCGCGCCGAAAGAGAACAAATCGCTGCGCGCGTCCAACTCTTTCGCCCGTGCCTGCTCCGGAGACATGTAGGAGACCGTGCCCAGAGCAGTGCCCGGGCTGGTGAGGTGAGGCTCGTCCGGCGCGGTCAGTTCATTTGTCAGGGTAGCGCCGCTCAACGAACCACCTGTGGGGCTGACCTTCGCGAGTCCGAAATCGAGAACCTTCGCATGGCCCCGCTTGGTGACGAAGATGTTGCCAGGCTTGATGTCGCGATGCACGATACCCTGGGCGTGAGCTGCGTCGAGAGCGTCGGCTATTTCGATGCTTAGCGACAGGACGGTTTCGAGATCGAGAGGCCGGCCGCAAATGCGGTACTTCAGCGTTATCCCGTCAAGAAACTCCATGGCGATGAACGCCTTGCCATCTTCCTCGCCGATGTCGTGAATAGTGCAGATATTAGGGTGATTCAGCGCAGAAGCCGCTTGGGCTTCGCGCCGAAAACGAGCCAGGGCTTGGGGGTCTCGGGCGACGTCGTCAGGCAGGAATTTCAGGGCTACAAACCGGTTCAGCCGCGAGTCTTCGGCCTTGTACACAACGCCCATGCCTCCGCCACCGAGTTTCTCTAAAATGCGGTAATGAGAGATGGTTTGGCCGATCACAAGGGCATGCCCCGGCGTTCTGGTTGCTTCATCTTACGGACGTGACAAGTGCCCGTCAACGCATGTCGGTTCCGGCACGAGACCATCGCATGCTGACCCATTGCTTGGGAACGGCATGTCCGTGAAGGCGCCGCCGGGTAGCCGTCTCAAGATCGAATGGCGAATCCCTCCGGCAACCTATGGAATGCTAGTGCCACAGATGATACTTCAGCCGTTGGTGGAGAATGCGATTCGATACGGCGGTTCCCCCACACGCGAAGGGGGGATGGGTCGCAGTAGCGGCGGCGCAAAAAAATGGCATCCTCGAAATCCAAGTGCGCAATAGCGTGGGCAGCGAGACGTCGAGTGGAACGGGCGTGGGCCTCCGCAATACTGAGGCCCGTCTGAAGTACCTCTATTCTGGTGACGCAAGTGTGCGTCTCATGGTTTCTGAGGATCGCATCGCGACCGTTAGCCTGACGCTGCCGGCGTTGAATTCGCAACCTGCCAGTCCGGAAAGCACGACGGCTACACGGTCCCACAGCATCTCCTTTAGCTCTCGCGGCACAGCGAGGCCTGGTTGATTTTCACCGTGATGCGTTTCAGGCAAAGATGAGTGGGTCCCCCCTACGACATTGCCCCTACCCAACCTGTTCCGGTCATCCGCCAGAATCGAACCCCGGAGCACTGTCCAGGCAGCAAAACGCAGGGTGAATTCTTTCGATATACTTCTCCGCATAAGGCACAAGGCAGCTGGTAAATTTCATAAGCGGGAGTGCATTCATGGTCTCCAGTCGGCGTGGCATCCGCGCGTGGTTTCGCAGAGTGTTACCGATTGCGATCGTCGTCGCGAGTTCAGCGCAGGCGGCTAACGCAGAGCGAAAGAGTGTGTCTCTGAGTGACGGCTGGGAATTTCGCCAGCGCATTGAGCAACCCGGTGGCGTCCAGCCGCCGTGGCATCCAGCCGAAGTGCCGGGCGTGGTTCACACCGACCTGTTGCGTAACAAGCTGATGCCCGATCCGTTTTACCGCTCCAACGAATCTACACTGCAGTGGATTGAAGATGCGGATTGGGAATATCGTAGTACATTGCAAGCCACACCGGAGGCGCTGAAACACAGCCATGTGGAACTGGTGTTCGGAGGACTGGACGGTCCCGCAGAGGTTTACCTCGACGGTAAGTTGATCCTCACCGCCAACAATATGTTTCGTGAATGGCGGGTTGAGTTAAAGTCGCAACTGAAAGCGGGCGCGAATCAGTTGCTCGTCGTTTTCCCATCGCCGATTGCGGAGGCGAGGAGAGTCGCCGCCGGGGATTTCTGGCGCCAGCAGACACAGACGCCCGAGAAATCCTATTTACGCAAGGCGGCCTACGAGTACGGATGGGATTGGGGACCGCGATTCGTTCTCAGCGGGATATGGCGTCCGGTGAGACTCGAGGTTTGGGACGACGCCAAGATTTCCCACTTTCATGTGCGTCAGCTGGATATCAACTCCGAGATGGCTCATCTGGTGGTGGAAACGGAAATCACTTCGGCCCAGGGGGGCGCCGCGTCACTTAACATCGACTACGAGTACGGCAGCAAGAAGACTACTACCTCGCGCGACGTCGAACTAAACCCCGGCGTCAACCACATTGACGTTTCTATCGATATAGCCCATCCCGAACTGTGGTATCCGAATGGGTACGGCCGCCAGGCGGTGTACGCCTTTCACGCTCAACTGAAAACCAGTGGCCACATGCAGGACGATCAGACGGTGCGCACCGGACTGCGCTCTATTGTTTTGCGGCGCGAGCTTGACCAGTGGGGGCGCTCGTTCGAGTTAGTGGTGAACGGCATTCCGGTCTTCGCCAAGGGGGCCGACGTCATTCCTTTCGACAGTTTTCCCACTCGCGTCACCATTGAGCAGTATCGCCGGGTCCTCGAGTCGGCCAAGGCCGCCAACATGAACATGATCCGTCACTGGGGCGGCGGTTATTACGAGACCGATGAGTTTTATGCCCTCTGCGACGAACTGGGCATCATGATCTGGCAGGACTTCATGTTTGGCAACGAATGGCAGCCCGGGACTTACGATTTCAAGCAGAATGTCGCGCAAGAGGCGGAATACCAGATCCTGCGATTGCGCGATCACCCGAGCATTGTGCTCTGGTGCGGCAACAACGAAACCGAAGCCTCCTGGGATTGGCACCGCGACATCACCAGCCGGCTCAGCACCGATACCGCGCGACGGATGTGGCAGGACTACCTGACGATCTTCAGCGGCGTCCTGGCCAGCGCCGTCGAACGGCTCGCACCGGAGACTCCCTACTGGCCCAGTTCACCCAGCGCCGATTACGAAGACATTTCCGAGAATCACCAGGCGGGCGATATGCACAACTGGAGCGTCTGGCATGGCATGCTTCCATTCCGCGATTACGAAAAGTCGATCCCGCGGTTCATGACGGAATACGGATTCCAGTCATTCCCTGAGATGCGCACCGTGGAAGCCTTCACGCTGGCGGAAGACCGCACCGGAATTCTTACGCCGGTGATGCTGGCGCACCAGAAGAACACTTCGGGCAACGCCAAGATACACGACTACATGTTGCGCGACTATCCGGAACCGAAGGACTTCGCTTCATTCCTCTACGCAAGCCAGGTCCTACAAGCGGAGGGAATCAAGATCGGAACCGAGCATCTGCGTCGCAATCGTCCGCGCACCATGGGGGCGATCTACTGGCAATTGAACGACTGCTGGCCGGTGGCGTCGTGGTCGAGTATCGATTACTACGGGCGATGGAAAGCACTGCAATACTATGCCCGCCGTTTCTATAGCGATTTGCTGGTTTCTCCGCATCAGGAAAACGGCGGCCTGGCAGTGTACGTCGTTTCCGACCGAACGACGCCTGTAGCGGGCGAGTTGCGGCTGCGAGTCATGGCGTTCGACGGACATGTGCTGATCGAGAAAAAAGAAAATGTGCAGATCGCGCCGCTGGCCAGCAAGATTTATCTGCAACTGCCAATCGAAGAATCCCTGATCGCCAAAGGAATCGACCCGACCAAGGCGTTGGTGGCAGCGGAACTGACCGTGGCGGGCAGCGTGGTCTCATCGAACGTTATCTACATGGCGCCTACGTTTGAGATCCATTTGCCTCCTGCACCACTGAAAACCGAATTGGCGAAGGGCGGCGACTCCTATCGACTCAAGGTGTCATCGCCGGTGTTGGCGCGGAGCGTCTACATCAGCTTCGGCGAAGTGGATGCTGAGGTCTCCGACAACTATTTCGACCTGCTGCCCGGTCAAACGGTGGAAATCACGATTCAGTCGGCGGCGAGCGAAGACGAGCTACGCTCGGGACTCAAGGTCGTATCACTGGTGGATGCATTCGACCAAAATGCCGTTGCGAAGGCGGGGGCGGGATCGGGTGTAGCCGATCCAAACTGGGTAAAGTAACGCCACTCGGGTTGCGATTGCTGCCGCGCCGGTGAAGATAGTTCTGCTTGAGGTTCGAGGATTTACCATTCGCGGAATAGCCTCGCTATTCCCGACGATCGTGAGCTTTCGGCAAGCGTGCGTGACGACTGCTAGGCCTACCTGTTAGGTTCGTTGAGCCGACGATGATCGGCCGAGGGCGAACCGCATGAGCACAGCAGTGATTCCCGAGCCGATCGTGCAGTTACAGCGCCAACTGGATCAGATTCGTAGCACCCAATCGCGGGGGGAGGGGAAGAAGCTGCCGGATTCGGTGTGGCAAGCCGCAGTCGAACTGGCCCGGGAACATGGTGTGTATTCCGTCGCGCACCCGTTACGGCTGGACTATGCAGGGTTGAAGAAACGAAGAAACGGCTCGGCGGAGTTTCCCATCGCCGACGAAAGGCACGCAAGCCGGCATTCGTCGAACTGATCGCGCCACATGCCACGATGCTGCGAGAGTGTTTGATCGAGTTCGAGTCGTTGCACGGAGGCAAGGTGCGCATTCAGTGGAAAGCTGCCGCACCGCCCGATTGGATTAGCCTGCTGCGGGCCTGGCGGGAAGCCGAGAGATGATTCAGATCACGGCGCAGATGCGCGTGCTGGTAGCCATCGAGCCGGTCGATGGAAGAAAAGGGATCGACTCTCTAGCGCGACTGTGCCAGGAGAAACTAGCAGAGGATCCTTTTTCCGGCTGTGTGTTCGTGTTTCGGAGCCGCAGCGGAACCGCGATCCGGCTGCTCAGCTATGACGGCCAGGGATACTGGCTGGCCCAAAAGCGTCTTTCGCGCGGACGATTCGTGTGGTGGCCGAAGGGATCGGGACCAGCCAAGTCCCTGGAAGCCTATGAGGTGCAGTTGCTGATGGCGGCGGGCGATGTGTCGCGCGTGCGCGCGGCGCCGATGTGGCGGCGAGTGAGCGTGCTGAAGTAATCAACCTCACGACGAAAAAAACACGGCGTTACCCCTTGCGTTCCAAGAAAAACCAAGTTCATACTGCGGATCGATGGTCGAGTTCAGATATCGGGGCCGGAAGATCAGCCAGGAAGACATCCTTTATATACGCGCACTGATCGAGCAGCACCCGCAGGAAAGTCGCCGCACGCTATCGACCCAAGCTCTGTGAAGCCTGGCACTGGCGCCAGGCGAATGGAGCGTTGCGCGACATGGTGTGCCGCGGCTTGTTGCTCATGCTGGAGCGTGCCGGGCAGATCGAGTTGCCGCCGGTGAGTTACGTGCGGCATAACCCGCTGGCCAACCGAGCCAGACCGGAGCCGGTGCGGATCGATACCACACCCATCGAAGGCGGTCTGCGCAACCTCCAGCCGCTGGAGTTCGAACTGGTTCGTCGCACCGGGAAAGAGCCGTTGTGGAACAGCTTGCTGGCGGAACATCATTATCTCGGCTACGAGCAGCCGGTGGGAGAACACCTGAAGTACCTAGTGTGGGGGCAAGGGCGGCCGGTCGCCTGTCTGGCATGGTGCTCGGCCCCACGTCATCTGGGCAGTCGCGACCGCTACATCGGCTGGAATGCTGAAGAGCGCCGTCGCAACGTCCGCTTCCTCGCCTACAACACGCGATTTTTAATCTTGCCGTGGGTAAAGGTCGAACACCTGGCGTCGCATATTCTCGGCCGCATGGCGTCGCGGATCTCCGCGGACTGGCAGTGGATCTACGGGCACCCGATTTACTTTCTGGAGACGTTTGTCGATCCCGAACGATTCCGCGGAACCTGTTACCGTGCGGCCAACTGGGTGGTGCTGGGCAAGACGACGGGACGTGGTAAACAATCGAATAGCTACGTGCCGAACCGGTCGATCAAAGAAATTCTGGGATATCCATTGGCGAAGCAGTTTCGCGAGCTGCTCATGGGGGCAGGATGAAAAGCGCCAGACCGCGAATCGATGTAAATCTGGACGAACTGGACCGGGTGCTGGACGGAGCGCGGCAAGCGCCGTTGAGCGAGGACGATTACGAGAAGCTCAAGGAGGCATTGCACGCGCTGGCGGCGATGCTGGTGCGGCCGCGCAACACGGAGAAGACCAACGCCGTACTGGGAAAATCGGAAGGCTCGGAACCCAGCGCCGGGACTCAGCCGGAGACCGACGCTTCTTCACCGCCCGGACATGGACGCAATGGTGCTGGGGCGTTTGTCAGTTCGCGGAAGATTGAGATTGCACACTCACAGTTGAAGCACGGGGATCGCTGCCCGGAGTGCGGAAAAGGCAACGTATACGGACAGAAAGATCCGAAAGTGCTGGTGCGGATTGTGGGGCAGGCGCCCGCTGGCCGCCACTGTCTACTCGCTCGAACGGCTGCGCTGCGGTGCATGCAAACAGGTATTTACCGCACAAGAACCGGAAGGAGTAGGTCCGGAAAAATACGACGAGACCGCGGCAGCGATGATCGCGCAACTCAAGTACGGCAGTGGGACCCCGTTCTACCGGTTGGAACAACTCCAAGGTCAGATGGGGATTCCGTTACCGGCGGCGACGCAATGGGAGGTTGTCGAGGGGGCGGCCGAGTTACTTAAGCCGGCGCGTGACGAGTTAATCCGGCAGGCAGCGCAGGGCGAGGTGGTACACAATGACGACACCAGCATGCGAGTGTTACGTCTCACGCGCGAACCGTCGGACGAACGCACCGGCGTGTTCACCAGCGGCATCGTGTCGACCGGCCAGGGTTGGAAGATTGCACTGTACTTCACCGGACGCCAGCATGCCGGCGAGAACCTCGCCGACGTGTTGCAGCAGCGGGCCCAGCATGCGCGCCCGCCCATTCAGATGTGTGACGCGCTCTCGCGCAATGTTCCGAAGTTGGCTGCGGGGGTGGAGATTCTGCTGGCGAACTGCCTCGCCCACGGAAGAAGACAGTTCGTGGAAGTAGCGGCCAACTTTCCCGACCAATGTCGCTATATGCTCGAGATGCTGGGCCAGGTGTATGGTCACGAGGCCGAAACGCGAGAGCGTGGTTTGAGGCCGGGAGAGCGCCTGCGGTTTCATCAGGAGCGTAGCGGCCCGGTGATGGAGCAACTCCATCGCTGGCTGGAAGCGCAGTTCGCCGAGCGCAAGACGGAGCCGAACTCGGGGCTGGGCAAGGCGATCACGTACTTACTGCGACATTGGCGGCTTTTGACGCTGTTTCTCCGGCAAGCCGGAGCGCCGTTAGACAACAACCTCGTCGAAAGGGCGCTGAAGCGGGCAGTTCTTCACCGGAAGAATGCTTTGTTCTATCGGACGCTGAACGGGGCGGAGGTGGGCGACCTGTTCATGAGCTTGATTCACGCTTGTCAGTTGTGCGGCGCCAACTCCTTCGACTACCTGACCGAGTTGCAGCGCCATGCTCAGGAACTGGCGACCGAGCCCGCGGAGTGGATGCCGTGGAACTATCGCGCGACGCTTCCACGGTCTGGCGCCCGCGTGGATTCCGGCTAGCGTAGAAAGTGCCAGCAAAACGAACCTCTAATAGGACAAAATCGCCTAAGGTTTTTGGCCACGCGCGCAAAGCCTCAAGAATGTTTCCCACCGGTGCGCGTAGTGCGCGTACGCTGGCGTTTCCACGCATCACTAGCTATGCTAGCAGTACAGAACAGCGTCCCGAGTGGGTCTGGAGGCAACTATGATAAGCCTGGTGAAAGTGCCAGACTTTGACCCTTTGTAACTGCTATGCCGACCAACCCTATGGAATATATCTGGCCCGGCATTCTTGTCGGACAGGCGATTCATGCCGCAGCGAAACTGCGCATTCCTGACCTGCTTGCTTGCGGTCCTAAAACGATCGCTGAACTCGCCTCCGAGTGCGACGCGCACCCGCCCACTCTCGAGCGTCTGTTGCGCGCACTAAGCACTCTGGAAATGTTCGCGCCCACAGGCGACGGTCGTTTCCGCAACACGCCGCTCACGGAAGTGCTTCGCAGCGATCATCCGCAATCGCAGCGCACTGCAGCTCTGTTTTTGCCTGCACCTTTTCTTTGGCGCCCGCTCGGAGAGCTTTACGAATCTGTCCGCAGTGGCGAACCTGCGTTCCAACGAATCTTCGGGCAGCCTTTCTTCGATTACCTAGCCACCCATTCAGCTGATGCGGCAGTCTTCAATGCCACCATGACCGAGGGCATCGCATGGACGACCTCCGAGCTACTGGCTGCCTACGACTTCTCTCGCTTCGAGCGACTGGTCGACATAGGAGGCGGTGAGGGTGCGCTGCTCCACGCCGTTCTTGATGCCACGCCAAGGCTTCAAGGTATCCTGTTCGATCTGCCGCAAGTGGTGACCGGCGCGTCCCAGATTTTGACCGGCGAAATCGCGGCACGCTGTCAAGTTGTGGGTGGTAATTTCTTCGACTCCGTACCCCAAGGTGCGGACGTTTACCTGATGAAGGGCGTCATTCACGACTGGCCAGACATCGATGCCGCTAGAATTCTTCGCAACACCCGCAGCGTCATGCGTCTTGACGGAACCCTCCTTCTCATGGAAAGAATCGCTGATTCGGCCGCCCACCCCTCCGGCCTAATGGAACTGCTGATGTTAGTGATCGGCGGTTGCGAGCGTACGGAAGCGGATTTCCGCTCGCTTCTGGCGGACACCGGTTTCTCGCTCACCCGCATAATCTCGACAAAGGCATCTACGCTGATCGAATGCCATCCCGTGTAGTGTAGGCCAGCCCTCAGGCAGTACCCGCTGAACGGGCCTGCGCACCCCAGCCGAAAACACACCGACGATCATAAATAAAGCGTCAATTTGCGAAATATCGCGACAAAGTCGCGCTTGATAGCCTGGTTGTCCACCGTTCACCTCTACGGGGTTCGCCGCTTCCAGGCCCAAGCCGAAATGCCTCCGCTTCGCTCAGCGTCGCAATGACAACAATTAAGTACTGTTGATCGCGTCGCAGCAAGTTCCCGTCAAGCTGTGACCATCTTCGCCGACCAGCTCTTTACGAATGCTCCGAAGCGGTCGAGCGCTTTGGAGAAATTGTCCCCGGCGGCTGCAAAGCCCAGGCGGAAATGCGAGGGCGCATCGAAGCAATCGCCGGGAGCCAGCAGGACTCCACGCTCGGCGGCGGCCTGGCAAAACGGGCGGTCGTTCTCTCCGCTTACCAGCCAGGGAAATGCGGTCATGCCACCTTGCGGCGGAATCCAGCCGAGTACGTCCCGATGGTCCGCCATGAAGGGCTCGAGGAGCTTGAGGTTTCGGGTAGCGGCTTCCTGGGTCTTGCCCAGCACAACCTCACGTTTGCGGATTGCGATTTCCGAAAGAATTTCTCCGGTGGTGGTGTTGCAAATCGAGAAGTAGGCGCGCGCGGTCCAGTATTGCTGGCGGCGCTGGGCGTCGTGCTCAATCATCCATCCCGTGCGCACGCCGGCAATCGAAAATGCCTTCGACAGGTCGGCGATCACGGTGGCGTGCGGCAGGCGCGCCGCCGATTTCGTTTGCCTTCCGTGGTAGATGGGATGGTAGACCTCGTCACTCACCAGCTGGATTCCGCGCTCGGCGGTGAACTCGTGCAGGGCTTCCATTTCGCCCTCGCCGATGGTCGCGCCCGTGGGGTTGTGCGGGCTGTTGACCAGGATGAGCTTGGTCTTCGAGTCGGCGAGCCGCTTGATCTCGTCGGGGTCGATGCGGAAGCCGTTCTCGCGGCGCACACGATAGAAGCGGGTTTCCAAGCCAAGAGATTCCGGGAGCGCCGAGAAAGTAGTGAATCCAGGCAGCGGGATGATTACGTTCGCGCCGGGCTCGGCGGCCAGCCACATCAGGGCCACGAGCGCCTCGGAGGCGCCGGTAAAGATCTGGACGGCCTCGAGCGGGACACCCTGCATTTCAGCGATCGCCTCACGCAGACTGTCGGCGCCGGCAGGGCGGCCGTAGACCAGGTTGTGGTTCAGGAAGCGGTGGCGCGTTTCGTCGTCGGCGAGGGCGAGGATGTCGTTTACGGTCCAGGTCGGTCCGGTGCTCGCAGCGAGGTTGAATTCTATGTCGTGTTCGTACTGGTCGAGCCAGGCATCGAGCAGAAAGGGCTTGAGTTGCATGCGAGCACCTCGCAGGAGAAGTTGGTTCCTGTTATGGATTCTGCGAGTCGGGGCACGGATGGATTTTAGTTTAGGAGCGACGAGAACCCAGCGCCTCAACAGTTTGCTGCCAACCCCTGGTGAGCGGTCCAGTTTCAAATGATCGCACCGGAGCGCAGAAGGTCAGCCCAATGCCTCCTCCTAACCGACTGCAGCTGTAGCATCGCCATAGTGCTCATTGACCGAGTTCTAAGCCCAATCGCCTGTTTCATCGTGACGCTAAGATCAAAGGAGTCAACGGTTCGGTGGGTAACCAAATGAGGGTGACCGAGGTACGTTGCAGCGGCTATGCGCTCAGTCTAATGTCCTCAGATCAGCATGAACCTGAAGCCCGCGGAACCCCGATCGGAATCCCATCGTAAAGACCTAATGGCCACTGCAAGCGTTCATCGCAGTCAGATAGCAAAGCGCCGGAGCAGTCGAATTGCCCTCAACGCTGCCATAGGGCTGTCGGGTGAAGATCGCCAAAAGTGTTCCTTTACGATGCCCGCCAAAGCCACCAACCTGAATAAGCATGGAGCTGCGATCCAGCTAAATCGTGAGTTGCTGGTTGGCTCTACCGTAGTCGTGCGAAATAAGAGTGGCACTCAGGTTTCTGCTCGGGTCGTCGCGCAATTGGTTGCCCTCCATGGAGTTCCCACTTACGCAATCGAGTTTGCCGAACAGGACGATAGGGTAAAGACCTTTTGGGGAATTACGTTCCCATCCCTTGAAAGCAGAGGAACTGCTGCGCAGGCGGCGGAGCAATCTGGAATCGTGCGCCGCAGGCGGGGCATTGCATCTCGGCAAGACTGACCCGACCTCGAGTTGATCACCTGCCTTCAGATATTGCTCTATTGATGACGCGATATCCCCAATGGCCTTATTGACGGGTCAATGAGTTAGCCATGGGCCTCCGGCCCACCCATAGGGACGAAAGTGCTTTGCAAAGGCTCATTGATTGCAAACGGGTTACCCGCGATTTTCGACGGAGTGTAATTGACGCCTGTTCTTAACAGTCACAGCCACACCGCCTTGCTCCCTGCCATACGCGAACATGTTCCTAATTGAACAGTTCGGTAGTGGTCTCGGGACTATTGTGGTGTCAGAAGGCGGTGTGAAATGGCGGTGCCAACGCCGCCGTCCAACATGGTGAAGTGGGCGGTCGTGAGGATTGAACTCTGTTTACCATCTCTCATAACTGTTCACTTTTGAACATATTCCACGATGCCCCTGAGTCACACTGGAATCAGTTCGTAACGAGAGGCAGTGCTGTATGACTCCGACCGAACCCCGCATCGCCCACAAGGTCCTGCTTGTGGATGACGACGACGCCATCCGCACCGTGATGACTCTGACTCTGGAAAACAAGGGCTTCGAAGTGGTTTCTGCCGCGAACGTGACCGAGGCTCTGAAACTGATCACCACAGAGAGTTTCGATGTCCTGATCACAGACCTCCACATGCCGCATCCCAGCGACGGCTTTGCAGTGATTACCGCGATGCGCCACCTCCAACCGAAGGCACTTACGCTGCTGGTCAGCGGCTACCCCGACGTGAAGAGCGCCATGGACGCCATCCTTCTGGAAGCGGATGAAATCATCGTGAAACCAGTTGAGACTAAGAAACTCGCTGATCTCGTCCACGATAAGCTGCTCACTCGCAAACTTGCTGTGCCAACGCCAAAGGAGAGAGTGGCGGGAATACTGCAGCGTTGCACTGGCCATATCGTCGAAGATTGGCTGGCGAGGGTCAAGAAAAACCCGGAGCTCATCCGAGTTGCTCTTAGCGACCAAGAGCGCACGAGATATCTTCCCAAGCTGATTGAGGACTTGGTTCTGCGCCTGAGATCGCCCCACATCACCGTACAGGAAGGCGATTCCATCGGTTCCGCTGCTGCGGTCGCCCATGGCAAATTGCGAAGATCGCAAGGCTACACCTCTGCCATGTTGGTGCAGGACTCACGAATACTCCAAGTAACGCTCTTTGGGACGTTGCAGAAGAACCTTGGTGCGCTGGACTTCAGCCTGCTGTTGCCTGATGTCATGACTATCGCGGATGAAGTGGATTCGCAGTTGACACAGGCGATGGAGGGCTACATGGGTGTCGCGGGGCAGCCAGCAGCGGCGTAGCTCGTATTTTACTTCTTTTCCCCGCCCCTGATCAGCCATTGGGCTTAAACCTCCGGACGGAGGTTGGGACGTAGTATGAGTGAGCCATCATCATTCAGCTTCTGGTGACAGGCCCAGCGTACTGGATAACGCATACCCTTCACCTCGATCTCAGCTTTGAGCTTCAGTCCCTGCCATTTTGTTCCTTGCGGCAACACAAACTGCGCTTGCCGGATCTTTCCCGGCAGAGGATATCCGGCATCCAAGCAACCGCTCTTGAGTGTTTTCCCGTCTTGGCTTTCGACAGTTAGTCGCAGGACGCCCGGAACACCGGCAATGCCGTCATTCACGAAGCCGACAATCAGCCCGAGATAGCCCGCGTCTTCGTAGCTCCAGATCATGGACGGCCTGACGCGGTAGCCAATCCGAAGATTGATCCGGTCGAACCACGTTGGCGATGCGTCGTAGTAGCTGGCAAGAGTTTTCGGGTTGATCTGGTGGAAGTTCCAAAGGCACCAGTAATTCGCCCCTACATCGATCACGTGAGCGATCATGTTATCGGCCGGCGATATTCCTTCCTGCATCGCCCGTGCATCAGGAGGTGTGCCAGGTAGTGGCTGTTCGAGCACCGCTCCAATCCAAGGCGGCCGATTACTCAGGGCTTCAATCTGTTCGTTCTCGATGAAGATGGTGTCGCTGCGAATCCAGTTATTGCTGCGAACGGTGCGGTCCAGGACTTCAGAATTGCCAACCCGGCTGTAGTCGGGTTGGGTGTTGGTCAGCAATGGAGTTTTCGTGAAGTGCTCTAACTGAACTTCGAGCATCTTGATCCAGGTCCGCTCGGCAGTCTGGTAGTCGAGGAAAGGATTGTTAGCGAATGGCCATGTGTGACCTTCGCCCCAGAATCCGTACATGAAGGTATCGATGAACTCGATGGCGGGACTTCCGTTGAACTCCGCGGCTAGTAGGCCAACCAGCTCTTTGAACGCTTGCTGGAAGAAAGGATCGTCGAACCGCGGCTGATAGCGTGCATGCGGATTCCTCAAGTATCTTTGGGCCGCTGCCTGACTCTCCTTATCACTATCACTGAGAACCAAGTCAACCTTCGGCACTTTTTCAAGAACGAAATCGGGCAGCGCGGGCTCGTGAGTGTAGTCCGGAGCACTCATTTGAATGCGCATGCCGATGCGCTTATTGTTCTTCTTGGCTAAATTGAAAACAAGCTTCAGGTATTCGGCCATGTCGAGGCGTCCGGGCCGCGGCTGTATTTCCCGCCAGGTCGGCCGTATGTAGAGCTGCTGCCCCAGAGGGAATCGAACCAGATCCTCAATCGCCTGAGAGATGTTGTCCGATTTGATTTCGTCCGTGCCCATATCGGCGGTGATATACGTGATCAGCCCTTTGCCATAGTTCGGCACGACTTCTTCCGACGGAGTCGTCGTCATTACCACTTCATCGGTGGGAATGACGGCATCCGGTGGGTACTGTGAGAAGGGGCCCTGATTCAGGCGATCGGTAACCGGAGGGCCAGAGCCGAAATCGTAGTTTGCCCAGTTGTGAGCGGGAACAAATGCTTGCGCTTTGCCGGTTCCGAGTTCAGCAGCTACGGCCAATGCAACACTGCTTTTGATAAAATCTCTGCGCTGCATCGAAATTCCTTCCTCCTTCCCCTCCGTTACAAATTCGCCGCGCAGCCTGCAAATCGGCTTCGGCTGCGAGTTCTGGGGAAGCCAAACGCTAGAACGGCAACCTCATCGCGAACTAAACGTGGCGCTGCGGTATGACCGTGGATGCGATTAGGGCGGCGTACGTCATTTGTCGGCTGGCTGCTCAAAACGCCGGTTCGCGCGGAGCTGCGGAGTCGGTTTCAATTCGCCCGTTACTCTTATGGAGAAGCTCTGTTCATAGGGCGCGTCGTCCGGCCCGTCCACTGTGAGCCGAACTATGAAATCAGCCGCTCTTGTATAACAATGAGAAACGTTGGGCCCTTCTGAGATTGTCCCGTCGCCGAAGTCCCAACGATGGCCGAGTGCCGGTACGCCGTCAGGGTCGGCCTGAGCCGAAACGGCTATCGTCTCCCCGACTTTCGATTGAGAAGGAACTCGGGCCGTAACAGTTGGGGCGGCCTTGGCAACGGCAGTGTCCACCAGTTTGATTGCTATCGCCGATTGTGGCGACTGTTTCTCAAGCCGGATCACGCCACCTTCGAGCGCAAAGGCGGCATTTGAATCCATCACCCCAGTCGCCACCATCGTGGAGCTGACTGGGACTCCGAGGTCTTTGAGGCTCAACGAGCGCGACCGTGGCCGGTCAGTCCAGTTGAAAACAGTCAAGATGCTTAGGCGCGGGCTTTGCCGGAGCAAGAAAATACTGGGTTGTTCATCCTCTGGCTCATAGGTCATCAGATCTACAGGCGTAGAGGCTCGCCCAGCTTTGGCCATGTTCAACAAGTCTCGGTTTTCCACCAGCGCTAGTCGATCCTTCTCGCTGTTGAGCACCAGTAGGTCATCACCGATTTCGTACATGCCACCTGCGACCGCAGAGAGTGCGATCGAAGTCTGCGCTGTCGCCAGCGAATGTGAGGAACGCTCGTCGTGGCGCTCCACTAAGTATGTATCGGTGACGTTGAAAGCGTCCGGGTCATTGATGAAGAAGTTGCCGTTCATGTAGAAGCGGGCGGCGATGCCGGGCGCCGCCGTTTTCGACCTCAGAAAACTGTGCCCCGTATCCGCGGAGACGCGGCCGGTGTCGACTAACCCAACCGGATTGAGCATGGGACTTCCGTCTTTGTCCAGGATCACATCGTCGCCGACCGTGTCACGGATCACCTGCAAGCCTATGCGCTGGGCTTCGAGTGCGGTGGTATTTGGGCGGTGGTAGTAACCTTCAATCGCCGTCGTATCCATGAAGTCCATTTTGATGAAACGAACTCCCCATTCCCGAACCAACGTCTTGTAGGTCTGGCGCAAGTATTCCTGCGCCCCAGGATGCGTCGTATCAAGCGCGTAAAGCGTGTCAACACCCTGCCTCCACACATCCTCAAGGGGAATCGGCTGGCCCTTGGCATTGTGGACCAACCAATCTTTGTGGTGTTCGTAAACCCAAGCGCGGCTGCTTACCTCGAATGGCGCCGTCCACAGGCCAACGGTGAGGCCATCTCTCAAAATATGATGGGCCACAAACCGCATGCCGTCCGGGAATTGCGTCGCGTTGGCGGTGACGTACTCGCCGCGAGCGTACTGATAGCCTTCATCGATCTGGAAATAGTTGTAACCCTGCGATTTCAAACGCTGCGACAGCCAATCGGCATTAGCCAGCGTTTCGCCCTCGTTGATCGCGGCATAATAAGCGGTCCAGCTCCACCATCCAATCGGAATCTCACTCGAAACCCGTGCCCGATGCAGCCGTCGAATGGCGGAACCATAAGCGCGAAGTTGCCCCAGGTAGTCCGGCCCTGCAGCGAACATCAATCGTTCAGAACTGATCTCTTCGCCAGGATTCAGTGGAAGACTCAGTTCGATCCGGTCGCTTTTCAGAGACTTTGCTTCCAGAGACTTTGCCTCACTGTAATCCTTCTGAATCTCCGTAGTTCCCGTAGATTCGACGGTATACGATGCGATCTTAGCTTCGCCGCCTTTGCCCTCAGTCTTCAGTCGTAGAAGAGTTAAAAAACGATCCGATGTGAGTGCACCAAGAAATAAGCTCTGCTTGGTCTCTCGGTTATAGATCAGCTGGCTTCCGACACCACGATGCACGCCACCGGGAGCGTCCCCGAGGTCGTAGATCACCAAGTTGGGCCAATCTTCGCTGAAGCTGTCGGAGAGAATTCGCTCGTCCGACGGATGCTCGCCCAAGTTAATGATCGAGTCTCCCGTAGCCTCAACACTGCGGATTGCCTGCACCGACATCGCTGTGCGTGTTGCGTTCCTGACCCGGACTTGAACGGTGCCGTATGGGTTTTCCGTGTAGAGCTGCACTATGTAGATAAGATCAGGACTGCCGCGTAGTCCACTGCACGTGACCGTCAACTGTTGGCCGGAGCCAAGCGCATCGCTGAATGGCGACTCGGAAACCGAATGCGATGGATAGCTGCTGGAACGCAGCCACTGATAATTGATTAGTGCACCGATGCCTGCCTGCAGTACCGATTGGCTGCCAAGCGATCCAAATTGATACGACCCATCCTGACGATTGACCGTTACGGAGAGAGCCCTATTTGTCAGCTGCTGGGCCGGACACGGCACCGAGCCGAGCAACAAGAAGGCAAGCGTCACGCCCGTTATTCTGAACAGAAAAACAGCAAGCATCCTTCGCGGGGTTTCGGTCGCAGGCTGTACAATTGTCAGTTTTTGGATCAAACATTGTGCGTCGGTCACGAGTGGCTTAACTCCATTTGAGAAAGTCGTTGCCTCGAAGATATGCTTACAGACTTGATGTACCGTTTGTCCGACGATTCTTGCGGGCTTCTATGATCAATTGCTTGCCGACTCCACGATCGACAACCGCTCGATCGAACAATTTGCCGAACACGCGATTTCCGCCGACTGGATCGACAGCGTAGAATCCCGATCCCGAAATCACATGCCATTCCGACATCTAGCCCCAAGCTTCGTTAGAAGCGTCAATGGCAATCTCTCAGAAAGAGAACTTCAGGGCAAACTGTATTTGTCGCGGCGGCCGTGCGGCCGTCAAATCGCCGAACTGTTGCGTCCCGAGAATGGTCGCGTTGTTTCCATTTTGCGGTCCGCTAAGCGCGAACAGGAAATTGGTGTGGTTCGGGAGATTGAAGAACTCCGCGCGAAATTCCAGATCCGTCCTTTCCGAGGTGTGGAAGAACTTGAATACTGAAAAGTCCCAACTTTTGTATCCCGGTGCCTCGATCGTATTACGGCCCACGTCGCCGAATGAACCTAAAGGCGGATCGGCGAACGCGCAGGTGTTGAACCACGAGGTCGGTGTATGAATCCTGTCGGGAGCAAGACCGCCTTGCGATGCCAGCACCTGGCATTGTGGATTGGGACTGCCCGGCACGATGCCCGCCCGGTTTGGGTCCCCGACCTGGTCGGGGCGTTGGGAAACGCCCCCGGCGCCGCCGTCAGCATTGGCGAAGTTGCCGTCCGCGTCGAGCACTGTGTACCAGTTGCCACTCGAGATAGAGAGGATATTCGCAATTTGCCAGCCTCCGACCACTTGGTTCGCAAACCCGGTGGCGCTCCCCAGGAAATGTTTGCCGTGGCCGAAGGGCAGTTCGTAAATCGAGTTCAGCACCAAGCGGTTGCGCACGTCGAAATCAGAATTGCCGTATTCGGCCTGCGGATCGCGGAAGTAACGGAAGTCGCTGTTGTTCTGCGTAGGACCAAGGTTCGCGTTCGAGGCGATATCCAGCGAGTGCGCGTAAGTGTAGGACGCCTGGAACTGCAGGCCCTTCGCGAAACGCTTTTCGAAACTTGCCTGCAGCGAGTTGTAATTGGAAGATCCAGTCGAGCGGAACCAGTCAATCCCCGTGTCGAAAACCGGGGCGCAGTACTGGGATGTCGCCAGGGCACAGGGCCCGGGGGTCCCGATCAAGGTCGCAAACACCGGCCGGCGCGGGGCCGTCGCGTCATTGGGATTGGGGTCAGGCGCTGCCTGGTTGCCGTTGAAGAACGTATATAACTTCGTCCCCTTGGAACCTGCATAGGTCAGCGTGAACACACTGTTGGCGGGGAGTTCACGTTCAACACTCAAGTGCCACTGCTGCATATAGGGCGTGCGAAGGTTCTTGTCGACGGAGAAAAAGATGGGGGTGTTGGGATCCACCAGCGAGTTGGCGGGGAAACCGCCCGCTAGAGCGGGAATCTGAGTCACGCGGCAATCCCCAGCCAAGGCGTTGGCCGTCGGCGCGCCGCAAGGTGAAATGAAAGATTGGTTGGTGAAGAACGGGGGATTGAATCCCGGACTGGGATTCGAGTACGGACCATTCTCCTGCCCGCCGTAGAAAATTCCATAGCCCGTTCGCAACACGGTCTTCGGGGTAAACTGCCATGCCAAGCCGACGCGCGGCGCAAAATTATTCAGGTCCGAGTTGATCAGCCCACGGCTGCCGGTCGCGCTGATCTTGACGTACTGCGCGATATAGGGCGTGAGCTGCGCCGTTTGTCCTTTCGGCACAAAGATCGTGGGATCGGTGGGATTGCTGAGGTCAAAGTTTCCCACGTCGTTGTGGCGATCCGACACGGTGCCAAACAGTTCGTAGCGTAAGCCCAGATTCAATATTACCGTCGGCGTTACCTTCCAATCATCCTGCCCGTAAAACGCATAGGTGTTCCGGAAATAGTCCACGTTGTGCAGGTTGTTGATGCTGCCGTCGCTGGTAAACCCCGCCATGAAGGAGGCAAAGCCGGTCCCGCCCGTGCCGATTGCTGCGGGATTATCGGTCAGCGTGGGGCTGAAGGAGAGCGTTCCGCGCGCCGCGGCGGGTTGGAAAATTGTGAACTCCTCGCGCCGGATCTCGGTGCCAAATTTCCAGGTACTGCGCCCGCGCACCCAGGTCAGATTCTCTGAAAGGGTATACGAATTCTGAAGTTCCACCGAAGGCAGGAAGGTGGGACTGCCCAGCGTGGCGACGTCGCTGAAGGTCAGTTGCGGCAGGCCGCCAATGCCGGGCGAAAAAGGAACGCCTGGGAAATCGACGTTGGGCTCAGCTGATACGTTGGTGTTCGCATTTAATTCCAGGCGATGGGCATTCACTCGGTTGTAGCCCAGGCGGAATTCGTTGATCAGCTCGGGCTTGAAAATGTGCGTCCAACTGGTGGCGAAGCTGCGGTAGGCGAAATCCTCCTGCCCGCTGAAGAATCCGCCGCCATCGGCCAGCCCGCCGAAAGTTCCAGGAATAAAGCTCGGCTGATTTTCGAAGCTGAACCGGAAAAACGTGTTGTCATTATCATTGAATTTCTGGTCTACGCGAACATCAAAGTTGTTGCGCGTTTCCTGGCGCACCGGGTTGGCGACGAAGTTGTTGCCACTCGAGTTGATCGGCCCAGCCGCCGGATACAACACGGCCAGCCGCAACGCTAAAGGATCCAACGAACCGCCGCCTGGCACGACCGGAGTAGCTGGGATGATGTTCAGAGGTTTCCCCGTCCCGTCGTATTGGAAGGGCACGCCGCAGAAAGTCGGAGGCGTGTTGGGTTGGGAAGATTGGATGGCCTGCGCGAGCTTCGCGTCGAAAATCTCGCCCGCATACGTTGGCACCCCGTTGCAATCCGTGCCAGTCACAGTGGTGTAATCAATCAGGCTCGAAAAGTCCCCTGTACGCCACGCCGTCGGCGGCACGAAGGCAACCTGAGTTTGCGCCTGGCGTACGCGGTATCCCTCATAGTCCACGAAGAAGAACGTGCGTCCCCGGCCGTCGTAGAAGTGGGGCAGCAAAACCGGTCCACCGAATGTCGCGCCAAACTGATTCTGCTGGTACTGAGGTACGGGACCCAGCGGATCAAAGTAGTTCCGCCCGTCCAGCTTATTGTTGCGAAGAAACTCCCACGCCGAGCCGTGAAGCTGATTGGTCCCCGACTTGATGACCGCGTTCACGATCGCCCCATTGCCGCGCCCAAATTCCGCGCTGTAGGCGTTGGTCTGCACCTTGAATTCTTGCAGGGCTTCGACCGGTGGCTGAATTACGAAATTCGTTTCATTGAGCAGATCGGGCAGGTTCGAATTGTTGTCCACGCCATCCAGCAAGAAATTGTTCTGTAGCGATCGTGCTCCATTGGAGCTGAAGCCGTACCCGCCTTCATCGCGCGCGCCCGGTTCGCTCGGCGCCGTGCCCGTACTGAGCAGCGCCAACTGGGCAAAGTTTCGCCCGTTCAGAGGCAGGTTGCTCACACGCTTCCGGTCCACGACCTGTCCCAACTCCGAAGTCTCGGTCTCGAGCAGCGGAGCCGCCCCCGAGACCACCATCTGTTCGGATATCTGCCCGACCTCCAGGGCCATGTTGATAGCGACGCGCCCCTGCACGTCCAACTCCACAACCTCTGACACCGCTTTTTTGAACCCCGTCTTCTCTACGGTGACCTTATAGCGTCCGATATGCAGAGGACTGGCGACATACTCCCCCTGGTCGCTGGTGGATAGGGTCATTTGGACGCCGCGATCCACGTCCTCCACGGTGACCTTAGCGCCCTGCACCACCGCACCGCTAGGGTCGCGCACCGCTCCTACAATGGTCCCGGCATCCTTTTGGGCCCATAGCGGTGTTGCGAAGCCAATAGCTACCAAAAGAAAGAGCGCCACAAGAGTCTGTCTGGCGTGAAAAAAACCGGGCATGGCGAGCCTCCTAAGCTGCATCCAAAAAGCCTGAACCCTTACTTACAAGTGCGAATGATGTTGTGAAAGTTTACGAACGATTACTTTTACTTCCGTTTCGCAGCTTTTGTCAACTGGAATCTCTTCTTCCGAGCGCAAAAGCCCGCTACCCTTTGAAGGGCAGCGAGCCCCGGCCCAGGACGTTCCACTGCTGGCGCATAAAGCTGGAAAGCGCGCTGCCATCGCGAAAGGCCTCGGTGCCACCTTCCTTGGTGGTGGAATATGCTCCTGCCAGGTTGGCGAATGCCAGGCAATCTTCAAGTTTTGCCCCCCGCAAATATTGGTGGATGAAGCCCGCATCGAAACTGTCGCCGGCGCCCACATCGTCTACAGATTTCACGCTGGGAGGCGCCAGGCTCCACTGTTCCTCCCCGGTCCGGCAGATTGCAGCCGCCGTACCCCGCTTCACCACCACTACCTTGGCGTGGCGAGCCAGCATGTTCAGGGCTTGCGCGAGGTCATCCGTGTGCGCGATTTTCTTCGCCTCACGATCATTGGGAAGAAAAATGTCGACATGCTTGAGAACCTCCAGCAGGTCTCCCTCCCACTTGTTCTCAGGGTCGTCATTGGTATCCAGTGATGTGGATAGTCCCGCAGTTTTTGCCCGGCGGAACAAGTCGCCGATTCGCGGGCGCAGGGCGCGGTGCAGAAAATAGGACGAGACGTGCAGGTGCCGCGCGGAAAGAACGTAATCGATGTCGATGTCTGAGTACCGCATCTCAAACATGGTGCCCGGAAATGTAAGGATGTAGCGATGCTGCTGGTAAGGTAACGCAACCGTTAATCCCGTGGGTGTGCGGCCTGCGGCTTGCTGCACACGGGTTACGTCAACCCCGGCTGGTGTTAACCTTTCCAGCGCCATCTTCCCCAGCGCGTCGCCTCCGGTTTTCGAGACGAAGCCGACCTTGGTTCCAAGCGAGGCCAGGTTGTGAGCAAATATCGCGGATGAACTACCCAGCGTAAGAGCCAGCCCACTGGCCAGCAACTCCCGATCCAGTACCAGTTCCTTCGGCAACCCGTAGAGGATCAAGTCCAAGTTGATTTCACCCACCACGCATACATCCAGTCCCGCCATCTTTGCCTCCCCACTAAAGTGCACTTCGTTGGTGAAGTTGGTATCGCTGCCTAAGACGCAATGAAATTCTCTTTTCTTTCCGTGCCACAAGCCGTCGCGTAGATCCGCAGTATCAACTGAATGTGATATCGAATGATGGCCTCGGACTCTTTCTCGATTTGTCCCGTTCTGATGGCTCGATATTCCTGAGGAAGATATTGGCTGACCAGCGTCAACGGCATCGCATGCGTCCCGAGGTTATCGAGGAGTCTTTCGATCTCTGCCCGGACAGCCGTCTCAGGCCAGTAGTATCGGCAGCGGTCGCTGTAACTGTAGGCCCGCGCGAAGCGTAGTTGGCTCTCGTCCCCGTGATAGTAGGAACGCCAGTGGGCGGGTTCGCGCAACATGGCCTGATCGAGCGCTTCCCGCACCCTCGACGGATTCTGGCCCTTTCTCCCAGCAAGTAGCTCTCGTTCAATCTCGCTCAAAGCGAACACGGCTTCCCGGAACGCAAAGGTCAGCGACGGACCCACTTTGAGAATAGCGAAATGGTCTTCCACCATTTGCGCGAGCGCACTGGGGGACTGATAGTCCGTGGAGTGAGCCTCGTATACCAGCGAAGGGCTATCCGGCAATCCTGCGGAGAGCAATCGCGCTTTGCTCTGATCGTATTCGAAGACTGCTTCGTCACCAAACTCCACCCCAGGTTGCACCACGACACCGACCACCCTTTGCCAGGCCGCGGACAAGCCTCTCTCTTCAAAGGCGTGTTGAAATATTTGCAGAGTCTGCGAGAGGTTCTCGACCGTTGTCACCACGGGAGGTCCTCCGGAAGCAGACTCGCCCCCGGGGGCTGGCACTTCGGTCCCGATGACATAAACGGGATGGGTTGCGTCCGGTGGCAAATCTTTCAGCGCTTCTTCAGAAGCCTCGCAAAGTAAAGCCGCCCGCCGCGCGACAGTATCTTCCGGAAGAACCTCCGCGTCATCGGCACACGCCATGCTGGCATCCAGATGGATCTTTGTGTATCCCGCCGACACGCAGGCGCGGACGAGTTCGCAAGCTTTTTGCAGGGCGCGGTCCGACGTTTCGCCTTTCCATGGAAATGGCCCAAGATGGTCGCCGCCCAGCAGGATTCGATCGCTCGGAAAACCGCTGCGTCGCGCCGCCGAATGAATAAATTCAGCGAACTGAGCAGGCGTCTGTCCGGTATAGCCACCCAGCTGATTGACCTGACTGGAAGTGGACTCCACATGCAGCACAGCATCATTCTTCCTAGCCTGCTCGATGGCTGCGTCGATGACCCAGGGATGCGCGGAACAGACGGCGTACGTACCCCTTGTTCCTGAGAGGCGATTATGGATCAATAAGTCCCGCAAGCTGGCAGTTGCGTTGCAATCGCGCTTCTGAATCACACGGTTCAATCCGGCCACTCCTCCAAAGGTTTCCACGCAAAGGGGATCGCGGTTGCCGTACAGATTACGAATAGTAACGAATAATTTCAATATGTATCGAATGTGCCGCGGAAACCGAGGCCACGCCGCAGCAGAAACGGCTTCAGGCGAGTGCCACCGCCTCCATCCAGGCTCGACGCGTTTTCATATTCGGTTTCGGACTACCGCAGGTGGTTCATGATCTCGAATACCAACCCGGTATTACTCAAGCTAAGCGGCGCAGCCATCGCTGCGGTGAACATGACGGTAATGATGAGCCATCAGCTGAGCCTCACGCGCGCGCTGCACGGTTGTCATGCCGAACCTCTGTCAATGTGTAAATCGATGCACTAGAACTCGAACCTAAATCCGAACTGGAAGTACCGCGGCAACTATTCTCCTGCAGCATCCGCAATCGCCCAAAATGCGGAATTTCCCAAAGCCAGGTTCGACGGCTTGCGCATGGTGCCGACGGCGAGGGAAGATGATTGGTGAAGTTGAACATCTCCGCTCCTGCTTCCTGCTCATGTCCTTCTTGGGCACAAATGACTTGCAAAGACTTTAGATGGCCGGCCTTCGGCAAAAAGATCAGAGCGCCAACATTCGTATACCTTCGTTTAATAACGTTTCCTTTCGCTCACACTTTTACTTTCATGTCCGCTGTCTGTCAAGCGCAAAACGCAAATCCCGTGTATCCGCTACACCGTTAACTGTCCGAATATCAGGGTAAAGAACCCCCTGCATATCAACGGTGGCAAACCCAACCGGGAGAATCCATACGCTCTCCGGGCAGGCTCTGCTGCGAATCATCCCCCATAATCCGCTTGACAATGTCGAACAATAGCAAGTAAAACGAACCTATTCGCAATACTTCAAAACTTCTTCGGTGGGCGTCAAGATCATCCAACCGGACCGGTGCCGACAGGAAAAACCCGCCTGATCGGGGCATGAGATCCCGACCAGAGAAAGACCGCTGGTCCCTTTCGAGGCTGAGGCGCTGGCGATGGGTCGCGCAAACGTGCTGTGTTTTGCTTGGCCTTGTGTCGCCGGCCTGGAATTCTGGGCAAAATAGTTGGGCTCAAGAATCCCCCCCTTCGGGCGCACTCAAAGTCACAACTAGTCTTCAGATCCAAAGCTCAATCCTGCGAATCGAATTCGACCACAACCTGCGCAGCCGTGTCGTCGCGCTGTTTGGCGGAAGCCCGAAAATCCTAGCCCCGTTTTCGCCGTCGGAAACAGTCGGTGGCGCTCGCAGCTGGAGCGACTTCGCCCTGAGTGCAAGCCGCGAGGAACGTGTGTCGGACGTGTTTGGCGCTGGAGAGCGACTGCTTCTGACGGGCCAGTCCGGCAGTCTGCGCAAGCACGTCTCCGTCACGATTTATGCTGATTTTCCCTCTATCGCCATCTTCGATGTTAGCTACACGAACGAAGGGACTGCTCGACTCGCAATTCGCGGTTGGGCCAATCATCAATATTCACTGCGCGCGGGCTCCGTGGCAGACGGCCCCGCATTTTGGTCGTATCAAAGTGGTTCCTATGAGAAGCGTCCGAATTGGTTGCTTCCGCTGCGCGCAGGATTCAAACAGGAAAATTATCTCGGCATGAACGCCAGCGACTACGGCGGAGGAACTCCTATTGTTGATGTGTGGCGTAAAGATGTCGGCCTGGCTGTAGGCCACGTAGAGCCCGGACCCCGCCTGATATCGCTTCCCGTGTCCATGCCCGACGCACGCCACGCTCGCGTTTCTGTCCGCTCCACCCGTGAGCGTACTCTGGAACCGGGAGAGAACTTTCATACTCTTCGCACCTTTGTGTCGGTGCATCAAGGGGACTACTTCCGTACGCTCACCGAATACCGCCGCCTCATGGTGCGGCAGGGATTTCAAATGGCGTCGGCGCCAGACAGCGCCTTTGGCCCGATCTGGTGCGCCTGGGGCTATGGTCGGTCGGTACAACTCAAGCAAGTCTACGACACTCTTCCGACGGTCAAGAAAATGGGCTTCGCCTGGGTCACCCTCGACGATGGCTGGCAGAACAACTATGGTGATTGGGCACTCGACCGCAAGAAATTCCCCAACGGTGACGCTGACATGAAAGCCCTGGTTGATCGAATTCATGCCGAAGGTTTCAAAGCGCAACTGTGGTGGTCGCCGTTGAGCGCCGTCCCGGATTCAAGTTTGCTTAAAGAACATCCTGACTTCCTTCTGCTGAATCGCGATGGATCGAAGCGGAAGATCTCATGGTGGAATTCCTTTTATTTATGTCCATCCGATCAAGGGGTGGTGGAATATCACAAAGCGCTGGTTCGCAAGATCCTAGGAGAGTGGGGATTCGACGGCCTCAAACTCGATGGACAGCACATGAACGCCGTTCCTCCTTGTTACAATCCCGCACATCACCACAAACGCCCGGAAGACTCCGTTGAAGCGCTGCCCGATTTCTTTCGGCAGATTTACGAAACCGCTCGCAGCTTAAAGCCGGACGCCTTAGTGGAATTTTGTCCCTGCGGCACTGCCTACTCGTTCTTCACCATGCCACATTTCAATATGTCGGTAGCATCTGATCCGGAAAGTTCATTTCAGATCCGCTCCAAGGGCAAGACATTGAAGGCGCTCATGGGTGATAGCGTGCCTTATTTTGGTGATCACGTCGAGTTGAGCGACGAAGCAATTGATTTTGCCTCGACCGTCGGAGTGGGAGGAGTCGTTGGTACGCAGTTCGTGCTCCCGAATCTCGTCAGGAAACACGGCAAGTCGGATCTCACCGCGCAGCGGCAGAAGATCTTTGAGAAGTGGCTGCACATCTACAACGGCAAAATGCTATCGCGAGGTGAGTATCTCGGAGATCTCTACGATATTGGGTTCGATCTTCCCGAGGCTCATGTTATCCGCAAAGAACAGGAACTTTACTATGCGTTCTTCGCCCGCCATTGGAGCGGACCGATTGAACTTCGTGGTCTGCAAGACCGCGCTTATCGCATTGTCGATTACGTGAACAACAAAGACTTGGGGAGGGTGCATGGTCCGAAGGCCACTCTCTCTACCGAGTTCGATAAACATCTGCTGCTCGATGCTCGACCCGAATAACACTGTCCTGGGCGGAGCCGCATTTTCAGCCGCAAGCGAGCGGTTCTGGGTGTGCCCCTACAAACCAGATGGGGAACCAAATCGGAACATTTCCCTAGACAACGGAATGCTATGCGAGATAAAAGATGAAGTGCCAAGAGAATTTTCTATGGACAGGTGTGCCGTAGATCGGCGCAAACTTTCTGAATGCTAAACGAAGAGCGGCAAAGAGCGATCCTTGATCTGCTGCGTCGGGATGGTCGGGTCTTGGTCGTGGACTTGGCCAGACAGTTCCACACTTCCCAGGTCACCGTCCGCAAGGACCTGGATATCCTGCATGTAACAGGCCGGATTCACCGCACCCACGGCGGTGCACTTCCAGCACGCGACGGCGCCCTGGAAGACCCCACTTTGCGAGAAAAAGAGAAGCTGCATCGCAAGGAGAAGCTGCGGATTGCCTCGGCGGCCGCGAGAATGGTATCGGAGGGGCAAGTGGTCGTCCTGGATTCCGGCACTACGACTACCGCTATCGCCCGTGCCCTCCGGAGTTTTCAGAACCTGACGATCATTACCAACGCGGCGAATATCGTAGCCGAACTCTCCGGATCGGTGCTAGAAGTGATTTTGACAGGGGGCAGTCTGAGGAAAAACTCTTTTTCGTTGGTCGGGCCGCTCGCCGAGGAGACGCTCCATAAGTTGCATGCGGACATCCTTTTTCTTGGAGTCGACGGATTCGACGTTCAGTATGGGCTCAGCACACCCAATCTTTTGGAAGCGAAAGTAAATCGCGCCATGATAGAGATTTCCAAAGTGACGGTGGCCGTCTGTGATTCCAGCAAATTCGGGAAACGCAGCCTCTCGTTGATTGCTTCCACTTCTTCTCTACAACATGTCATCACTGATGCCGGGATCCCCAAGGCAGACCTGAATGCACTAAAGAAATCAGGAGTTCAAGTCACGGTCGCCTAATTCTTAAGTCCGTACGATCCGGTCACGTGAAGTTCTTCACAAGTTGCTTTGCATTGTTCTTGTACACAGGTGCAAGACTTCATCGGGAAGAAACACCCCATAAATATTCCACTTTGCCCTGGCGTGACGAATGGGAAGAATATTGAAAAAACTGGTCGTCGGTTTCCAGAAAGTGAAAATGTAACAAGTTTCGGATCAGCTCCGTACCCAACAGAATGCGGTCGGAATACTTAAGAAAGAAGTCGTGAGCCGTGTAGGGTTGGTGGCCACGTTCAGCGCAACGGGCGCCGATGTCCATGCAACTTGGGGAGCGGGTCTTTCGGTCGCAGATTAATGAGGTGTCCGAAGTGTTGCATACAAGACAGGGTTGCGTAATTCTAGAAGTCACGGAACACGACTGATTGACCGGTTGCTTGTATTGTCGGAGATCCCGGCTCAGGCCGCGGCCATTGTCTTCTGCATCTCCTCCAGCGTGAGGCCCTTAGTTTCCGGATAGATAAGAAGCACGACGAAAAACTGCAACACCATCATGGCCGCGAAAAATACGAAGGGATAGCCTCCGGATCGGGCTGTTATCAGAGGGAAGATGAATGAGATCAAGGCGTTCATCAGCCAGTGCGCGAAGCATGCCATGCTCAGTCCCTTGGCCCGGACGTTGTTGGGGAACACTTCACTGAGGTAAACCCAGATGACCGCACCTTGGGAGAAGGCAAAGAAAGCGATATAGCCAACCAACAGCCAGACGAGCCAACCCTCGTGGCTCTTGATGAAAAATATTGCAGAAACGCCTGCCAGACAACCCGCCGTGCCCACTGACCCGATCAGCAGCAAGGTCTTGCGGCCCAGTTTGTCGATGACAGACATGGCAATCATGGTGAACAGGAGATTCGTCGCTCCAATCGCTACTGCCTGCAGGTTGCCGGAAACTTTACTGAATCCGGCGCGAGCAAAAATGTCGTTGAGGTAATAAAGAATGGCATTGATTCCGGAAAGCTGGTTGAACAAACCAAGGCTGATGGCAAGAAAGATGGGCAGGCGATATTTTCCGCCCAACAGTTTCTCTTCCGCCTGCTGCTGCTCCACGTGAATCGAAGCCCCGATCTCCTGCAAATCGTGCTCGTAGTCTTCATCGCCAGTCTGCTGCAGGACGGCCCGGGCTTCCTTTACTCGTCCCTTCTTCACGAGCCAGCGCGGGCTCCGCGGAATCGTGAACAGCATGATAAGAAACAAGGCGGCAGGAAAGGCCGTCACGCCCAGCATCCAGCGCCAGTCCTCCGAGCCCAAGTGCGCCAGCCCGATCAGATAGTTCGAAAAGTAAGCCACTAGGATGCCGAAGACCACATTGAATTGAAACAGCCCAACCAACCGGCCGCGAAATTTGGCAGGAGCGACCTCAGCGATGTACATCGGACCGAGCACCGAAGATCCACCGATGCCTAATCCGCCAATTACGCGAAAGGCAATCAACGAATTCCAACTCCACGCTACGGCACAACCCAGCCCAGAAATCAGGTACAAAACCGCCATAACGCGCAGGCTGTCGCGTCGGCCGAGGCGCTCTCCCGGAATGCCGGCCAGCATAGCTCCGATAACGGTTCCCCATATGGCGCTGGCGACGGTAATGCCCAGCAGCTTGGGCGATAGATCGAAGGTCAGACGAAGCGCTCCGGTAGTGCCGGAGATTACCGCGGTATCAAAGCCAAAAAGAAGACCGCCTAATGCGGCAACAATCGTGCTCTTCAGCAAGTAACCGTTTATCTTCACGCCGACTCCGATTGCAATGTCTTGTGTGGGCGCACCGGTCATCGACACAGCGAGATGGCGGTCCTAGCTTGCCCGCAAGTATAGATTGAGTTGCTGGGTTTGTCCCTTGGCTGTTGTAACATCGCCATCGCACGCAATTGACTCCATCGAGCGGGTCTTGAGTGCCAACACCTGTGGCTGTCGAAAAAGTCCATTGTTCTCAAAACAGCCGAAATTGTGGGGATAGAAAATGTCTACCCGAATCGAGAAGGTCGTTTGTAGGGCATCCTAGCGCCAAGTTTTTCATTTTCTGGTGAGTGAGCTTTTCAACCGCCTGCTGTTAACAACAGTCACTTCCGAGCTGCCCGTGGCATGCGCAAAATCAGCGTCTCAGCAGGCAAATACCCGGTGCCTTTCGAAAGTTGCTGCAAGCGACTCCAACTGATTCTGCCCCTATCATCATGGGATCGCTCCGAGTATTTGCGGTGCTTCCGGCACCGCAGCCCCGTCCGCTCTCGGATCCGAAGCACCACAGTTAGCCTTAGTTGTGCTGTCGTGGAGCACGGCTTGTCCGCGGCCCATCGTCGTCGAATACTCTTTGCGCACGTTCAGAACGTGGCCCATTTTCGTAAGCCGCTCGATGGATTCGGACGTGACCCGCGACTCGATCACGATGTTGCACCCCAGCTTTGCATTTACGGTAAACCTGGGCTCTTCCATCGCCGCCTGGATGTTCATCTTGTAGTCCACAACATTCGAGACAAATTGCGCGTGCGCTAGCGGTTGATTGAAGCCGCCCATAATGCCAAAGCCGATGTGCTGATCCCCGTGTTCCATGAATGCCGGAATGATGGTGTGAAAGGGCCGCTTATGACCGGCGAGGGCATCAGGCGACTTAGGGTCTAGCGAAAACAATCCGCCGCGGTTCTGCAGCACAAATCCCATCCCTTGCACGGTCAGACCGGATCCAAAAGCAGAATAGTTACTCTGTATGAGGGAAAGAATGTCTCCGTCGCGGTCGACCACCGACAAGTAGGTCGTGTCACTTCCGGAGAGTGCACCAAGAGCGACGGCGCAATTGGCTTTGCCAGGATCGATCAGGCTGGCACGCTTGGCCGCGTATCCCTTGGAGAGCAACTGCTTCACCGGGATATTGCCGAACCTTGGATCGCCGTCGTAGGCCTTGACGTCGGCATAGGCCAGCTTCATCGCCTCGATCCGGGTATGCAACTCCGTAGGGCTGTGAGGTCCGCCAGGATCAGGTTTGAATTGCTCCATGATATTCAGCATCTCAAGCGCGGCCATGCCATCGCCGTTCGGAGGAAGTTCGTAAACGGTCCAATCTCGGTATCGGGTCGAGATAGGCTCGACCCACTCCGCCGAATAGTGAGCTAGGTCGTCGGCAGACATCGTGCCTTCGAGCTCCGCCGAGGTCTTCAGAATGGCCTGTGCTATCACTCCTTTGTAGAACGCTGCCTCGCCCTCGTTCGCAATACGGGTCAGCGCTTTGGCGATATCGGGATTGCTAAAAATCTGGCCGGTCTCTGGCACCGCCTTGCCGGGCAGAAAAACGCGCTGGCTTTCTGGACTCTGCGCGAGCCCAGAAGAAGAATCCTTCCAGTAGTCATGAATCATTTCTGGTATCGGATAACCATGGTCCGCATAGAAGATGGCCGGCTGAAAGAGATCGCGCCAAGGCAGCTTGCCGAAGCGGTCGTGAAGCTTCGTCCAACCGTCCACCATCCCCGGCACGGTCACGGAATCGATCCCAGATTGCGGCATCTCGGTCGCGCCCTTTGCTTTCAGATGTTCAATGGTCAGCGTTTTGGGCGCCCATCCACTGGCATTCAGGCCGTACAGCTTGCCGGTTTTGGCGTCCCAGTAAATTGCGAAGAGGTCGCCGCCTATCCCATTCATCATGGGCTCGGCAACGCCCAACACCGCATTGGCCGCGATGCCCGCGTCAATCGCAGAGCCGCCCCGCTCCAGAACTCTGGCTCCCGCCTGGGATGCCTGGACGTAGCTAGTCGCGACGATGCCATACTTCGTAATTATTACGGAACGTCCGTAGGAACGATCCTGGGCTGATAGGCAAGCAGCGGCGGCAGCTGTGAATGCGATGAAAGTCAGTGCGGCCCTGAGCGAAGCCATTTGCTTATCTCTCCAAGTCGGATAGTTCTGTTTGCAACGCCCGAAGAAGGAAATGATTCTCGCGGAGATTATCACACTTAGGAGATGGCGAGAGCACACTCCTGCCAAAAGTCATTCGCGGTAAAGTTCAACTCTCTGCGACCCGGAGAGTAATCTTGGGGATCTGCGTTGGAGCTGTTCCAGGTGAGTAGTCGGCAACTCGAAATACGCCAACAATTCGAGGCAGGAAGATCGATCTGAAAATGAGGTAGCCGAGCAGGAGGTTATAGCATCCGAAAGACTGCTGAAGAAAAGAGCAATTTGCAGGGGCGCTGCCATGCGGTCCTGAAGGAGTGGCTCGACTGTTGGAATGTCAGTCGTGGTTTCCAGTCATGTGCGCACTGCGTTGGTCTACGTCCGGTGGGATGACAAGGAATAGAGGAGTTCCATCGGGTCGGCGACCAATTCTAGTTTCGTTCAGCCAACTTCTCATTAGTGTTTGTTGGTCCAACGCACAGAGGAGATGAAATATGAAAGCAGTTGTTGTGCACCAATATGGCGGTCCTCAAGTACTCAGGTTCGAGGAGTGCCCCGATCCGGTTGGCGGGTTCGGGCGAAGTACTGGTGCGGGTCGCTGCCACGAGCGTAAATCCTATCGACTACAAACGACGTGCCGGATTAACGAAAGACTTCTATCCCATCAAGTTTCCGGGATTGATGGGAGTCGACCTTGCGGGGACTGTCGTCAAGATTGGGCCCGGAGTGGAAGGCTTCTCTGGCGGCGACCAGGTGTTCGCCATGGCGGCCGACACGTACGCAGAACTTTGCGTCGTGAAAGCGGCCAGCCTGGCGAAAGTTCCCGAGGGACTCGATCAAAGCGGGCCAGACCGTGCTCATCGCCGGTGCTCCGGTCGTGCACCATTTTGGCGTGCACGGGAGCAACAAGCTAGGGCTAGACCTTCGGAACGCCGCGCCAGTCCTCGATCCAGCCGGCTTTGCTCAGGTGAACTTCGGAGTTGTCCAGATCCATGCAATCTGCGGCGCGCAGGTTCGTCGCTCGGCCGGGTGATCCAGTGAAGGTGCTAGTCTGATGTAGTAACGATGAACCGCGACATCCAGGCGGCTTGGAAGTATCACGATGGCACGAAGCACTCCTACTGGAGCGTTCGGAATCGTCCTCACTTCCTGGACTGGGCGAATCGGCCGCAGCCTTTCAAAATCTATCCGAGGATAGCGCCATTTCCGCTGCCGCGGGACGTGCCGCAAACGGGGGTGGCCGCGCTCTCGGCGATCTCAGAGCCAGTGCCTTCTCCGCGGGCCGATTCGGTCCCCCATCTTCAAGATCTGGCGCGCATCCTCTATTTTTCGGCGGGCATTACCAGACAACGCACATCTCCGGCTGGAGAACTCTACTTTCGGGCCGCGGCCTGCACCGGAGCTCTTTACGAGATCGAGCTGTATGTTGTGGCGGGCGATATTCCGGGGATAGACGCCGGCGTGTATCACTTCAATCCAGCGGATGTATCGCTCGGGCTTCTGCGGAGAGGTGATTTTCGCAGAAGCCTTGCTCAGGCGACAGCGATGGAACCCGCGGTGGCTTGCGCACCCGCAACGATTATCTGTGCGGGAACATACTGGCGAAACGCCTGGAAGTACCAGGCGCGCACCTATCGCCATTTCGGCTGGGACAACGGCACACTGCTGGCCAATATGCTGGCCGTTTCTGCGGCTTTGGGGCTGCCGGCCGAGATCGTGCTGGGATTCGTGGATGCCCGGGTGAACCGGCTACTTGATCTCGATACGCGGCGCGAAGTTTCTTTGTGCCTCGTGCCGATCGGCCGTAAATCGGAGAGTTCGCTGCCCGCCGAGAAAGAGGCTCCAGCACTCGGCCTAGAGACGATCCCGCTGTCGGAACGTGAGGTCGAGTATCCCGCCATGCTTGAGATGCACGACGCGTCTTCACTTGAGTCCGAAGAGGAAGTAGCTCGGTGGCGCGAAAAGCAGCCGGTGTTTCCATCTTCTTCTCCGGCGGGCGAGGAACTTTTGCTGCCGCGACTGCCGGTAGAAGAACTACCGAAGGACACCATTGAGCAGGTAATCCTGCGCCGCGGCTCTACCCGAGCCTTCGATAGAACCGCATCCATCACACTGGACCAGCTCTCGACCATTCTCGATCGCGCCACGTGCGGTCTTCCGGCCGACTTTCTTGAGCCCCCGGGCGTGCAGCTCAACGATCTTTACCTTATCGTTCATGCTGTACAGGGGCTCAAGCCGGGTGCTTACTCCTTCTGGCGCGAGCAGAACACCGTGGAGCTCTTGAAGGTAGGCGAACTCCGCGCCGAAGCCCGCCATCTTGGACTGGAGCAGGAGCTGCCCGGGGATGCTTGCGTGAACATCTTCTTTCTCGCCGATTTGAAGCGCATCTTGGAGCGATATGGGAACCGCGGCTACCGGGCTGTCCAGCTGGAGGCGGGCACAATCGGTGGCAGGATGTACCTGGCTGCGTATGCCCAGCGACTGGGTGCAACTGGGTTAACTTTCTTCGACGATGACGTGATTAACTTCTTCTCGCCGCACGCGAAGGGCAAGAGTGCCATCTTTCTTCTCGCGATTGGGAAGCCGCTGAAAAGAAGACCACAGTAGGGCCTGGCCTCCCGCTCTCGCGTCGGGACTCGTAAATGTTTGTGCAGAGAGGTCGGCCAAGTTTATCTGCTTCGGGCCTACCCACCGATGTCGCAGGCGAAATGGGTGCTGGTGCAGTCGACGGTCAATCTCGATGACTCGGGGAATCCGGACCCTTACTTCGTCTCAATCGACCTGGCGACGGCCCGCCATCCACAGACGCTGCTCGCCACACATTTCAACGGTCAGCCCCTTACCGTGGATCATGGAGCGCCACTCCGTCTGCTGGTGCCCGTAAAACTTGGCTTGAAGAATGTGAAGGCTATTACCCAGCTTACGTATGTCGCGGAAGAGCCAACCGACTACTGGGCCGAACCTGGATATTTCCGCTACGACGGAATTTAACAGGCTGCACCAAAGAAAGCCCACGCATCGCGACGGGAGTTCGCCAGCCGTGGAAGTCCAGAATCATGTCAGCGCTGCACCGAAATGCGAAGGGCGGCGGCCACTCTCACGGTTAAGCCAGGATCACCACAGGCGCCAGAATGTTCTCTTAATTTGCCATCACCTCGACGCTTGGGGCGACGGACGCGCAATCTCTCTCTCTTACATATGGGGGCGAAGAATCTCGGGATTGCGATCGACGGGCAGCTTGAGGATGTCGAAGCTTACGGATGAGCCCCTCAAAGAAAGGAATTCACGGGTTGGTCTCGGAATCTAGAAATTGCCCGAGCTTTATCAGTAATTACCGAGGTAATTACCGACGTAATATTCTGCTGTGTTAGAGATTGTTAATGGAACCAACCCTCGGAAGTGGCCTAACGGGGCCCTCTTCGCAGGGGTTCCTACAACTTCGCGCCGCAGTTCGAAGACAACAATGTCAAAGAAAATCCTTGTGGTTGACGACTCCAGGACGGCCTTGATGATGTCGCGCGAGATTCTGGAAAAGCGCACGACCTATCAGTGTGTGACAGCGAATGACGGGCGGGAGGCTGTTGAGAAGGCACAACAAGAGCACCCCGACCTGGTTTTAATGGATGTCGTGATGCCCCACATGAACGGATTTGAAGCCTGCAGGATGATGCGTCAGCAACCTGCTACACGCGAGATCCCCATCGTTCTGGTCACCACGCGCGGCGAGGAGTCTTACATGGAGGCGGGATTTCAGAGTGGATGTAATGACTACATCACCAAGCCGGTTGACGGCGCCGAGCTGGTAGCCCTGTTACAGAGCTACTTGGGCGAGTAAGGCAGTCGATTGAGACAGCAAAGATACCTTCATGAAAAGTGACAGGAATATTGGATCCGGAGGGACCCACCGGGCAGCCGAACCGATGAACGACCCGCGTCTGAGGGCGGCGCGCAAGAGACTGGCCGAGAGCAAGGATCAGGACGACGCGATCGAGGCCGTTCGGGAAATCGTCGCCAACTTCCTCGGCTCTGAAGAAATGGGTCTGTTCAGAGTTGATCGCAGAACCGCAAGTTTTCAAGTCTTTTGGTCCTTCGGAATCGATCTGGAGGAATATGACCTGCTGCGCGCCCTGGGGAATGCTGGCCTTCAACGCGTGATGCGCGGTGAGTGCCACGTGGAGTTCGGGGATCGCGAGCGCTCCGGCGCGCCGTCCAAGGCGCAAGCGTTTGTTCCCATCAGTGTTGCCGATCAGACAATCGCGATACTCGCAATATTGCGGTTGTTGCCACAAAAGGTCGCCTTCGACAGGTCGGACATGGAATTGTTCAAGCTTCTTTCCGACGAAGCCGCCAAGCCCTTGTTTGGGCAGACAGGCCATGCAAAGCCAGGGAATGAGGGATCAGGGATCAGCGCATGAAAGAGACTATTCCCAAATTCAACCCAGCAGTCCTGCCCCCTGAAATCATGAAGAAGTTTGAGAGTGCGGATTCAAGCGAAGCCCGGCACTTCCTCTACCCCGGCCAGGTGTTCGTAACGCGCGATCCGATTACCATTTCAACCATCCTCGGGTCCTGCGCAGCTGTCTGTCTCTGGGACAGGCACAAGAGAGTGGGAGGTATGAATCACTATCTCCTCCCGGAGGGACTTGCTGAAGGGCCGAACCGCCTACGTTACGGGAATGTAGCAAACCCTGAACTCTTAAACCAAGTGCTGGCTTTGGGATGTGAGATGCGCAACTTGCAGGCCAAGATCTTCGGCGGGTCGAGCGCTTTCGCGGTCGATCTATCACAGTCGGTGGGATCAAGGAATGTGGAGCTTGCCGAAGGTTTTCTTCGCTCCGCTGGCATTCCGGTGGTGGAGAGAGAAGTCTCTGGAAAACATGGCCGCCGGCTGAACTTTCAGATAGTTGACGGCGTGACCACGATTAAGAATTTCGACCAGGTGAAGTGAAGAACCGGTCGCCGCAATTCGCGCGGACCACGAGAGGAGGAACGATGGACTTAGCGGACTTTGATCGCGAAGCGATCTTCGCGTCGTTCCTTGTCGAGTCGGAAGAGGGCTTGGACGTAATGGAGCAAGCGCTCGTCCAGATGGAATCGAGCCCTTCTGATCTGGAACTCCTGCACACCATTTTCCGCGCGGCGCACAGCCTCAAGGGCAATGCGACGGCCCTGGAACTGAGTGAACTTGCCGGGTTTGCTCACGTCGTGGAAGATTTGTTGGACGTGTTTCGGGAGCAGCAGGCTCTGCCCAGCGCAGACTTGATCTCGCTTCTTCTGAAGGCCGTGGATGAACTCCGTGCCATGGTCTCAAGCGCATCGGCTGGGCCGCAGGAACTTACCCCGGGACAACACGATCTTAGAAAAGAGATCGGTCGGGAGGTAGAAAGGCGGTCGAAGCGAGTTGTGACAGCGAGGGCGGCTTCGGAGGAATCCGGCTCGGCAACGAAGGGCGACTCCCTCCCGGGAGCCAGTCACCGCACGCTGCGGGCAGATGTCGACAAGCTCGACCACGTGCTGAATCTGACCGGAGAAATTGTGATTGCGCAAGGCCGCCTGCGCAGAATGATCGAGAAGCTCGGTACCGAACACGGACGCGCCCTCCTGGAGATGCATCGCGAGGCCGAGCGCCTGTACATGGACCTGCAAAGAGAGGTGTTGAGTATCCGCATGGTGCCAGTCGGTCCCCTGTTTCGCCAGTTTGTCCGTTCGGTGAGGGATATTGCCAAGAGCCACGGGAAATTGGCTCGCTTGGAAATAGTAGGAGGAGACGTCGAGGTTGACACTACCGTGCTCGAATTATTGAAGGATCCCCTGCTGCACCTGGTGCGCAATGCGGTCGATCATGGTCTCGAAAAGCCTGCTTTGCGCGAACGCCAGGGCAAGAACTCTTGTGGCCTGGTCCGGCTGACGGCCGCCCATAGCGGTGGCAACATCGTCGTGAAGCTCCAAGACGATGGAGCTGGCTTCGACCGAGAACGGATTATCGACAAAGCGAGACGCCTTGGACTCGTGTCTGGCAAAGACGAGATTCGCGACCAGGATGTGTACGACCTCGTGCTGCAGGCAGGATTCTCCACCGCAGAATCGGTGACTGATCTTTCCGGTCGTGGGGTTGGGCTCGATGTAGTCCGCCGCAATATCGACGATTTGCGCGGAACAGTGGAGATATCGAGTACGGCCGGCAAAGGAAGCACCGTAACCATCCGGTTGCCTTTGACCCTGACCATCATTGAAGGGTTTTCCGTCGGGGTTGGCAATGAAACCTTTATCGTCCCTTTGGAACATGTGACCGAGTGCACCGAATTGCCTCCGGAACAGCGCAACCCAGAAGCCAGCGGAGTCCTTAGTCTCCGCGGAACCGCCCTTCCCTACGTGCGATTACGGCGCGTGTTCGGCCTGCCCAGTGCAACCCCAAAGAGGGAAAACATCGTGGTCGTCAAGATCAATGAGTTCCACGCTGGAATCGTAGTGGATGAACTGCTGGGCGGCATGCAGACGGTAGTTAAGCCGTTGAGCAGGGTGTTGCGCGGAGTCCCAGGAATAGCGGGGTCTACGGTTTTGGGAGATGGACGGGTCGGTTTGATCGTTGACGTTCCCAGTCTTTTGCGTGGAGTAATGCAGCCGACTTTGCAGGCGCAAGCTTAGAAAAAGAGCAACGATTGGAAAGGTGAAGGACAATGAAAACTTGGCGAGATCGGAAAATAGGCGTGCGACTGGGTATCGTCTTCGGCGCCATCCTGCTGTGCGTGATCGCGGTGGGCGGATTCGGGCTGACCTGGCTCGGTCGTCTGAATTCCAACATGTCGTCCTCCATGCAGAATCGTTACAACACGGTTGAGTTGACCCACCAGACCATCGAGAACTCAATTACCAATGCCCGGATCACCATACAATTGTTCGAGACCGTCGACCCCGAACAAGAGAAGAAGCTGAACGAGCAAAACGAGGGCATCAGCCACAACATCAGCGCCGAAGTCGCGGAAATCGAGAAGGGTCTCAGCTCTTCCCAGGAGCGCCAACAATTTGAGACCGTCACCCAGGACCGGCAGGCCTATATTTCTGCCCGCCAGCAAGCCAAGAAGCTGTTGGCCGACAAAAAACGCGACCAGGCGCTAACGGCATTGAGCGAAGAAGTTATTCCGGCCCTCGATAAATACCGCGCTTCGTGGCAGAAGTTCATTGACTTTCAGACGGCTGCGGTGGCGCAAACTATGAAGGAGAGTCAGCAAGCCTACGCGGCCGGGCGAACCATAGCGTTGCTGTTGCTGGTCGTCACTCTCGTCCTGGCGACGCTCGCGGCCATCAGCGTCACGAAGAGCATTACTGGTCCTATCCAGCAGGCGGTCCAGTATGCGCAGGGTATCGCCGCCGGCGATTTGACCCGGGAAATTGTCGTCACCAACCACTCCGAGACCGGCAAACTCTTGCAAGCCATGCAAGAAATGAGCAACAGGTTGTCAGGCATCATCAGGGACGTCCGCGAAGGGTCCGCAGCCGTCGCTTCCGCCGCTCAGCAGGTCTCTTCTTCCTCGCAGAGTCTCTCCCAGGGAACGAGTGAACAAGCTGCTTCGGTGGAAGAGATGAGCTCCAGCCTGGAACAGATGAATGCATCCATTACCCAGAATGCCGACAATAGCCAGCAAGTGGAGCAAGCGGCGGTCAAGGGTGCCATGGCGGCGGAAGAGAGCGGCAGCGCGGTCAAAGAAACCGTTGAAGCCATGAAGCAAATTGCCGCCAAGACTTCAGTTATTGAAGAGATCGCCTACCAAACCAACCTGCTGGCGCTCAACGCAGCCATCGAGGCGGCTCGCGCCGGGGACCAGGGCCGCGGCTTCGCAGTGGTCGCGGTCGAGGTTCGAAAGTTGGCCGAGCGCAGCCAGTTGGCGGCGCAAGAAATCGGCGGCCTGGCGGGCAAGAGCGTCAGCGTCGCAGATCGGTCTGGCCAATTGCTGGCTGGCCTGGTGCCGTCTATAAAAAAGACCGCCGAACTGGTGCAGGACGTCGCAGCAGCATCGACTGAACAGTCCAGCGGAGTTAAACAAATCAACCAGGCGATGTCCCAGGTGGATACAGTTACGCAGCGCAACGCCTCGTCGGCGGAAGAACTTTCAAGTACAGCAGAAGAATTGGCGGCGCAGTCTGAGCAACTGCAGCAGTTGATGACTTACTTCCGTGTAGCCGGAGAACAGCCCGTCAATCGCTCCGGCGATGGCCAGCGGCGCGTGACGGTGCCCCTGAATCCAGCGTTCAAGAGCGGTTTCGCGCAGCCCAGCCGCACTCATGCGGTTGGTAAGAACGCAACGGAAGAAGCAAACTTTGCTCCATTCTAGGTGGACGCCGTCGAGCCCTGCGGGGTTGGCACAGGCTTGGCGGAAGAGAGCCGTAGGCATTCGACAATACCAGCAGCAGAATTGCGGGGAGGAGTGAAAACTATGGGAGCCTTGGACGAAGGGAAGAAGCAACTCCCGGTGAGCGCAGTGCAGTACCTCACGTTCATCACTGCGGGTGAGGAATATGCAATCAGCATTGTTAAGGTGAGCGAGATTGTTGAATACGACGCCGTCACCACCGTACCCAACACCCCGCCCTGGGTCCGCGGGGTCACGAACCTGCGAGGAAGGGTGGTCCCAGTCGTGGACCTCGCTGTGAAGTTCGGGCTGCCAGCCAGCGGCATTTCAAAGTTCTCCTGCATCATCATCACCGAAGTGTTATTCCAGGGCGAGAGCCTCACCATGGGGGTATTGGCCGACTCTGTGAGCCAAGTCATTGAGCTTTCGGCTGACGAAATCGAAGAGACTCCGCCTTTCGGTACTCGTATCAAGACCGACTATCTTCTCGGCATGGGAGCACTGGGCAAGAAGTTTTGCCTGATTCTTGACATCGACAAAGTGCTTTCTGCCGATGAACTGCTGGCGGTTACGGCGTCGGCTGCCGACGATAAGCCTGCCAACGATGCGGCTTCGGATGCACCGGCCAAAGCGGCGCACTTCGAGGCTGGAGCTTAGCTGTGCCCGTTGGAATGGCTGCAGGCAAGAATTCAGGCACATCCCGCCGGGTTGACGCATACCTTGAGCAGCCACCGCAGATCTCTGTTAGTCCTGCGCTGTTTAAGAAATTCCAGAAGTTAATCTACGGCGAAACCGGCATCTGGCTGGGGAGTGCAAAAACGGCCCTGTTGTGCGGACGGCTCTTTCGTCGGCTTCGCGCGCTGGATCTCGATTCACTGGAAAGCTACTACGAATGCGTTGCGGGGCCGGACCAGCACGAGGAGCGTGTCCGGATGATTGACGCCATCACCACCAACGAAACCCGCTTCTTCCGCGAGCCCAGGCAGTTCCAGTTCGTGGAGCAGAACCTGTTGCCCCGTTGGCGTGTGGAAGCCGAACACGGGCTGCGTCCTCGCAGAGTGCGAATCTGGAGCGCCGGATGCTCTTCGGGGGAAGAACCGTACACCGTGGCGATGTTGCTGGCCCGGCATCTTCCCGCAGTGGACGGCTGGGATGTGCGTCTTCTCGCCACCGACATCTCCACGCGCGTCTTGGAAAAGGCGCGCAGAGGGATTTATCCCATCACCAGATCGGGGGAGCTACCCCCGGATTTGCTGCACAGTTTTATGCTACGCGGAATGGCGGGACGAGACGGCGAGATGAAAGTGAAATGCGAAATCCAGGAGATGGTTGACTTCCGAAGGTTGAATCTGGACCAGCACTCCAATCTCATCGAAGGTCCGTTCGACGCCATTTTTTGCCGAAACGTTCTGATCTATTTTGACGCGGCTTCGAAGAGCAGAGTGGTCGCAAATCTGGTTCGTCATCTCATGGCCAACGCTCTTCTGTTCGTTGGCCACGCGGAAAACCTGAGTAGTTTTTCTCCCCTGCTGCGGAGTCTTGAGCCGACCATCTACATGAAGACGGGGGACAAGGAAAACCGGGTGCAGAGTGTTTAGATGTACCCTTTTTCCGCGCAAAGCTGGGGTCCGAGGAGCGTAAGCAAACGTGCGTAGGATGAACGGAGATGACGTGCAAGTCTTGGTCGTGGATGATTCGGCGATGGTGCGCCAGGTTATGCAGGCCATCCTGGGTACCGACCGCAGGATCAAGGTCAAGGCCGCGTCAGACCCGCTGATTGCATGGGGAAAGATGCAGAAAGAACCTCCCGATGTAGTCATCACGGACCTGGAAATGCCACGCATGGACGGCCTGACGTTCATCCGAAGAATCATGTCGGAAATGCCCACACCGGTTGTGGTTTGCTCCGGTCTGGCGGCTCGCGGTACTGAGCTCGCACTTCGCGCGCTAGAAGAAGGGGCGGTCGAGGTGATCGCCAAGCCCAAGGTTGGCGTGCGTGACTTCCTTCACGAATCGGCCGTGACTCTACTGGATGCGGTGTGGAGCGCATCTCAAGCCCAGGTCCGTTTTCGGCCGATGGCAGCAGTTCCTCCCCTCACCGCCGATGCTGTCCTGCCTCGCAAAGCCCAGCCTCGCAGCGGAGGGACGACGAACGGAGTAATTGCGGTAGGCGCCTCAACCGGAGGAACAGAAGCCTTGCGTATTTTTCTCGCCGCCCTGCCTGTCGACTGCCCTCCCGTCGTGATTGTGCAGCACATGCCCGAAGGCTTCACGCGAGCCTTTGCGGAACGCTTGAATAAGGAATGCCGCATCGAAGTCCAAGAAGCCCGGAACGGCGACCACCTACAAACTGGCCGCGCACTGATTGCTCCAGGTAACCGGCATATGCTGGTAAATCGAAGCGGCGAAGAACTCATAGTCCAGATTGTCGATGGGCCGCTGGTCTCACGTCATCGTCCGAGTGTTGATGTGCTTTTTCGTTCGATGGCCGTTTCCGTTGGCCCAAACGCGGTTGGCGTGATCATGACGGGGATGGGGGACGACGGGGCCCAGGGCCTGTTCGAGATGAAGGAAGCCGGAGCCACCACGATCGCGCAGGACGAAGCGAGTTGTATCGTGTTTGGCATGCCCAAGGAGGCGATCTCCCGGGGTGGCGTGAGCGTCGTTGTGCCTTTGGAGCAGATCGCCAGCGCAGCTTTGAGCGTACAAAGCAGACAGGCAGCGGCGGGCACGATGCCGTCCCGGGAAGGGCTTTAATAATCTTCGATTCTAGAGCTTTGGATCTGTTTGGTCAGGTTAATAAAGAATAGGTTCCCGGCTGCGACGGACTACATTTCTGGCCGGAGGGACGGGCCGGCTACTCACCGCAAGGTTCTGGAGACGCGTGGCGAGCGGAGATTGGAAGAGAGGCACCGTTGTTCGGTCTGAACCGGTGCCTACTGGCGCCAGCCAAGGTATTCTTCGCGTCCTTTGAAAATTTCACCAAACAGGCGCTCAACGCGCTGCTTTAGCGTTACGGAATGCGCTTCACAGGTTTCCGTAGCCTCGGTTTTCTTATCCGCCTTTGGTTCGGGAGCAGGAGCTGCACCAGCGGCCATGACTATGACCTCCTATAAGGTAGTTTTCACAACCGTGTCGCTTGCACTCAAAACAACATGCAGGTCAATCGATTGTCGACAGGAACTCGGGAGAGTTTCTTTATTGAGCTCCGATTCTAAGGTGGTTCTAACGCGGGGAGAAGGTCACCGAGGGCATAGCCCCTAAGGTTCTGTTTCTAATCCCGACTGCACTGGAGAAGGCTGGCACTACATCGCTGAGGGCACGTGGGATTTGCTGGGTACTGACCCCTCGCGCCCGACATGCAGGTCCGCGAGGAGGGGAATAGAAGTTCACGACGATATTTGGCTGGTCAGCTTCGTGGATTATGATCATTATGATCTAGGCTACTTCGATCTCGATACCCGGGTTCTGGAACCTCCAATCCCTTCGGCCCGAGGTTGTCACCCATGTAGCCGGTACATTCTGTAACCCATGTTTCCGGGTTGGACATGATAGCGTTGGTTGCGAGGCGTGGATTTGTTCCCCAGTCCCTCATTGACCGTGTGCAACGTACTGGAGCCGGAAATCTATTTGCGAGCGCGCCAGTTGCTGAGGCATCGCCGGGGTTCTCAGGAAAAGCGTCAAAAAGTCCTCGGCCGAGAATCTCTTCCCGCCTTGTCATGGTGGCGTGCAGGTATGCCTTGCTCGCATCCACAATCCTAAAATCGGGTGTGAGCACGAGATATAGTCCAGGTGCCGACTCGTACAAACTTCGAAAATCGGGAGCAGTAGAGATGTTTGCAGAACCTGGCATGTCGCTCTTATTCAGATCGCGATAAGATTCGAGGGTCCAAGGGATGGAGGGCGACTCGCCAATAGCGACGCTCTTGATGCTAAACGAGACTCTCCCCTCATTTGTATTGGATCTGCGACATAATTTAGAAAAAAGTCTGACCCCAGTCAATTCAAGCGGTTGCCAAATATTCATGGGCACGAACTGGGACGGCGGTTACACCGAGACGGCTCGCCGCGCTTCAAAGCGGCGGGGGAGGATTCTGGAACCATGTGGGGTTCCCCGACTCTCACGTAACCTTGGCAAGCGAATAGCTTGTGCTGCGCCCACCTTCGGAATTTCGCACTAGGATGGCGCGTTCAACAAGAGCGGCAATGTCACGCAATGCAGTATCGTGCGAACATTTCGCCAGCCTCCCGTATTTCATCCTAGTGAGCTTTCGCTCGAAGCCATCGAGCAAGCCGTTGACGACAAGACGCTGCCGTTCATTCAACGGAGAGTCCCCAAAGGTCTACCAAAAGTGCGCTTTGGAAAGCACGGTTCCGAGCGTGGCTTGTGCTCCGTTGACGGCACGCCCCAGACATTGCAAGAACCAATCCATCCACGGCGTGATGTCCATCGTCGCTTTCTGCGTCCGCTCCAGAATGTCATAGTAGTCCGCACGCTCTTGCCGGATCTGGGCTGACATGCTGTAGAACCGTTGGGAACTTTGTTCTGATCGCGCTAGCGCCATATCGGCGATAGCTCGCGCGATACGACCGTTGCCGTCCTCGAAGGGATGGATAGTGACGAACCATAGATGCGCGAGCCCTGCCTTCACTACCCAGTCGCCTTCAATGTTTCCATTGAACCAATCGAGAAAAGTCCCCATCTCCGGGTCCAGTCTTTTCGCGGCTGGTGCTTCGAAGGGAACACATTCTTTGCCCATCGGCCCGGAAACCACCTGCATTGGATCTCCGCCGTCATCTCGCCAGGCTCCGACCCTAATCACCCTCATGCCGCTGCGTCCCGTCGAAAACAGGGAGGCGTGCCACGCGAACAATCGTTCTGAACTGAGTGGTTGATCATAGTGACGCGTGGCGTCCAGCGTCATTTCAACAACTCCCTCCACCTTCCGGTCCACAGCTTTAAGGCTACCAATGTCCATACCGAGACGGCGCGCGATCGAGGATCGGACCTGCTCCGCGTCCAGCTTCTCTCCCTCGATTTCGCTGCTTTTGAGCACATCCTCCGTGAGTGTGCGCAGCACAGCTTCCTGACGCAGCCTGAAAGGCGCTGCGCAGCTTCGCATCGTTTCAGCCTGGCACCAATTTCAGGGCGTGGATGTTTCGAATCTTGAAAAACACGTTTCTAAGTTCGATCTCCAAACTCGACCGCCGCATGACCGATGCCATGGACATGGACTTGGATGAGGACGGACCTAAACTAGCGGTTGATACGAGAACTCCCGAAACAATTCTAATGAGTCGCACTAATTCCCAATTGGTGCAGCGCGCCATCGACGACCTGCCTGGGCATTACCGGGAAACCCTCCTTCTCTGTGACGCGGAACACTCAACGCGTGATCTCACGGGATGAACTTCTCAATGAAGTCTGGGGTTACCAGAACTACCCCTGCACTCGGACGGTAGACAACCACATGTTGAAGCTAAGACAGAAACTCGAAGGCGACCCTTCACACCCGTTACACTTTCTCACAGTGTACGGCCGGGGCTATAAGTTTTTGCCTGTTAAGCGGGGGCGGCGCAAACAGCCAGTGCGATAGCGGTGTCCATCGAGCTTAACTTTGCTGAAGAAGAGACAAGCTTCCGCCTTAGTTCTCGGGATTGGGGTCGAATCCTGAAGAACTGTGCAAAGCATCAGTATTATCAGCGTCAAATCTATGACGCAGCTTTAAACAATTTCGCAAGACTATCGATGTCCGCAGCACTCGCATCGCCGATCACGAAATAGCGAAGGCCGCCCTGACTCCATGTTTCCATGTTGAACGACAATTTGCCCGGCTGGAAAGCGCTATCACTCAACTTGGCTGGCAAGGACCGTTCCTGAAATACGAAGACGGAAATATGGTGTTTGCGCACGTCGTAAATGAGATGTGCACCCGGCGTTTGCTCAAGATAGGTCATCCGGCCGCCTAGCAGAGAAAATTCGTTATTCTGGAGTTCCGGCAAATTGAAGGCAAAAGGAATCTTTCCCTGGAACCAGGGTTTCACCGTGTGCCGATCGGTCGAGATCACATCCACTGGCGATGAGCTGGCCAGCGTGGCCACGTGCAAGTCCGCAATCTCGCTGAACACCTGGTCTCTCCCGGATCGGTTGCCCAGATAGGTCGAAGTCAGGGTTCCGACCACGAGAACGACGGCTGCCGCTAACATCCATCCCACGCGGAAACTGCGGCGCGCCTTGGGGGCCATACTTTGCTGCATCCGTTTCCGGAACTCAGCGCTAGGAGTGAAACGTTTTCCAGCGAGGTGAATCGCACGCTTCAACTGTACGCGTGAAAGAGCATCGGGAGAGCAGGCGGGGCAATGGCGCACATGAGAGTCGAAAGTTCGTAGCTCCTCGTGTGGAAGCTCTCCGTCCAGGTAGGTGTCGAGTCTTGCCTTCCAGGATTCACAGACCATGGTTTGTCCCCCGAGGAATTCGTAGTCCTGCTTCTTGTTGTAACTGCGGTCGCAATTGATTCCGTAGAGTTTTTCTCGCACGCGATAAGCGCGACATTACGGTCCCGATAGGAACCGCAAGCGTGTCGGAAATTTCTTGATACGACATCTCCTCTACTTCACACAAAAGAAGGATCTCTCGGAACTGCACGGGGAGTTCATCGATCGCCCTCTGCAGCGATTCGTGGCTCGAGCTCGCCAACAGAAGCGTCTCCGGCGTCGCGTGCTCAATGGCAGGTTCCGGGCCCTCTTCCTCTTCGTCGAAATCGAGAGGCACGGTCATTGTAACTTTCAGGCCCTTGCGAGAGGTCAAGAACGTGTTGCGCATGATGCGATAGATCCACGCCCGGAAGTTCGTACCTAACTGAAAAGAGGGGAATCCTTTTAGTGCTTTAACGTAGGTTTCCTGAACTAAGTCTTCAGCTTCGTCGCGATTCTGCGTGAGCCAGTGAGCGAAGTTGTAAAGCTGATCGAAGAGCGGGAGGGCCAGCTCTTCGAACGAGTCGATCTGGAGATTCGCTCCTGACAGGTCCACATAATTAAGAACTTCGGAGTCCTGGATTTATTCCCTTCAAAACAACAAATTGTTTGGGAAAACTGAGTGGCAGGGTGAGCGATTGGCATGACAAACCGCAATCATGACGGCCGCCTTTCATGCCCCCGCATAATCCCCGTTACGGTTGAAAACTAACTTTCTACTTAAATATTCCATTCAAGTGGAATCAATTTGTCGTGTCGCTCGACAATTATGCAATCCAAGCGGAATAAAGGGTCAAAAACGTCCGTTATCCATGGTGAAGCGCATTTCACAGGAGGCGGATTGTGAACAGTAGAAGAAGCAGATTCGTTGAATTCAACTCGCCGGCTATGGCACTCCTTGCGCCGACAGCCAAGCCCGCGTGGTCGCCCACATTCCGTTCACTGGACTGTCGGCTGTCGACATGACGATCCAGAATAAAGGGAGCGACAAGGTCTACCTCTATATACAGCAGTCACAATTCCAAGGCATCTCGATTATCGACATCAGCAAGCCTGTCGAGCCGAAAAACCTCGGAGTAATCCCGTGGCCGGATCCAGCAATGTCGAGCACGATGAACGTGACGGGTGATCTGGCGATCATTGCCGAAACCGGTGTCCTGCCGATGCGCAACGACAGCTCGAATGACAACCTTGTAGTTTGGGATTTGTCGAATCCAGCCGCTCCGCGGGTGGTTAAGTGGCTTCAAGACGGGCGCAATTTCATTTTCGTCTTGCATGGCGACGGACTATGGGTAGTTTCGAAGCCAGCGGATCGCCAGCCGGAACAAACGGAGTCCTCGAACAACTACGGAGGGTGAGGCTTGCTTTGCGCGGCAAAGCCGCTAGGCGGAGAGGCGTCATCCTCCTAGTTCCGCGGCTTCTTCCCGGTCATGCGTCGTCCAGCAGGCAAAGTTATAGGGTCGCTCGAAGTGAGGCACGGTTAACTGCTGGAAAGACTGCCGATGGCAGGCTTTCTCCGGCATCCACACCTGGTCAACCAGCGAACGATCGTTTTATTCCCACAGCTCACAGAAAAACACCACGGAATAAAACTGAGTTCGATCTGTTCTGTACAACGAGTCACAGAGCGTACTGGAGTCACCGAGGGAATGCTGCTGCAGAAGAACCACGCGCTCTTTAACAGTTCCGTCAGGAGAAACAAAATGAAAAACAATCTGAGAGTGCTTGGTTTGGCGCTGTGTATGCTGCCGATGTGCCTGCATGCCGGAACAGGACAGGATCTGAAACCGGCCTATCAACCCGCCCAAGGGCAGAACCCACGATCTGGAGAACCTATTCCGGCGGGCACCATTATTCCCGTCAGCTTGAATTCTTCCTTGCGCTCAGACGAGACCAGAAGCGGAGCTGCCGTCACCGCGACGGTGATGCAGGATGTGCCGCTGGGCAGGGGAGAAACGCTACGTAGAGGATCCAAAGTGACGGGCCATGTGGTCGACGCCATGACTTCGGGAAATGGATCGGACGAGGCGAGAATCTCATTCCAGTTCGACCAAGTGCAACTTGGCAACCGGACCGTCCCAATTACTGCCAACCTACGCGCGGTGGCATCGCCTCATGCAGTACTGGAGGCCTCACCTCAGCCAAGCTCCAGCGAGGTTACCGACTATGAAGTTGAAATCGGAGGCGACCAGGTTTCCTATGGCGAAGGTGAGCCAGTCATGGTGGGATCGCAGGTCGTGGGGAAATATACCAGCCACGGCGTGCTGGCCAATGTAGACCAGGATCTGGGGAATCCATGCAAGTGTCACGATTGACAGCAATGCGCAACCACAAGCGTTTTGGCTCTTCTCCGTGAATGCCTGCGGCTCATACGGATTCGGGGACCTTAAAATCTTCCAATCCGGACTCACCGAGCCGCTTGGTGAAGTCACGTTGTTCTCCAATCGCAAAGCGGTGAAAGTCGACAAGGGTAGCGCGATGCTCTTGCGCGTGGATGGCAGTGGGCCCAAGGAGGCACAGGCTCGTACGACTCTTTCCCGAGCGCCGGGGCAATAACAAGTTCGCGGGTTGCTTGGGCGGAGAGCCGCACGGGCTGGATGGCATGATCCTTACTTCGTTCCGCTACTACTTACCGTAGCGTGTGCGAGCCTCACCCCCGCGTTGCTCTCTCCTTTTGCGCGGGGGTGGGGTTTTTTGACCGTTCGCACGAATTCAGATTGGAATGAACACGCACGGCAAATCTAGAAGAGGTAATGGCGATGGTAAATCCTTTTGATCCTAAGACGACACTTCTGGCGAAGCACGCCCAACATGTCGTGCTGATCCATTTTCCCATTGCGCTGTTCATCACGGCAGTGGCGTTCGACCTTATCGCGCAATGGACGAAGCGCCGTGGCTTGGCGGACGCAGCCTACTACAACCTGCTGGTGGCGGCGATTTCAACCGTTCCAGTTCTCGCTACCGGACTACTCGCATGGCAGTTCCAACTCGAGGGGCAGAAGGTGAAGGGCATCCTGTTGCTGCACCTCGTTCTGGCGTGTGTCTCGACCGTGATGATCTGGCTGGTGTGGTGGGTCCATTTCCGCGCTCGCCGACGGACGGTCTTCTTACCGATCTGCCGCCTGGCGCTTGAAGTTCTGGTGGTCGGTATCGTGGCGCTGACCGGGCATCTGGGCGGATTTCTAAGCGGTGTAAACGGTCCCGGTTAGAGCTCCGATGAATCCTGGCCCGGGTAGTGAGTAAGCCGGGAGCAAACCAGGTCGGCGGTGCGCTTCCACAAATTTGAGGTCGCTCTTCGATTTTGGTGGGAATAAAAGCGGCTCAAGCCAGTTATCAACCCTGAACGCTGCAGATTTCGGAGGGCAAAATGACAGACAAGAAGCAAGATCTCATCGATCAGAAGTTGCAGGATCTCAACGACGACGGCGTTGACCGTCGCGGATTCCTGAAGTGCATGGCATGGGCGGGTACCGGCCTTGTCTGGACCATGAGCGGCGGCATTCCGGTGTCGCGGGCATTCGCCAAAACGTATGGGAAGGATGCCGGCAAAGGGGCGGACTTCACCTTCGTGCAGATCAGCGACAGCCACATCGGCTTCAACAAGCCGGCCAACCCGGACGTTACCGCTACGCTGCAAACGGCGATCAACAAGATAAACGCGATGCCCCAGAGACCGGACTTCATTATTCACACCGGTGATCTGAGTCAACTCTCCAAGCCGAGCGAGTTCGATACGCTCGACCAGACATTAAAAGGAGCGTCCGCGAAACAGATCTATTTTGTGCCCGGCGAGCATGACATGCTCTCCGACAACGGCGAGCAATTTCTCCAGCGCTACGGGAAAGGTACAAAGGGCACTGGATGGTACAGCTTCGATCACAAGGGTGTGCACTTCGTCGGCCTCGTGAATGTCGCCAACTTGAAAGCGGGAGGAATGGGATCGCTTGGTCACGAACAACTCGAGTGGCTTGAAGACGATCTTCACGGCCGCTCTGCCAGCACTCCGATTGTGCTCTTCGCTCACATCCCACTATGGACCATCTATCCCGATTGGGGATGGGGAACCGACGACAGCGAACAGGCCTTGTCTTACGTCAAGCGTTTCGGTTCCGTGACGGTGTTGAACGGCCATATTCACCAGATCATGCAGAAGGTGGAGGGTAAAGTTTCGTTCCACACGGCGATGTCGACGGCCTTCCCCCAACCAGCCCCTGGAACAGCTGCGTCAGCCGGACCGATGAAGGTGCCAGCTGACCAGCTGCAACAGGTTCTGGGTATCACCGATGTGAACTACGTGGTTAGCGGTCGAAGTCTCGCGATTGTCGATTCCCCGCTCGGCAGCTCAGGCTCATAGGGTTCGGGTAATGAGATGCGCCTTGGTGGTAGGTCACCGCACGCACGAGCCGGCGGTTAATCAGATGGCCGAATAGAAAGACAAGCAAGAACATTCAATCTGGAAAGGATTAAGAACATGTTGGCAAGAAATGTATGGGTTGCAGGCTTTTTCGCTTCGGTAATTATTGCTTTGGTTCTGCTGCTGGCAGGATCACCAATCGTGACTGCGGCCGATCAGCCCTCTGCGGCGAACGCGGAGGTCAAAATTGACAATTTCAGTTTTGGGCCACAAACCATCACGGTACCCGTCGGCGCAACCGTGACTTGGACAAACCGCGACGACATTCCGCATACCTCGGTCAGCACAGAAGGTGTGTTCAAGTCCAAGGTACTGGATACTGATGAGAAGTTCTCCTACCAGTTCTCGAAGCCGGGAACCTATTCCTACTACTGCACCATCCACCCGAAGATGACGGGGCAAGTCGTGGTGAAATAGGCGCTCGCCCCTCTAATCGCAGCAGCTCTTTTCGAAAGCTAGGTGGGACCATATGGCCAGTCATTCAGCAAAAGTCGACGGATGGACAGCGGCAAGTGATGACCTGGATCTCGTGCACGCCAGCAAGGACGGGGACATGGCGGCTTTCGAGGAACTCGTGAAGCGATATGATGGCAAACTCTTCAGAATTGCCCAAAGCGTCACGCGTAACAGGGAGGACTCCCAAGACGCGGTCCAGGAGGCCTTTTTGAAGGCGTTTCAACACCTGGCGGAGTTCCGAGAGGCGTCTCAATTCTCGACCTGGATGATTCGCATCACTTTGAACCAGTCGCTGATGAAACTGCGAAAGCGCAACGCAGCCGCACCCAAACGCAGGTCGCGGGAAACCTGCGTTCGGAGAGTTGGAATCTCTCAGAACGCAGGCTCTACCGTAATCCGATCGCCTATTCTTTGATTAGACGAGCGTCAGGCACACGCCAGTGGAGACGAAAAGACGTGCGAATGGTAGAAAGCATGGTCGAGTTGCTGTTCGGTCTTTGTTTGAGCGCTCTGATTTTAGTGGTCGGTGCTTGTATCCTTGGCTCGATTTGTGCGGCTCTGCGAGCGGTCAACCGTGAAAGCGACGGGGAGCGTGAAAAGGGGAAGGAGATCTTCGCTTTCGAGGCTGATGTGACTGTGTCGGATAACCGGATGATCGATACTGGCGTTATCGTCATGACAAATCCTGCACATCACTATGAGTTGGGAAGGTTGAACTCGATGTGTTTGCCGGGTGTGTAGGAAGAGAAATTCACAAAGTACTTATAAAGGCCGCCCTAATCACTGGGCGGCCTATTTTGTTCGCTCTTCTGAACGAAAGTACCGGCGTTTGGCGATATCACGAAAACGGTGCGCAAACCTAAAAGTCCAGTTATGGAATAAATCCTGCTCGATGCTTGTTAGCACTGACAGAGTGCAAATAGCCCTAACGTCGAAGGACGATTGAAGTGCTGTCCTGCTTGAGATGTGCCGGACACAGGACGAAAGGAACGCAACATGCAACATCGAACCATAACATTTGCGTCCGCGGCTTTCTTTATTACCTCTCTAGCTCTTGCTAGCGATACATGGATTCTCGACGCCGGCACATCCAATGCCCGATTGTTTCGAGGCTCCAGAGCGACCTCAGATTCAGTGAACACCGGTGTCGCACGTGTGACCGGGTAAGTAAAGTTGGACACAAACGACCTGGACGCCTCATTCTTCGATCTTAGTATCTATCCTGCGGATGAAAACTGGGGGCACGTACTCAGGCCGGAGGGTACCTTACCGACCAGCTACGTCCCTGACGCGACGTATCAGGCCCTGCTGACATTCAAGTCCACGCGCATTCTGAGAACAGGGAACAGCAGGTTGGAAGTCGTCGGAGATCTTACGTTGACCGCGTGGACCGCGACGTCACAGCTTCGCCAACTGAGGCCTATGCCGGGCCAGTGTACGGTGATCCTGTCATTCACAATGAGACTCGCAAAATTACGTTTGTATTTCCGAGTGTGAGTGCCACGCATTCATCGGGACCGTTGACTCCAGCAATGCTTCCCCTGCGGGGCGGGGATTTTCAAGGCATGAGGGTCTATCGTCCGAATCGGCTCGATGAGCCCTCCGGGTTATCCCTCAGCATGGTTGCGTCCCCGCAGTGCCCGCTTCCGTTTCACCTGGCAAAATCATTGTAACTCCGCAACGAGCTGCCGTTTCTCAACATCCGGTTTGCCCGTGACTCCGCCGGAACCCAGACCGGCCAGACTCGAATCGTGAGTTGTGATCGCCTGGTTTCGACAACTATCTATCCTATTTTGGGGTCTGCCAATCAACGAGTTGTACACGTCAGGCCCTTGCCGTCCATTGATCCGATATCCGTCAGAGGCAAATCTTAGCGTGATTTTTCGGTCAAAAGTTGAGTAATCCGCTGCGGTTTAATCGTATACAAGATATATGTCGGCTCTTCCCATGACATTGAATACGACAGCCGAAACCGAAACGGCAAAGATTGCGCGAGGCTTACGTGAGAGGGATATGGAGCTTCTTGCAGACCTGGTGGAGCGCTGTCAGCATCGACTGGTGCGCTACCTGCTATACCTCATCGGGAGGCGAGAGTATGCTGAGGACCTTGCGCAGGAGACCTGGGTTCGCGTGCTGCAACGGGGCAGCCAGTACAACGGGCGGCAGCGGTTTGATCCATGGCTATTCGCGATCGCCCGCAATTTGGCAATAGATTACCTCCGGAAAAAACGAAAAGCGGTACAGACAGCTTCCTTGCCAAATGATCGCGATGCAATCCTGCTGTTACCCTCCTCCGGTCCTTCCCCATTCGAAGCCGCGGCTCGAAGCGAAGACGCAATACGTCTGGCCGGTCAACTGCAGATTCTGTCACCGCTGTATCGCGAGGCTTTGCTGCTGAGGTTTCAAGAAGACCTGTCTCTTCCGGAAATCGCTCAGGTCTTGGGTGCCCCTGTGACAACGGTGACGTCCAGAATCTATCGCGGTCTTGCAGCACTGAGATCCGCATTTGAGGAAGGGGGTGATTCGCCTGGAGTGTGACAAGAAATTTCGCGAGCTTATCGACAGGTCTTTTGTAGAAGAGGTTTCAGAGGGCGAAAGACAGCTCATCCATGACCACATCCGCGACTGTGATGGCTGCAAGCGCTACGTCGAGCTAACTGCGCGTACGATTCGGGGGTTGCGGGAATTCACCTTTACCAGTGAACCAGATTCGAATGCCCAGGTCCGTGAGATTCTTGCGCATCACACCGGGACAATGCGACAGCACAACGTGCAATTCAAGATCTGGGCTGCATTTGCTGTAGCACTCTCGATGTCATTTGTCGGATCGGCACTCGTGTACCAGATGGCCAAGCGCCTGGCGGTCCCAATGCATTTTGACACTGCTCAAGTCCAGGCAGGCGTGCTCGTCTTTTGGCTGCTGCCATCTTTTTGCTCGGCCTTATGTCTGCTCGCGGCGCCTGGTGAGAATAGAGGCATTGCATGACACAGCAATCGGCGTTGCTTTTGATACCGTTCTTGGGCGGACTTGTAGTTGCGGCTGTCTTATTGGGAACCGCAACGCGGAATATTCTACCCAGGTCTGCAATGGCCATCGCAGCACTGGCGATCCCGATTTGGGTAGTCTATTTTGCTTCCAGCCAGGGCCGTTCCCTACTTGCTTCCAAAGGATTTCTCAGTACCATGCCGGAAGC
>JBEKRE010000002.1:0-149054 GCA_049519055.1 Candidatus Sulfotelmatobacter sp. | reverse complement strand
CACTCCTCGGTCTCGGAACCAGCCGCAGATCAACTGAGTACGAGCAGATTCGGGGAGCGAGGGATCTCAACCCCAACCTATTGGGGATTGCTGAAGCAACCAGATAATTAGAAGCTAGCTAGCAATGATGTGTCGAGCTTTTATAGACGGCAGTGCTGATCGAAACCGAGAACGTGTTATTGTCGCTGGCGGGCAGGAGTCGTCTACCAACAAACATTCCTCAATGAGAACGACACCATCGGGATCGTCGATCCAACCTACAACGCACCCTGCATCACAGCCGCAACCGTGACTTCGGTGAACCCCTTCCCATTTGTTGCGGCGCCCGGACTCTCACTGTTGCAGACTGCCCAGGCAACGCGGGCACCTACCAGCAAAACAACGCTTCCAACCCCAACGCGCCGAACATTCCTTTTACCCTTATTACAATCCGATCCTGGCTCCTTACGGCTTGACCCGCGGCGGAAGCCCTTACACCTTCAACGGTCACACCGACGTCAAGGAAGTCGCTTTGCAGGTGCGCGACAACATCACAAAAGGAGACTGGTCTTTGAACCTTGGCTTGCGCGGCGATTTCTGTGTAACTGGTTAGGTCGAGGTGTACAAGAACTTGCCTTCGGCAGCGGGTCGGTTTACGCTTTTAGGCCCGGTAAGCTCCTCGTGTTTATAGAGCCGCCGAGTATCCTATGACACTGCGCGTTGCGATTGTGGGCTGTGGCAAGTCTGCTGAGAATCATGTTTCGGAGATCAGGAAGCTACCTTGCGCCCAGCTCGTTGGAGTGTGCGATAGCGAACCGCTCATGGCGGAGCAGTTCTCCATCCGCCATGGTATCAGCGTCTGGTATTCGGACCTCGGACGACTATTGCTCGAGCAGCATCCCGATGTCGTCCACATTGCTACTCCGCCTCAGTCTCATCTTGACGTGGCTCTACAAGTTATTGAGGCAGGGTGCCATTTGTTCGTGGAGAAACCTCTAGCCGAAAATGCGCGACAAGCCTCGCGGTTGGTCCGTGCCGCTCGGGCCCATGGTTGCAAACTCACTATAGGCTGGACCCACTATTTCGATCCTGCCATTCAGGCTGCGCGCAGTCGCATTGCCCAAGGGGTTATCGGAAGTGTTGTCCACCTTGAAGCCTTCACCGCTTATGATCTCGGCAGTGACTTCGGCACCGCCGTTCTCCAAGACCGGACGCACTGGGTGCATCGTTTACCGGGGAAATTGTTTCAGAACAATCTCGATCACACCCTCGCTGTGCTCGCGGAATACGTCGAACCGGAGAACTGCGCGCTCGAAGTTCGAGCTTGGCGGGCCACGGATTCCGCGTATCCGGATCTGTTCGATGAGCTTCGCGTCGCGATAACGTGTGCAAACACCTCTGCGTACATCCTGTTTTCCTGCCGCGCAAAGCCAGTGGGTCATTCATTCAGAATAGTTGGGAGTAAGAGCACACTCAGCGTCGATCTGGTCAACCAAATCGTCACTCAAGGTTCCGTGTCAGGCTTACCGGGCCCTCTCGGAAAGTTGGCATGTGCCGTGGATCAAACTTATCAGCTTGGACGACAAACGCTTGGCAATCTGATGCGTTTTGCTCGATCCGAATTCCAGCCCTTGCCCGGCCTCGGCTTTCTAATCTCTGACTTTTACAACTGCATCGAATCCAGCGGCGATGCTCCGATTTCGGACGCGCATATGCTCCGCGTGTGCGCGATGATGGATCAGGTCGTGCAACAACTTCAGGACACCCCGGTTATGACGCTATGACAGTCTTGGTCACAGGCGCGAGCGGATTCCTCGGCCCCCGAGTTGTCCGGCACCTGTGTATCGCTGGATTGCCGTGCATACGATGTTTCATTCGCCCCAACAGCGACATCTTCGCTCTTGAGCGTTTGCGCGATCAGTACCCCGGGACCCGGATCGAGTATGTGGTCGGCAATTTACTCTGCCTTCAAGATGCAATGCGCGCAACTCGAGGTGTTGAGGCAGTATGCCACCTCGCCGCGGAAATGCACGGACTTTCTCCCACGGTTTTCGCCAATACAGTGGTCGCGTCCAGAAACTTACTGGACGGCATCGTTCACCACGACGTCCCGAGGGTCGTCCTCGTCGGTTCAGTCACGACATACGGTGTCGCTCATCTGCACCGAACCGTTTCCATCACCGAGGAAATCGGAACGGAGGCCGCCCCCGAAAAGCGCGATGTCTACTGCTTTGCCAAAGTTCAGCAAGAATTACTTTTTCAGCGTTATCGCCGCGAGCACGTCTTCGAACTCGTCGTCTTGCGCTCGGGCGTCATCTATGGAGAGCGCGGGAATGTTCTCCCTTCGAGAATTGGATTCTATGTTGGCCGTCTCTTCGTGCAGATCGGGGGCCGCAACCGGCCTCCACTCATCTATGTAGAGAATTGTGCTTCCGCGGTGGTCCATGCCGCCCAAGGCAGTAAAGTTCCGGAAGGCACTTACAATGTGGTCGATGACGATTTACCTACTTCCACCGAATACCTTCGGCAGTATCGCTTTCACGTCGGCAAGATAGCGCTAATCCGCCTGCCGTTGCTATTGGCGGATGGTCTCTCGAGGGGAATCGAGCGCTATCACGCCTATTCGAAGGCCCAAATCCCGCTGGTCCTGACGCCGTATCGTGTGCACTCCGCTTGGAAGGGGCACATGTACTCGAACTCTAAGCTGAAATCTACCGGCTGGCGGCAAGCTGTTCCAACCAAGGAAGCCCTGTCCCGAACGTTCGCGTACTTCAATCCGAATTGTTCCACCACCCTCGATAGGTCATCCGTGACCTCGCTCATGGTTGTTCCCGTTGAATAGCGCCGCGATCCAACACGATACCCAAGTTCGCAGTCTTGCTCCGGTCTTTGTCGTAGGCTCCGCCCGGTCCGGAAATACCTTCCTCTATCACACGCTTTTGTCTTCGGGAGTTTTTGCAAATTATCGCGGCGAGCCGGCGGTCTTTGATCTCATCGCTCCAAAGTTTGGCAACCTCGCCTCCCGCCACAACCGCGAACGGATGTTGGCAGCTTGGCTGCGAAGCATGATGTATCGCGTTTCAGGCCTGGAAAGAGACTCCATCCGTGAACGGATCCTCAACGAGTGCCACAGCCGGGGCGATTTTTTGCGAATCCTAATGGGTGCAGTCGCTCGTTCGCAGGGTCTGAACCGATGGGCCGTATGGGGACCCGATAATCTTCTCTGCATGACATCGATCAAGGCGGAAATACCGGACGCCCTCTTCATCCACGTCATCCGTGACGGTCGCGATGTTGCTCTGTCCATGTATCGCGAGGGTTGGATTGCACCCTTTCCCTGGGATAGAAAACAAGGCTTGCTCGCGGCGGCGTTGCACTGGAAATGGAAGCTAGAGCATGGGATCCGGGGTGGTCTTCATCTCGGCCCGGACTACCTCGAGGTGCACTTCGAGGACTTAGTTGCCAATACCGAAGAAACCTTGGCTCAGATCAGCGGCTTCATTGCGTATGATCTGGACCTAAGCGAGATTCGGAGGCGCTCCGTAGGCGCCGTCGCAACTCCCAACTCAACCTTTCGGGAAGAAATCGTAGCCAATAGCTTCCAGCCAGTGGGACGATGGCGCCACATCTTGTCGGTCGCGGAAGTAAAGACCTTGGAGTGCGGTATCGGTCCGCTCCTGCAGCGTCTCGGTTACGCACTGGCGAGCAATGAAATCGCACCACCCAGTTTTCAACAATGCCTGTCTCAAGTACTGTATCCGCGGTATTTCAGCGCCAAACAATGGCTAAAATTGCACACCATCTTCGGACGGTTGACCAGCGTGGAGCGGCTTGCGCTGACCCAATAGTCGGAGAGTGAGCCTCGATTTCTTCAGTTCGAGATATGTCTCTGACAGTCGCCATCGTCGGTCCACCACTCGACGTCCTCTTCGGCGGACAAGAAGTGCAGGCAAGCTCCTTACTCACCCAATGGCAGAAAGACCCCGAAGTCTCTGCCACTTTCGTCTCGAGCCGCCCACCTTTTCCCAAGCCCCTTGCCGCCCTCAACCGTGTCCCTTATCTTCGCACGCTGGTGCGTCTCCCCTCTTATGTCGTCAACTTATTCCGTGCTCTCGGCAAGGTAGAACTGGTCCATGTCTTTGCTGGGTCGTTCGGCACCTTTCGAATGGCTACCACTCCAGCGTTCGCAGTCGCGCGTCTGCGTGGCAGAAAGGTCATCATCCACTATCATAGCGGACGGGGCGACGAACATCTGGGGTCTTCAACTTTCGCCCGGTACATACTTCGTGCCTCTGATCTCGTAGTAGTTCCATCAGAATACTTAGCTGCTCCTTTTCGCTTGTACGGCCTCTCCCCGGTAGTTGTGGCAAATGTTGTCGATCCCGACAGATACCCCTATCGCCCGCGCAATCCCTTGCAGCCAAGGTTGCTGTGTACTCGCAATCTGGAAGCGCACTATGGAGTCGACATCGTGATCCGCGCCTTTGCCAGAGTACAGCGGGATTTCCCAGAAGCCTCGCTCTGTCTGGTTGGAAGCGGACAACAAGCACCGGAAATCAGGAGACTAGTTGAGAAACTCTCACTGAAGCACGTGCAGTTAACGGGTGCCGTTCAACCCGATGAAATGCCCGCAATCTATGATCAATCGGACATTTTCGTGAATGGCTCGTACGTCGATTGTGCGCCACTTTCACTCTTGGAAGCTTTTTGTTCCGGACTGCCCGTGGTGACCACTGCAGCAGGCGGCATTCCTTACCTTGTCGAGCACGAACGGACTGGACTTCTCTGTGCCACCGGAGACTGGGCAGCCCTCGCAGAGAGTGTAGTGCGCCTTATGTGCCATCCGAATTTGGCAAGAATAATGGCGGAGAAGGCACACCAACACGCTGGCCTTCATTCCTGGCACCGCTTGCGCGAACTCTGGTTAATGGCGTATCGAGACGCCCTGGAGCGGCCGAGCCACATGCCTAGCCAGCGGAACAGGTCGTAGTCAATCGTGCAGACCTCAGTGAACACCCAAAAGCGGCCATAGAAGAACACCTGAAAAGCGGCCATTCTTTCAGAAGAAGCGTCCAGGACGTTGACCGCAGCGGGAGGGTAAGTAGCCTCTCGCAACATGGTGAATGTCTTGAAGGACGAGAAGAAACAGCAAATCATAGCCTTGGGACGACTGGGATGGTCTCTGCGAAAGATCCAAGAGGCCACGCCAGTACGTCGAGAGACCATCAGCGCCTGTCTGAGAGGCGCGGGTGTGGAAATATGGCCGCCCGGAATATGGGAGCGCGAAGGTAAGGCAAAACCGGCCATAGAGGTGATCACCGGCTCGGATGCAGCAAAACCGGCCATTGCGGGGCTTGTCGGTCCCCTCAACCCCAACCCCAAATCCAACCCCGAAAATCTTTCTACGAAGGGAAAAGCAACCGCAACTTCAAAACCGGCCATAGCGGTGATCACCGACTCGGATGCAGCAAAACCGGCCATTGCGGGGTTTGCCGGTCCCCTCAACCCCAACCCCAAATCCAACCCCGAAAACCTTTCTACGAAGGGAAAAGCAACCGCAACTTCAAAACCGGCCATAGCGGTGATCACCGACTTTGGCGTGGGGTTGAGCGGCAAGGAGTCGGAAAATTCGAAAGCCGTGGGTTCGGTAAGCACCTGTGAACCCCATCGGGAAATCATCGAGTTGGGACTGAGTCGAGATCGCAATGCCATGGCCATCTGGCAGGATCTGGTCTCAGACTACGGATTCCAGGGTGGCTATCAAAGCCTGTGGTCGGCCATTCTTCTGGCGACGGGAGCCATCCGCTAATGCGACGCTCATCCGGCAGGTGGCTTAGCCAACTTTTTTTAGGTCTGCGAGCTCTCCTTTTAGGTTTGCGACGACTTCTTTCGCATCGCCTGTTCGCTGTTGAACTTTACCCGCCTTCTTCTCGGCTTTCCCTTCGGCTTTCAGATTGGGATCACTCGTAACTTTTCCAACCTCCTCCTTGATTGTTCCCTTTACTTCGTGGAAGCTGCCTTTGAGCTGGTCTTTCGTGCTGGTTTTCATAGTCCTCCTTCACCCTGGCAAGGAGCGGATTGGTGGCTCATCGGCTCCATTCTTGAGGGCTGCCACTTTTTTAATCTTTCGCCTTTCCGAGGTCTGAGCAGAATTGACCACCTCTGGAACGAGGTTCGGCTTCATCCGAAACAAACCTGAAGATAGATTTTTTCGTGTCAATTTGTCGAGAATTTCCGTGTGCTGAGTGTGAGCATTTTTGCTCAGACCGCTTTAATCCTGATTTGCTAAGTTCGAATTGACCTCGGTGTGCCCGATTTAGATCCGGATTTGTGCGCAAGATACAGTACGAAGTCGGAGAAGCGGCTCAGAGGTGACAGAAATGAGGCTGCCCCATGAAAAAAGTAATCTTCATACTTGCGATGTTGAGGCTCGGGTGTAGCGGTGTAGCCTCCTGGTGTACATCTTCTGTTCGTACCCTTCCAACCGGACCATATCGTTAAGGAGTCTGCAATGTCCGAGCCTGACCGCTCCGTGAGTTTAAGACCGAACACCCTGATCCGCTGCAAAGCGAGTCCACTCGCGTTCGAAAAGAAGCCTGCATCATGTGTACAAGGGATTCCTAGCCACTCGCTCCCAGTGCGGGTAGCGATTATCGGGAACCACCTCCCTCGCCAGTGTGGAATTGCGACCTTCACGACAGACTTGTGTGATGCGATTGCTGCTGAGTACGGCGTCGCTGGAGTATCCGTGGTAGCCGTAAATGATGCGCAATCGCGGTACAGCTACCCTGCGCGCGTGCGATTCGAGATAACCGAGGGCGATATCTCCTCCTATCTAGCCGCCGCCGACTTTCTAAATTCCAGCAAAATCGATCTTGTGAGTCTGCAGCATGAGTATGGGATTTTTGGAGGGAAGACCGGCAGCCACGTTTTGCGGCTGCTGAAGCGCCTCAAGATGCCGGTCGTGACAACTCTGCATACGGTTCTTCGTGAACCAGACGTCGACCAGCTAATCGTCATGCAAGAAATCGCCGAGCGCTCCGATCGTCTTATTGTTATGACCGAGCATTCTTCTCAGTTTCTGCAAGATGTATTTAGGGTTCCAGGCCGCAAGATTGACCTGATTCCTCACGGCATACCTGACCTGCCTTTTGCGGAGCCGATCCCTGATGAAGATTCTTTTTCAATCAAAGGAAAGACTGTATTGCTCACGTTCGGCCTATTGTCCCCGAACAAGGGATTCGAAAGTGTCATTCAAGCCCTGCCGCGCATCTTGTCCGGGCACAGTAACGTTGTTTACGTCATCGCAGGCGCTACTCACCCGCATGTCAAACGCCGCGAGGGTGATCGATATCGGGTACAGTTGCAAGCCTTAGCCAAAGAGCTGGGAGTTGAGGAGAACGTGGTCTTCCACAACCGCTTCGTCAGCCCTCAAGAAATGGCTTGGCTGGTTCGTTCGGCCGACATTTACATCACGCCGTACCGCTATGAGGCACAGGCCGTATCCGGGACACTGGCATACGCCTTGGGCGCCGGGAAGGCGATCATCTCGACTCCGTATTGGCACGCCATGGAACTCTTGGACGATGGGCGCGGAGTGCTCGTTCCTTTTACCAACTCAGCCGCCGTCGCGAATACGACGATTGAACTTTTGGACAACGATGCGGCCCGCGAGGCGATGCGTAAGCGTGCTTACCTCTATGCACGGCACATGGTCTGGGACCGGGTAGCGCAGTCTTATATGGGGGTCTTCGCGCGAGTTTGCGCTAATCGCATGCAACCTGCTCGTGTGGCGCTTCCCATCCAGGCTGCCGAGAAGAACGCTCCAGGCCAACTCCTGACCGTCTGAACTTAAGTGTCGTAACCAGCTCATTGCCCTGTCGATGATCGGGATAGAGCTCCGACGCGCCGGCTGTAGGTGGAGGGTTACCAATCCCGCTCTTTCGATTGCGAGTTGGGTTCTCATTTCCACCATGGCTACATTTCAAAGGCCCCCTATAATGCCGGACGGCCGAATTTCCCAGGTCCGGTTTGCAGTCTTGGCCTCTCGTCCGGGAGCCTTCCCCTTCGCAGCGAGGTTCAAGCGCTGGTTCGCATACGCCCCGACTACGAATGGTTTGCTCTCAGCTTAGTTCCATCTCATGCGTCGGCTTATGTCAGCTCTGTGTCCGACCACCGCGCTGCCGATGGCGCCACCAACCAACCAGAGTCTCTTTGCTCGATCTTGGCGTTACCTTGATCAGGGAGACGTGTACCGCCTCCTGCGAGGACATTACTCCCCGTTCCTAGCTCGTACAGACTCATTCGTTGATCCCACTCGCTCTCCTCTCCTTCGGCCTAAGCCTCGTGCGAGGAGTCTCTGCAGGTTGCGACCAGCCCCTGCTGCTGGCGGGACCTTCCCGACGTTATCTCTGTGAATCCTTCCCTGGGTGCCTGGGCCCCTGTCACAGCGGTCCCGTGGAGTGCATCTGGCTGTTTCTTCCTCCACGCCATCGGCCTTCCCCCGTACACTACCGAGGTCGGATTCCCGCGTTTCCCCGTCAAAACGATTTTATGACGGATCCCTTTTTCGAGACTGCAGCCATTTCGTTATGTTCAGGCCCTCAGGTTTGCTCGCCTCCCCGATCGTTCCTGCCGCTGCCGCTTATCGCCGCAGGCAGCCGAGGCTTGTACCTCCGAGCTGAACATGCTTCGTTACCTCTGCATGCATCGGATATGCTAACCACCCGCCCAGGCAATTGCTGGTGTGGGGACTTACACCCCACTAGATTCACAGCCTTGTCGGCTGCTCCAGTGCAATAGGGATTACGTCAACGATCGGAAGACGGGACATGAGACCGCATCGCGGCACCCCGTTGCCTCGATCAACCCGGGAACCGGGCTTGAATGCTCTACTCAACTTGGGACCTCACGAGATTCGGAGTCTACCCCTGCCGATCCAGCTTCCCGCCCGAGGTTTTGACGTTCACAGAAAACCCAACTGGCTGTGATAAAAACGTGATAGTTCTATGCTCATAAGGGGGCAAATCAGGTCAGAATGCGCCAGAATGCAATCCTGGGGGAGTCGCTGAGAAATGGAATAGACCACAAAATTGTCTAAACGGATCAGTACACACTGCGTGATCTTCAAAACCGGCGGTTTCCCGTGATGAGCTTCCCGATTGGACCGTAGTAAAACTGTAGTAGTTCCATGCTCAACGCGCGGCGACTCGGCCCCTAAGGGTGCAACCCGTGCTCCCGGTAACCCAATGAAAAGTATAGTTGAGTAGAAAATTTTCCTAACAGTTCAGACCGGAGTGTGGAACTTGAAAACCGGCATGCCCGAAAGCGTATCGGGGGTTCGTGAACGCGGAGAACCTCGCGGTGGCGGTTCTTGACGCCACGATTCTGTCGAACCGCATATTCAGGGCGCGACTCTATATAGCAACTTGCGGACGTTTTCGATGGTCATGCGTCACGGTATTGAGTCGGCTCCGCCCGCCGGCCACCCACTCTCGATTTCCTCCAGGCTCTTTCCCTTGGTCTCTGGAACCACTAGCTTGACGAAGAGGAAGGCCGCAATACAGATGACGGCGTATAGCAGAAAAGCGCCCGGCGCCGTCAATACTCGCACCAGTGAGAGAAACGTGAGGGTAACCAGCAGGGTCCCACACCAGAGAAAGAGCGTCGCGATCGACATGGCGCGGCCACGAACTCGGGTGGGGCAGATTTCTGACATCAACACCCAGGTTCCCGTCCCGATGCCGACGGCGAAGCAGGCAACATAAATCAAGACCAGGATCAAAACTGCCAGGGCTGGGCTTTGCAGGTGAATCGCCGCTGCCACTCCCACCAGGGAAACCGCCATGCCGGCGAACGCCGACATCATCAACAGCTTCCTGCCCACGCGGTCGATCAGGTACATGCCGAGGAGCGTGGCCGCGAAGTTGATGACCCCGATCATGACATTCGCCCACAGCGCCGTGCCGGCAGTTTGCTTCGGCACATGCTCCAGGAAAACCAGGGAGCCGTAATAAATGATGGTGTTGATGCCGGTGAACTGACTGAAGAGCGCGATCAGCACAGCAACTACCAGCGGCTTTCGAAAAGCCGGATCGAGAACATTGCTGCTTTCCTCAGCGACGGCAGAGTGGATGGCAAGGATTTCTGCTCGCGCGGCCTCCCCGCTCTTGATGCGAGACAGGATGTGCTCCGCCTCATTCTCGCGACCCTTTTGCACCAGCCACCGCGGGCTTTCAGGAATAAAGAGCAACGCCAGGAGGAAAAATACCGATGGCACCGCGGCCGAAGCAAACATCCAACGCCAGTTCGCCGGGCCAGCACCGGTGAGACCGTAGTTCACGCTATAGGAGAGAAGAATACCCGTGACGATCGCCAACTGGTTGACGCTGACCAGCAGTCCGCGGATGCGGGGCGGAGAAATCTCGGCGATGTAGAGCGGCGAAAGGGTAGAAGCGAGTCCGATGGCGAGGCCCCCTATCAGCCGTGCGAGCACGAACTCGGTGAGGTTGCGGGGAAGCGCCGCTCCGATCGACGAAACCGTAAACAGTGCCGCTGCCGCCAGCAGCGACTTCTTCCTGCCGAAGCGATCGCTGGTGAAGGCTGCCAGGCTCGCTCCGAAAACGCATCCCAGGAGCAGGCTGCTGGCGCCGAACTCGGTTTGTGAATCACTCAACGCGAACTGCCGCTTCAGGAATACGATGGCTCCATTAATGACGGCGGTATCGAAGCCGAACAACAACCCGCCAATCGCCGCAACGGCAGCGGGAAGATACAGGAAGCGTGCCGATCCTTGTGGCGATCCATCCTGTGCCCGGACGGATTCCGGCATGTTGGTCAGGTTCATCTCGGCTGTCGCATGCCCCCTGTGGAAGTGATGGATCCAGTCTCAAATTGTCAGCAATTGCTGTTGCAGGAAGACCAGCCCCGCGGCGCCGGCAACTCCACCGTATCCGCCTGTACTTTGAACAACGATCGGCACCTTCCTGCCCAGCAGCACGCTGGTGCGGCGCGCGACTTCTTCATGCAACGGGGCGAGCAGCTGCGGTCCAGCTGCGGCAATGTTGCCTCCCAAGATGAGCAGTTCGGGATCGAACACGTGGAGGAAGCTTACCAGAGCGGCGGTGAGAGACTCGAAAGCCAGGTCCAGCACGCGGCGTGCACTGGGGTCGCCGTCCGCTGCTGCCTGAAAGATCGCCTCGGTGCCGGGAGTTCGGCCGGCATCGTCGACGGATAAACGGGTTGGGGACGCCCGATGGATGTGAGCAAAATAAGCGGACTCGATGGCGCGGGAAGAGAAGCAAGTTTCCAGACACCCGTAATTGCCGCAAATGCAAAGTCCGCCGCGCATGTCGAGAGTCACGTGTCCCAGATGGCACGCCGCTCCCGAGGCACCGCGCACGATCACGCCATCGACCAGCGCGGCGGCTCCCACTCCCGTGCCGAGCGTGAGGAGAACCACGTTGCGTCGTCCCCGAGCAGCCCCCCACAGCACCTCGCCGACCAGGGTGGTGCGCGCGTCATTGTCGGCACAGACCGGCAGTCCATCCACTTGGGCAAGATCCCGCAGCGAACGCCCTTCCAGAAAATTCAGGTCGCCGGGTAAGCGGTTCACGCGCGTGGTGGCGGCATCGATGACTCCCTTGCAGCCGATCCCAATCCCCAGCACAGGAACCGTCGCTTGCTTGCGCACGGAGCGGACAAAATCCTGAAGCGCCGAAATGGTGCGCGGCGAGTGTTCGCGAAAGCTCGCCAGCAAATCCCCGCGCAATCCCACCAGCGCAGCCTTGATCGTGGTGGCGCCAAGATCGACACCGATGGCCACCGCTTCGGCTTGGAGTGATCGAGTTTCGCTCACAATCGTTCTGAATTATACTCACGTCGATCCTCAGCAGGCTCTCGCGAGGCCACAGGAGTCAACCCCATCCGTGTCAGACAAGGTCCTTGATGATGTTGTGGGTTCGAAGCAGGCTGGCCTGGCTTTCTTCGACCAGGCGATGGTTCTGCTGGAGAATCTGCGACGCACCCAGGCCGATGTCATTCAGAAAGCGGCCGAGTTGTGCGCCGAGCGAATCTCGCGCGGTGGCCTGGTTTTTCTCTTTGGCAACGGCCACTCTCGCATGATGTGCGAGGAAATGACTCCCCGGCAGGGATGCTATGCCGGTTTCGTAGCACTGGTCGAGCTGGCGCTTTCAAACCATGCGTCAATCGTCGGTACGAACGGCCTGCGTGCTCCGCTGTACCTGGAAAATTACGAGGGCTACGCAGAAACAATTCTGCAGAGCTTTCATTTCGGACCGCACGACGCCTTCATCGTAATTTCCACCAGCGGAATCCGACCCGTGGTAGTCGAGATGGCGGCCGGGGCGCAACAGCGAGGGCTGCCCGTGATCGCCATCGTATCCAAGGCGCATTGCGAGCAGGCGAAGCCGGCTCATTCCTCTGGTAAGAAGCTCATCGACTGCGCCGACTTGATCATCGACAACCAGTGCCCGCCGGGTGATTGCATTGTCGAACTGGAGGGGCTGGAGTGGCGAACTGGCCCGGTGTCGACGGTCACCGGCGCCACCATCATCAACATGATTCGCTGCGCCACTGCCGAAGCGCTGCTGGCGAGAGGCGTGAAGCCAGTGTTGCTGCCCAGCCACCAGTTCGTGGGAAATGCCGGAGCCGCAGAGCAACTGGAAGCGTTCTACGAGGCCTATCGCAGGAGCCTCAAACATCTTTTTGAATAGGGGCCACTTGAGCGAAGTCCTCCTCGTGACTGGGTCGTCTGGTATTGCAGCGGCAACGGCTCGTTTTTGGGGCGCGCAGGGCAGCGTGTTCATCGTCGGTGTGAAAGAGGAAGAGTGCCGCTCGCTGGCGGCAGGATTGCCCCGTGCGGGTTTCAACGTGGCGGATGTGCGGGATGAGGAAGGTGTGCGCCAGAGCGTTGCGGCCTGCCTCGAACGTTTCGCGAAGATCGACGCGCTCTTCAACGTGGCGGGAATCAGCGCCCGCTCGCTCGGCGATGGTCCGCTCCACGAATGCTCCGCTGAGGCCTGGGACACGGTGATGAACGTAAACGCCAAGGGCACCTTCCTGATGTGCCGGGAAGTGCTGCGCAACTGGACGCAGCATTCGCAGAATGGCGTCATTCTGAATTGCGGGAGTGTTCTTGCCCAACTCCCCCAGCGGGAACACTTCGCCACCGTGGGTTATGCTGCGAGCAAGGGAGCCATCGAGGCGATGACGCTTTCTGCTGCGTCTTACTATGCGCCCGCCGGCATCCGGATCAACGTCATCGCACCCGGACTGGTTCTGACGCCGATGAGCGCGCGCGCCCAGGGCGATGCCGCCGTCATGGAATATATCACCCGTAAGCAGCCTTTGACGCAGGGCTTGATCGCGCCAGAAGCCATCGCAAAGATCGCATGCTTTCTTTTGAGAAAGGACTCGAGCCCCATCACCGGCCAGGTGATCACCGCGGACGGAGGGTGGGCGGTGAGCGCATGAATGCAGCAACCAGACCGACATCCACCTCCCCGACCGCGGTTGACGAACGGCGCGCGGGCAAGGAGCGCCGTCCTCTGCGGACCAGCGTGATCGGCAGCTACCCGTTTCCGGGATGGCTTGAGTTTGCCTCAGCGCACCTGGACGAATTCGGCGAGGCCGATATTGAAGAGATGCGCACCGACGCGGTCATCGCCGCCGTCCACGACCAGCTCCATGCCGGCCTTGACGTAATCACCGACGGAGAGCAGAGCCGTTACGACTTTAACCTGTCGTTCTATGGACGGCTGGAGGGCATTCGCGCGACGCCGATTACCCCACGCCGCTTTGGCCCACCAGCCCACGATCAGCGCGGAAAATATCCCATCACCGGAACCATCGTCTCCAAGCATGGGCTGGGCGCCGTGGCTGAATTCAAACGATTGCGGAAGGTCGCGCCGGTCGAAGGACCCGTTCTCAAGGCCAGCGTGCCCGGGCCCTACACGCTTAGTGGCCGCATCGAGCCCGGCGGGGCCTACCCCAGCCGATGGGAAGTCACCGACGCATTGATCCCGATCGTCCGCGCCGAGCTAGAACAACTGGTGGAAGCTGGTTGCCCGGAGATTACGCTCGACGAACCTTCCATGAGTTGTTACGGATATCGCGAGGATCCCCAGCGCTTCGTCAAGATCTTTGCCGACACCGTCAAAGCCGTCGTCGGCCAATGCCGGCTCTCCACTCATTTGTGTTTCGGCAATTACAAAGCTCGCGCGGTCGCCCCACGCCGCTACGCTCCGTTATTCCCCGCGTTCTTCGAACTGCCCGTGGACGAAATCCACCTCGAGATGGCGAGTCGCGAATTCGCCGAGATCGACCTGATCGGGGAAATCGCCAAGCGCGGCATCGACGTAGCCGTCGGAATCATCGACGTGAAGAATTACTACGTCGAAACTCCACTCGATGTGGCGCAGCGTGTGCGTCTTTGCCTCAAGTACGCGCCTGCCAGCCAGCTTTCTTTCGCGCCCGACTGCGGACTGAGTCAAACCGCCCGCTGGGCCGCGCGGCAGAAACTCGTCAACTTGGTCCAGGGTGTGGCCATCGTGCGCAAGGAACTGGGACTCGCGTGATCCGTCCGGTGCAGTCGCACGCCGCGCTGCTCGCCGACATTCGTGCAGAAGAAAAGAATGGTCGCGGCTTCCGGCTATGGTGGCTGGGACAAAGCGGATTTCTGCTGCGTTGGCAGGGCATCCATGTTCTACTCGACCCCTACCTTTCAGACTCGCTCACGCGAAAATACAGCCAGACCGACAAGCCGCATGTGCGGATGACCGAACTCGTCGTCGATCCGGCCCAACTGTCCTTCGTCGATATCGCAACTTCATCGCATAACCACACCGATCATCTCGACGCCGAAACCCTGGGCCCGATCCTCGCGCGGAATCCGTCAATCAAGCTCGTGATCCCGGAAGCCAACCGTGCCTTCGTAGCGGACCGTTTGAAGATCGCTCCCGCAGCTCCGATCGGACTCGATGACCAGAGTTCGATCGAACTCTCGGGGATACGATTCTCTGCTGTCGCATCTGCGCACGAGATCGTGGATCGTGACGAGCACGGACGCGTGAAAGCTCTGGGCTACGTTTTGCGATTCGGCGATTGGAGCCTCTACCACAGTGGCGACACGCTGCGATACGACGGAATGGCGGAGAAGCTGCGCCCTTTCGCCATCGATGTCGCGCTTCTTCCCATTAACGGCCGGGCTCCAGAGCGACGCGTGCCGGGCAATCTGTCAGGACCGGAAGCCGCACAACTGGCGCAAGACATCGGCGCCAAGCTGGTCATTCCTTGCCATTACGAGATGTTTGAGTTCAACACGGCGACTCCGGATGCGTTCGCGGACACCTGTCGCCGCTTGGCGCAGCCCTTTCGCATTCTGCGCTGTGGCGAACGATTCGACGGCGAAAGATGATAAGGCAGAAGACAGTGTCACGAGCGCGGACGGTCAGTGTCATTGCAGCGTGTGATTGCGCTTTCCTAACTCGACAAACGTCCGATCAAGAGATTAAAGAAACGCGAAGAATCCAGTTGCAACGCCACTCTGGTATTGGGGACGTATTTGTCGCGCAGCACTGGAGAGATTCTGGTTCCCGCCAGGGTTGGCGCTGCGCCTCGAATCACCATGCTGGATTCGGCTTTTGCTTGCATCTCTGGCGTGCGCCGCAAATCGCCTCGATTTGGGCTGTAGCCTAGCGTTTGCCCGGCGGTGAGTTCGCCGTTCACCTCCACATCCACGTAATAGTTTTCAAACGTCAGAATTGACGGATCGAGGAATGCAGCCAACGCCAGAGAATCGTGCATGTTTGGCCCAACCAGAAATCCTTGCGAACGGTTATGCTCAATGGCCTTGCTGGCAATTTTGGCGGCGGCCTGGCTCACGGGACTTTTTCCCGCGCTGAGCTGACGAACGTGGTCATCCGTCAACGCCGTCTTACGGGTTACGTCGAGGCCGACCATGGTGATTGGAATTCCCGACTGAAAGACCATTCTGGCCGCTTCCGGATCGACGTAGATATTGAATTCAGCCGCTGGTGTGATATTGCCTCCGGAAAGCGAGCCGCCCATCATTACCAAACCTCGAACTTTTCCTGCCAGGTCTGAATCAGCGGCGAGAGCGGCGGCGATATTAGTAAGAGGTCCTATGGTAATGAGCGTCACCTCGCCGGGATATTTGCGGACAATTTGGCCAATCAGTTGCGCCGCGGGTTCGCTCACGGGTTGGGTGGTCGGCTCCGGAAAAACTGCTCCACCCAAGCCATTCTCGCCATGGGCGTAAGTGGCGGTCACCAATCGCCTCAGCCAAGGACCTTTGGCGCCGGCGGCAACCGGAATATCAGTGCGGCCGGCGATCTCAACCATTCGCAACGCGTTCGGAAGAGTCAGTTCCAACGGCACATTCCCAGCCACTGGAGTTATGGCCTCGATTTTCAACTCCGGCGAACGCATCGCGAGAAGCAAAGCGAAGGCATCGTCGACCCCGGGATCGGTGTCAATAATGACCCGCGATTTCCCTCCCTCACCGTCGCGAGCTGACATCTGCGAAAGCGGCACTGCACCCGCCAGACTGGATGCAAAGATAGCTGCCGTGGAGGAAGTTACAAATTGCCGGCGCGTCACCGGACCTTTCAGAGCTGAACTCATAGCATTACTCCTAAGAAGGGATTGGGAATAATTCTTGTCTAAGGTAAGCAGCTAATTGGTGCGCGGCGCCTGCGTCATCAGTTTCACGTAGAGATCGTAAAGCTTCTTCGTATCCACATCGAACTGCACGGTGGCTTTGTGCTCATAGGGAGGAACCGTGGCTTCTGATCCCCAAAACAGCGTCTCTCCATAACTCGGGCCGTGATCGATATCGATGTCGACGTAGAACTCTTTCTGTCCTGTAATGATGAAAGGGTCGATCAACGCGGCAGCTGACAGCTCGTCCCACATAAAGCTCGGCTCTGAATACTTGGTCAGGTACTGCGCAACTGGAGTGTCGGCCTTGGCGATGGCATCGTGAATTTCCTTGCCGAGGTTCGTCTTCACCGAAATGTCGATGGGCGTGATGGTGATCTTCTTCCAGGGCGCGCGCAGGGAAATGCGAACAGCCTCCGGATCAAACCACCAGTTAAATTCGCGGCGCCCGTCGATGCGGTCGATGCCGCCCTTGTCAGAGTACATTCCACTTCCCATCAGGACCAGTTCTTTGGCCAGCGTGGCCACCGCGGGGTCGAGGCGCAAGGCCAACGCAATATTTGTCATGGGCCCGCCAGCCCAGATCACGACTTCTCCGGGATACTTGTAGACCATGCGAACGATGAATTCGGCTGCACTCTCGGCAATCGGTTTGATGTGAGGCTCACCTTCGACCAGCGCAGGTACGACCAGGGGATCGTGGTATCCCGCCTTGTATGCTTCCGATACGTGCGCACGCTTGGAGAAATCGCTCCAGCAGCCCTTGTAGCCAAGCTTTCCGTACAAATCTTCCCAGCGTTCGGATTCTTCCTTGGAATTTAGCAACGGAAACAGGGCGCCTTCGGCCACGGGAACGTCGGTGCGCCCCGCAATCTCCAGCAAGCGCAGGGTGCGCTGTGTTTCCTCTTTCATCCACTGGTCGCCGCTGACGGTGGTGATGCCAAGAACGTCAAATTTGTCAGACTGCAAGAAGATCAACAGTGACTGCATGTCCGTCGTCGCCGGCCCGCGCGCATCCTGGTCGAGGATTATTTTCATTTTTTGCGCTTGAAGCTGGGCCGTAAGAGTTAGCGCAAAGAAAACGACAAGCAGACCAACGAAGCTTCTTGGCTTCATTTGAAATCTCCCCAGGATCTTGTTTTTGAAAACTTAACTCGAAATTAGTCAGTCAAATCAGGTTTCAACCATTCGCTTTCGCTACCAGCAGAATGGCAATGCAATAGAAAACAAACATGCCAACGAGATACCACTTGGCGCGGCTGCCGGCGCCGGCAAATTCCTTCCATGCAAATACGCCCCACAACGCGGCCACCATTGGAGCAGACTGGCCAATGGCATAAGAGATGGCGACACCGGTGAAGCTGGCGGCTACTAGATTGAACACCATGCCGGTTCCCCAAATCGCGCCGCCCAGCAATCCGAGTATGTGGCCGGACGCCGGTCCTTTGAAATAACCGCTGAAATCAACGGGCTCGCCAACCAGCGGCTTTTTCATGAAGTAAACATTCCAGATCGAACAGGAGAGCAAAGCTCCCAACGTCAAGAAGACGGCAATGCTGTAGGGACCAAGCGGATTCCCGTGCGTCATGCCGTGGGCGACAAAGGGAGCCCATAAGCCCATCAAAACGCCGGAGACGATGCAGGTGACAATGCTCTTTCGCGACACTGTGCGACCGGCGACGGTCAGACTGCCGTAGGCCTTGCCATCCATGACAACGGCGATCACGGCGCAGACCACGCCAACCGTCAGGAACACGATGTTGCCCTTCGGCTGCAACCCATAACTTAAGACGGTCCCAACCACCAAGGCGATGCCGATGGAAACCGGAAAGGCGATGGCGAGCCCAGCCATATCGATGGCGGCAACGAGCAAAAGATTGGCGAGATTGAAAATTGCGCCGCCCACCATGGTGGAAACGATATTTGACCCGTCTGCAGAGTGGACATTGTTCAGAAAGCTGTCCGCGCTGTTGCCCGTGCTTCCCATGGTCAAGGCCAGCCCGAGCGAGATGAAAAAAATTCCCAGCGCATAATCCCAATAAAAAAGCTCGAAGCGATAATTCTTCACGCCCTTGAAAGTATTGGCCCATGAACCCCAGCACACAGCGCTGGTGATCATCATCAACAGGGCGATGGTTAAGCTATGCGGGGTAAACATTTGTTTCTCCTATTTACCCTGAATTCTGGAAATGAACAGTTTCAGGAAGCGATCGGCATCCACGTCCAGGCAGACTTTGGTGTTCGGGGTGACCTTGTCCATGCCTTCGATCTCATAGTGGTCGCCGTGAAGGACATTGCGTTCCACATAACCTTGGCGGTTTGCGACGGTCTCGCCGCGGGCGAACTTCCCCTCGGTTTCGACATCCACGCGCATCTCACTCGTTTTAACCAGGCTTGGATCGATGGCGATGGCTACCGCAGAGGGATCGTACATTGGAGCGCCCTTCCCGCCGTATTGCAGAGTGAGATCGACCAGATACTTCAGCACAGAACTGATGAAATCGTTTATCGGCCCGTGGGTTTTTTCGAGCTCGGCAAGATAACTGGAAGTGAACAGCGCTTGGTTCCCGACTTCAAGGCCGGACATGGTAAGAGAATTCCATCCGGCCTGAAACACAATCTGGGCCGCTTCCGGATCGTTGTAAATATTGGCTTCCGCGGCAGCATTCACATTACCTCCGCTGATCGAGCCGCCCATGATGATGACTTCTTTCACCAGGGGAACGATGGAAGGATCTTTTTCTACGGCGAGCGCAATGTTCGTGAGCGGACCAACTGGAATAAGCGTGATCTCGTGGGGGGAGGCGTGTACCAGTTTGATGATGAGATCAGGACCGAACATCGGATCCACCTTGCACTTGCTGGGTGGCAACTCGACGTTAGCCAATCCGTTCTTGCCATGCCAGAACTGGGCGGTTATCAATTTTTGAAAAAGAGGATGGTGCGCACCGGCAGCGACGGGAATGTCACAGCGATTGGCGAGAGAGACCATGCGCAGAGCATTATCCAGTCCCATCTCCAACGTAACGTTGCCGGGAACGACCGTGAGGGCCCGAACGTCCAGCTCCGGCGAATTCAAAGCCAGCATGATGGCGAGGGCGTCATCCGTTCCCGGGTCGGTGTCGATAATTACTTTCGTGGCTGCCGCGGCAGGCAATGGAAGTAACGCAATCAGAGACGCTACGAGTAGGAGGAGATTGAGTCGATGAATGCGAACCGGGCCCGGGGTCACAGCCGCTGGATTTGTCATTAGCTCAGAAAGTTTCGGCGATGTAGCCTAGCGTTGTGGACGATGAGTGTCAAGTGCCACAATACGAAATCGATTTGACAATCCCCGAGAGCGAAAACTAGACTCCTCGTTCTTCTTGATTTCATCTCGCTCGCATCCACAGGGCCCGCAAATCTTATGACAAAGACTCCTCGAATTGCAGTCATCGGCAGCGCCAATATTGATCTTGTCACTTTTGCGGATCGTTTTCCGAAACCAGGAGAAACGATTTTTGGACAGAAGTTTGACCTCGGCTTCGGGGGCAAAGGCGCAAATCAGGCGGTCGCTGCAAAATTGTGTGGCGCCGGCGTGTTCATGATGGCGCGAGTAGGCGACGATCTCTTCGGTCCGGCGACGATCGAGAACTTCAAGAAGCTCGGTATCGATACCACGTACGTGAAGCAGGTGGCAGGAGCCTCCAGCGGAGTTGCTCCGATTTTCGTGGAGCCCAGCGGCCAGAACAGAATTTTGGTGGTGAAGGGTGCCAACGACTTGTTGAAACCGGCAGACGTAGACGCTGCAGCCGACCTCCTCAAGACCGTCGATTGCATGGTGATGCAGTTCGAAATTCCGATTGAAACCGTTTATTACTGCGTGAGATTCGCAAAGAAACATGGCATTCGCTGTATTGTGAATCCCGCTCCCGCAGGCCCGGTCGACATGAGCGCATTGGCTGGACTCGACTACTTTGTTCCCAATGAGAGCGAGGCTGAGACGATCACCGGTATGCCTGTCCGGACGCTGGAAGACGCGAAACAATGCGCGGCCAAGTTGCTCTCCGGCGGGATAGAACGAGTAATTCTGACGCTGGGTGCGAACGGTTCGCTGCTGGCCAGCCGGGAAGCGATGGAGCACATCCCTGCGTTCAGCGTGAAAAGCATTGACAGTACCGGCGCCGGTGATGCCTTTATCGGAAGCTTCGCCGTGTTCCTTGGCGAAGGCCTTCCCGAGCGAGAGGCAGTGCGCCGGGCGAATCTCTACGCCGGGCTTTCCACCACCGGCGTCGGAACTCAAAAATCCTTCTACAGCCGGACGCGCTACGACACTGAGTGGTCCGCAAGAAAAACATCGTAGCCTGGACCTGAAGAGATTTCGCGAACATGGATTCAGCGGCGCCAATTTAGAGATTCAGACGATGAAGTCATCGTGACGTCTAAGAGCCTGAGTCCACTCCGAAAAAAGGTTCCGGTCTTTCTAGCGGCCTGGCTGCTGCTGTGTGGGATTCTGTCGGCGCAGCCGCCCAAAATCAAAGTTATTGCGGATCAGGATAGCGCCGGCCCGCAAGGCACGAACGTGCTTTCCCCGCTCATGCTATTGCCGCGCGCCGCAGATAGACTTGCTCGGAATTACGACCGTGAGCGGCGATCAGTGGATGAAACCGGCGACAGTGTTCGCGCTGTGGGCAAGCGAATTGGCCAAATGGACCGACGTCCGGTGATTGCCGGAGCGGAGATGCCGCTGTGCTGAACACGCCACGCGAACAGGAAGCGCGCGAGACTTTATACGGGTCTTATCGGATGGCATGGATCGTTTAACCCGATGCCCACGCAGACTTGGTGCCGCCCGGGGGCTTCCCGAAGGTGAAGCCTCGGCCAGGGCGAGCTGCGGATTTCATCATCGGCACGATTCGCGCCAGCCCGGGCGAGGTGGTTTTGTATTGCGCTGGCCCGCCCACCAACATCGCGCTCGCAATCCGGATGGATCCTGAGATCGTGCCTATGACAAAAAGCACGCGTCCGGCGGCCCTTTTGTGAACTACATAACAATTTCTTGTGTGGATTTCGTTCCTCCTGCGGGAACGTCCGTCTGGTCCATGATGGGGGATGAGTTGCTGGTCGCCTCCTTGGTCGATCCATCCATAATTACGAAATCGGGGACGAGGTATCTCGACGCGGAGATCTCCCCTGGGCCCAGCTACGGTCATACGGTTGTATGGAAAAAACCGGAAGACCTTCCCCAGTTTTTCTTCCATATAGCAGGCCGGGTGGGCCGGATCATACCAAATGGGCGGGGCATTTGACGCCGCCGGCGCAGTTGCCTCCGGCAACCGTTCAGTCGGAAGTGGAGAAGACCAAGTTCGAGAAGATCTTCGTCGATCTAATGAGTCACTGAGAGTATTCAATGCCGGCCCGAACCTGCGACCAAATCGCTGTTGCAGGATCTGCGAATGACTTCAAGTTTGGTTGCGCCAATCTTCTGATCTTCACGAAATCTTCACGAAATCTCTTGACTGTCTTCTTTGTGCAGGTATATGGTCGGCAATTGTTTTTTTATGCAGGTATTGCGACAGCAAGTCGAAGCATTCGCTCAACGTGAAAGACGATTTCCGCTGTTCAGTAACACCACAGACCCGGGGGGGATCTACAATGGCAGAACGCGCTCGTCTCGCGTTTTCGTTTTCGCTAATTCTGTTCCTATGCCCTTTGCTTATTGGGCAGACCACCGGTAGCATCTCAGGCACCGTCACTGACAAAACAGGCTCCGTAATTTCGGGTGCGAGCGTAACCAGTACCTCGCAGGCAACCGGGGTTGTTCGCGAGGCGAAAACGGACAGCTCAGGCCATTACGTATTGACCCTTCTGCCTGTGTCGATTTACACGATTGCCGTGGAGTCGCAGGGCTTTCAGACGTCGCAGCAAAAAGGCGTAAAGCTGCAGACCGACGAGCAATTGGAAGTAAACTTCACCCTCGTTCCCGGCAATGTCACGGAAAAAGTCGAAGTGAGCGCGACCGAGCTGGCCGTAGAAACGACCACTCCAAGCCTAGGCCAGGTCATCACTTCTCAGCAGGTGGCCGAGCTACCGCTGAATGGCCGCGACTTCGTACAGTTGGCCACCTTGGCCCCCGGCACCGTCCAGGAAACCAACCCAAACAGCTTCTTCAACGGCGGTCCGAGCAGCGAAGTATCGGCCCGGGGATCGTTTTCTCTTTCGGTTGGCGGGTCCCGTGCGAGCAGCACCGACTGGCTGCTGGATGGGAATGACAACAACGAGCTCACAGCCGGTGGAATCGCGATATTGCCTTCCATCGATGCGATCCAGGAATTTAAAGTTCTCACCTACAACTACTCCGCTGAGTACGGTACCCGCGCGGGTCCGACGGTGCTGGTCACAACGAAATCGGGAACGAATCGGATTCACGGATCTCTCTTCGAGTTCTTCCGCAACACCGATCTCGATGCCCGCAGTTATTTCGCCTCGTCCAGAGAACAATTCAATTTGAACCAGTTCGGCGGCGCGGTCGGCGGCGCGATCAAGAAAGACAAGACCTTCTTCTTCCTCGACTATCAGGCCAAACGGCAGCGGCACGGAACTCCCTATGTTGGATTGGTTCCGACAGCGGCCTATCGAACCGGAGACTACACGCTTGATCCTTACGGAAATCCCAACGCTACACAAATCAACAACCCTTATTTTGCAACTCCGCTGCAGTGCGACGGCGCGGGCAACCCGCTTCCGGCGGCCGCCGATGGATCTCAGGCGACCGGCACCAACTGCAATAAATTTCCGTCCAACATGATCGATCCCATCGGCCAGGCGATGATCAATCTCTTCCCCTTGCCGAATGCTTCAAATCCTGGAGCCGGGTACAACTATGCCGATGTGCCGGTTAGAAAGTTGAACGAAGGCGAGTTTGATATTCGCCTAGATCACAACTTCTCCAACAAAGACGCGACGTTTGCCCGTTTCAGCTACGATCAGGCAGCCTCGTTCATTCCTGGCGGTGCACCAGGCTTTGCCGAACAGAATGCCTTCGCGAGTACGCAAAATATTGACAACCATGGACGCAACGTAGCTATCTCAGAAACCCACATATTCTCCGATCGCACCATCAACCAGTTCCAGGTCGGTTTTAATCGCATTTTCAACTACATTCTGTCGTATGGAAATGGCACTTGCGAAGGCGCGAAGCTAGGTATTCAAGGTTCAGATTTGGGTGCTGCCTGCGACAGTCTCACGGGATTGCCCGCGAGTCTGAATCAGTCCACCAAGGTTTGCATGAGCTGCGGTTTCACTTCTACCCAGTTGTTCGGCGGCTATTACAACCTGGGAGACCGCGGTTTCGCGCCATTTCAGGGCGGCACCAACGTTTTCTCGGTCTCCGATTCGTGGCACACCACTCGCGGCAACCATGCCCTCAGTATTGGCGGCGGAATACGAGCCAACCAGATGAACGTCGTGACCAACGGCTTTCAGGATGGGTACTTCCTGCTGTTTGGTAGCTACACTGGAGACGCTTCCGCTGACCTGCTCGTAGGACAGGTTGGGGGCGCGATCCACGACCAGACTTTTAAAGGCGCAACCACTGGCCGCCGCTGGAAATTATTTCGTCCGTATGCCCAGGACGACTGGCGCATCACGAAGAATCTCACGGCAAACATCGGACTGGCTTGGGCCTTTGTCACTCCCATCGTCGAAGCCGAAAATCGGCAGGCCAACTTCGACTTTCAGACCGGGCAATTTCTGATTCCGGGAGTCAATTCAGACAGCCGGATCGGGGTTCAACTCGATAAAACGGCACTGGAACCGAGAATCGGACTCTCCTGGAAACCATTTGGTACTGACACCACCGCCATACGAGCAGGTTACTCAATCTTCCATGATTCTTCATGGAACCAGGGCGCACAGGGAACTTGGCAGAATCCACCGTTCTATGCGGAAAGCGACAACTTCAGTGGACTCTGCCCCTTAGGAAATGCCGCCTCCGCGACCCCGCTCAATTGCGGACTGGCAAGGAGTTTTCTCCCCGTATTTACTGCCCCTCCCGACCCTTACCAGTTCCAGGGAACCATCCAGTCGCAGGACACAGGTTTCAAGCAGGGACGTGTTCAACAATTCAATCTGAGTATCGAGCACCAGTTGCCCGGGAACATCCTTGTCACGGCCGGTTATGCCGGAGCGCGAAGTGCGCACATTCTGGTGGACGGCGTGAATCTGAACGTCGCATCCCCTTCGGCGTGCTTTTCCACGATCGGCGGCGTCGCCAATCCTCTGTATGATCCTTCCTACACTCTGGGTTGCGGAATCGCTACCCTACCTTGGGGACCGCCAACGTTTCCCAATGGCGCTCCGGTCATCGACAACATCACGGACACCGGCTCTGCCCGTTATGATTCGTTGCAGCTCAAGGCGGAAACCAAGAGTGCCCGGCACGGCATTTATGCCTTGATTTCTTATACCTATGCCCGCGCCCTCGACTCGGGTTTCCCGGACGGAGTGGGAACGAGCACGGGAGCCACGTACTGGCCGCTGCCCGGAACGCAAAAGGCGGACTGGGCGCTCTCGCAAATCGACCTCAAGCACAATTTAAGCGCTAGCGTAATTTACGATCTGCCGTTTGGTAAGGGGAGACAATTCGGCGGTAACTGGAATGGCGTGATGAATTCCGTCCTGGGAAACTGGGAGATTGATGTGATCGAAAGAGTGCTTTCCGGATTTCCCGTGTTCATCTTCAACAGCGTGGATAATTCCGGGGTGGGGTTTAATCAGGGCGGCAACAACTACAACCGTCCTGACCAGGTTTGTAATCCCGACTCAGGTCCGAAGAATTTAACGGAATTTTTTAACACCAGTTGTTTTGCCCAGGCCGCTCCTGGCAAGCTTGGCGATGCCAGCCGAACGCCGCTATACGGCCCGGATTTCATCAACACGGATTTTTCGGCGATCAAGCATTTTGTTTTGCCGTATCGCGATGGTATGCGGCTCGATTTCCGGGCTGAGTTTTTCAACGTGTTCAATCATGCTCAGTTCGGATTACCGGGCGCGGACATTTCCACGGCTTCTACCTTTGCTGTGATCAACTCCACCGTGAACAATCCGCGCGTCGCCCAGTTCGCTCTAAAATTGAACTTCTGAGCGCTCCATACCTTAAACTAGGACGGGAAACTGAATCGATATTCAGTTTCCCGTTCTTTTCTTGTTCAGGGCCAGCGGCGAGATGGCGACATCTGGACTGAAGAGACGCAAGCAGAGGTTTCTTGATGAAGAATTCAAAACTGCACGTGATAATCTCCTTCCTGCTGATTGCGAATAGTCTGGGATTCGCGCAGCAACGTCGCAAAGTCATCATCAATCAGGATTGTTCGGGGCCCGGCGGGAGCAATATGCAGACGCTGTTGACCCTGATTCAATCTCCTCAAGTGGAAGTTCTGGGCATCACCGTGGTCAGCGGGAACCAGTGGCGCGACGAAGAGGTAGCCCATACCCTGCGACTGCTGGAGCTCATCGGGCGCACCGATATTCCGGTCGTTCCCGGTGCCGTGTTTCCGCTCGTGCATCGCCGTAAGGAAGCTCAGTTGTGGCAGGCAATGTATGGAAAAGTCGCATTCGCCGGCGCCTGGGATGATCGCTGGTGGCACGAACATGACATGATTCCCAAACTTCTCGAAGGGGAGCCCACCACCAAAGCCGCCGATGAGGACGCCGCTCACTTCCTGATTCGTATGGTGCGCATGTATCCCCATGAAGTCACCGTCTATGAGGGCGGACCGATGACAAACCTGGCGCTCGCCAACGCCCTCGATCCCCATTTCGCCGAACTGGCCGAGAGCTTGGTCTTCATGGGCGGAAGCCTGAGCCCGCAGACTGACGATCCGGAGTTCATCAGCACGCCCCGTCACGAATTTAATTTCTGGTTCGATCCAGAGGCCGCGAAGAGCGTATTAGCAGCGCCTTGGAAGAAGATCGTCTGCACGCCGGTGGACATCTCGGTCAAAACCAGGATCACTGACGCAATGGTTGCGGAGATCAAGCAGAGCAACAGCGCCGCGGCGCAGTACCTGGTGAAATTCTTTATGAAAGACCAGGGCGGTTCCTACATGTGGGACGAACTGGCCGCCGCCGCCTGGATTGATCCAACGCTCATCACCAAAAAAGAAACCCGCTATATGAGCGTAGATATTAATCACGGTGCGGCTTACGGAAACACGCTGACCTGGACGGAGAAAGACAAACCGCAACTGGGAGAGCGGCTCGTCGAAATCCAGATGGATTTGAATCTGGCCAGGTTCAACAAGATGTTTGTGGACTTGATGAAGACGCCGACCCCGCGAGCCCATTGAGTTTCGTTGCTCTTTAGAGCTGTAACCATGAATCCCCATCGTCGCAGGAAAATTTGCAGAGTTGTCGCTCTCGTCAATCTTGTCTTACTCGTAGTCTCGACGGCCTCTTCCGATGAATGGAAGGCCAGCCATGGACTCGTCTCCGTGACCGGCGTAATGAACCTCACAGAACCACCGCCTCCGAGCGAAGTATTTTTCTCCGGCCCCGACAATCCATCGCAAGCGGCCGGCTGGATTGACGGACTGAAGGCATGGCGCGCCGACCGGCGGGTGCGCCTGCGATACGACGACGCCCAGTACGAGCGGGCTGACCTCGAATGGACACAACATATCTTTCTGCAAGTGCAGGTTCTGATCTGGGATCGAAGCTTGTATGACCCGGAAAAGGGCTTGTACACCGTGGACCGGTTCTTGAACGAGACTGAGCAACGGCTCGGAAACATTGATGCTGTACTGATCTGGCACGTCTATCCAAATCTCGGAATCGATGATCGCAATCAGTTTGATCTTTTGCAGGATCTTCCCGGCGGATTGCCCGGTCTCCGCCAGCTTATCGAGCAATTTCACAGTCGTGGCGTAAGAGTTTTCTTTCCTTTTCTTGCCTGGGACACAGGCACGCGAGAGGAGAACAATCTCGCGACTGCAATTTCGCAGGAACTGAAAAGCATTGGAGCCGACGGAATTAACTTCGACACTCTGGAGACGGTTCCGGCGCCGTTCCGGCAGGAGTCCGACGCCATCGGCGCGCCCTTGGCGCTTGCACCCCAGTTCCAGCCGCGTGACGAATCCATCGCGTGGTCGAACCTCTCGTGGAACGACTGGGTCACTTGGGAGGGCAAACAATATCCATTCGTTCCCATGGTCAGCAAGACCAAGTGGATGGAGCCTCGTCACACCGTCAATGTGACCGACCGCTTCACCCGCGACAAAACCGACAGTTTGCAACACGCTTTCTTCAACGGGCAGGGATATGCGGTGCTCGAAAATCTATGGGGCTTCTGGTATGGCATGAACCCGAACGATGCCGAAGCGGTTCTGCGTTTCACTGCCATCGAGCGGGCGATGGCAAACAATCTTCGCACTCCGGATTGGCAGCCTCACGCTGCCACCGTACAGGACGGAGTTTTCGCGAGTCGCTTTCCCAATCACTCCGGCACACTGTGGACGATTGTGAACCGAAATGAATACGACGTTGCAGGGCCAGAACTTCGAGTGCCCTTCCATGCCGGTGTTCACTTCTATGATCTATGGCATGGCGTGGAACTAAAGCCATCGCTGCGCGGAGACGAAGCCATCCTAAGTTTCGAAATAGAAGGCCGAGGTTTTGGCGCTGTCCTGGCGACGGGTGAGGATCCACCGAGCGACAAGCTAAAGGACATTTTGGCCTACATGGCACAGCGTTCCCGTCGTCCGTTATCAAGTTTCTCGCGCGAGTGGCAGGGGGTGCTCCAGACCATGGTCGACATCAGAGCCACAAAACCCGTGTCCGCCGCGCCTTCTGGCATGGTCATGATTCCGGGTGGCGACTACAACTTTCAAGTTCACGGCATCGAGATTGAAGGGGGCAATGATCCGGGAGTCGATGTTCAATACCCTTGGGAGAATTCTGCCCGCCGCTACCACACTCACCCCATGCACGTACCCACGTTTTATATGGATCGCACGCTGGTCACGAATGCCGAATTCGCAAAGTTCCTGAGTACGACTGGCTACCACTCCAAAGACGATCACAATTTTCTCCGGGGCTGGAAAGATGGGCACTATCCGCAAGGCTGGGAAGATAAACCCGTGACCTGGGTATCGATTGAAGATGCTCGTGCTTATGCAGCTTGGGCGGGCAAGCGCCTTCCGCACGAATGGGAGTGGCAATATGTGGCTCAATCCGCCGATGGTCGGATCTACCCCTGGGGAAATGATTGGAATTCGAAAGCCATGCCGCCGCCCGATCATGGAAGGACCCTTTCACCGCTTGCGAATGTGGCGGCATTCCCCGCGGGTGCGAGTCCGTTCGGTGTACTAGATTTGGTCGGAAATGTTTCGCAGTGGACCGACGAGTTTCGCGACGAACATACTCGTGCCGCGATTGTGCGAGGAGGCGCGGGGTATCAGCCGCGCGGATCAATCTGGTACTTTCCGCAGACTTACCGCTTGGATGAGCACCAGAAATATCTGTTGATGTCCCCTGGCCGCGACCGCTCCGGCACAATCGGTTTCCGTTGCGTTGTGGATGCGCAATAGCACGCCTCCTCTGTCCGAAAGCCATGAATGCAAAACTTAGGATGCTCGCTGAAGGCCGCCGTTGCGCGCTTCAGGGGTCAGACTCATCGTTGAACTGTAGCCGGGAGCTTTCATGTTTATGGGGCTTGTGCGGCTGATAACTCACACGTAGCGAAACAGCATCATGAAGCCAAAATCCATGTGGCTCTGCTGGTGACAGTGAAACAGGGTCGCGCCCGGGTTGGCCGCAACAAAGTCGATCTCCGCGTAGCTATTTGCTTTCACCACCACCACGTCCTTCCGCAGCCCCGAGAGCGGCTTGCCGTCCAGGCTGGTGACCTCGAAAGTATGGCGATGTAAGTGAATCGGATGATCGTCGCTGCTCTTATTCCGCAACGCCAATCTGTAACGCTTGCCTGCTTCTAGCGGAATTGTGTCCGTCTTCGGGTACGACTTGCCATTGATCATCCAATAGTCAAAGTCCCCATGGCCGCGAAACTTTGACTCAAACACCAGAGGAACCCGCTGGTCCGGCTCCGCCGTCACCGATTCCTGTTTTGCGAACAGCGTGTAATCCCACATCGTCTCGGGCGGATCGATCCACTTGGCCTCGCCCTGCTGGTTGGCATACTCCACCACAATCCCCATCCCCGCGCGGCGGACCTCTGCCCGCGTCTCGCCCAGCACCCAAACTCCCGGCCGATTCATCTCTACCAACACATCAATCCGCTCTGCCGGAGCCAGTCGCGCCGCCGGCACCTTCGCCTGCCGCGGCACCTCATTCCCATCCATGCCCACCACTGTGAATTCATGCCCGGCCAGTGCCAGCCAATGCGTCGCCGTCGCACTGGCGTTCAGCACGCGGAAGAGCACCCTTTGTCCCTCGCGCACTTTAATAGGATGGCCGTGCCCGAGCATGCGGTCATTGATCGTCGCATAGTCGTAGAACGCGTCCATGGAAGCATCCCCGCCGCCTCCCATATACGCATTCCAGTCGTGCAGTGTGAGGAATATCTCCTGATCGTACGCGCCTGGCTCTTGTTTGGGCTCAATGTGGAAGCATCCGAACTGACCGGTATAGGTCCCGCGTTTCAAATCATGCCCGGCAAACGTGTGCGTGTGGTACCAGCGGAAACCGGCCGGCCGCGGGGTAAAACTGTAGCGCCGTTGTCCGCCCGCCGCAATCATGGGCGAGCCTTCTTCCATCGCGCCGTCCTGATCCGCCGGAATCCACAATCCATGCCAGTGCACAATTTCGGGCACGTCCGTGCGGTTCACAACGTCAATTGTGATCGGCTTCCCCTCCGGCCAGCGAATCAGAGGCCCGGGAACACCCCCGTTGTAGGCGACGGTGTGAATTACTTTTTTTGGCGCAATCTCAAGCTTGAGGGGCGCAATTTCAAGCCACAGGTCCGCCGGCGTCTGGGCCCACAACTTTGTCTTCGCCGCTGTACCCAGCATCGCGAAGCTTGCACCAATCAAAAAGTCACGACGATCCATTTGAATGTATGTCCCTACTGAGTGCTCTCAGAACTGCCCACCCGGTGATGCGTCCAATCGAACCGTCGCCCCAGGATACCCTTCACAATCAGATGATCGGTACTGGCCGTTGCTCCAATTCCGACCCCAAAGTTGATCTCCCAGTCCGGGGACACATTCAGATCGATGGTCGGGAAAAACTGCTGCTCCTGATTGCGTAACGCAGACACACCCGTAATCGATCCGTAAGCAGCGTAGTACTCCAGCCCACCAGAAATGTATTTATTGAAGTCGTAGCTGAATTTCGCACTTGGCGAGAACCCCACGCCTTCCGGAACACTCGGCCCGTGAAAACTTCGCTCCAGAGCCGGATTCACCGTAAAGTACCATCTGCCTATCTGCTTATCGATGATCGGCCGCAGCTCCATCGTCCATGTATCCTTCGCAAACGATGCCCGCTGATAACCAAACTCCATGGACAGGCTTACACCCACCGGCCAGTGCCAGCTGTCGGGTGCTCTCACGCGAGGACGAATGTGATCACCCACCCATTGCCAGTCGTCTCCACTGCGCGCGCTGGTGAAGATGTAAAAGCCAACCTCCGACCAGCCATTCACTCCCTGCGTAATCTCAACCGTTTCGTGCTCGGCATGGTTCGTTGGATAGACCCCGTCCGCGGTGAACCGCGAGCCAGGTGCCGCATCACTCCCCGCCGCGGTAAAGTTGCTGTGCAGCTCCAGCATCGTGGTCTGGGGCGCAACTGTGTCGGAACCGTAGACCTGAATCTCATAGTTGTCCTGCGCCTTCGCGACTCTTAGGCAGGCAAGAACCAGGACGACGAGAATCCATAACCCACAATGCCTGGAAACCGGTTTCTCCGCTATCAAGACTGGCGCCTCTCCAGGACGGCTGATTGAGTTGTTGAACCCGGTGGCCTTAAAGATGCGTCTACTGGAACTGATCGCGATCGCCTCACCTTTGAGATATTTTCGAGGTGAGAGCGCATCACTTGGGTGCGGAGTACACGGTTGCTTCGAACAGCTTCAACCTTCAATTTATCATCGCGGCCAGACTGCATGCTTCGCAAAACAGTCTGCAACACAGGGCGGCGCGATGGCCAATAATTTACGACATCCATGTGAGGACGTGCAGCGGCCAAGAGCGAGGCGGCACGGGTGGTTCACTTTCTTGCAGCAGCGACCGACGATCGTCCTAACTCGCCTGTAGACAGAAAGCTCACACCGCCCACGGGACCGCCCGAGGCCATCTGGTCGCGAATCTTTTCGCGGTTGGGGCCGGCTCGCTTAATGGCCTCCGCGAGGCTGCGCAGCGCCTGCTCGATCGGAGTACCCTCGGGCAGACGAAAGATCCACGGGATGTTCGTACTCGTCAAGGTGCGATCGGAAGATATTGCAACCACCGGGAGGAATGACTTGACCGCGATCTGTTCCGCGAGGTGACTGGAGGGACGGTCGAGTGCGATTAAAGCAAGAACCTGATCTTGATAGATTGCTTTTACAAGTTCGTCGGAAGCTTTTCCCCAGGAGAGTTGGGAAGGAATTCCGATCAGGGATATGATTTGATCTTTGCCACTGATCGCTCGGAGTAGGCTGAGAAGCTCAGCGGAGCGGACGATTTCATCAGCCCGTGGCCCGAAGACGCCAATTTGCACCTTGCTGGTTCTGACGTTGGTCAGCGTTGGCCCGGCATAGTCGACGCCGTCCTCCCCCACGCGAGCATAGGGCTTCTCCATGGTGATACGGCGGTACTCGATGCTCCCATTGCGCACGCGAGCCAGAAATAGCGGAGCGATGTTCTTGCAGTTGGGATCGAAGACCATGTCACCGGTCACACCTTTATAATTCTCGATACCGGTGAGGGCGTCGCGAATCCTGCCTTTATTCAATCCGGCGCGGCAAATGGCATTCAACAGTATCTGCATCGCATCGTAGGCGAGGGAAGCGAATTGATCTGGCGCTTCGTGGAAGCGAGCCTGGTAACGGGCGTTAAAATCGATCCAGCGCGGATCAGTGCGTGTGGGATCATACGGGAAAACCGCCTCGAAGCCTTCCGCAGCCGTGCCTGCTAGCTGAACGAGTTCATCGCCGATCGTGCGATGGCTGCCGAACACGCGCTGCTTCATACCCAGTTCCTGCATCTGCTGCAGGATCATCGCGGCGGGGGCGATGTCGGTCCAAAGCACGATGGCATCCACGCGCGAATCTTCGATCACTTGAAGTTGATGCCGGAAGTCGGTGTCGCCGGGCCGAAATTTCTGCTCGATCACCACCGGGTGCCCGAGTCGGCGAGAAGCGTCGCGAAATTTCGGAACTCCAAAGCGGCCGTATCGATCATTCACGCGCAGGATCGCGACCCGCTTCAGGCCGAGTTCGTCGTAAATGTGGCGAGCCAGCGTGTATCCCTGCTCACGGTCATCCTGAATTGCGATGAAGGACCACGGGATAATGGTCTCGGGAATAGTGGGATCGGTTGAGGCGCTGATGACCAGCGGAGTTTCGGCTTTCAGCGTCAGGCGAAGCGCGATGTGCGTGGATTCCGAGCTAATGGAGCCGAACATCGCCCAGACCTTGTCGTCATAGATCATCCTGACAGCGTCGTTCGAGGCCGCGCCCCAGATGGCGGAATCTCTTGAAACGCCGGCAGCGGCAACCCTACTGTTCTGCCAATTGTTATAGTCGTTGTGGAGCACGAGGCGGAACGGCCTACCGCAATAACCTCCGGCAGCATTGGCCTCGTCAATCGCCAGGGTTGCGCCATTCAGCATGCGATTGCCGCGCACCTGGTCGGGGTGGTCGTAAAGCGGCGCCAGAAAACCAATGCGAATCTCGTTCAGGTCCTTGAGGTCGGGGTCGGGAATGTCGCGAGCCGCCCCGTTGTATTCGACCAGATCCTGATAGTACTCGAAGTAGGGAGTTGTGAACTTGGAGAATGGCTGCAAGTCCGCAGGCGCGCCGGTATACGGTTTCAACGAACGTGGCGCTGGGCGCCCCGGGGGATTGCTCCCGCACAAACAGGGTGCGGGCGCCTGGGCCCACGCCGTGGACATTAGCACCACCGAGGCAGCATAGATCAACGCGCGACGCATAAGAGCACTCCTGGCTTGTTGCTCCACTTTTACTCCGGGGCCGATTCGCGGCGGAACATGGCGATCGCTTCGATCTCAACCAGCAAATCAGGCCGGCAGAGAATCGCCTGGATGCCGGTGGACGCCGGCAGCGGATCCAGGCCCTGCGCTTTGTAGAATGCGGTCCGCTCTTCGTTGAAGGCCTGGTAGTCGCGCTCGATGTCGCGGAGATAACACGTGGTGCGCACAATGTCGTGCCAGGTTGCACCTTCGGAGGCGAGCAGCGCCGTGATGTTGTCGAAGGTGCGACGCAGTTGGCCGCGCAGCTCGCCCACGTGCACCGTTCGGCCTTCGTCATCGATGCTGGCGGTACCGGAAATCAACAGAATCGTCAGACCGTTCAGATCAACCCGCAGGCCGCGGGAGAATGCGCTGCCGTACGCGTAAGCTTCATTCAGCGCCGAGTGGTTGGTAATAGCGCGCTTGACTACGGGCGCCGTGGTTATTTCCGCGAGTAGGTCCTGGACATTCATAAGATTACTCCCTAAGAATTCACTTCTTTTGCACTGACTTCCGAACTGGTAGAACTTGTGCCGTCTCCGCCGAGCTTCTCGTCGAGCCGTGTTCCCGAATGCCATGGCTCAAGCCTTTGGCCGTTGCCACCCAAAGGTCGTCTCCCTGAAAGTCGACTCCGAGGATGTAGTTATGCGCCGGCGCAGTTTGCACTGCGATCTTCTTGATGGTGCCGGCCGCGTCGCGCACCAGCATCTCCGGCTTGTGGGTGTCGAGGGCAGGGCGATAGACTGCCCAGTTCGTGCCATCGTAATAAGCCAGTCCCTTGTCGGTGGAGAACCATGCGCGATTGCCGTCCACGGCTTTGACCTGACTCATGAAGTTGCTGGGCAAGCCGCTGTCTTTCTGCATAAAGTTGTGCCAGTAGCGACCGTCATAGCGGCTGGCGCCAAAGTAAGTCGCGACCCAGAGAATTTTGCCCACATAACTCACGGATGTCGTGACTTCGTGAATTAGTCCCTGGTCCTTCATCAACACCAGTTGGGTTTCGCCGTCGGGATCGTCGTATTCTTTCCAACGCTCGGTTTTGACGTCGTATTCGAGCACGCCGCCGCCCCATACCGCGTAGTAAACCTTGTCTTCCGCGGGACTGACGGCGTAGGTCCAGATTTCGTACATGGGCGTATTGCGTTCGTTGAAGAGTGCCCACTGGCCGGTGCGCGTATTGAAGCGGCTTGCGCCGGCGGCAGTGGCAGTCCAAACGAAATCTCCCTGCACCCCGACCCCATACACAATGTCATTGCTTAGGCCGGAATTCAGTTGGGTGAAGTTATCGATGCGGCCGGCGGAGATGCGGCTAAGCCCGCCCATGGTTCCGGCCCAGAGATCGCCCGTACGTTTGTCGAGAGCGAGCGAGAGTACCGCCTGATGCGCCAGACCATCAGTCGGGCGAAAGACTTTCCATGCGCCGTTTTCGTACAGGCCAAGGCCGTTCTCGGTGCCTGCCCAGATTCGGTTTCCATCCACGAGAACACAGAAGACATGATTGTCAGGCAAGCCGTCGGCGGTGTTGAAGTTCTCCCAGCGGAAGCGCGGCATGTCTTGGGCTAACGCAACCGCAGTCGCGAGGGAAACCACACCGACCGCAATCAGCGTCGCGAAATAGATTCTCGATGAGATCTTCATAACGTTTTCAAATACTCAATCAGATCGTTCAGTTCGTCTTTTGTGAGATCGTTGCTCACGCCATGCGTATCTTTTGGGTTGAAGACCGTCCATATTTCTTCCAGCGACCGTGCCGAGCCATCGTGCAGATAGGGCGCGGAATAGGCCACGTTGGGAAGTTGCGGCACATCGATGATTGGTGAGCGATCGGTGGACTTACCGGTGCCGACATCAACTTGCTGCTGGTTGGTGTACTTGGGGCCGCTGTGACAGTAAGCACATTGGTTGTTCTCGGGAATCGGCGCGCCGCTCTTGTTCTTCGTCCTCTCAAAAGTTGCCTTGCCGCGTTCCTGCGCCTGAGTAAGCTCTCCGTTGGGCAAACGGTACCGATTCGGGCGGTCGGGAAGTGAGTAAACAAAGGTCACAAGATCGGTAAGTTGCTGCGGCGTGTAACTCTGCGATCGATAGAAAAATTTCTCCGTGCGCGGGCCGCACTCGGTCGGCATGTCAGGATTGCTACCGTTCCACTTGAATGGTTCGGTCCCCGCCAGGTTTTCCAGCGATCGATTATCGACGATATCCTTGCCGAAGCCGTCGGGCTCGAGGTCCCATTGCAAGCCGTCAATGGTCGCGTCCAGATGACAGTTGGCGCAACCGAACTGGCCTTGAAATGCATAATCGGCGGTGAAGAATAGTTGCTCCCCGCGGCGCAATGCATTTACGGTCTTTGGTCCGCCGAGATCAAATGTCGAAACCACTTTTTCGGTCGATGTGTCGATGACTGAAATATTGTCATCCAGTCGATTCGCCACATATAAGCGCTTACCGTCTTGAGACAACAATGCGCCGCGCGGATTGTGCCCGACGGGAATTCTCGCAGTTACGTAGTTTGCCGATGCGGAAAGATCATTCGCGAGATTGTTTGAAGACTGTCGGTGGATTTTGGCGAACGCCAGCAACTTGCGTATGTCGACCACGGTCACGCTCTCGGAGCCGGCCGTGGTTACAAACATCTTCGATTTGTCTGGAGTGATCACCACGCCCCAAGGCAGAGCGTAATAACGGTCGAGTTCATCAATCGGAACCTGTAGCGTCCCGCCAACATCGTCACCGAACAGAGTCAGCGAGTCACCAAATGCCCACCCGTGCTCCACATGCGCCAGAGGAATCAGGTTTTTGGGACGGAGTTGCGCCGCCACGCCCAGCTTTCCGTCGACAGAGAGGGCCACGTGAAACACACCGGCAGCGTTGCGCAGTTGCTTGCGCTCGACCACAGCCTGACGCGTCGCGTCGATGACGGTGATTTCCGAATTCGGCTGCGTTCGGAAGGCTCCGGCATTGGGATAGATGTGTGTGCCATATACCCATTTGCCGTCCGCGGACAGAGCGAGATAGCTCGCGCCTCGGCCAGCCAGCAGTCGCTTGATTTCCTGGCCGGTGTTCGCATCGATCAGGGAAATGTCGTTGCTGAGGCGGTTCGCGACGTAGAGAGTATTGCCACTCTTGTCACAGACGATGCCGGTAGGTTCAAAACCAGTGGGAATCATGCGCACAACTTTCAAAGTTGTCGCATCAATGACCGATACCGTGTCTGACCACGCGTTGGTCACATAAATCTGCCGGCCGTCGGGAGACAAGATAATTCCGCGTGGCACGTGGCCTACCGGAACCGTACTCACGACCTGGCCTGACGCCAGATCTACAACGCGCAGCTCGTCGCTGGCCTGACATACGACATAGAGGAAGCGTCGGTCTGGCGAGAGCGCCATTTCGATGGGCGAGAGGTAGCGCAGATTGATTGCCGCCTCGGACTGTGGCGATGCGGGCTTGGCCGCAGGCGCAAGCAGCATCAGGAGAAAAGTCAACGCCAACGCAGGAACGATGCCGGCGATCAGCTTCATCTTGCCGCGGAATGAATTCTCCATCTTCATCTACGGCTCCTCCACTGTGAGCACGCGATCTACTGCCACATTCTCCAGCACCTGCTCCTGCCCGCTGGGCCAGTGGATGTTGAGCTTGTCGGCTTTCGTCGCGCTTCCCAAGCCAAAATGAACACGGCCATCGTCTTGTGAGAGATAGCCTGATCCAGCAACGCGCTCGGCGACTTGCTTCCGTCCGCCAGCGAGCAACTCGAGGTGCGCACCGATTCCATCTCGATTGCTCTTCTTCCCTTTCAGCTTCAGGGTGAGCCAATGATTACTGTTCTGGGTGACGTTATGCAGCAGCATCCCGGGCGCGCCCAGGTTCACAACAAACGCATCCATCCTTCCGTCATTGTCGTAATCGGCAAAGCAAGCGCCCCGCGCAACTGACTTTACGTCGAGAGCAGGACCTGCCTCACGCGAAACATCGGCAAACTTGCCGTTTCCCAGCCCGCGAAACAGCGATTGCTCCTGTGGAACCAGGTGGATCAAGCCACCGTGAAAAACCATAATGTCGGGCCAGCCATCATTGTCGAAGTCGTAAATTCCGGTGCCCCAACTCGTGTACTGCGCGGTGGCCTGTGAAATCCCGGAACTTGGCCCAATATCTTCGAATCCATTCGCTCCGGTGTTGCGCATCAGGCGGTTGTATTTCGAGTCGGTCACCCAGAGATCCACGCGGCCGTCGCCATCGATATCGGCAAATACCGGACCCATCGCAGAAGTGTTCTCTCCGTTCTGCCCATAGGCGACACCGAGTTCGGCGGCGACTTCTTCAAACGTGCCGTCGTGCTTGTTGTGAAAGAGGTAGTTCTCGGTCTTGTCGTTGGCGACGTAGATGTCGGGATAACCGTCGCCGTCATAATCCGCTGCCGTGACGCCCATGGTGCGGCCTTTATAGGCGCCGATCCCTGACTTATCGGTCACATCGGTAAATGTTCCGTTGCAATTATTGTGGTAAAGACGGTTCGTCTCCGCGGCATAGTCGAGGGGGCCGGGATAGTTATCAGCGGCGTAGTAGTTTCGATACTTGGGATCGAACTTCACGTACCGGCCGACGAACAGATCGACGCAACCGTCACGATCGTAATCCAGCCAAGCCGAACTGATCGACCAGCCGTCCACCTTGATCCCAGCCTTTTCGGTCACGTCTTCGAACGTGCCGTCGCCGCGGTTGCGATAGAGAATCGCTCGGCCGTAGCCGGTCACGAACAGATCGACGAAGCCATCATTGTCGAAGTCGGCCGCGATCGCAGCCATTCCGTAAATGTTGCCGGCAACTCCGGCCTGCTCGGTGACGTCGGTGAACGTTCCATCGCCGTTATTCCTGTAGAGATGATTGTGCGGGGCGACGGCCGGAGGCTGCTTCAATGGGTAAGGGTGCATGCCGTTTTCGAGCGGCTTGCCGCTGACCACGTAGAGATCCGGCAGTCCGTCGTTGTTATAGTCGAACCAGACACAACCTGATCCAGTACCTTCCAATAGAGAGCCTAGATCTTGCGCTCCGAAGCTGTGCGTGAATTGAATGCCGGACTTCGCTGTGGCGTCCTCAAAGCGAATCGAACTCGGGCTGCTCGGCGGCGCAGGTTGCGCCAGCAAAGCGGAAGAGATCAGCAGGAATGCTAGGCTCAATCGGGTCGAGATTCGCGTTTTCAATTTATTGGCCTCCTGCAGAGCTACGCACAGCGCCGGTCATATCAGCAGGAGTCGTTGACTTCAGCAGAATCATGGGGACGGCATTCTCCGGGGCAGTTTCCGGCCCCGCGTGGCATCCCACACACGCGCGTTGTTCTCCACGGCGCATCCAGAACCAGCCCGCCTGCCGCTTCAGAGATTTGCCGGAGCCATCGAGGAGTTCTATCTGCAGTGGCTGCTCGGTCGGCACCTGAACGAAGAACGAGCCATCGCGCTCTACCGGCGCTGTTCCCAGCAGCTTTATCGTGCCTTCGCTATCTCGCGTGTACAGACGAACAGAGTGGAGCGAGCCGGATGCGAACTTGTATTTCGAGGTATAAGCATTCAGGCAGAGAAGGTTGGCATTCGGCCAGTCGTGCAAGCCCGAGGGATGGCGCTTCGGTACGGTGCGTTCCGCAATGAACGCCGGCTGGGCCACATTCGCATTCGGCTCTACGGCTGCGAGACGTGGAGCGCCGGTACCTGGCTTCCACCACATCAGTTGAAACGGATCCTTGCCCTCCCGCAACGTCACCAGCCAATCGCCTGTCGAGGACTCGATTACATCTCCCGCATAGTCACCCGCGGGAGCGGGGATGCGAACTTCGTGTGCCAGGGCGGAAACGAACCGCCCAAGACCAGAGCGGTAGGCGAATACGATGTCGCCTGACGCGAACTGCTTGCCGGAGTGGCGTGCTGGGCCATGATCGCAGCGGTAGGACTCCACGCCGCTGCCATCGGAATAAACGGTATAGAGTTCCGGCGAGCCGTCGGCCCCGAGCGGGTAGGTAGATTCAAACAAGATGCGGCCGTCGCGAAGAACATCCGTCGGCAGTGAATTTCCCGAACTCCAGGTTAGCTGAACAGCTTTGCCGTCGGTTCGGTCGACGGCCTCAACCACAAATCGGCCACGGCTTTTCTTGGCATAGACGACGTGGTCGCCCGGCAGATAGAAAGGGCGAACACAGTCTTCGGGGCACGACGTAATGCGGTGTAGTTCCCCGCTGGACAACGAAACTTCCCAGATCTGCCACGAATCCTGAGAGCTCTGCTTACCCGCGAACAAAACATTCCTGCCATCCAACGAGACCGAGGGGTCGCCGGAGGCTGCCAGACCTGGGACCAGAGGATGCTTGCCGCTCGCATCTTGAATGAAGATTTTCGCATCGGAGCTGAACCGGTCAGCGCCGCGGATCCAGGCGAGCGGCTCGTACTGTTTCGCAACCGTAAAGAGAAATGCCGGAGGATCTTGACCCGCGGAGAGGACAGGTCGCGTGGGCACGAATCCGACGACGATAAGGATAACGAAGGAGAGCAGCCCGACCGCGATGGGCCGCGCCCGCATTAGACTGCTCCTTCGGCGGCAACCAGTTGCGGACCGAGCCGCCGAGAGGCGTCTCGAATCGCAAGATAGGGTTGCAGATCGTCCATCATCTTCTGGAAATCGCGAAACGTGAGCGACTGGTCGCCGTCGCTCTGGGCCTGATCCGGCGACGGGTGCACTTCAACCAGCAGCCCGTCAGCGCCCACCACCACGGCGGCGCGCGACAGGACTGGAACCAGGCAACGCACTCCGGCGGCGTGACTGGGATCGACAATCACTGGAAGATGGGAAACCGTCTTCAACACCGGGACGGCAGCAATGTCCAGGGTGTTGCGTGTCGCGGTCTCAAAAGTTCGAATGCCGCGCTCGCACAGGATGATCTGCGGATTGCCGTTTATTGCGATCACTTGCGCCGATCGCAGCAGCTCTTCCAACGTGGCAGTCATCCCTCGCTTCAGCAACACCGGCCGGCCACATCCGCCCAGTCTTTCGAGCAGCGCGTAGTTCTCCATGCTGCGCGTGCCCACTTGCATGAGGTCGGCGTACTCCGCGATCAAGTCGACGTCTTCCTCACTCATCACTTCGGTGACGATTGCCAGTCCGGTTTCTTCCCGCGCTTTGCGCAGAATTTTGAGGCCTTCGATTCCCAGACCCTGGAAGGAATAAGGTGAGGAGCGCGGTTTATAGGCGCCTCCGCGGAGAAGGCGCGCGCCTGCAGCCGCCACCATTTCGGCGGTCCGCAGCAATTGCTGCTCCGACTCGACCGCGCACGGCCCTGCCATCACCACGAAATCGTCACCGCCGATCTCCACACCGCCAGCCCGAACCACGCTGTTGGCGCACGCGTCGGTCTTGGCTACGAGATCGAAACACGAGAACTGGCCGTTCCATGTAGGGTTCATGAATGGCGACCGGTAATCTTACTCAGCTGCGAGCCGCCAATCACTACTAAGAAACTACTAAACTATTTGTGATTTCAATCACATGCGGCGGAACGCACGGGCGGGAACCACGGGAAGGAATCAGGGTGCAAATGGGACTTTCGAATGAATTGCGGCGGGCGGCTGAAGCCGCGCCCTTTCCAACCAGCCGACAACGGGAAGCGATCTACCAAGGACGACGCTGGATTCTCGGTTAGTGCGAAACCGTGACCACTGCGTCTTCCGGATAACCTTCCATGCCAAACTCGGGAACGTCGAGACCGTCTTCTTCCACCTCCGGCGCCACTCGCATGCTTTTCGCTTTGTTGACGCCCCAGAAGACCGCGTAGGTCAGGCCGAACGCCCAGACAGCATACAAAGTCGCTCCCATCAGCTGACAGAAAAACTGACGCGCATCGCCGTGAATCAAACCAGTCACGCCCTGCCCGGCGTGGCCTAAGTAAGACGCTGCGCCAACGCCATTCCATCCCGCGCCGTAAGTACCGTCGGCGAAAATGCCCACGCTCACCGCACCGAGCCAGCCACAGTATCCGTGCACCGAAATCGCGCCACAGGGATCATCGATCTTGAGGACTCGATCGTTGAAAAGAACGCCAAAGCAAACCAGACATCCTGCCAGTACGCCGATCGCTGTCGCCGAAGTCGGAGACACAAAAGCGCAGGGAGCGGTGATCGCAACCAATCCCGCGAGCATTCCGTTACAGGCCATAGTTATATCCGGCTTGCCGAACAGGGAATACCACAAGAGCATGGCAGCGGCCGAGCCCGCAACCGCAGCCAGATTGGTGTTCACTGCGACTACAGAAATGCGAAGATCGGTGGCTCCGAGAGTGGAACCGGGATTGAATCCCATCCATCCAAAAAGCAGGATGAACGTGCCCGTCACTACATAGACGATGTTATGAGCGGGAAATACGCGGATCTTCCCCCCGGGTCCATACTTACCCAGACGCGGCCCGAGAATAATCGCGAGAGCCATGGCGCAGAAACCACCAACGGCGTGGACGACGGTCGATCCCGCGAAGTCGACATAGCCGTGACCCAGATTCAACGTCGAACCGACTTGCGACAGCCAGCCTCCACCCCAAGTCCAACAACCGGAAATCGGATAAAGAATTGCGCCGATGAAGAGCTCACAAAGCAGAAACGCCCAGAAGGTGATCCGCTCACACACCGCACCGACAATAATGTAGCCGGCGGTTTCCATGAAGACGACTTCGAAGAGCGTCAAGCAATTGCTGGCACTGTCATAGGCGGGACCGACGAGAAAAAAGCCCTTCCCACCAACGAATCCCCATTGGCCGCTACCGATGAGAAAGTGGTTGAGTGTAGGAAGGCCGCCCAAATTGGTGGGCGCGGCATTGACGGCGACAGCGCCGAACTGGAATGCGTAACCGACTGCGTAATAGGCCAGGAAGGCAAATACGTATGCCGCGAAATTCAACATCATCAAATGGGCGGCATTCTTTTTTCGGACCAGTCCGCAGGTAAGCAATGCGAAACCGGCTTGCATGAATAGGACGAGATAGCCGGTGTTCAAGGTCCACGCGAAATTTGTCGCGACGCGAATGTGACCAACGCTGTCGGCCAGCTTCACGGCAAGCGGTTCTTTCGCCGACTCCGCCTGGTAGTCGTCAAAAGCTTTCTTGTTCGCGGCGTAGTCTGGGGCCATCTTATCGGTGGGCTCGGCAACTACAAAAGGATTGCCAGCAGCATCCACGGCCGTGGCCTTATCGCCGGTAGCCGTGCCGGAGGGATCGGGCTTTGGCTCATCGACGGCATAACAAGGCGTGGATAGTCCCGCCAACAGACCGGCGGCCAGGATGATGGGGGCAAGGGCCGACACTGTCGCCGATAATAACGACAGGCACAGAGAGTGCCCGTCGACTCGCTTTGTCATGTTTGCTTGCTCCTGTTTCGAAGGGGTGATGAATTTTCTGCTGGCCGTGCGCTTGCTGGAAAATCCGTCAAATTCCCGTGCGAGCGCACTCCTGAATCTTGGAGGGAAGGGCTGACCAGGAAAGAGCCGACCCCGACGAGCGCAGTTTGCGTTCGATCGCAGTCCTCTCCCTAATCCGCAGACGATAAAGGCATAGATCAGCGGAGTCCAATTCAAATTTCTTATAGGGCCGATCAGACTGTCGAATAACACAGGGCGCGAATACGCAGCTCTTTGCGCTATGGCTACAAAATTCTTTCGTGGGCGTAGCCAGCTGCCAGCAGGGCGGCCAGAAGCTCTGCAATATGAGCAGGGCCTCGAGTCTCCATCGTGATATCAATGGCGGTGTCGCCCAGGTTGACCCCGTGATAGGCGCGGTCGTAAGCAGTCTCGACGATGTTCGTGCGATGTTCGGCCAGAATCCCGGTCAACCGATGCAGCGCGCCGGGATAGTCCGTCAAATGAACCCGCAGACGCACCAGCCTGCCATCTTTCACCAGACCGCGCTCGATGATTCGTGAGAGCAGCGTGACGTCGATATTGCCTCCGCAAACCAGCACGGCAACCTTCTTGCCTTCCAGCGGCAGTTTGCGATTCAGCACCGCTGCAATGGACGCTGCGCCTGCGCCTTCGGCCAGCGTCTTCTCCCGCTCCAAAAGCAACAGGATGGCGTTGGCGATCTCTTCTTCTTCAACGGTCACAATGTCGTCGACATATTTTTGTACCAGCGGGAATGTGCGCTCCCCGGCTCGACGCACCGCAATTCCGTCGGCAATCGTAGCCGCCGGCTCGAGAGTTACCGGGCTGCCTTGCGCGACCGCGGCTTTCATCGAAGGCAATTTAGCCGGCTGAACTCCGTAGACCCTGATGCCGGGATTCATTTCCTTCACTGCGCAGGCGATGCCGCCGATCAGGCCGCCTCCTCCGATCGGAGCGACAATCGCCTCAATATCAGGTTGCTGTTGCAAGATTTCCAATCCTAACGTTCCCTGACCGGCAATGACCGCATCATCATCGAAGGCGTGGATCAGGGTGAGATGATGTTGCTGGCTCTGTTCGATCGCCTTCTCATAGGCCTCGTCGTAATTCGTGCCGTGCAGCACGACTTCCGCTCCGTACGCTCGAGTAGCGGAGACTTTTGTGAGCGGGGTCGACAGCGGCATATAGATAACCGCCCGAATACCACGCCGGCCCGCATGATAGGCCACTCCCTGCGCATGATTTCCGGCAGACGCGGCAATCACCCCCTGTCCGCGTTCTTCGGCGTTCAAGGTGAGCAACTTGTTCAACGCGCCCCGCTCTTTGAAAGCTCCGGTTCGCTGTTGATTGTCAAGCTTAAGGAACACTTCACTCCGGGTGAGGCCCGAAAAGGTTTCCGAGTGTGTGCATGGAGAAACGCGAATGGCTTCGCGAATCCGGCCCATCGCCGTTTGGATATCCTTGATCCCAATCATAGCTTTCGCGCGGCTATCTTAAACGCCTGCTGCCGCCGGCAACAGTCCCGGTCATCAGGCGCCTTGCTGGACCGTGGAAACAAGGTGAGCAGAACGCGGCACCGCGGCTCTGAGGTAGGTGTCGATGGCCGCCGCCGCCCTGCGGCCTTCGGAAATGGCCCACACCACCAGCGACTGGCCTCGCCGCATATCGCCCGCAGCAAAAACGCCCGGCACAGACGACATGTAGTTCTGGTCCGTCGCCACATTGCCGCGCGGATCGAGAACCACGCCCAGTTGCTCAATCATCCCGTTTCGAACCGGACCCAGGAAGCCCATGGCGATGAGCACCAAGTCTGCTTCAAGTGTGAAGTCGCTGCCAGGAACCGGCTCAAACTTCGGCGGAGGACCGACACGCACGGCATGCAACTGCTTGACGCTCCCTGCCTCGCCGCTAAATTTTGTGGTGGCAACGCTCCAGTCTCGAATGCCGCCCTCTTCGTGCGCAGCCTCGGTGCGCAGTTGCATCGGCCACAGCGGCCAGGGCGTCTGCGGAGAGCGTTCATCTGGCGGCTTGGGCATGATCTCGAACTGGTGTACCGAACGCGGCTTCTGCCGATGACAGGTCCCCAGGCAGTCGGCGCCCGTGTCACCGCCGCCGATGATCAGCACTCGCTTGTCCGTCGCCAAGACTTCGATTGAAGGATCGACCGTGTCGCCGAGGCAGCGGTGGTTCTGCTGCGGCAGATACTCCATGGCAAAATGGATCCCTTTCAGCTCGCGCCCCGGCACGTTAAGATCGCGCGCATGTTCGGCTCCGCCTGAAAGTACGATGGCATCGAAGTCGCGCCGCAAATCTTCCACCGAAACATGATTGCCGACTTCCGCTCTGGTAACGAACTTCACTCCTTCGGCGGACATCTGTTCCATCCGCCGATCGATGATGTGCTTCTCCAGCTTGAACTGCGGAATTCCGTAGCGCAGCAACCCGCCAATGCGGTCCGCCTTTTCGTAGACCACAACCGCGTGTCCGGCGCGGCATAGCTGCTGAGCCGCCGCCAGTCCAGCCGGTCCGGAGCCGACAATCGCAACTTTCTTGCCGGTGCGAACCTTCGGCGGCTCAGGCCGGATCCAGCCTTCCTGGAATCCGCGCTCAACAATATTCTTTTCGGTCTGCTTGATCGTCACCGCCGGTTGGTTGATGCCCAGCACGCACGAGGCTTCACAAGGCGCCGGACAAATCCGGCCGGTAAATTCCGGAAAGTTGTTGGTCGCGTGCAACTGCCGCACCGCTTCCTTCCAACGCCCGCGATACACCAGATCGTTCCAGTCGGGAATCAGATTGTTGACCGGACATCCCGTCTGACAAAATGGCACACCACAATCCATGCAGCGTGCACCTTGCTTCTTAAGCGTCTCCTCGGGAAGATCGAGATAGATTTCGAACCAGTCATTGACCCGCTGGGTGACCGGACGCCGGGGAGCAAGTTCGCGGGAATATTCCAGGAAGCCGGTTGTCTTACCCATGCTGAACCTGCCTATTGCGCGCCGACGGCGCCTGCGTCCGTTCGCTCTGTGCGAGAACCGCCAACGGCAGGCTCGGTGTATAAGGTTGGCGGCTGCGGCTCAGTCCCAGCACGCGCTTGAATTCGTGCGGGAAGACCTTGATGAAGCGGGGCAGCACCTCAGACCAGTTTTCGAGAATCCATTTCGCGCGGCGGCTGCCCGTCAATTCCAGATGACGGGTCACAAGATCTCTTACGATTTGCGCATCCAGCGTTTCCGCCACGGGCTCAAGATCGACCGAGCCCAGATTGCATCGCTCTTCCGTAAAATTACGGCGCTCGTCAAACACGTAAGCAACGCCGCCACTCATGCCGGCGGCGAAATTCCGCCCACACGATCCCAGCACGAGCACCATTCCTTTCGTCATGTACTCGCAGCCGTGATCGCCTACGCCCTCCACCACGGCGGTCGCACCGGAGTTGCGAACCGCAAATCGCTCTCCGGCAACTCCGTTGAAAAAGGCCTCCCCGCTAGTTGCGCCATAGAGCGCAACGTTACCGATGAGGATGTTCTCCTCGGGGGCGAAACCGGAAGCGCGCGGCGGATACACAATTAGGCGTCCGCCCGACAAACCTTTGCCCACGTAGTCGTTTGCCTCGCCTTCGAGCATGAGCGTGACACCGTTCGCCAGGAACGCACCCAGGCTTTGCCCCGCCGACCCGGTCAAGCAAACCCGGATGGTGTCGTCGGGTAATCCCGCGGACCCATATTTGCGCGCAATATCCCCACTCAGCATCGTGCCCACGGAGCGATGGACATTGCGTACCCGCAAGTTGATTTCGACGGGAACAAGCGTGTCGAGTGCGGCGCGAGATGCAGCAAGGATCTTGTGATCCAGAGCTTCTTGCAGCCCGTGATCCTGCGCCTGCACGCATCGCCGGGCAACGCGTGAAGGCAGCGGCGGGCTGTAGAGAATCGTCGAAAGGTCGAGACCGCGCGCTTTCCAGTGATCGAGGGCGGGCTCAGCGTCGAGCATGTCAACCCGGCCCACCATCTCATCGAAGCTACGGAACCCCAGTTCAGCCATGTACTGACGAACTTGTTCCGCGAGGAAGAAAAAGAAACTAATTACGTGCTCGGGCTGCCCCTGGAACTGTTTGCGCAGCACGGGGTCTTGCGTGGCGATGCCCACCGAGCAGGTATTGAGATGACACTTGCGCATCATCACGCAGCCCATCGCGATCAGGGGAGTCGTGGCGAAACCGAACTCTTCGGCGCCGAGCAATGCGGCGATGGTTACGTCCCGGCCGGTTTGCAACTTGCCGTCAGTCTGTACGCGTATGCGGCTGCGCAGATCGTTCAGCAAGAGCACTTGCTGCGTCTCCGCCAAACCCAACTCCCACGGAATGCCGGCGTGCTTAATGGAACTCAGCGGCGAAGCTCCGGTTCCACCACTGTCCCCACTGATCAGGACAACGTCTGCATGCGCCTTAGCCACGCCGGCAGCCACCGTCCCTACGCCCGACTCCGCTACAAGTTTGACCGCGATGCGAGCCTGCGGATTGACGTTCTTCAGGTCGTAGATCAGCTGCGCGAGATCCTCAATGGAGTAAATGTCGTGATGCGGCGGCGGCGAAATCAATCCTACTCCCGGGATCGAATGGCGTATGCGAGCAATTACTTCGTCGACTTTATGCCCCGGAAGTTGGCCGCCCTCGCCCGGCTTTGCGCCTTGCGCCATCTTGATCTGCAACTCATCCGCGTTGACCAGGTAATTCGCGGTCACGCCAAAACGCGCCGAAGCCACTTGCTTCACGGCGCTGCGCCGCAGGTCTCCGTTTGCATCCGGCTTGAACCGCTCTTCGTCTTCGCCACCTTCACCGGTATTCGACTTCCCTCCAATGCGGTTCATGGCAATCGCGAGCGTCTCATGCGCTTCTTTGCTGATGGAGCCGAAAGACATCGCGCCGGTGGTAAAGCGTTTCACAATCTCTCTGGCGGGCTCGACTTCTTCGATGGGGACGGGCTTCTCGCTCTTCTTCAACGTCATCAGGCCGCGAAGGGTGCACAAATTGGCGCTCTGCCGGTCGATGAGGTCGGTATATTCCTGGAAAGTCTGAGAGCTCTCTTGCCGCACCGCCTGCTGCAGTTTGCTGATAGTCAGCGGATTCAACAGGTGATATTCCCCATTCGTCCGTTGGTGGTAGTTGCCTCCCACCGCAAGCTCGGTCTCAAACTCCGTGACCGGTCGCAGCGAATGTTGGTGATTAAGCTGCGATTCGCGGGCGAGAACGTCGAGCCCCGAACCTTCCAGCCGCGACGTTGTGCCGGCAAAATAAGTTTCCACCAATTGTTTATTTAGTCCGATCGCTTCGAAAACCTGCGCTCCCTGATAGCTCTGCAATGTCGAAATGCCCATCTTCGCGAAGGTCTTTAGCAGCCCCTTCTTCACCGACTTCATGAAATTCTTGACCGCGAGCTCCGGGGTAATGCCGTCTGGTAGTTCACCGCGCCAGGCAAGATTCTCCACTGTCTCCAGCGCAAGATAAGGATTGATCGCGCTCGCTCCGTATCCGCTGAGCAAGGCGAAGTGCATCACCTCGCGGGGCTCCCCGGATTCCGTAATCAGCGCCACCTGAGTTCTCGTCTCTTCCCGCACCAGCAGGTTGTGCACGGCAGCGAGGGCCAGCAGGCTGGGGATGGGCGCGTACTCTTTGTCGACCCCGCGATCGGAAAGGATTAAAAGACTGTACCCTGCCTTCACCGATAGTGAAGCTCTTTGGCACAGTTCATCGAGTGCTCGCTTCAGTCCGGCCTCTCCTTCGCTTGCCCGGAACAGGGTGGGCAGCGTTGTGGCCAGCAGATCCCGGGTCGACACGCGGCGCAGCTTTTCCAATTCGCGGTTGCTCAGCAGCGGATGCTCCAGCTTCAACATGTGGCAATTTTCTGGCGCTTCCTCGAGAATGTTGCGCTCGCTGCCGATGTAACTGATCAGCGACATCACCATTTCTTCGCGAATGGGATCGATCGGAGGATTCGTTACCTGCGCGAACAGTTGTTTGAAGTAGTTGAACAGCGGCTGAGGACGATCGGAGAGACATGCCAGCGGCGTATCCGTGCCCATCGATCCAATCGGCTCCTCGCCAACCGATGCCATGGGCGCAAGGATCATTTTCAAATCTTCATCGGTATAACCGAACGCACGCTGCCGGCGAAGCAAAGTCTCAGGGTTGGGAGGATGCGTGCGGGAAGGCTCGGGCAACTGATTGATCGTGATCTGGTTGTCCTTGAGCCATTGCGCGTACGGTTGCTGCGCGGCCAGGTTCTGCTTGATCTCCTTATCGGAAACGATGCGGCCTCCGACCGTATCTACTAGAAACATTTTCCCAGGCTGCAAGCGGCCTTTCCTCTTCACTTGCTCCGGGGCTACGTCGAGGACACCGGCTTCGGAGGCCATGATCACGACATCGTCATGGGTAACTACGTACCTTCCAGGACGCAGACCGTTGCGATCGAGCGTGGCGCCGATCACACGGCCGTCGGTGAAGGCAACCGCCGCCGGGCCGTCCCACGGTTCCATCAGGCAAGCGTGATATTCATAAAAAGCCCGCTTTTCCGGCTTCATGTGCGGGTTTCCGGCCCACGCTTCCGGAATCAGCATGGCGATGGCGTGAGGCAGGCTGCGCCCAGCCTGGAGCAAAAGCTCCAACGCGTTGTCGAAGTTGGCGGAGTCGCTGCCCTCGGGCTCGATGATGGGAAAAAGTTTCTTGAGATCGTCGCCGAAAAGTGGCGATGCCAGCAGCGACTGCCGCGCGTGCATCCAGTTCACGTTGCCGCGCAGCGTATTGATTTCGCCGTTGTGAGCGATGTAGCGATAAGGATGTGCGCGCTGCCAGCTCGGAAACGTGTTCGTCGAAAAGCGCTGATGGACCAGGCAGAGAGCGCTGACTACATCGGGGTCCGAAAGCTCGCGGTAGAAGTTGGCGAGTTGCGAAGCCAGCAGCAGTCCTTTGTAGACAACGGTTCGGCAAGAAAGCGAAGGAATATAAAACATCCCCGCGTCCTCAACCTCCGACGTCCGCATTTCATTTTCTGCCAGCTTGCGAACAACGTATAACTTGCGCTCGAAGGCATCCTCGTCGAGACCCGGACGGCATCCGATAAAAATCTGTTGCATGTAGGGTTGCGAAGCGCGCGCCACTCGGCCCGTTGCCGAAGCGTAGACCGGCATATCCCGCCAGCCAAGAATCGAAAAACCTTCCTCGCGAACGATGCGCTCAAGCACTCCTTCGCACTGCAGCCGAGCGTGCTTTTCCACGGGCAGGAAGGTCATTCCGACGCCGTAGGAGCCAGGCAGAGGCAACTCGAATCCCAATTTCGCGCATTCTCGCGCGTAAAATTTGTGCGGAATTTGAATCAGCACGCCCGCACCGTCGCCGGTTTCGGCGTCGCAACCGCAAGCGCCTCTGTGCGCTAGATTCAGCAGCACCTGGATCCCGTTACGAATAATGTCGTGGCTCTTTTCGCCGCGGATGCTGGCCACGAATCCGATCCCGCAGGCATCATGCTCCTGCGCAGGATCGTACAGACCCTGCGCGGGCGGAATTCCGTTGATCTGGCGCCCCCGGGACATCGCGGCATCTCCCTGCGTTTGAATTGCTTACGAATCGGTTGTCCTGGATCGAGCCAAAGGCTGCTGGCACAGCCCACACTCCACTCCAAGCCTATTCCGTCAATTCTGTGATAAGGCCTGGCTGCCGACAAGTACAATTCAGAATTTCGATGCAGAGTATGCGAATTTCCAACTCGATGGCTGCCAGGACATGGGCACGAAAACGAGGGGCCATTTCTTGCGCCTGCCCTCAACCTACGATACCTTCAGGCTAGTCTTGTTCTAATCTGCGATGGACCATTCCTGTTACAAGTGCGGCCATAGCGTCGAAGATGGTAAGCCGTTCTGCTCACAATGCGGAGCCCCACAGATTCGCGTGGTCCCGCCAGAGGGAGCAGTCCCCGTCATCACGGGGAGCGTTTTGACCAACGATCTTCCGATTCTTTCATCTGATCCACCCACAGTCCCCGGCGTCCTGAGAGCTTCCTCCCTTTCCCCTGGGATCGAATGGTCAACGGCTCTGCGATCTTGTGCGATTGCCGCACTGATAGCAGCTCTGCTCATGACTCTCGGCCTGATGGTCCCTGTTCTGGCCGGGTTGGGCGCAGGATTTCTAGCGGTCACTCTTTGCCAGCGGCAGAATGCAGCCTGGGGCGTCGATGCGCGTTCTGGAGCGCAACTCGGAGCGGTGTGCGGCGTTTTGTTTTTCGGAATCGGGGCTGTTTTCGAGACTGCGACCGTGGTGCTGTTTCATACTGGGAGCCAAGTTCGCCAGAAGATACTCGAAGCGCTTCAGCAGGCCGCTTCCCGTTCCAGTGATCCGCAGGTGCAGGCTGCCTTCGAGACCCTGAAAACGCCTCAAGGGATGGCCCTCCTGTTGGTCTTCGGGCTGCTGGTCCTGTTTCTGGTTTCGATCGCTGCCGGCAGCCTCGCGGGAGCCCTGACCGGGGCATTCCTCGGGCGGCGGAACAGGCCGTAAACCATGTCTTGAACAGGCCTTGCCGCAACCCGCGTACGCCGCGTATGATGCACCGTTTGCCTTCCTACGCCATGAACAAACCAGCACGCGGCTCGCTGCTCGGCATTGAGCACCTCGAGGACAAAGAAATCCTGGGCTTGCTCAAGCTGGCCCGTCGGATGAACCCTCTCAAGGCGCGCCCGCTGTTACGCAACAAACGCATCGTGCTGTTGTTTTACGAAGCTTCCACTCGCACTCGAAGTTCATTCGAGATCGCTGCCAAGTCGCTGGCGGCGATGACCACGCTGGTGCAATCGTCGGGATCAAGCATCGAGAAGGGTGAATCTCTGCTTGACACCGGCTACACATTACGCGCGGTCGGTGCCGATGCCATCGTCATCCGTCATCCTGCTGCAGGCGCGCCGCACCTTATGGCGAAGCATCTCGACATTCCTGTCATCAACGCCGGCGATGGCATGCACGAGCACCCGTCCCAGGCGCTGCTCGACGCCTTCACGATTCTGAAACACAAGAAGTCGCTCAAAGGTTTGCAGATCGCGATCATCGGCGATATCTACCACAGCCGCGTCACCCGCTCCAACTGCCATCTGTTAAGCCGGTTCGGCGCGAAGATCACGCTGTGTGGACCGCCTGAGTTTGTCCCTGACGTGGCTGCCACGCTTTCTCCCGGGTTGCGCGTCACCCGTCACATGGAAGAAGCGCTGCGCGGTGCGGATGTGATCATGCTGTTGCGCCTGCAAAAGGAACGCCTCGCCGGCCAGAAGATTCGCTTGCAAGACTACGTCGCGCGTTATCAAATGACGGCGGCACGAATGAAGCTGGCCAAGCGCGATGCCATCGTTATGCATCCCGGTCCGATCATTCGAGGTCTTGAGTTGACTGCAGAAGTCGCAGACAGTCCGCAATCCAAGATCATCGATGAAGTTCACAATGGAGTCCCCACCCGCATGGCAATTTTGGCGCGGGCGTTGGGCAAAGCCAAATGAGCCACAGAATTTCGCGGATCAAACACGAATTGACCGATGGCAAACGATAAATCTAAGCCGGGGTCGTTGCTGATCAAAGGCGGTCATGTTATCGATCCCGCAGCGAAGATCAACGCGCCGATGGACCTTCTGCTGCGCGACGGGCGGGTTGCTGAGATCGCTCTGCCCAATAAGATTCGCGGCGGTACCGACGAGAAGTTTGATGCGCGCGGCCTGATGGTCGCCCCGGGATTCATCGACCTGCATGTTCACCTTCGTGAGCCGGGACAAAGCTACAAGGAAACGATTGCGACAGGTACTGCGGCCGCCGCCGCTGGGGGTTTCACCTCGGTTTGCACCATGCCGAACACGGCTCCTGTGGTCGATAATGCTGAGTGGGTCGCGTGGTTGCGGCATGCCGAGCGAGGTGCAGTGGTGAACGTATTTCCCATCGCGGCCGCGACTGTGCACTCGCGCGGTGCGGCCCTTACCGACTTTGCTGCGCTCCAGAGAGCCGGCGCAATTGCTGTGACCGATGACGGCAAGCCCATCCTCGACGACGAAATCATGCGCGCTGCCCTGCGTCTCGGCGCGGAACTTAATCTGCCCGTGGTCCAGCACGCCGAAGATACGCGCCTCACGGAAAATGCTTCCATGCACGAAGGCCCCACCAGCTTCCGTCTCGGCCTCCGCGGCATGTCAGCGGCGGCTGAAGCCAGCGTCGTGGATCGCGACGTGACTCTCGCACAGCAGATTCGTGAATCGCGCCTGCACGTCGCGCATCTTTCCACTTCCGATGCGCTCAAGGCCGTGCGCCGTGGCAAGCGCGCCAAGGCGCGCGTTACCTGCGAAGTGACGCCGCATCATTTCACTCTGCTCGACGAGGACGTGGGCGAGTACAACACGAATTTCAAGATGAACCCGCCCTTGCGTTCGGCCTCGGATCGCGAAGCCATTCTGGTTGCGCTCGCCGATGGCACCGTAGACGCCATCGCCACCGACCACGCTCCTCACGCCACGCACGAAAAGCAGGTCGAGTTTGAGCGCGCCGCCTTCGGCATTACGGGGCTCGAAACCGCGCTGGCCCTGGCCATTACGAAGCTTCATCGCGAGCACAAAATTCCGCTGCCTCGCATCGTCGATCTTTTCACTGCCGGTCCCGCCCACATCTTCGACCTCCGAGGCCGCGGCTCGCTGGCCCGCGGCAACTTCGCCGACGTCACCATCTTCGACCCCAAGAAGCGTTGGACGTTCGAAGCGGCAAAGTCGCGGTCCTTGTCGCGCAACACTCCGTTTGACGGCTGGCAGTTCACGGGGAAAGTTGTGGCGACGATTGTGGGCGGGAAGATCGCGTACCGCGCGGAGTAATCAGCCCAGAATCCCCATCTTTTTCCCCACCCTCCCCAGCACCGCCAGCGCTTGCTCCAACTCTTCTTTCGTGTGCTTGGCCGTCATGATGGTGCGGATGCGGGCTTTGCCTTCGGGCACGGTCGGAAATGCGATGCCGGTGCCGAGGACGCCTTCCCGGAACAGTTCGCCGGAGAAATCCATGGTGAGCTTGCCGTCGCCGATAATAATCGGCGTGATGGGAGTCTCGCTGGCGGGAGTGGCGCGGCCGCCGATGTCGAAGCCGAGCAATCCAAGTTCTTTTTTCCAGAAGCGAGTGTTCTCCCAGAGCTTCGCCATGCGCTCGGGTTCGTTCTCCAGAACATCAAAAGCGGCAATGCAAGTGGCCGCCACCGACGGCGGATGCGAGGTTGAAAACAAAAACGGCCGCGCCCGGTGATAGAGAAAATCAATCAGATCGCGCGAGCCGCAGACGTATCCGCCGAGCGCGCCGATGGCCTTGGACAGCGTTCCCACCTGAATATCCACACGGCCATGCACGTTGAAATGGTCGATGGTGCCCCGGCCGTTGCGGCCAAGAACGCCGGACGCGTGGGCATCGTCGACCATCATGATGGCGCCATATTTTTCCGCTATATCACATAGACCAGGCAGAGGGCCGATATCGCCATCCATGGAGAAAACGCCGTCGCTGATCAGCAGCTTCTTCCCCGGCTCGTCCTTCACGCTGGCGAGTTGTTCTTCCGCGTGGGCGACATCCTTGTGGCGGAAGACCAGAATCTTCGCCCTCGACAAACGCGCACCATCGATGATCGAGGCGTGATTCAGCGCATCGGAAATGATGAAATCGTCCTTACCCAGCACCGCAGAAACCGTGCCCGCATTCGCCGCAAAGCCCGACTGCAAGACCACGCACGCCTCCACGTTCTTGAAGCGCGCAATCTTTTCCTCCAGCTCCATGTGAATCCGCATCGTGCCGGCAATAGTGCGCACCGCGCCCGATCCCACGCCGTACTTGCGCGTCGCGTCCAGCGCCGCCTCGCGCAGCTTGGGATGGGTGGTCAACCCCAGATAATTGTTCGACGCCAGGTTGATTACCTTCTTTCCGTCGAAGGTACAAACCGGCGCTTGCTCGTCCTCCAAGACGCGTAGCTTGAAGTGCGTGCCTTTGACCTTAAGCTCGTTGAGCTGACCAGTGAGATAAGAGAGCGGGTTGGTGCGGGTTGCGGTAGTCATGAGAACCTCGTGGCCGCGGACGAACAAGCCCTTGACGTGAGAGTAGTCTAGAACATGATTGGGTTGCCGGTGGCAATGCTGGCCTCGCACAGCAGCTTCGTGGTGGTGAAGAACTCTTTCTCGGAATCCACCAGAATGTCGCTGGAGTGGAGCACGGTGCTCGCTTCTTTCAATAGCTTCGCCGCGTCTTTGCTGGAGATCCAATCGCCGGTGTGCGTGCCGTCATAGAGAACTTTTTCCAGCAGAATGGGACACCGCGGTCCGGGGCTGCCTTGCAAGCCGCGCAGAAAGCTTCGCAAGTTCCCAACTTTTGTGATGTTGCCGAGAAACATTGAGAGCAGACAGCCCTCGTGCTCACAGGACTCACCCATCCACTGGCCGTGAGCCTCCCATTCCTGTTCGGAAGGATCACCGGTCAGCCTGGGCTCGCCCGACTCATCGAAAGTGAGACGGCCAGGAATCGGGTGAGGCTTGGCCTTGCCCTCCGGGATGCAAGTACAGCTCACGAATGCATCAAGGCCCATCGATTTACTTCCGACTCCAATCGCCTGCCCGGTTCATTCTCACTGCACACATTCGCGGGCGAGAGTGCCAGCGCAACCCTCACCGTACGCCGTTCGGATAGATGAGTATCTTGCTGGCCTCGCCAGTCTTCAACCGCTCCATGGCTTTGGAAAAATCTTTCATCGGGATGCGGTCCGTGATCACCGGATGCAGATCGAGTTTTCCCGCCTTGAGTAACGCTGTCATCTGATACCAGGTTTGATACATGCGGCGCCCGTTGATGCCTTGCACCGTGATCCCCTTAAAAATAATGTCTTCGGAAAAATTCAGCGAGATGGGCTTTGAGGTGAGACCAAGAAGCGAAATTCTACCCCCGCGCCGCACGATATCGAAGGCGGTTCGAATTGAATCGGGATGCCCCGCCATCTCCAGCACCACGTCCACTCCCAGGCCTCCCGTCTTCTCCATCACAATCGCGCGTACATCTTCCTTCGAGGGACCGAGCACATAGTCGGCCTTCATCTCGCGCGCGATTTTTCGCCGGTGCTCGTTCACTTCGATGGCAAAGACGCTCGTCGCACCCACCGCTCGAGTTACTGCAATAGCAAATAGTCCGATGGGCCCGCAGCCGGTAATGGCCACGGTCTTTGCAGCAATGTCACCCGCAAGCACGGTGTGGACGGCGTTGCCGAGGGGGTCGAGAATCGAGGCATACTCGTGCGGAATAGCTGGATCGAGCTTCCAGATATTCGATTCGGGGATGACTACATACTCCGCGAAAGCGCCGTTCGTATCCACGCCAATGATCTTTACGTTCTGGCAGATGTGGGCCTCACCGGTGCGGCATTGCAGACACTTGCCGCAGGCCACGTGCATTTCGGCGGAAACAAAATCGCCTTCCTTTACGCTGGTCACTTCATCGCCAAAAGCGGCGACCTCGCCGCAGAATTCGTGCCCTGGTATGAGCGGCGGATGAATTCGATTCTGCGCCCAGCGATCCCAGTTGTAGATGTGCAGGTCAGTGCCGCAGATGGAAGCCATTTTCACTTTGACCAGCACTTCGGTCCGTCCAAAAGCGGGTATTTTAACTTCGCGAATCTCCGCGCCCGGTGCGGACTCCGGCTTGACGACCGCCAGCATTGTGGATGACATGCGATTAAGACCTCACGGCTAATGGGAAAGGGCTTCCCTAGTTAGTTTCGGCTTGCCGAGCCTTTGAAGCAAACGAAAGATTGTAGCACCAGCGTGAGACGCTTTCTCTGAGGCTTTGGTTGTGGCGCCCATCCTTCGCCTAGCTCATGGGCTTGTAGGTTTTGGGAGGCGCCACCTTATAGTCCTCCGACTTGCCGCGTGGGATGCTCAAAGTCTTCCACTCGTCCGAGCGCAAATGCTTGGCCAGAAATATGATTTGTCCGATATGCCCGCCGTAGTGCGCGATCTGCCTGTTGATGGCCTGGATAACGGTATGCGGTTCGCCCCGGATAGTCACGGCGCGCATCACGTCTTCGGGCTTGAGCGCATCGAGCGCGCGAAACACCTGCGCCCATCCTTCTTCCCACCACCGCAAAACCTCGGCTCGGCTAGTCGCGGTGTTGAGTTCAAATTCCCGATCGCGAAAGCGGTCGGGTTTCTCGCCATCGGTGGCGAGGAAATCAGTAAAACGCGAACGCATGTTCCCCGCCACGTGCTTGATCAGGATAGCAACGGAATTCGATTCGGGATCGAGCCTGACGAATAGTTCTTCGTCCTTGAGTTGAGCGATTGCGGCGTCGGCCAGGCGCTTCTGGCCGCGCATTTGACGCCGCGCTTCGTCGATATAGTGAGCGGCAAGATCAGTCACAGGATCACCTACCCTTTCAAAGAGCCATCGGGACGACCATCGGCCGATTACTACCAACGATCTTATGTCTCAGCAAAGTGCCCTGACAAATTGGCGGTCTCTCTCTACGTCGGGCGGCGCTTTGAGGACAGGTTGATTTGAACTCTTCGGCTTCCCGCTCGTATACTTACAGCCCGCGATGAAGGTGGTTGTCATAATTCCGGCTGCGGGTCTCGGAACTCGCATGGCTCCCGTTTCCGTCGGCGGCAAAGGCAAGCCAAAGCAGGCGCCGCCTTCGAAGCAATTCACCGAACTCAGCGGAACTCCGATTCTCATCCACACGCTGCGCAAGTTTGCCGAGGTCAACACGGTGAGCGAGATATGGATTGCCCTGCGGGAGAACGAGATTTCGGGATTTCGGGCTCGCCTGGAGCGCGAAACCGGTCTTCTGCACAAGAAAATCGAATTCGTCGTTGGCGGAGACCATCGTCAGCAATCGGTGGAGAACGCGCTGAAAGCAATTGCAGCAGCCGGGGACGATGTCATTTTGGTGCACGATGCCGTGCGCCCGCTTGTGACCCGCGAAATCATTGAGGAAGTAATAGAGGCGGCCAAGAAGTATGGTGCGGCGATTGCCGGACTGCCAGCCGTCGACACGGTGAAGCAAGTCGAGCGGACGGCGGAGGGGGCATTGATCAAAGCGACCATTCCACGCGCAGGCATCGTGATGGCGCAGACTCCGCAAGGTTTTCGCTACGGGGTGATTAAGAAGGCATTTGATGAGGCATCGGTTGACGGATTCCTCGGCACCGACGAGGCTTCGCTGGTGGAGCGATCCGGGCACGACGTAGCGGTCGTGATGGGTTCGCCGCGGAATATTAAGATTACGGCCCCAGCGGATATGGAATTAGCGGAGTTCTATCTGAAGGCTACTCATTGAGTCCGATGCCGCCAGCCAAGAACCAACGTGCTATCAAGCCTGTTAGTCGCATCGGTTATGGTTTTGATTCGCACGAATTCCGCGCGGGCCTTCCATTAAAGATCGGGGGGATCGTGCTCGCGCATGACAAGGGCTTGGGCGGGCACTCCGATGGCGACGTGCTTCTGCACGCCATCACTGACGCGCTGCTCGGGGCGGTGGCTGCGCCTGATATCGGAACTTTATTTCCGCCGTCTGACGCGAAGTGGAAAGGTGCAGATTCGGTCGTCTTCGTGCGCGCAGCGTTGAACCGTGTTCGCGAAGCCGGATATAGGACCGCGAATCTCGATGCAAGTCTAATTCTCGCCGCCCCAAAGATTGGACCACACGCAGCGGCGATTCGAGCGCACGTGGCGCAGTTGCTGGAAGTACCGGCCGATTGCGTAGGGCTTAAGGCGAAGACTCCCGAAGGGCTCAATCTGGAAAATACCGCGGTTGCGCATGTCGTGGTTCTGCTGGAGGCGCGGCTTAAGCCTCGGAAACCACGCAAGAAGACGAAATGAGTTTCACTTCACGCTGTCAAGATCGCTCTTAAGTTCCCTGCGCCGCGATTCCGCTGCTTTCACGAGCGCCTGAAAAATTGCGCGGGAGTGTTCATCCTCGTCCACGGAGCGCTCGGGATGCCACTGCACCGCGAGCACGAAGTGATCGGGAACGGTGCCCTCCAACGCTTCTATAATGCCGTCATCGCAGCAGCGCGCGACGATGCGCAGGCCATCGCCGACTCTGTCCGCCGATTGGTGATGTGACGAGTTCACCGGAATCACAAGTTTTCTCACCTCCGGCGCGAGGACTCTTGCGAGTTTCGAATCCTGCGCAACTTCAACGTCGTGAGCGACTGCGACTTTCTTTCCGGCCTCATGATTCACGCGGGTGCGCAATTTTTCCGGCAGAAAATCGGGGATGTGTTGGATCAGCGATCCGGCACGGTATACGTTCAAGCTCTGGAGGCCGTAGCAAATGCCGAGAACCGGCTTGCGCAAGCTGTAAGCGTCCTGCAGCAGGAGATCGTCAACAGCGTCGCGGCAAGGATCGGCAGCGGCAGTGCGCGGAGAGCGGGTTGCGCCAAACTTGGCGGGGTCGACGTCCGCGCCGCTGCCGGGCAAGAGCACTCCATCACAGAGCTCAACCATTTTCATCACTTCCGGCAGCGTCTGGTCGAGCGGGATGCGAACCGGCTCGCCTCCCGCAAGCTTAACCGCCCGTTCGTATTGAGGGATTGCCTTTTCTGCATACTGACGATTGCCGGAATGTGGCATGGGAATGGCAATGCGCGGTTGCAGGTTGCCTGATATTGAGCTAACCCTCTCGATGGCCGCCAGGGTCTTGGCTTGGCGGTAGTGGCGGATTTCCATGACGAGCGCGAGAACAAAAATAATGCTTCCCGCCACCACCGCAAAGGGCAGAGCAATGTGACGATAAGGCAAAGTCATGTCGGGAGGAATGCGGCGCACCGCGGATACGATCACGGTTCCAACAATTCCGAGAAACAAGCTGACGGCGAATGAGATAAGGGAGCCGATGAATGTTACCAGCAGCACGCGCACCGGAATCGCATACCAGCGAGGCGGGCGGCCGTGAGGCTTCGGCGACATACGTCTAACCTACACCATTCGAGGCGCCATCATCGAGTGCCGGCTTTCCGATGCCGCAAACCTGATATCGTAAATCCGTTTGCCTGCACGTTCGATCTCGGGAGAGTTACGATGCGACGCTTCGGTGCGATTTCAAGGACGATCCAAATAGGCTGCCTGTTTTTTTTCTTTTCCAACTTGGGCCACGCTCAGAGCAACGAGAAGCCCGATCTGACCAGCCAACCCACGCTCTATGTCGTTGGCTACGCTCACCTTGATACGGAATGGCGATGGGAGTATCCGCAGGTCATCGACGAATATATTCGCAAGACGATGGAAGAGAACTTCAAACTCTTCGACAAATATCCGCACTACATCTTCAATTTCAGCGGAGCCAACCGTTACCGTTTCATGAAGGAATATTTTCCTGCCGATTTTGCCAGACTCAAGAAGTATGTGGACGAAGGCAGATGGTTCCCTGCGGGGTCATCCATGGAAGAGGGCGATGTGAACACGCCCAGCGCCGAAACCATCATCCGGCAAGTGCTGTACGGTAATAATTGGTTTCGCAAAGAACTGGGCAGAGCCAGCGCGGAATACATGCTGCCGGACTGTTTTGGATTTCCAGCTTCGCTGCCTACGATTCTCGCCCACTCCGGAGTAAAAGGATTCTCGACCCAGAAACTGGTGTGGGGGTCTTCTGCACCCGGAGGGGGAGTGGAATCTTTGGAGAAAACGCCGCCAGGCACGCCCTTCAACGTGGGTGTGTGGGTGGGCCCGGATGGCGAAACCGTGCTCGCAGGGCTGAACCCCGGCGATTACAGCGGAGGAATTTACAGCGACCTGAGCAAGCCTTTGCCCCCGCTGTCGCCCAATCCCGAGTTCGAGGATCTCAATAAGAGGCTGCAGCCACTAACGCAAAAGGTAGATCAGGCCGAAAAGAGCGGACAAACACTGGACCCGAAGCAGATCGAGGAATTCCTTGACTTGCAAAATCGGCAGAAAGCGTTCGCTAAGGTCGAGCAGGACCGAGAACTCAACCGGCAGCAGGGCGATTGGGCGGGACGCGTCGAACTGAACGGCAAAGTCAGTGGCGTGTTCACCGACTATCACTATTACGGCACAGGCGATATCGGTGGAACTCCGGACGAGGATTCCGTGAAGCGGCTCGAAGCTATCATGACGAAGGCTACGGCAAGCCTGTCGCTTGATGAAGGTCTTCTTTTCTCTCGGCTCTCGCATGCTCAGGGACCCGCGGTGAAAGTTGGCGACGGCTCGGTGCATGTGATTTCCGCGAACGCCGAGCAGATGTTTCTCGATATCACGCCGGCCGAAGCCGCCGGACTTCCCCGCTACACCGGCGAAATGGAGTTGACCAACCATTCCGCCGGATCATTGACGTCGCAGGCTTATCAAAAGCGCTGGCTTCGAAAAGAAGAGTTGCTCGCGGACGCCGCTGAGAAGGCTTCGATCGCCGCGGAATGGCTGGGCGCTCGGGCGTATCCGATGCAGCGCTTGAATGATGCGTGGACGCTGGTGATGGGCGGCCAGTTCCACGACATCGCCGCCGGCACCGCTACTCCCAAGGCCTACGAGTTTGCCTGGAACGACGACGTGATCGCGATGAATCAGTTCGCCGGCGTTCTCACGAATGCCACAGAAGGCGTCTCCGCGGCGCTGGACACTGAGACGAAGGGTGCGCCGATCGTTGTTTTCAATCCGCTTAACATTGAGCGCGAAGACTTGGTGGAGGCGAGCGCAGATTTTCCCGGCGGCATGCCGCAGTCAGTTCGCGTAACCGGGCCGGATTCGGAAGAGATTCCCGCGCAGATTTCGAACGGGAAAGTGATTTTCCTGGCCAAAACCCCCTCCGTCGGCTACGCAGTTTACGATGTGCAGCCCGGCGACGGGGGCGATGATACGGCGGCGTTGAAAGTGTCGGAGGACTCTCTCGAGAACCAGTATTACCGCGTGAAGCTCAGTGCCGATGGCGACGTGGCCAGTATTTTCGACAAGTTGATTGGCAAGGAATTGCTATCCGCTCCAGCACGCCTGGCGATTTCCTACGATAACCCCGAGCACTGGCCCGGTTGGAATATGGATTGGAATCAGGAGCAAGCCGCGCCAAGAGCCTACGTCGGCGGTCCAGCGAAGATTCGGGTAGTAGAAAACGGTCGGGCACGCGTGGCCGTGGAAGTCTCGCGGGAGACAGCAGGCTCCAGGTTCGTCCAAACGATAAGCCTGTCGGCAGGCGACGCGGGGAGGCGCGTTGAGTTTGGCAACGTGATTGACTGGAACACGAAAGAGTCGAACTTGAAGGCGACTTTTCCGCTGACGGTTTCCAATGAAATGGCAACATACAACTGGGATATTGGGACGATTGAACGGCCCACTGCGGAGCCGATGATGTTCGAGGTGCCATCGCATCAGTGGATTGATTTAACCGACGCGAGCGCTGAGTTCGGCGCAACCCTCCTGACCGATTGCAAGAACGGATCAGATAAGCCGAACGACCACACGATTCGATTGACGCTGATTCGCACGCCCGGAACCCGCGGAGGCTACGCTGACCAAGGGACGCAGGATATCGGACATCACGAGTTCGTCTACGGAATCGCCGGACACGTCTCCGACTGGCGCCACGCCGGGACCGATTGGCAAGCACAACGACTGAACGATCCGCTCATCGCGTTCGAAGCCTCAAAGCACGCGGGAGCACTCGGCCGAAAATTTTCTTTGCTGAAGGTCAGCAACCCACGGATTCGTGTATTGGCGCTGAAGAAAGCAGAACTGAGCGAGGAGATTATCGTGCGCTTGGTTGAACTCGATGGCAAACCCCAGCCAGACGTTCGCGTGACCTTTAACGCGCCGATCAACTCTGCGCGCGAGCTCAATGGCCAAGAGCAGCCGGTAGGAGCGGCAACGGTGACCGGCGGTGCTTTGATCACGTCCTTCTCCGCGTATCAGCCGCGTACCTTTGCCGTTACACTCGCCGCCCCCCAGGTCAAGATTGAAGGGATGCGTTCGGCGGCCGTGTCACTCAAATACGATCTGGCAACCGCCAGCAATGACGGCACAAAGTCCGAAGGCGGCTTTGATGGCCATGGCAATGCTCTTCCAGCAGAAATGCTGCCGGCGCAGATTACCTTCAACGACGTGCAGTTCCGGCTCGCCCCCGCGAAAACCGCTGCACCCAATGCGATGGTCGCGAAAGGCCAGACCATCCATCTGCCAGCCGGTCAATATAACCGGGTGTATGTTCTGGCCGCTTCTGGGGATGGCGATCAGAAGGCGACGTTCAAAATAGGTAACACTGAAGCCGAGCTAAATATTGAAGACTGGGGCGGATTCATCGGCCAGTGGGATGACCGGCAGTGGAGTTCGAAAGATACTTCGCACGACGACTACGGCGAGATGACCGGCATCAAGCCCGGCTACATCAAGCGTGCGGACCTGGCGTGGTATTGCTCGCATCATCACAATGCCGCGGGCGAGAATGTGTCTTACCGCTACTCGTATTTATTTGCCTATCCGATTGACTTACCAGTGGGCACAAAGAGTGTCCGGCTTCCCGATAACGATAAGATCCGTATTCTGGCGATGTCGGTCGCAGATGACAGGCCAGAGGTGAAGTCCGCGCAGCCCCTTTACGATGTGCTCCCTGGGGCGCGACCGTGATCAGGCTGTGGGGTTCGAGGCAGCGTTCAGATCAGGCTCTGGAATCGGCTCGATCCGTCCCAGCAAGAGAATATAGCCCACAATTCCTAGCAACAGGATTACAGTAGCGGTCACAAACGCGGCGGCGAAAGAGTGCGATGCGGAGACGATGTAGCCGGTGACGATGGGCGCGGAGATCGCCGCAATCTGGCCGCAGAGATTTACCGCTCCAGCTAGTGTGCCGACGCTTTCTCGTGGCGAAATGAGAGATGGGACGGTCCACGCCACCGGCGCGGCCGCCGCCAATCCGCCCAAAGCAAGGCTGATCCAGATCAGTGCAGCGATAGCGCTGTGGGCCTTCGCCGCGCCAAAGATCGCGAGACCAAAGGCCATTCCCATGACCAGAACCGTTTGACGAACGTAGTTCGCATCGTAGCCGCGCTCGATCAGAGTATCCACCAGCCATCCGCCCACCAGAATGTCCGTCACCGTAGCGAACAGCCACGGCACGCTGGTATAGAAAACGGAGTGGAATAAATCCACGTGAAGCGAAACGGAAAGATAGCTGGGCAACCACGTCAGCAACAGAAAAAAAGTGTAGTTATAAGCTCCCCATCCTAATGCGAGCCCGTAAACCTTCCGTTGCCGCAAAAGATAACCCAGCGAGCTGCCGCTTCGTACTCTTGCTTCGTCTTCAGGTTGTGCTCCACCCTGCAGGATGAAATCGCGCTCCTGAAACGAAAGGTTCGAGTCTTCGCTGGGATTGCGATAGATCCAGTAGAACAGCACAAAATAAAGAACGCTTACGAAGCCTGTGGCCGCAAAGCTCCATCGCCATCCCAAATAGATAAGCAAGAGGCCGATCAGCGGAACGCCAATCGCGGTCGAAAATTTCGCCGCCGCATCGGTAATGGCCGTCGCCAGACCTCTTTCTTCGCGCGTAAACCAGTAGCCCAACGCTTTCGCATTCGCGGGAAATGTGGGCGATTCGCTCACACCCAAAAGCAAACGCGCTCCGAAGAACCACCCGAGGCCGGGGGCTATGGCGGCTGCAAAGGACGATACGCTCCATAAGAGTGCGCTGACTCTCCCCACGCGCCGAACTCCCCACCGGTCCAGCAACACTCCGGCCGGCATCTGCATTACGGCATAGGTCCAGCTAAAAGCGCTCGAGAGATATCCAAACGCGACCAGCGACAATCCGAACGAGTCATGCAGCGCGTCGCGGGACACCGACAAGTTGATCCGGTCGAAGAAGTTGACCAACACTCCAAGCGCAAGCAGAAACGCGATTCTCCATCTTCTGCGCGGAATGGCGGAAGCGCTCGATAGAAATCGCGGCGAGGGCGTCCGCCGTGCGGCAGAATCATTCATAGCAGGGTGAACCCTAAACGCACAAGGCTGTCAGACCACCAACGGCACAACACACACTTCAATCAGCTAATTCAGGAATTACATATTTCAATCCCTTTATCACCCCGCGCAGCTCGGCGAGCCCTTTCAATCTGCCCACCAACGAGTAGCCAGGATTCACCTTCTTATCGATGTCGTCGGCCAGTAGATGCCCGTGGTCAGGACGCATGGGAATTTCATGGTCCGGCCGGCTCGCCCGCCGCCTGCGCGCCTCCTCTTCAAGCACAGCACGGATCACGCCGACCATATCGGAGCTGCCGCCCAAGTGCTCGGCTTCGTGAAAGGACCCGTCTGATTCTCTGGTCACCTGGCGAAGGTGCACAAAATGAATGCGAGCACCGAACTCGCGGGCCATAGCCAGCAGGTCATTATCAGCCCGTGCTCCGAACGATCCCACACAAAACGTTACCCCGTTGGCGAACGTATCGCAGGCACTGAAAATCGCGCGCACATCCTCGGCCGTAGAGACTACGCGAGGCAATCCGAACAGCGACCACGGTGGATCGTCGGGATGAATGGCCAGACGAACCCCCGTCTCCTGTGCAACGGGAACAACTTCTCGCAGGAATGCAATGAGATTGCTTCGCAGATCGGCGGCCGTCACGCCGTCGTATTCCGCGATCAAGCTGCGAATCGTTTCGCGGTTATACGACGCCTCGGCTCCGGGCAACCCAGCAATAATCGTGTGCTCCAGATCTTTTCTGCGTGCCTCTGACATGGAATTGAAGCATACGCACGCCGCTCGCGCCCGATCTTCGGAATAGGCGGCCTCGGCGTTCTTGCGCTCGAGAATGAACAAGTCGTGGGCCGCGAAGTCGACCGCATCAAAACGCAGAGCGTAGCCGGTCGTTGGCAGGCGCCAGCGCAAGTCTGTTCGAGTCCAATCAACTATGGGCATGAAGTTGTAGCAGATTACTGCCACGCCCGCCTTTGCCACTGCAGCCACAGAGTCCTTCCACGCATTGACGAAATGCTGGTAAGGTCCGGATCGAAGCTTGATCGAATTGTGGATTGGAATACTTTCCACCACCGACCACGCGAAACCCGCAGCGAGAATCTCATCTCGACGCTTCAGAACATCGTCCAATGGCCACGCTTCACCGCGGTAAAGATGGTGCAAGGCGGAAACAATGCCGGTCGCCCCCGCTTGCTTGATGTGATCGAGAGGAATCGGATCGTCGGGACCAAACCATCGCCAGGTTTCTTTCATGGCTCGATTTTATTTCGTCTCCTTAGCGAAGATTGCTAACGTGCGATGCGTGCCGAGGCTCTGCGCATCACGGACTGGACTTCGGAAAGTGTCGCCATGCTGGTGTCTCCGGGTGTGGTCATGGCCAGCGCGCCGTGCGCAACCCCACACTGGACAGCCCATTCGGCTCCTTTATCAGCAAGAAAACCGTAGATCAACCCCGAGGCGAAGGAATCTCCGCCGCCGACCCGGTCCATGATTTCAATCGGCCGCTGCGGAACATGGATGGCCTTCCCTTCATACAGCGCGATCGAGCCCCAGTCGTTGTGGGTTGCCGTGTGCGCGGTACGCAGCGTGGTCGCAATCAGCTTGAGGTTCGGGTAAAGGTCGGCGACCCGGCGCAGCATGGATTCATAGTTTGACATTTCGAGATGACTGAAGTCGTCACCCACGCCTTCGATCGGAACGCCAAGAGCCGCCGAGAAATCCTCCTCATTGCCGAAGAGGACGTCCACCGCGGATACCAATTCACGATTCACATCCTGCGCTTTAGCCTTGCCGCCGATTCCCTTCCACAGAGATTCGCGATAGTTGAGGTCGTAAGAAACCACGGTATTCGAAGCCCGCGCAGCTTGAACCGCGGCGCTTGCGACCGACGCTGACGAAGCCGAGAGCGCCGCGAAAATTCCACCCGTATGCAACCAGCGGGAACCGTTTGCCACAAAGATGTGCTGCCAATCGAAGTCACCGGGTTGGCTGTTGGCGATCGCCGTATTGCCACGGTCCGAGCAGCCCACTGCGGCGCGCACGCCAAAGCCGCGCTCGGTGAAGTTCAACCCGTTGCGCACGGTTCTTCCAATGCCATCGTAGGGCACCCAGCGAACGAGCGATGTATCAACTCCTCCCTGAAGAATCAAGTCCTCGAGCAATTGTCCAATCGGATTCTTTGCAAAAGCAGTTATAACGGCGCTTCGCATGCCGAAGCATCGTCGAAGTCCACGAGCAACGTTGTATTCTCCCCCGCCTTCCCAAGCTCGGAAGTTGCGCGCCGCGTGGATGCGCTCCTCGCCAGGATCGAGCCGCAGCATTACTTCGCCGATACTGACGCAGTCCCATCTGCAGGTCTCGGCCGCTTTCAATGTGATCGGGATCATGCCCAGCATTCTAGCTGCTTTCCGGGCAGGACCGTTCAATTTCGGCTGAACATGCGCCCTTGGGTGGCGCAGCGTTCACTGACCGCTCCGAAATATCCCGCGTATAATCGCCGCGGAAGGCTCGTACCGAACTCTATGCCAATCGCGAAGATCGAAGTTCTAAGAAAGATTATGGCCTCCGGCCTGGTGGCTGTAATCCGGGCGGACAATCCCGAACAGGCGGCTCATATCGCCGACGCCTGCGCTCTCGGCGGAGTCGGGGCTTTGGAAATCACGTTCACCGTGCCGGGAGCTGCCGGAGTCATAGAACATCTTGCGAAGAAATGTTCCCACGACATTTGGCTCGGAGCGGGCACCGTTCTCGACCCCGAAACCGCGCGCATCGCGATTCTAGCGGGGGCACAATTTGTAGTGAGCCCGGCGCTCAACCCGGAGACCGCGCGCCTCTGTAATCGTTATCAGATACCTTACATGCCCGGGGCTGCGACCATCCGCGAGGTGATCGAAGCCATGGAGTGCGGCGCCGAAATCGTGAAAGTTTTTCCTGGCGAAATCCTGGGGCCGCCGTTCGTCAAAGCGGTGAAAGGGCCGCTCCCACAAGCACACCTTATGCCCGCCGGCGGCGTCAGCCTGGAGAATGTCGGGCAATGGATCAATGCTGGTTGTGTTGCCATCGGAGTGGGCGGCAATCTAACCGCGGGCGCAAAGACCGGCGATTACGCCTCCATTACCAAGCTTGCCCGTCAGTTCCTCGAGAAAATCAAAGAAGCGCGCGCCTAAGCTGTGGCCAAATAGACGTAGCGCAGAATAAAGAGAATCGTGAGGATCCAAACCAGGGCATTGATTTCGCGAATCTTTCCGGCGGCAATTTTGACCACCGTATAGGAGATCAATCCAAGGCTGAGGCCGGTGGCGATGCTGAATGTGAGCGGCGTGGCTAGCATGGTGATGAATGCCGGCACGGCTTCGCTGAAGTCCTGCCACGCGATTTGCGCAATGGATTGCGTCATCAGAACACCAACCAGAATCAGCGCAGGGGCGGTTGCGTAGGCCGGAATCGCGGTAGCCAGCGGTGAGCAGAACATCGCCAACAGGAAAAGAGCCGCAACGGCCACGTTGCTTAGACCGGTACGGGCTCCGGCGGCAACGCCGGCCGCGCTTTCGATGTAACTGGTCACGGTGGAAGTTCCCGTCAACGAGCCGAACACCGTTCCGACGGCGTCTGCGATCAGGACACGGCCCACCCGTGGAATCTTGCCATCCTTGACGAACCCCCCTTGTTCACACACTCCCACCAGAGTTCCAACATTATCGAAGAGGTCTACGAACAAGAACGCGAACAGAATTTCAAGTAAGCCAAGGTGGGTGGCGCCGCGAAAATCAAGCTGCAAAAAAGTGGACGAAGGGTCGGGCATGGAAAAGATTGCCGAGGGCCAGTTGGCAATTCCGCGAAGAACTCCCAGCAGTGCGGTCCCAAAAATACCAACCAAGATTGCACCGTGCAGCTTTCGTGACATTAGGATCAGCGTCAAGACAAGTCCGAAGCAGGCGGTCTGTACTTCCTTGTCTGCGAAGCTGCCCAGGCCTACATACGTAGCCGCATTCGCCACTACGAGCTTTGCATTACGCAGTCCCACAAACGCGATGAACATTCCAATCCCCGCAGCAGTCGAATGCTTCAGGCAATCGGGCATGCCGTTGACGATCTGCTCGCGAACGCGCGTTACCGTGAGCACCAGGAAAAGAACACCCGAACAAAAGACCACCGCCAGCGCCGTCCGCCACGGAACATGCATGCTAAGGCAAACCGAGTAGGTGAAGTAGGCGTTCAGAGACATTCCCGGCGCCAAGGCGATGGGATAGTTAGCGTAAAGCCCCATCACCAAAGTGGCGACTGCGGCCGAGGCACACGTCGCAAACACCACGCCCTCGGGCGGCATTCCCGCCTGTGCGAGGATCTGCGGGTTCACGACGATGATGTAGGCCATGGTGACAAAAGTAGTCAGGCCGCCCAGCATCTCTTGCTTCACGGAAGTCTGATTCTCGGTGAGTTTGAAATAGCGATCGATCAATCTTTCCCCCTGCGGAGATTGGTGGGTTTTCGAAGAGACTTAATACTCGAGCTTATTCGGCTTGTTTTCCCACGCACGAAACGCTGCTAATGCCTCTTCGCGCATCATCTGAATCATCGGTATTTTCCTCTGCGAATGAGGCCGCGCGATTTCGCGGTAGATCAATGAATCGTCAAAACCAATCCTGGAGGCGTCGGCATCGACGTTGGCAAAATAAACGCGGGAGAGGCGGGCCCAGTAGATTGCGCCCAGGCACATGGGACACGGCTCGCAGGAGGTATAGATTTCACAGCCTTCAAGATCGAAAAGGCCAAGCTTTTTGCAGGCATTGCGAATGGCGCAGACTTCCGCGTGCGCGGTTGGATCGTTGGTGGAAGTCACCTGATTCGCGCCCTCGGCAATAATGGCGCCGTCTTTCACCACCACCGCGCCGAAGGGGCCACCGAGCCCGGAGTGGACGTTGTCGATCGAGAGCTGAATCGCGCGGGCCATGAAAGGATTGTCCATGTGTTCGCTCATCCTGCGTGATCGTTAAAGTTGCGCTGGCGTCAGCAACCCGCGAACGCAAACCAGTCGACATGGACTCTTCGCAGCCGCTGCGCCGAGAAGCGAGTATATGCTGGGACTCAGATTTTCGTAAAATGCTCTTCTAGCCGATCTCGGGTTGAGCCGCGGAGTTCCGACTTCCCCGCAGGAGCCGACATTTTGAATTCGCAAGCCTTTCTCTCTCGTCGCGTAGTCACTCCCGAAGCAATCCGCCCGGCGGCCATCCTGGTGGACGCCGAGAAGATTCGGGCGGTTGTTTCTCCCGATCAATTCGCAGCGGGTGGCTACGAAATCCATGACTTCGGCGAAGCTGCCATTCTTCCGGGGCTGGTCGACACCCATGTGCATATCAACGATCCGGGACGTGCCGAGTGGGAGGGTTTCGAAACCGCCACGAAAGCCGCAGCGGCCGGAGGCTACACCCTACTGGTCGACATGCCCCTGAACTGCCTTCCTGCCACCACGACGGTCGCTTCGCTCGAGGCCAAGCGCGCAGCCGCAAAAGGCCGATGCCGCGTCGATTGGAGGGCTTGGGGAGGCGTGGTCCGTGATTCTGGAATCAACGATAATCAAAACGACATCGCAGCTCTTGCCGCCGCTGGAGTGCCCGGGTTCAAATGCTTTCTGGTCAATCCTGGAATCGACGGTTTCACCATGGTGAGCGAGCAGCAGTTGCGAGCCGCTCTGCCACATGTGGCCCGGACAGGCCTTCCTCTGCTGGTGCACGCGGAACTTCCCGCACCGATTGATCGGGCAACCGAAGCGCTAGCCGACGCCCACTGGAATTGTTATTCAACATATCTCCAGTCTCGGCCGGATGAAGCGGAACTAGCCGCTATCCGGATGATGTTATCGTTGTGCCGCGAATATAACTTCCGTTTACACATCGTCCACCTCTCTACCAGCCAAGCTCTGCAAGAGCTGCGCGCCGCACGCTCGGATGGGCTTCCCGTGAGTGTGGAAACTTGCCCCCATTATCTGCATTTCTCCGCGGAAACGATTGCAAACGGCGCGACGCTGACAAAGTGTGCTCCGCCAATCCGCGAACGAGAGAATCGCGAGAGATTGTGGGAAGGCCTACGCGAAGGGACGATTGATATGGTGGTCACCGACCATTCTCCGTGTCCTCCCGCGATGAAGCGGCTCGCCGAAGGCAATTTCCGAACCGCCTGGGGCGGTATCGCGAGCCTTTCCGTTGCGCTGCCTCTAATGTGGACGGAAGCCAGCAGGCGTGGATTCACATTGCTCGATCTCGCAAGCTGGATGGCAGCGGCGCCGGTTCGGCTGGCTGGTTGCGATTCGCGCAAAGGCCGAATTGCCCCGGGCTACGACGCGGACTTCGTTGTATTCGATCCGGATCGCGAATTCGTTGTGGCGGAAGACAAACTGCACTATCGCCATCCAGTCTCGCCGTATCTGGGAGAACCGCTGCGCGGCATGGTGAAGGCTACTTATCTGCGAGGAAATCCTATTTTTTCTGATGGCGAGTTCCCGGGCAAGCCTAGCGGGCAGGAATGTTCCTGACACAAAGTTTCGATTCTGATCTGTAACAGTTCTGCTCCCTATCCGACGCAGTCTGGCTTACACTATCCCATCCACGGGCCTAGCGTCGGCAGAGTTTCGAGATATGAACAGCGATCGCATCGTCGGCAACTCGGTCCCACGCAAAGAGGGACCTGACAAAGTAACCGGAAGGTCGCAGTACGTCGACGATATGGTTCTGCCCAATATGCTCTTTGGGGCGACGGTTCGCAGCCGGATTCCGCGGGGCCGGATCAAAAAAATTGCATTCGGTCCTGGAATTTCCTGGGATGAATTTGTGGTGGTATCTGCGCAGGATATCCCTGGGAAAAATTGCATCGCGTTGATCGGAGACGATCAGCCCTGCCTGGCGAATGACTTCGTCAATCATCCCGAGGAACCCATTCTGCTGTTGGCGCATCCGGACCGCCATCTTCTTCCCCAGGCAGTGGAGGCGGTATCGATCGAATGCGATCCTTTGCCGGCCATCTTCACGATTGAAGAAAGCGAGCGCCGCGCTGAAATTGTGTGGGGCGAGGACAACGTCTTCAAAACCTATTTGATCGAAAAAGGCGACGTCGATGGCGTTTGGGAAAAGGCCGATTACATCGTGGCCGGGGAGTACACGACCGGAGCCCAGGAACAGCTTTACATCGAGAATAACGGCATGATCGCAGCCTTTGACGCCGCCCAGGGAATCACGGTGTGGGGCTCGCTGCAGTGTCCCTACTACATTCACAAGGCATTAATGGCGCTTTGCGACTTACCACCGGAGAAAGTTCGCGTCGTGCAAATGGAGACTGGAGGCGCTTTCGGCGGCAAGGAAGAATATCCCTCGATGATTGCCGGTCACGCCGCACTGCTGGCCGTCAAGTCCGGACGGCCAGTGAAGATTATTTATGACCGCATGGAAGATATGGTCGCAACCACGAAGCGACATCCCTCGCGCACGCGCCACCGAACGGCAGTCAGCCGGGACGGGAAAATTCTGGGCGGAGAGATCGACTTCACCATCGACGGCGGAGCATATGCAACGCTGTCCTCCGTCGTCTTGTCCCGTGGAGCAATTCATGCTGGTGGACCGTACTACTGGCCGAACGTTCGCATCCACGCCAAGGCAGTCGCTACCAACGCGCCCCCCCACGGCGCTTTTCGTGGTTTCGGCGCGCCGCAAAGCCTGTTCGCGATGGAGCGGCACATGGATCGCATCGCGCAGACACTAGGCCTTGCTTCCGTCGAGATCCGTCGACGGAATTTTCTGCAGCCCGGGCAGACCACGACCACGGAGCAAGTTGTGCGCGAGCCAATCAATCTCGGGAGATTGTTGGACCGCGCACTGGAGGTTTCCGACTATCAGACCAAGCAACAGCGCTTCGCAAAGGAGAATCACCGCGGCAGTATTAAGAAAGGTATGGGCATTGCCGCTTTTCTGCATGGTGCAGGATTCACTGGATCAGGCGAGCGCTATCTCAGTTCCGTTGTCGGTGTGGAAGGATGTCCCGATGGCAGGGTTCGCGTGCTGGTTTCCAGCACCGAATTCGGGCAAGGGACTAAAACCGTTCTCAGCCAGATTGCGGCCGAAGCGCTCAGTCTGCCTTACGAAAACGTCAGCATGGCCCAGCCCGATACTCTGCAAGTCCCGAACAGCGGCCCAACCGTTGCATCGCGCACGGTCATGGTGGTTGGAAAGCTCGTACAATCCGCGGCCCTCGGAATCAGACAGACACTCATTTCGTCCAATCTGCTCGGCGCAATCTATACGGCGGAGGAGTTTCGCTCCGCATGCCGGCAATATGTTTCTGAGCATGGCCAGTTCCGCTCGTGGTCGCGTTACGAGGCGCCCGCGGATATTTTCTGGGACGATCAGAAATATCGTGGCGAAGCGTACGCGGCATTTGCCTGGGCGGTCTACATCGCAGAAGTCACAGTCGATTTGACGACCTACAGCGTGTCCGTGGATGACTTCGTCGCGCTTCAGGAAGTGGGCAGAGTGCTGCATCCACTTCTGGCAACAGGACAAATCATCGGTGGCGTTGCCCAAGCGATCGGATTCAGCCTGTATGAAAAAGTAGTTTGGCAAAACGGACGCATGCAGAACGGTCAAATGACGAACTACATTATGCCGACCTCGGCCGATCTGCCGCCCATTCGTGTGTTCTTCGAAGAGTTGGGAAATGTCTATGGCGCGTACGGCGCCAAAGGCATCGGCGAACTCCCCATGGATGGCCCGGCTCCGGCAATCGTGAATGCGGTCGAAGACGCGCTTGGACTTCGTTTTGATTCTGTCCCTCTGCTTCCGGAGGACATTATGGAGGCACTCGCGTCTTCGTCACAGCTAAGCAGCACGAGTTCCACAGGCGGGAACCGATGACCTATTCCTCCGGGCGCAGCGCCAAATCTGAAATTTCATTCGCGGTCAACGGTGAAACGAGGACGGTGCGCGCCTACCCGATGGAGCGTCTGCTCGACGTGTTGCGACATCAACTCCAATTGCCCGGCGCGAAGGAAGGTTGCGGAGAAGGCGAGTGCGGTTCGTGCGCGGTTCTGATGGACGGTATGCTGGTGAATAGCTGTCTGGTGCCGGTTCTCCAGGCGCAAGGCTCGAACATTGTAACGATCGAAGGAGTTGCCGCGGAAGGGTCGCTGCACGTCTTGCAGCAGACGTTTTTGGAGTGCGGCGGTGCACAGTGTGGAATCTGTACGCCAGGAATGATTCTTGCCTCTGCCCATTTGTTAAATCAGAAGCCCGAACCAACGATCGAGGAAATCCGCGAGGGCCTTTCCGGCAATCTCTGCCGCTGTACCGGCTACAGCCAGATTATTGAAGCCGTGGCGGAAGCGGCACGCCGCAGGACGACCGCATGAGATCGAATCCCTCTGACTATCAAATGGTTGCGCCCGGCAACTTGCAGGCTGTGGTTTCGCTGCTGGCAAACGAACCGGGTGCGTGGCTTCCCATCGCCGGGGGCACGGACGTAATGGTGCAATATGCCGCCGGTAAACTTCCGGCGCGCAAGCTGATCAGCATTTGGAATCTCCCCGAGTTGCGGCGCATTGAAATCGCCTCTGATGAGATTCGGATCGGCGCCGGCTGCACGTATGCCGATCTCCGCAAGCACGAGAGCGTTGGACGCGAGTTTGCGCTCCTGTCGAGTGCGGCGCGCTGGACGGGTGGAATCGCGAATCAGAATCGAGCCACGATTGGGGGCAACATCGTGAACGCGTCGCCGGCCGCGGACTCGCTGCCCGCTCTTCTCGTGTACGACGCCGACTTGATTTTGGTAAGCGTGCGAGGCGAGCGGCGTCTGCCTTACGCGCATTTTCACACCGGCTACAAGAAGACCCTGCTGGCGCCCGATGAGTTGATCCAAGTCGTGTGCCTGCCACGACGATTCTTCGGATATTTCGGCCATGCCCGCAAGGTTGGCGCCCGGAAGGCGCAGGCGATTTCTAAGGTATGTATCGCCGCCCTAGGCCGCCTCCGAGGCGGCGTGGTAGAAGATGTCCGCATCGCTTTGGGAAGTGTGGCGCCCGTCCCAGTCCGTCTGACAGAGACCGAGCAAGCCGTGAAGGGAAAGACGATTGATTCCGATCTGTTGCTCTTGGCGAAAAAGGCAGCGGCTCGTGAGATCCGCCCCGTCGATGATATTCGATCTACTGCCAGGTATCGGGCAACGGTGGCGGGCAATCTTGTAGCTGAGTTCCTGGATCGCTTGAGTTCGGCGTCCGCCGAAGGTAGCGGAGTGATAGATGTTCTGGCGCGATGGAATCATCTTCCACCTGATGAGGCCGTGAAAATGATCCTGCCCTGTTGTGGTTCCAAGACCTGGGCTCAAGGGATGGTGGTCGGACGACCTCTTGCGGATGAAGCAGCGTTGCTGGCTGCGGCAAACGAAACGTGGCGCGGTCTGACGAGATCAGACTGGCTCGAAGCGTTTCAAAGTCATCCGCGGATCGGAGAGTCGCGACCGGCTAACTCTTCGTCAACCCGGCCTCAGCGACTACACTCTGTAGAATGGTCGGCGCAGGAGCAGCGGAACGTAGAAGACGCGGAGGTCGCGGTGAAGTTCGCTCTGGCCGACGCGAATCGAGAATACGAGCGCCGTTTCAATCGGATCTTCATCGTATGCGCTACGGGGAAGTCTGCCTCGGAAATTCTGGAGATCGTCCGCCGACGCCTCTATAACGACGCCGAGACTGAACTTCACGAAGCAGCGGAGCAGCAGCGACAAATTACAGAAATCCGTCTAAGGAAATGGCTTCAAGGATGAAACGCATTTCAACTCATATCTTGGATATAGCTCGGGGCCAGCCTGCCCGGGACGTGCCCGTGCAACTGCAAAAACAGATCACGTCCGGAGATTGGCGATTGTTGACCTCGGCGCGAACCGATCAGGATGGCCGCTGCTCTCAGTTGCTGCCGGAAGGCGAGGATCTCGGCGGGGGAGTTTATCGTCTGATTTTTGACGTCGCGACTTACCACGCAGCGCAAAGCATCGACGCGCTGTATCCGGTGGTTGCAGTTACGTTTCACGCGCGAGCGGGTGAATCGCATTTTCACATCCCGTTGCTCCTGAGTCCGAACGGATATACGACGTACCGGGGAAGCTGAACCACAAGTGTTTCTCTCGATGGAGCTCGTCAAGTGACTTCGTCAATCCGGGAATGGCTGAACCTGCTGGTGCGCTGGTTCCATGTTTTTGCCGCCATCATGTGGGTCGGCCAAACTTACTATTTCACGTGGCTCGACGCCCAATTCACGAAGCTCGCGAAGAACGCCGCCGCCGATGGCGCGAGCCCGTCGATATGGATGGTCCACAGCGGCGGCTTCTACACCGTCGACCGACAAAGATCCCTTAAGGTAAGACCGGAACAAGTTCAATGGTTTCGCTGGGAAGCGTTAATGACGTGGGTGAGCGGCATGTTGTTGCTCATTCTCGTCTACTATTCCAGCAGCGGACTCATTGACCCCGACGTTGCCGACCTCTCTCAACCACGCGGCATAGGCATCGGACTGGCTGTACTGGCTGGAGGTTGGCTCGTCTACGATCTAGCGGCGCGGTCGTTTCTGGGCAGCTCGACGACACTCTTTGCGGTATTCTCCCTGTTGACGATCGCCCTGCTCACCTGGGGATTGATGCACCTGTTCAGTGCGCGCGCGGCCTACATCCATGTTGGAGCGGTGTTCGGGACGATTATGATTGCCAATGTTTGGTTCCGAATTCTCCCCTCCCAGCGCAAAATGATTGCGGCCGCGGCCGCCGGGGAAGCTTTCGATGCGTCGCTTAGCGCGCAAGCCAAGCTGCGTTCCAAACACAACACGTTTTTGGCGGTTCCCGTGGTCTTTATCATGATCAGCAATCACTTTCCCGTTGCCACCTACGGGAACACTTACGGTTGGGAGATCCTCACCGTTCTGGTTGTTCTCGGCTGGGTGGCCGCTAAAATGATCCGCGAAGCTTAGGAACACAAGATCCGCGTTTTATCGTCACGAATCGAGTGCCAACAACTGTGAGCACAACTCGCGCCCACCAAGTCATCGAAAGATGCCTGCAACTGGCTTCTTTCACCGAAGACGCTGGCAGCATCCGCCGGACCTTCCTTTCACCACCAATGCGAGATTGCTACCAGGAGATTGCACGATGGATGAAGCTGCTCGGAGCTAACGTAAGAATCGATGCCGCCGGAAATTTGCGAGGAGTCTATCCAGCCGCCCCGCCAAACGCTCCGCGTCTCCTGGTCGGATCGCACCTTGATTCGGTTCCCAACGCCGGTGCTTATGACGGCGTCCTCGGCGTCGTGCTTGCGGTTGCGTTGCTGGAAGAGTTGCCGGGACGAAAGCTTCCCTTCAGCATCGAGGTAGTTGGATTTTCCGAGGAGGAAGGAGTACGTTTCGGCATTCCGTTCATTGGTAGTCGCGCGTTGGTGGGTAGACTTGACGAGGAACTCTTGAATGTTCAGGATGCGCAAGGGATATCCGTACGGAAGGCGATCGAGAATTTTGGATTGAATCCCGAGGAGATTCCTCAAGCCAAGTTGGGGAGCGATACGCTGGGTTACCTGGAGTTTCACATCGAACAAGGTCCGGTACTGGAGAGCCTCGATCAGCCAGTCGCCGCGGTTGAGGCGATCGCCGGCCAGAGCCGCCTTGAGTTCACGTTTTGCGGCCGTGCCAACCATGCGGGTACGACGCCGATGCATCTTCGCCGCGATGCCGTCACGTGCGCCGCAGAGTGGATCGCAACAGTGGAGCGGATCGCTCAGGAAGTGCCTGGTTTGGTCGCCACCGTTGGCAAGATCGAAGCTCGACCCGGAGCGACGAACGTGATCGCCGCCGAGGCGCGACTCACCCTCGATGTTCGTCACAGTTCCGACCAGACCCGCATGCGGAGCGTTGAAGGTCTCATCCGCAGCGCTCACGAAATTGCCGCCCGCCGCGGATTATCCGTACGCGAGAATACCCTGCTGAGTCAGGCGGCGGTTGCGATGGATCCGTTCTTCATTGGTGAGATAGAAAAGGCCATCCTCAGGACTGGGTGCAAGCCGCACCGCATGGTGAGCGGCGCAGGTCACGACGCCATGATTCTCGCCGAAAGGGTTCCCGCCGCAATGATTTTTTTGCGCACTCCGGGCGGCGTCAGCCATGACCCTGCAGAAACGGTTGCTCGCGAGGACGTCGAAAAGGCGATTGCGTGCGGCTTGCGCCTTCTCGATCAGTTCGCCGCTTCGCCCGAATTTCACAAGAGGATGAACCGTGCATAATCTTGGCGGCACAAGAAGTTCTCAACAACCAACTCACCTATTGCTGACCCCAGACACTTTGGTGCGCACAATCCTGCCGGGAATGAAGGCATGCTCTGCCATCGTGCACATCGGCCCCGCATTGGGTGCCCAGTTCACCGAGTACACCGCTGAGTTCGAAGCGGGAGGAGAGCTGGGCGGAACAGCGGCGCAGCGTTTCATTTTTGTGATCGAGGGCAGAGTGACCTTGGAAGTCAAAGGTAAGTCGAAGCAACTCGGCGCGCGGGGCTATGCCTATCTCCCCGAAGGATTGCAGCATCGAGTAACGGCTAGGAAAGTGAGCCGGGTGGCTGTCATCGAGAAGGCCTACCAGCCACTCGATTCGGTGAAAGCTCCCGGGTTGATTATTTCCAACGAAGACGCACTCTCCTCTCACCCTCTCGGCGACGATCCCAGCTTGCAGGTCAAATGTCTGCTTCCCGATGAAATGAGTTTCGATTTCGCCGTCAATACCATGGTCTACCAGCCAGGAGCCGCTCTGAGCATGGTGGAAATGCACGTGATGGAGCACGGGCTCATCATGCTCGAAGGCGGAGGTATTTACCGCCTCGGCGACTCGTGGTATCCGGTTACAGCCGGGGACTTCATCTGGATGGGGCCGTGGTGTCCGCAATGGTTCGGAGCGATCGGCAAGGTAGCTGCAAAATATCTCATCTACAAAAATTGGAACCGGCATCCTTTGGCACCACGATGACCCTTACCATCGACCGAGATCGGCTGCTTTCCGAGATCGCAGCACTGGGCTCCATTTCCGAAGCCGAGCCTCCCGTCGTCACTCGGGTTGTTTTCAGCCCCTCCGATCTTAGGGCTCGCGCGTGGATGAAAGCGTGTTGCCGAGAAGCCGGACTCACGGTGCGCGAGGATGCCGTCGGAAATGCCTTCGCACGTTGGAATGGTTCTGAACCGGACGCGCCAGCCGTGGGTACCGGCTCGCACATCGACGCTATTCCGAACGCCGGGAAATACGATGGCGTTGTGGGTGTGCTGGGTGGTTTGGAAGCGATACGAGCCTTGCAGAAAAGCGGGTTTCGTCCCCGGCACTCGATTGAGCTTCTTATCTTTACATCCGAAGAACCGACGCGGTTTGGCATCGGGTGTCTGGGAAGCAGGCTCCTCTCCGGCACTCTGGCCGCGGATGCGGCCAGCAGGCTGACGGACAACAACGGGTCTACACTCGACGAGGTTCGCCAGGGAGCGGGGTTTGCTGGCAGACTCGAACAAGTGAAGCTCCCAGGCGGCTACTACAAAGCGTTCATCGAATTGCATATCGAGCAAGGACCGCTGTTGCAGCGGCAGCAAATTCCGCTGGGCGTGGTCACGACAATCGCCGCACCGGCAAGTCTTCGGGTATTGATCGAGGGTTCCGGTGGACACGCCGGGGGGGTGTTGATGCCCGACCGCCGTGATGCTCTTTGCGCGGCCGCCGAATTAATTCTGGCGATTGAGAGCGCAGCGTGCACTAGCGGAGCCATTGATACGGTGGCAACTGTCGGGATCTGCGAGGTGTTTCCCGGCGCGGTAAATAGTATTCCGAGCAAGGTGAGCATTAGTGCGGATGTTCGCGACACAGATCTCCCACGGCGCGACAAAGTGATGCAAATAGTTGAAGCCACGTCCCGTTCGATTTCAGCCAAAAGGCAAGTATCGATTCACGCCGAGTTGCTGAATGCCGACGCACCCGCGGATTGCGCTCCCGCAATCGTCGAAGCGCTTTCTCAATCCTGTCGAAAGCACGATCTGAGATTTATTCCCATGGTCAGCCGCGCCTATCACGACTCGCTTTTCATGGCGCGCATCGCTCCGGTGGCGATGTTGTTCATACCCTGCCGCAACGGATACAGCCACCGTCCCGACGAGCACGCATCTCCGGGAGATATCGCTCGAGGAACGCTAGTCCTCGCCGAAACTCTCGCGACTTTGGCGGTGTGAGGTTTCGCCCACCAGCTTTGACTGCGGCGCATGAGGAATGGTGGGCTCTCGATCAGCCCAATGCTCCACCAGGTCCCGGACCACTTTGTCACCAACGATCTGAGCCGCCTCCAGGGCCGGCATATATGCCGAGTAGTTGCCGGAAACCATTTCCTGCAAGCTCTCCGCCACAGATACGCCGGGCGCTTCGCGATCGTAGTTGCTCACCGTGCGCAGAACGAGCACGCGCCGCAAATCAACACGCCCAGCCTGACTCAGGAATGTGAGCGCCTGCAGCGTGCCCGAATCTTCCATGGCGGCGACCATGTAATTGCCTTTGCCGTTTGTGTAGTAGCGAGTCCAGGCGTTGGCCCACTCGTCCATCTTGGATCCGTGCCAGAACGTGCTTGCTGAAAGCGTGTCGCCTCTGGCTACGAACGGCGGCTTCAGTGCATTCGGAAAACCTGCAAACCGCGCGCGCGACTTGCGTAGCGAGTCGGAGTCGGCCAGCGGCAATTCTTTTGTGAGTCCAAATGCCCAACCCACCAGTTCCGAGTTCAGCGTGTACATTTCGCCGTACAAGTCGTCGGCCGGCTGCTCGTAGGGTTTTCCCTTGCGCAGTGGCAAGTACCCGGTCGGCCAGCTTTCGGGAATCTGACGCGCGTCGATCTCAAACGCAAGATCGCCATCCACCACGTGATCGGCCCAAACCGCGGATCCGACCGACACGTCCGCTGGGTCTCCACCACCAATGCCGGCAACAATCCAATACGCTTTCGAGAGATCGAAACGTGAATCGAGACCCAGCGCCATTACTGAGGCCGCAGCCTTGGCGGTTCCGACTCCGGTCACCATACCGAGAACTCCGTCCCTGTTCAAGCGCACGTGGTGATAGCCCGAAGGCAGGGGAAGAATCTGGTCAAGATGCTCACGCTCCACCCAAAGCTGAAATTCCCCGGGAGTATCGCCGGTATCTTCGCCGCGCTCGAACATTGTGACCACAACGACCTTGACGTGGATCGGGGCGTTCGACGAATCGGCCTGGGCAGCAAGGCAGCAAGAACAGAGGGCGGACAGTGCGAGGGCAATTAAACTTCTGGCGAAACTGCACATGAAGTCTCCGGGTTCCGGTGGAGATTCAGATCGTCGTCTCCTCTTCCGTCGATTTACGGATCCTGGCATAACCGGGCTTGATCGCCGAATAGATGAACTCAATGCGCTCCTTGTACGGCAAGAAGGAACTCTTCATCGCATTGATCGTGATCTTTTCAAAATCCGTCAGCGACAAGCCAAATGTCTCAGCAGCGGCTTCGAATTCCTTGGTCATGGTCGTATGGCTCATCAACCGGTTGTCCGTGTTCAGGGTGACGCGGAATTTTTCCTGATAAAGAATTTTGAAGGGATGTTCCGCCAAACTTGGCGTGGCGCCAGTGTGAACGTTGCTCAATAAGCAGATTTCCAAAGGGATACGCTTGTCGAGAACGTACTGAGCCAGATCGCCCAACTTCACCGCCTTGCCGTCGACGACTGCAATATCGTCGATCAGCCGCGTGCCGTGCCCGATGCGGTGCGCCCCGCAATACTGAATCGCCTGCCAGATTGACTCCTTTCCGTAGCCTTCGCCGGCGTGAATCGTGATGTTGAAGTTCTCGCGTTGAATGTAATGAAAGGCATCAACGTGCTTCTTGGGAGGATAGCCACCCTCTTCACCCGCCAGATCGAAGCCGACCACCCCGCGCGCACGAAAATCGACCGCGAGTTCCGCCATTTCGAGAGAAGTATTCATGTTGCGCATCGCGCAAATGATCAAGCCTGAAGAAATGCCGAAATCTTTTCGTCCTCGTTCCAATCCTTTCAGCACGGCTGAAACAATCTGCTGATGAGTCAATCCCTTTTGCGTATGAAAGACCGGCGCGAAGCGAGTCTCGAAATAAACAATTCCGTCGCGGCTCAGATCTTCAGCTTGCTCATAAGCGACGCGCTGCAGCGCTTCTTCCCTCTGCATCACGGCGATGGTGTGTGCAAAGCCTTCCAAGTATTTCGCGAGGCTTCCTTGATTGGCTCCCCGGAAAAACCATTCCGAGAGTGCCTGAGCATCATCGGTTGGAAGATTCTTGTATCCCGTATCGCGTGCCAAGTCGATTACAGTCTGCGGCCGCAGCACGCCGTCCAGGTGCTCGTGCAAAAGGACCTTGGGAAGGCTCTGCAATACCTGGCGATCAAGTTTCATGGGATGCGGTTCTCTCCAGCGAAGCCAAGTCCATCGACCGGGAGAAAACTTTGCAAGATGATACACCACCCGATCATCTCTCCATCGTCTGCCGGTTCCTGTTGTACAATCCGACGCCAGTCTGATTTGCGAAAACATCGATCCAACAAAGATCGACCCCACATGGAGCGAACCGTGAGCGAGCATTCTGAGAACACAGACTACGGGTTACGTCGCGAGATCCTTTCTCCGATGGAAACGTTGGCGCAGTCTGTCTCCACCATGGCTCCCACCACAACGCCGGCGGCAACCATCCCGCTGGTTTGCGCCCTTGCCGGCAATGGCACCTGGCTCGCCTATGTGCTGGCCACCGCGGCGGTCTTGCTCGTCGCGTTGTGCATCAGCCGCTACGCTCGCCATTCCTCATCCCCCGGATCACTCTACGCCTATGCTTCGATGACGCTTCCCCCGTGGCTTGGTGCGACGGTTGCGTGGAGTCTGTTGCTCGCCTATGTGGCGACGGGATCCAGCGTTATCGGCGGCTTCTACCACTACGCGAATCTGCTGCTGCGCCATGCCACCGGCCATGTCTACTCTGCGGTATCGCTTGCCACGCTTGTCACTGGCGTTTCCATTTGGATTGCTTATCGTGACGTAAAGATTTCCGCGCGCCTTATGCTATGGATCGAGGCTGCGTCGGTCACCGTGATCGTGATCGTGGTTGCGCTTCTGCTGGTGCGCCAGGGCTGGCATCTGGACGCAGCCCAACTACATCTCCGCGGCATGACCGGCAGCGGACTCCGCTTGGGGCTGGTGTTGGCGCTATTCAGCTTTGTCGGCTTCGAGAGCGCAACCACGCTCGGTTCCGAAGCGCGCAATCCGCTGAAAACGATTCCCCGCGCAGTCATCCAAAGCGCTATTCTCGCCGGAGCCTTCTTCACCATCTGCGCCTACGCGGAAGTGTTGGGGTTTCACACCGTGGGGCAGGACCTAGGCACGAGCCAGGCTCCCATGTATTTACTCGCCCGAGTGGGCGGGGTCCCGGTGTTGGGACTGTTGATCGATATCGGCGCGCTCGTAAGCCTCTTCGCTGGAACTCTGGCGTGCATTACGGCGGCGGCTCGCGTACTCATGCTGATGGCACAAAACGGCCTTGCCCATGGTAGTTTCGGCAATACCCATGTTCGCAATCGAACGCCAAGCCGCGCGGTCGTGGTCACCGGCGTTGCGGCGTTGCTTCCCGTGGCAGCATTGGCAGCCCGAGGAGCCAGCGGTCTGGATGTCTACGGCTGGTTGGGTTCGCTCGCGACCTATGGCTTTATCGTGGCTTATGCCTTGGTTTGCGTAGCCTTGCCGCGCTACTTACGCGAACACGGTGTCTTTCGTGCCGGAGCGCAACTCGTTCCCTGGCTCGCAGGCATCGCCATGCTGCTCGCGTTGGTTGGAAATTTCTATCCCGTGCCCGAAGGACCGTATGGCAAACTGCCTTACGTATATCTGGCTTACTTGACGGCGGGACTGCTATGGTTTGCTTTTCGTGGACGCCATAAAGGCGAGGCGCTGGCCGAGGGCTAGGGCGATCGCAGCCTGCGACATAAGAACGCCGCCGCATAAAAATATCGAATCTGCGGCAAAGGAATTTTCACTGGAAGGAACGCTTTCGTTCCGTTCGCCTCTCGTGTAAAGTCATCCCTTAATTTTGCGGACGGCAGAATACACCATCTCAGCTACGACCATCGTTAGCGCTACATTTGGGGCGTTTGGCGGCAAGTTGACGGTCCTGCACGCGTGTACTCATTCGCACGAGGTCATTGATGCTCAACCGAATCGGAACGGTCGCTTTCCTGGTCGCTCTATCCCTGTGTACACCGTTTGTCTTCCCACCCTACGCTGAGGCTCAGCAAACACTCGGTGGCATCACGGGCACCGTCACCGACAAAACAGGAAGCGTCCTGCCGGACACCGTGGTCACGATCGTTCAGGACCAGACAAAACTCACGCGCACCCAGAAGACGAATGCGAATGGCAGTTACGACTTCGTAAACCTGCCCATCGGCACCTACAGCGTTACGTACACGCATGCGGGCTTCCAAACACAAAGGGTACCGTCAATCACGGTTCAGGCGGATCGCACCGCGACCGTGAATTCGATTTTGCCGGTCGGCCAAGTGGGGACCGTGGTCGAGGTTCAGGCGGACCCAGTGATGAACGCGGTCGATACCACCAATGGCTACATTCTGGAGAAAAACCAGATCGACTCCGTCCCTCTTCCGACAGGCAGCTTCACGGGCCTGGCAATTCTCTCGCCGGGTGTGAATGCAGAACTACCAAATGGCACCGGGGCCAACGCCGGCTTGGGGAATCAGCCGATTTGGGCCAACGGGCAGCGCGACACCAGCAACACGTTTCTTCTCAACGGAGTCGATGCCAGCAATCTGTTCAACGGCAAAAGCACGAGCCAAGTCGCATCGGCACGCATCGTGAACAACACGGGCGTTGCCGGCGCCTCCAGCACCACCGCGGAAATCATTCAGAGTACGGCATCTCCCTACCTGGCCATCGGTCAGGCTTTGCCAACCCCAGCCCCGGAAACCGTCCAGGAATTTCGGGTAAATACTTCGATGTACGACGCACAACAGGGATCTACCAGCGGCGCCCACATCGACATGAGCACCGCTTCTGGGACCAACGGCGTCCATGGCACGGCTTACCTCCACCGCGGCACGGATTGGCTGAATGCCGCTCCGTATTTCTACAATCAGGACCCTAACATTCCCGCTAACGAAAAAGTGCCCCAGCTGCACCGCTACACGGCCGGTGGAACCATTGGCGGCCCTCTCATCAAAGACAGGCTCTTCGGTTTCGTCAGCTATCAGCACATTCACGCTTCCGATTTGGAGATTGGGACTTCACGCACGGCAGCGCCTTTCGGGCTTACCGACGACCGCAGTCCGGCAGCATTGGCCACGGTCGCCAATAATGATGGCTGGGGTGTCACGGTGAATCCCGCGGTGGGAACGAATCCGGCGGGTGGGACCGGACCATTCAACATCGATCCAGTAGCCTATACCTTGTTGACCGCCAAGTTGCCCAACGGCCAGTACCTGTTTCCATCGGCGAATCCTAACTCCACTCCGACGGTGAACTTCCCGGAGAACGTTTTCATTACGCAGCCGGCCTACTTCATTTCCGATCAGGCCGTGTCCGATCTCGATTACCTGCCTACCTCGAAAGATACTCTGTCGCTGAAGTATTACTACCAACATGATCCGACCACGGCGCCTTTCGGTTTCTCTTCGGTCCAAGGCTTTCCCCAACACTTAGACGCTGGAAGCCAGGTCGCTTCTATCACGAACACGCAATCGATCAGACCGAACTTCAGTCTGACGGAGGTGTTCGGCTTCATTCGCGAAAAAGTCTACAGCACGATTGCCCAACCCTTCTCGCCTGCATCCATAGGCATCAATGCTTTTGCTTCTAACGTTTTTCCAGGTATCACAATCGTCGACGATCTCGGGAACAATTCTTCAGCAAATACGGGGAATTGCACATCGACTCAGGACCCAGCGGCCTGCGGTCCGCCTTTCAACGCCGGCCTGAACATTGGTTCAACCGCGGCCTCGCAGGGCGCCTTCACCGGCATCTTTCAGAACCGCTGGATGCCCTCCGCCAATGCCATTTGGAACCTTGGCAAACACACCTTCACTTTCGGCGGCAGCTTTTCCTATACCCAGCTCAATGCGCGTGATGAAAGGACGAACACAGGCATGATCGGCTTCTCCAATTTCGCCGACTTCCTCACGGGCTCACCCATCACCTATCAGGCCAACGGATTTATCACCACGACTTTTTTGCAAGGCGATGCCAACCGCTATTACCGCTCTAAGGAAAACGGATGGTATCTTCAGGACAAGTTTCAATTCCGTCCCAACCTCAGCATAAGCGCCGGCCTTCGCTTCGACTATCACGGAGGTCTGACGGAAAAGAACGGACGCCTCTTCAATTTCGATCCGGCGGGCTACAGCTACAACGCGACAACGGACACGATCGCTTCGAACGGCTTCATCGTCGCCGGGAACAACCCGCTCTTTCCAAGCAAGGGCGTCAGCGACTCGACCCTAACGGGACGAGAGTGGGGACTCGCACCGCGCGTCGGCTTGGCCTGGAGCCCGCGGATGTTTAACGACAAGGTTGTGGTTCGCGCTGGCTGGGGCATGTACTACGATCGCGGCGAACTCTTCACCTATTTGTCTCCGGGGTTTGCCTCCGGCGTAATCGCGGGCGGTCCGTTCGGCGTAAATCAGACTCCGCCGTGGGTGAATCAGCAGTCTTGCAGCCCTTATGCGTACACGTTCTGCAGCACTTTTGAAAATCCTTGGGGCACATCGCTCGGTCCCGGTCCCTCGGGCAATCCCGCGGATCTGGTGCTACCCAATGCGTCGGCGATCTCAACCGGGATACCGCTATTTTCTTTCGCCGATTACAACCGTGCCAATAAGCTTCCTTACACGCTCAACCAGACGCTCGACATTCAGTGGCAGCCTCGTAACGACCTCGCGATCGACATCGGCTATGTCGGCAATCTCGGCCGCCATGAAATCGTTCCTCTACCCTTTAACCAGGCCCTGATCGCGTCTCCCAGCAATCCCATTCGGCCGGGCACACCGTTTGAGCAGGATTACACTTACGGCTACTCAGTGACGGGCCCCGCCACCTGTAATCCGAGTGTTTTTGGAAGTTGCTTGCCGATCAATTTGCCCAGCGCCAACGGGCAACCGGCGCAGCCCTACCAGGAAACTTTCGAAGGTGGAAATGTCGATCTCCGCGTTCCCTACATCGGTTATTCCTCCGAGTCGGAGTCCTACACCGCGGCCGGCATCTCGGCTTACAACGCGCTTCAGGCGCACATCGAAAAGCGTATGAGTCATGGCTTGCAGGTCGGCGCCTCGTACACCTTCTCTCATGCAACGGACGAGCAAAGCGCGATGGGGCTTTTTTACAACGGCAACAATCCCCTGGATTTGCGCTCCGGCTACGGCTTGTCTGACTTCGACCGCAAACACGTGCTGAATTTTACCTATACGTACCAGTTGCCCAAGTTTTTTTCGGAATCCTCGTTCAAGGGCAGGATCGCCGACGGTTGGGCCCTCTCCGGTTTGACCGTTATCCAGAGTGGCCAGCCGTATAGCGTTGTCGATTATTCGGGCGCGGTGGGCAGCATATTCTACGGCACCAACGACGGCATCACGAATCCCATCGTTCCGCTCTCCGGTTGCACCGCCAAACAGGCGCTCACTGGAGCCTCCGGTGCGGGTGCTCAACCCGCGCTTAACGCCCAGTGTTTTGGCATTCCTTTGCTTGCTGCAGGCGCCTTGAACGGCGCGATTCCCTCCAACGACCCGTACGAAACGAATTTCATCGTACGAGGCCAACGCAATATTTTCCGCCAGTCCTGGCAGAGGCGCGCGGACATTTCGCTGGTTAAAATGACGCAGATCACCGAGCATACCTCCGTGAAGTACACCTTCGACGTCTTCAACCTGACGAACACCGCGAGCTTCGATATCCCGATCGACGACGTGAGTCAGAACATCAACTTCAACGGCTTTCCCGTCGTCGGTACGCCAGCGACCTTGACTCCCTGCAACACAAACTTCACCGGATCTTTATACGTCTGCCCCACGACGGGCAGCGGTCTGGGTGTAACGAATAAAACCATCGGAAGCCCACGGCAGATTCAGATGTCTTTGAGCCTCAGCTTCTAATCCTCGCTGCAGCGGGGTGCAAATAGAAGAACGTTTCCAGACTCGGGCCAATCCCAGGGACTCGTGCGAAAAGAGTCCGTGATTACTCCTGCCCAATGTCCTCGTTCCAAATCTCAGGGTTCTGGCGAACATACTCACCCAACATCGAAGCACACTCTTCCGAATCGAGGTCGATGACCTTTACGCCCAGAGAACGCAGCCACTCTACGCCGCCTTGAAAGTTGCGGCTCTCCCCGACAACCAGGGTGCTGAAGCCAAACTGCCGCACCAGTCCGCTGCAATACCAGCAGGGAGCGAGTGTTGTGACCATGATGAGCTCGCGGTAGCTGCGCTGGCGTCCAGCGTTACGGAAGGCATCGGTTTCGCCATGCAACGAAGGGTCGCCATTCTGCACGCGCCTGTTGTGGCCGGCGCCAACCAGTTTGCCGCTCTCATCAAAAATCGCGGCGCCAATCGGAATGCCGCCCTCAGCCAGCCCCTTGCGGGCTTCCGCAATCGCCACCTCGAGCATGGCAGAGTAATTGGAACTTTCCATGGTGCTCGATTATATGTCGCCCGGGTGCCGGTCTAGATGCATACCCTCGGAGAAGCAGTTATACTCATGCGCCATGACTGCACGAATCAACTCATGCTCTCGCCTGATGTTTTTCTTCTCCGCATGCATGCTTGTTTCCGCTTTCCTTTCCGCGCAAGACCCGCCCGCCCTCTCTTCTCGCGCTGCATCCGTACTGGATTCGATGCCGCACGCCAGGCGCATCACCGAGATTGCAGTATCTCCCGACGGCAGTCGGGTCGCTTACATCGTCGACGGGCAAATCGCAGTCATTTCTTCCAGCGGTGGTTCCCCTCGTGCGATCGCCGTGAACGGCAGCAGCAATCCCTTTCGCGCAGTGACCTGGTCCGCCGACAGTAAACGCATCGCCTTCATCGCCGATCTGCCCGGCGATGCACCCGCTGCCCAGGTCTGGACTGCGTCAGTCGACGGCCCGGCCCCGGTCAAGCATGCGGAACTGCAGGGCTATGTGCAGACTCCCCGCTTCTCTCCCGAGGGATCGAAGCTTGCCATCCTATTCATCGAGGGCATGCCTCGCGTCGCAGGACCGCTACAACCGATGACACCGATAGCCGGGGTGATCGATCAAGAGATTTTTGAAGAGCGCATTGCAACTATCGACTTGAGCACGGGCCATCTCACTCAGGTGACTCCTGGGGACATGTATGTCTACGAATACGACTGGACTCCCGACGGAAAAGCCTGGGCGGCAACCGCAGCACCTGGTTCCGGCGACGCGAACTGGTGGATCGCTGGCCTCTATCTGGTGAATGCGCAAAGCGGCCAGATGCACGAGATTTACAAACCGAAGCTGGAACTCGCGGAGCCCCACGTCTCTCCGGACGGAAAGAACGTAGCATTCATCGAAGGATTGATGAGCGATGCCGGCCTTACCGGCGGCGAAATCCATGTCGTCCCGGCCGACGGAGGGACTGCCCGAAATCTCACCCCCAATAGCAAAACGTCTCCGTCGGCGCTGGCATGGAAGTCTCCCGATGTCATCGTCTTCGCCCAGAACGCCGATGGAAACTCCAGCTTCGCCACCGTGGGGGCTAGTACAGCTGCCGCGCAGACACTCTGGAGCGGCGAAGAACTGGCCGCTGCGACCACCGATGCCTGGGTTCCGGGCGGTTCCTTTTCCCGCGATGGATCGGTCACGGCAATTGCGCGCCAATCGGCAAGTTCTCCGCCGGAAGTCTGGGCCGGCCCAATCGGCAAATGGAAGCAGCTAACCAGGCTCAACGCCGGAGTCAAGCCAGCCTGGGGCGAGATGCGCAACGTGCACTGGATGAACGGCAGCACGCGCGTACAGGGCTGGCTACTGTTACCCAAGGACTATGCCTCCGGCAAGACTTATTCGCTGGTGGTCAACGTTCACGGCGGACCATCTTGGGCGTGCACCTCCTCCTGGGACGAAAGTGAAATGGGTCCGCAGTCGGCGATGGGTTATTTCGCTCTGTGCCCAAATCCGCGTGGAAGCTACGGTCAGGGAGAATCGTTCACGCAAGGCAACGTCAAAGATTTCGGCGGCGGCGATTTCCAGGACATCATGGCGGGCGTGGATTCCATCTCGAAGGAATACCCCATCGATGCCAAACGCATCGGTATTCGCGGACACAGCTACGGCGGCTATATGACGATGTGGGCTGAGACCCAGACGCATCGCTTCGCGGCGGCGGTTGCGGGCGCGGGTATTTCCGACTGGCTGAGCTACTATGGCGTGAACGATATCGACGAATGGATGATTCCGTTTTTCGGTGCTTCGGTCTATGACGATCCTGCCGTGTACGCCAAGAGCGATCCGATGCACTTCATCAGAGCTGTACGAACGCCGACGCTGATTCTGGTAGGTGACCGCGACGGCGAGGTTCCGATGGAACAATCGGTCGAATGGTGGCATGCTCTCTCCACCCTGCACGTCCCGACAAAACTGGTGGTCTATCCGAACGAGGGGCACATGTTCATCAAGCCTGCCGACGCGCGCGACTATGCCTTGCGTTCTCTCGAGTGGTTCGAGGAATGGTTCGCCAAAGCGCCGCAGTAGATCAAACTGTTGGGGCCGATCGCCTGGTCAGATGTCGCCTTGCTTCCCGCGTACATGAACATACACCAGAGAAAAGCTCGACCCAGTTCCGCTTTTGTTCGGCTCAATAGCGACCGCGTGCTGGTTATTTTCCGTGCCAACTTTTAGCTCCGTCACCGGGCCCGTATTGTCCCCTTCACATTTCAGTCCTTTGGCGGATTGATTGGGAGCATCGTCGTCACTAAAGTCAGCCTGGCTGCTGCCATGTTCGCGAGTGTGGCACTCGACTACCTTGCCGTACTTCTTTAATTTGTCGCGATAGAATTCGATGATTTTGAACGGCGCGTCGTCAGAATCGTATTTCGCTGCCACCAACTTCACGCCAAAAGCCTCGGTAAACAGGCTGAGATTGGCCGAGGCGTCGTTCTTCTCGTCGTGTCGCCGGCGTGCCCCCGGGTAAAGTGGCAATCCCGCCTTTTCGGCATCCGCATCGGTGCCCACATGCAGGTCGCCGGCATTGCTTTGGATATCAATATGCTTATCCTGATCGCCGTCAGGTTTCTGAGGTTCAGCTGCGAAGCTGGCCAGTACCACCGCGATTCCAACTGCGGCTAAGAGCATCGCACGAAGCAGAATGAATCGAAGCATAAGCTTTTCCTTCTCCAACTGAGACACCGCTCTAGATTTCCGCATCCTTGCCGTGGGTGCGCACGTAAACCAGCGAAAAACTTGATCCCTTGCCTTCCCGCTCTACGGCAACGATGTGCTGATCGTCTTTCCTGCCAACTTTGAGTTCAACGTCGTTGCCGCCTCCGCCGTCGCAGGTCAACTCGTTCGAAGCACTCTTGGAGCCCTGCGATCCCATTTTCATATCCAGATGCAGGCTGGAAGTGCGGCATTCCAAAACCTTCCCATATTTTCTCAACTGTTCTCTGTAGAAAGACAGCACTTCAGCCGGCGCATCGGCAGACTCATACTCCAATGCAACAACTTTTATCCCGTATCCGAAGCCGGAGATATTCACATTGGCGCTCTTATCGCCGCCGTTGATATCTTTTTCCTTCAGGTGAGCACCCGGATAAAGCGCCAGTCCGATGTCGGAGACGTCTGCCTGTTGGCTGACGTGGACGCCGCCGAGCAGCGTTTTGATGTCCACTTGCTTATCTCGCCCGTTCGCCTCTTTCTGCACATTCACGCTGCACGCCGGCAATATCAGAAGTGCGGCAAAACTGCTTGCGACGATCATGCCCGAAGCCAGTTTATTTCTGCGCATGTTGAGTTCCTCCACTGGCGACCTTTACCGGACGCTCAAGACCGGCGCCCCGCGCGGCCACATCGGGGATGCTGACGGGAAGATGCCCCCGAATCGCAACTTCCCCGAACAAGGCCTTGACCGCAGCTATTTCCGAAACGCTTGCGTTGGAGAACGTACACAGGTAATTCTCGATTTTAGGAAAGTCGGCCGCAAGGTACGGATTCCCCATGGCTACGACCGCAGTTCGGTCCGCGTTGTGATCCAGTATCTGCTGCAGCAGGGCTCCAGTGGCGTCCGCCATGGCAACGGTGTTTCCGATCTTCCCCGCGTTCGGGACAACATATACCGCAGCAACCACTGTTTGCGCCTCGTTCACTGCCTTCAGCACCTCGTTGCTCATTCCAGCCGCCACGCGCGGGTCTATGTAGATCAGGTGAGCGCCAGGAGTCCGCGCTAGAAATTCCCGGCTGAACGCACGACCGGACTCCGTCCGCACGTCGTCGGAAAAGACCACCGCGACCACTTGGTTGTGAGTCTCCTCCTGTTCTGTATACGGAAGCCCGGCCATCCTGGTTCCCTGGTTCTTGAGCGACGATTTGAGCGGCAGCACCTTGCCATTATCACGAACCAGGGTGACCGCATCGCTGGCTACCTGCTGGCCAAAAGCAAGATTCTCCGGCTTCCCCACGAGGGTTGCGATCGCCTGCACATCGACGGTGCGAGCGTCCTGCAGGCCGAGAGATGCCTTTGTCTTCAGTATCTTGAGAACGGAGTTGTCCAGACGCTCGCGGGAGATTTCGCCGGACTGGACCGCCTGCAACATTGCATCGTAGGAAGCAGGGAAGTCGGCGGGAATGAGAAGTAGATCATTTCCCGCCTTGAAAGCCTCCACTGCGGCCCGACCAATGTTGTTGGCGAAAAGGTGCGTCAGCGCGGCCATGTCGAGTGCGTCGGTGACAACGATTCCCTGAAAGCTAAGTTGCCTTTCCAGCAGATCCGAGACGATCGCAGGAGAGATTGAGGCCACGTGGTTGGGATCGGAATCCAGTGCAGGAACAGTAACGTGCGCAACCATCACCGAGTCCACCCCCGCCGCGATGGCCTGGCGAAACGGCGGCAGCTCGATAGAATCGAGATGAGCGCGGTTCACGTTCACGCTGGCGACGCCCAGATGCGAATCGGTTGCCGTATCCCCGTGGCCGGGAAAATGTTTGACCGTGGTCAGCATTCCGCCCTGATGCGCCCCCTTGATGTACGCCGCAACCAAATCGCCCACCTGCTTGGGATCTTCGCCGAACGACCGCGTGTTGATGATGGGATTGGCCGGGTTCGAATTAACATCAGCGTCAGGAAAGAAGTTCCAGTGGATGCCAATGGCGCGCGCCTCTTCGGCGGTGATCCGCCCGAAAGCCTCAGCATCTTCCAACTTGCCATCGCCGCCAAAAGCCATGGCATGCGGGAAGACGGTGGCTCCCATCAGGCGCATGGGAACGCCACGTTCAAAATCGGCGGCAAACAGAAGCGGCAGTTTGGAATCACTTTGCAACCGGTTGAGCAATTCGGCGGCTTCGTAAGGTTCGCTGCGTAGAAGATACGGACCATCCACATGCACCGTCATGGCAAACGAGCCAACCTTATACTTCTGCATGGAGTCGCGCAGTTGCAGGTATTCCGGATTTTCCACGTTGAGAAAACTGGCGCGGCACCAGATCATGAATACTTGACCAACTTTTTCTTCTAAAGTCAGCTTGCGTAATGTTTTCTCCGCCCACTTTTCGCCGCCGTGAGTGAGGTGGATTGGACCGGGACGCTGATATTTTTCCTTGGGAAATGCCGTGGCTGTGACCATAAGAACAACAAAGAGCAGAAAGGCGAGTCGACGGTGCATGCCGAGAACGATAGCAGAAGGGCGGGTATCAGGTCTTAGGTTTCAGGTCTAAGGTCTTAGGCGTTGGGCTTCAACCGGGTAACGACGGCAAAGAGCAAGCTGCGGCCTCTCCCGCTAAGACCTAGGACCTATAAGACAGGAGAGCCACGACACAGCTTCCTGCTGAATCTGCGGATCATCCCCAAAGCCGCGCAACCAACGGACCTCCGGCTCGCGGCGAAACCATGTCATCTGCCGCTTGGCATAGTTGCGATGAGCTTGTTGCGCGGATCGTAGTGCCCCCTCACCTGTGAGTTCTCCGCGTAGGAGTTGCACGCACTGTTTATATCCGAGCGACGAGAGTGGGCCGGCGCTATCCCCGTACTGCTCCAGCAGGCGCTTCGTTTCATCCACCAATCCAAGTTCAAACATTTGCTGGGCGCGGCGGTTGATTCGCTCGTAAAGAGCCTGACGCTCCGGATCGAGGCCCAGCCGCAGAATGCGAAATCCTCGCAGAGGGTCGCGCCCACGCTGCTGCCAAAGGTCTGTTATCTTTTGCCGCGAGGATAAGCAAACTTCAATGGCGCGAACGAGCTTGGGCGCATCGTTGGCATGAATCTTCCCGGCGGCAGCGCTATCGAGACGGCGGAGGATACGGTGAAGATAGCTGGAGCCGCGGCTCTTTGCTCGTTCGCGCAAGCGCTCGCGCAGTACTTCAGAGCGTTGCGGGCCGGGGAAAAATCCCTCGAGCAGGGCGCGCAGGTAGAGTCCAGTTCCGCCGACGAGCATGGGCAAATGATGGCGAGACTTGATCTCCTCGATCACTTGCCTCGCCTGGCGCGCATATTCGCCGGCCGTGATGTGGCTAGTCGGCGCAAGGTAGTCGAGCAGATGATGGGGGGCGCGGGCGCGTTCGGAGGCAGTGGGCTTGGCGGTGCCGATATCAAACTCGCGGTACAGGGCGACCGAATCGCAGTTCACGATCTCGCCCTGGAAATGTTCTGCGAGCGTCAGGGAAAGCGCGGTCTTCCCACTGGCCGTGGGACCGACCACTACCGCGAGCAGCGGTTCAGGCGCCACCGTCAGCGCATGCTCCACTGAATGGCGTGCCAGTAACGAACCAGGGTGAGCACGAGCAGTAGAAAAGCGATCAGCAGCAGGCCGGAAGTTTCCGTGGCATAAATCGAGTGTCGGCGATGCTTGCGGTTGGAATCGTTCTGGCGTTGAGCCTTCAACACGCCAATATTGTACGCCGCGCCCCAATGGCATGCGATGCTACACTACGCGTCGTTAGTCATCGTTTTGATGCTATGCCCGCTTTCTCAGGCAACCAATCCGGCAGAATCGCGCGCTTCGGAGTGTTTGAGCTCCACTACTCTTCCGGAGAGCTGCGCAAGAACGGCGCGAAACTTCGACTCCAGGAACAGCCGTTTCAAGTTCTGCTACTCCTGCTGGAGCGCGGCGGTGAAGTGGTCACGCGCGAGGAGATGCGCCAGAAACTGTGGCCCGCTGACACCTTCGTGGATTTCGATCACAGCCTGAATACGGCCGTGAACAAGTTGCGGGAAACCTTGGGAGATTCGGCGTCCAGTCCGCGTTACGTCGAGACGCTCGCGCGGCGCGGATATCGCTTTATTGCGCCAGTGCAAACGGCAGGGGTTCAGACGGGAGGTGGAAGCGCAGGCCCGTCTGCTGCAAATCCACCTTCGGCGCAATTCCATTCTGAACTGGAAGTTCCGATTCCAAGGCGCGGGCTGACCCGCGGATTGTTTGCCCTGGTTCAAGCGATGTATTTGATCTTCTACCTGGTGGCACTTTTTCGATTGCATGCAATCCAGGAAATCGCCGAGTCTTTCTTGTCGGGATGGCATGCAACCGTGCTGGCGGCGGCAGTGATGGTAACCGCAGGGGTCGGGATCCCGCTGCGCTGTTATCTGCTCTCCGCAGTGGGTTTCGACTACCAGCGCTTGGGTCAGAAATTTCGGCAAATGTTTCCGTTCATTCTGGCGCTGGATCAACTGTGGGCCGTCGCTCCATTCCTGCTGATGCAGAAGATCGGCCTGGGCGCGGCTTTCGCAGCAAGCGCAGCACTGCTTTATGTGCCCTTCTCGGAGAGAACCCTGATTCGCATGGCCTATGAGGGAGCGCCAGCGGGCGAGTAGAGCTCCTAACCGGTGAGGAGGAACGCGATGGCGCAACAACCGCTAGCGCCCGAACACCCGTCCGGCGAAAACAGACCTTCCCAGGTCCCATCTGACTCGTCGCAAACTTCGCCTGGCACCGACACTGTAGGCGTTCCCCAATACGGCTTGCTCGAGTTACTGGTGCTCCACCTGCTGCCGGGCGCGCTGGCCACCCTCGCTTATCTTGCCTTGGTCCCCCCCTGGCGTCGCGCGTTCATTTTCCCACCATGTCCGCTTTGCTGCTTTCTGCGGCTATCGCGCTCGTTCCGCTCGAAATGGGGCACCTCTTGCTCCAGGGAAAACGGCTTAACGGGCGCTGGTCGCTTGCCGGAATTGTGCTCTACCAACGGAAGTGGGCGGGCTGGCGTTATTTCCTGATGGCCCTAGGCCTATTCGTCTTGTCCGTGGCAGGGTATACATTATCCGAGCCGCTCGATTACGTTTGGAAACACATGGCGTTCTCCTGGCTGCCTGGGTGGTATGTCTTCTCAGACCTCGAGCAGTATGCGCAATTCAGCCGCACCGTGTTGATCGTCACGTTTTCTGCCCGGCTGTTACTGGATGGATTTCTCTTCCCCGTGGTTGAAGAGCTCTATTTTCGTGGGTATCTGCTGCCTCGCATGTCACGCTTCGGTGGGGCTGCGCCTTTCATCAATTGCGCTTTATTCTCCATCTATGATTTCTGGCAGCCTACAATTTGCCCACAATATTCTTCGTCTCTTTGCCCATGGTATTCGCAGTGTGGAAGACCAAGAATGTCCGGGTGGGCATTTATACGCATATTCTGCTGAACGTCTTGGGAGGGATATCAACCCTGATAACAGTGCTTCACCCTTCATAAGGGTTTGCGACAATTCTTCGGTATTCGGGAACTAACCTTACGAATCTCGCGTAATTACGTCTAAGAGGCTGGGGCGTGCGTGTGCATTGCTGGAGGAATCCCATGAGACAGACGGCTATCGAACGTTGGGTATTCGTGGTGCTGATCCTGAGCGGATTTGTTTCCGCGTGGGCGGCGGTACCGGCGCGGGCGGACGAATGGTCGAAAACTTACAACCTTACCGGCCAACCCGATCTCAGAGTGGAGACATCGGATGCGAACATTCACGTCTCCACTTGGGATCACAGCTCGATCGAGGCCAGGGTAACAACTACGGGTTACACGATCGGCGACGACGGCATCCGGATCGAGGAGCACCAGACGGGCGATATGGTCGAGATCGAAGTGCGCTATCCGCACCACGGTGTGACCATTAACTGGGGCAACACAATGGGTCATCGCGTCGAGATCGCGATCGACATGCCGCGCGAGGGCCGAGTAGACTTGCATACCGGCGATGGCAAGATTGACCTGGGAAATTTTAAAGGCGTGATGGCACTCCGCAGCGGAGATGGCTCGCAGGAAATTGACGGCGTGGACGGGAAACTGCGGGCAACGACCGGCGATGGCCACATCCGTGCCAACGGGCGCTTTGACGATCTCGAACTCAAGACCGGCGATGGGCGCTTGGATGCCCGAGCGGCAGTTGGGTCGGCGTTAGTCACCGGCTGGAGGCTGGAAAGCGGCGACGGCTCCGTGACCCTGGAGATACCCGAAAACCTGGCGGCCGATGTGGACCTGCACACCGGAGATGGCCACATCGATCTGGATATGCCAGTCACGACCACGGGCAAGATTCGCCAGAACCAGGTTCGTGGCAAGCTGAACGGAGGCGGGAATCTGCTGGTGATTCATACTGGGGATGGATCGATCAGGCTGCGGAAGGCGTAGCCCGCACCTTCAAATCCCGGCTCAAAATCAAAGATCGCGGCCGCTGCGGCAAGGTAGATTCGATAAGAACTATTCGAGTTCTCCTTTGGTGGGGTTGTAGAAGAAGCGGAAGCGCAGAGCCAGATACTGTCCCCCAAACTCGGCAGGGAGCGGCGGAAACGGGTCCGAGCCCTGAATGCCTGCCCAAGCCGCGCGATCCAGTGGAACATCTCCGGAGGTAGTTACTAGCTTCATGCCCGCGACTTGTCCGTCCTTGGTGATCGCGAATTCGATGATCAGGTTTCCATGCTTCATCTGCGCCGATTCCGGAATCGAGTTGTACCAGTTCTCGCGGACATCGTGAAGCACCCGCTGCAAGTAGGGGCCGAAATCCACGCCCATGGTGTCAGAGAGAACCTCGAGGTTTCCCATCTGGCGGCCGTGAGCGCCTGTGCCAAGACCAAAATTGCCTCCATCCCCCTGTTGGCCGGCGCCGCGTCCGGCAGCCGCTGCGCGGGTCGCCTCCTCAATTGCTGAGCCCGCTGACATCGAGCCCGCGTATTTCTTGAACTCGTTGTTGATGTTCGGCATGGCCGGCGTTTGCAGTTGGGCGATCTGTGGATTCGGCGGTTGCTGCGGCGCGGGCGGCTGGTTTTGCGCGAAGCCAGCAGAAGACTGCGGTGGCGGCACCGGCCTGGGCGCACCACTTGCACCGGGCGCTCCCGGCGCAGGGGTCGCCAAAGCCTTGCGCAGTTCCTTGACGTCCAGTTCAGGATGCCGCGTCATCGCGATGCGGTCTTTATCGGAAGCAATGTTCGTGTTCGGTCTGTGTTGGAGCTTTTGCAGGTCCTTGGGAAGCTCCAGGAAGGTGACATCCTTGTCCGTCGTCAGATTTTTCGCCGTAACCGCCGAGTGCCACGGCAGATATTTGTCGAACCTTTGAATATTTACCAGCAGGATGATAAGAATCAAGTGGGTGATGATCGAGATCCACGCGGCCTCGCGGCGCCTCGAGCGGGCCAGATCATCCTGCAACTGGATGAGCAGATGCGGCACGCGGGCATCGTCATCGAGATCGCGGTAGGCCGTTTCCCATCCCTTGGTATCGTAGAGCCCAAGTTGTTCCGCTTGCGGCTTCTCCGGAGGGGCCACGGGATCCTGGAATGGAATTTGCGTGATGGGCATGAACTAAGTTTGTCCGAGCTAAGTTTGTCCGAGCTAAGCTTATCCGAACCAGGCTTGTCCGTTAGACACACAGTGGCGTCTCGACGTTGCATCCGGCCTTCCCTCGGATACCCCAGCGCACAAACGCGGCAAGCTAGGTTATTTTCGCATCTTTCAGCCGATTTTGCTCTGACAAACGTCGCGGGACTTACGGGTGTAAACATTTGTAAAACGCTGCCCAGTCCGCCTCTGGAACTGGACCGGCTTTGGGCAGATCCGCTAGCTATCTTTGCGATAGAGAAGATCGCGCATCGCTCGTCTCCGCGCCTCGTTCGTTTCCATCAGGCTCTTGCGTTCGTCGGCGTCCATGCTTTGTTTCGTTGCAGGGTCTGCGGATTCGGGCTCGCTGCAGGCAGGGCAGCGGTTGGCAAAGCCGGGCTTATCCGGCTTCAGCTCAAACTCCTCTGAGCAAACAGCGCAGACTCGGATCGGGAATGCCATCCGATTATTATGATACAACCCACGCGCAGTTATCCCGAGGTGACGGGCGATTCAGCTAGACGGGAATTATGGGCGTAAATGCACCCTTACGGAGAGCCTCTGCTTATGATTCTGAATCTCGAATGAGTCCCGAGAGCGAGGATAATGATGCTCTCGGTGAAGAGGGCATTTCCCAGCAGGCCCTGAGCCCCATACCGCGTGCGAAAGGTATCGGGGTGCGCCGGTTCCGTAGGCATCATCGGCTTCTGATAGACGTGACTTCCTATTTTCAAATCGCCAGAAGCCGGTGCTCCGATAAACACCGCCTCACGCCCCCAAGACTGCAGGCTGAAATGAATGGCGGCATCCTCCGTACCCATTCTGCCGGTGCTTTCGTGCCAAAGGCCTAAATCAACGCCGAGTGCATCGGGACTGGAACCGGTGTCATAGGTAAGTCAGCTCGTTCCAGGAGTCAGACACGCCGCCTGGGGAAGTCAATGACAAAGGCAACGTCCGATGAGAAGGTCTAAACCAACAGTACCGTGAGGATCGTGGGCGTGCGGCCGATCCGAAGTGCCCTTCCTCGGGTACCCCAGAATCGAGGAGAAGCACATCCCTGCCAAGGAAACATGGGGAATCCGAACGGCCCTTCCTTGGGCGAACCGTAAGGAACCACCTCATCCGCGCCCGTGTCTAGCTGATACCAGTACCGCTTTTCATTGAGCGAAATCGGCACCAGCATCCCGAACTTGTCTGAAAAGTCGTCGGAAATCCACTCCAACATGCCGCAGGAAAGGCCATCCATGGTGACGCTGCCTCGTTGGGAACGGACTGGCGCTCGACCCCGCTCGCTATCACCCGACGATTGTTGCCCCGCACGAAAAATAGTAGGACCAGGAAGGCAAGAGCAGCAGTGCCACTAAACTTTCGCCTTCGCCAAGCCAGCAAGCCCAACCTTCTTCCCATGCTCGCGGATCGCCGCAAGAATCTCGAGCGCAAGAGCCAGAGCGCGGTGTCCGTCATCGAGCGACACGACCGGTGTAGACCGTTGCCGCACCGCCTCAAGAAACGACTTCAATTCTGCGTGAAGCGGCTCTTCCGAAGTCATTGGCGGCTTGCCAACGCCAATCTGTGGATTAACCGTGGGAGTGCTGGAGGCTGATCCGTCGCCCCCGACGGTGAAGACGAGAACCTCCTGGCGTCCATAGTCCACCGAAACATACTGCCCAGGCTGGAAGAAACGCAACTTGCGCACGCGCTCGGTGGAAACACGGCTGGCCGTGAAGTTGGCGACGCATCCGGATTCGAATTCCAGCCGCACGTTGGCGATGTCCACTTTGCCGGAAAGAATGGGCAAGCCCACCGCGCGCACCTCTTTCACCGGAGAATTAACAAACGAGAGCACGATGTCGAGGTCATGGATCATCAGGTCCAGAACAACGTCAACATCGAGCGAGCGCGGAGTAAACACGCTGAGCCGATGCACCTCAAAGAACATGGGCTGAGTGAGCAACGGGATGGTGGCCCGGACCGCTGGATTAAAGCGCTCGAGATGCCCCACCTGCGCGATCCGTTTGTGCTTGTTCGCCAGTTGAACCAACTCCTCCGTTTCTGCCAGCGATGCCGCTAGCGGCTTTTCGATGAGTACGTCCACCCCGGCTTCCATCAAGGCGCGGGCGACCCCAAGATGATGCACCGTAGGCGCTGCCACAGACGCCGCGCGAACTTCGCTGTGCGTGGTGAGCATCTGCTCGACCGAACCGAAAGCGCGGCAGCCAAACTCGCGTGCCACCGCATCGGCCCGGTCCAGGTCGGGATCGACCACGCCCAGCAATCGAACGGGCAGACCTTGTTGTTCAAGTTCGTGGTAAACCCGGGCGTGGTTGCGTCCAAATACGCCCACCCCTACCACTGCGACGGAAATCGCATTGTCAGCGTGCAGGAAAAAACTCTCGGCTGGCCGGTTGCCACCTGGAACAAGAAATTGTAAATGCAAAGGCGTAAAGCGAACCGGGTATTTTGTGATCGGGTCATCGGGCGACTCAATAAATTCTTGGGCAGGGCTTTTCCCATCACCGATGACCCGATCGCAAAATCACCCAATTCTTGTGGCCTTCTTGAGGATCGCGATCTGCCCGGCATGATACAGCTCGTGTTGCGCAACTCCGTGAAGCATGAAGCAGAAATCATATTTCTTGCCAGGGACGCGATCGCGTAGACGAGATTCCGGCAGAGTCGCTACCGTCTTCACCAGTGCATCGTGCGTGCGCTTGGCGTGTGTAACGGCCTTACGCCACGCCGCTTCCGTCGGCTTCGGAACGAGCGGAAAATTGGCCACGCCGGTAAGTTGTATTTTCTCGCCACCGAGCCGGCGGGAAGCCGCCGCATCCCACGCAGCGATGTGCAACGTAAGCTCCCAAATGCTGTGAGCATCAGGCAGAGGTTTAGCTGCGGCCGTGGCGGCCTCCACGTCTTGCAGCAATTCGAGCAGCGCAGGACCATGCCATGCATCCCCTTGGAATGCACGGCGCAACTGCTCGGCAATGAGGGCGGATTCGGAGGTCGCAGAAGTCATGTTCTTAGCTCGTGTTTGAGATCAGATTTGTTACAAGAAACTGAAAGCCGATTGGGCAGAGCTGGTCGCAAGCTGACATCAGTCAGCCACAATTGCGATTCCCACCGCATTGGCCGCGTCGATGATCTTGTCGCCGTCCAAGAGCAGGCATTTCCCCGCGTCGAGCGCCAGACAGGCTGCGCCCCCGGCCTGCATCACCTCGATAGTTTTCAATCCGATCACGGGAACATCGAAGCGCATGTCCTGATTGGGCTTTGCGATCTTCACCACGGTAAGAGAGCGGCTAAGAGTCAATCCCTCGCCGTACAGCGAACCCATCACTTTTCCGGCGCGCTCGATGGTGGCGTCGGTGCCCTCCATAGCTTCCACCGCCACGCAAGCAGATTCGGCGATTACGACGGTCTGGCCAATGTCATGCCGCGCGAGCTGGCTAGCCACCGAGCGGCCATACTCGATGTTCTTCCGTTCCTGGCCAGTGGGTGCGCGGCGTGTCAGCACTCCTGACTTCACCAGCAGCGGCTCCAGGAGCCAGGTAGAATTTTCCAGCGTGATGCCTTCCTCTGCCAAAACCTTGGCAATGGCGCCAAGCAGGCTGTCGGTGTTGCGCGTGGTCAGCGAAAGCAAAAGCTTGGCCAGACGCCAGTCTGGCCGGATGGCGGAGAAGATCTGTTTATGCTTCACCTGCCCCGCCATGATGGCGCGGCTCACGCCTTCTCGCTGAAAAGTTTCGATCAGTTTTGAGAGTTCGCCAAGCGACAGCCAGTGAGTGGACGCCACACCTCGACCTTCAATTTCAGGAGAAGTCTCTTCCTTGATGGCGATGACGACAACTTCGTATCCCGCGGCGCTGGCCGCATCCAGAACCAGAAAAGGGAACTTGCCGTTGCCCGCGATGAGTCCGATGCGTTGCATTTCAGTGGTCAGTGGCGAGTGGTTAGTGGTCAGTGCTCTTACTGGCCACCGACCACTAACCACTGCCCACTTACTTGATCACTCCTCGCTCCGACGCCTCGATAAAGCGGATCAGCAGATCCACATCTTCGCCGCGATCGGGCTCCGACTTCAGCTTCTCCAGCCCCTGCGACGTGTTCATCTTGGACGCCAGCAGCGTCTTGTAGGCATGGTGAATCTTGCGAATTCGCTCCGGCGAAAAGCCGCGGCGCTCGAGGCCGACTTTATTCATTCCGTAGGCGTGCGTGTTACGCGCGGCGGACGTCATGGAAAACGGCAAGACATCTTGCGTGATCGTTGTGCCGCCGCCGACGTAGGAATGAGCCCCGATGCGAACAAACTGATGCACCGGGCAAAGCGCCCCGACCACGGCCCACTCTTCGACTGTCACGTGTCCGCCCAGCGTCGCTCCGTTCACGAGCATGCAGTGGTCGCCGATCACGCTGTCGTGTCCAATGTGCGCGTAGGCCATAATGAGAATGTGGCTGCCCACTTTCGTGAGCCCGCCGCCTTTGACGGTGCCGCGGCTGATGGTTACACACTCGCGAACTTCATTTTGGTCGCCGATTTCGAGCCGCGTCGGCTCGCCTCGGTAGGTTGTATCCTGAGGCGCCATGCCGATGGCACAGAAAGGAAAGAAGGCGTTGTTGGCTCCAATTTTCGTGGGCCCTTCGATGGCCACGTGCGACACCAGATGGCAATCCTCGCCGAGGTCGACCTCGGGGCCAATTACACAGTAAGGACCGATCCGGCACGAAGGTGGAACTCGGGCTCGCGGATCAATAATTGCGCTGGGATGGATTGCGGCGGGATGAACGTTCATGGTTGCTTCATGGAATCATTCCGCGCTTTCACCGGCGCGGTTAAAACCGTCGCCGCGTCCACGTGAACTGTCGATGAGCTGACATGAAACCGTTGCTTCCGCTACACGCCTGCCCGCCACCAACGCGACACCGTGCATCTTCGCGGCGATCATTCGCGGAATGACGCGCCAGCCTTTCACTTCCACCTCGATCCGAAGCTGATCTCCGGGACTTACCGGACGACGAAACTTAGCGCGGTCAATGCCGGTGAATACCATCACTTTATTGTCACGATCTTCCACCTCGGTAAGCAGCAGGGCACCGCCCGCCTGCGCAATGGCCTCCACAATCAGCACGCCCGGCATGATGGGCAATCCCGGGAAATGGCCGTTGAAAAATGGCTCGTTGATGGTGACATTCTTGATCGCAACAATACTTTCCTTGCGTTTTAATTCCAGCACACGATCAATCAGCAGCAAGGGATAGCGGTGGGGGAGAATTTTCAGGATCTCGTGAATGTCGAGCGCGATCTTGCCAGCGCCCCCCGGCCGATCGTCCTCGGGTGGAGTGGTCTCAATCATGGATTCGTCTCAAACAGCCTGAAGATTATACTGTACCGCATCGTGTTCACGGCGAAGCAAACTCCAGTCCGCGAAAGGGAAGTGTGCCCGAAACGAAAATCGTCGAATCAACGATCGCGAGCCTTTGGCAAGGCCGCCTACGCTACTTTGAAGAGCGTCAGGACCAAATCGTCGAGACAATCCGCGAACTGGTGCAGCTTGAATCCCCAAGCGACAACAAGCGAGCGGTCGACCGAATCGCCGCGTTCCTCGCTCACCGATTCGAAGCGCTCGGCGGGCGGACCAAACTCCATCGCAGCACCGATTTCGGCGACAGTTTGCAGATCGACTTCGGTGGGAAAGTCTCTGGACAACAAAAACCGAAGCCGGTTCTGCTGTTGGGACATTACGACACGGTTTATCCGCTGGGAACGCTGGCGAGTATGCCGTGCAAAATCGAAAGCGGACGATTGCTCGGACCCGGCGTTCTCGATATGAAGTCGGGCATCGCGCTTTTGCTTTACGCCATCGAAGCGCTGCAGGGGTGGTTTGGCGGACTGCCACGGCCAGTCACAGTTTTTCTGGTTTCCGATGAAGAAGTGGGCAGCCGCTCGTCGCGAAAAATCACCGAGGCGCTGGCCAAGAAGTCAGCTGGAGTGCTGGTGCTGGAGCCTGCCGCTGGACTGCGCGGCGCCGTGAAAACCGCCCGCAAGGGCGTCGGCGAATACGCGCTGCGAGTAAAAGGCGTCGCGGCTCATGCGGGACTTGATCCCGGGAAGGGACACAGCGCCATCCTTGAGTTGGCCCGGCAAATTGCCATCATCGCAAAGTTCAACGATGTGCGGCAAGGATTGTCCGTGAACCCGGGCGTGATTGAGGGCGGAACGCGCACCAATGTAATTGCGGCCGAGGCGTCCGCGGCGATCGATGTACGCATCAAGAGTGCAAAGCAAGCATCCGCAATCGATCGCAAATTCCGCTCGCTCAAGCCCTTCGACAAACACTGCAAGCTCGAGATAACGGGCGGTGTGAATCGCCTACCCATGGAGCGGACCGCGGGAGTGGCGACTTTATACAAAAAAGCTCAGGGAATTGCCAGCCGCGTGGGATGGAAACTTGAGGAGGCTGCCGTGGGCGGAGGTTCGGACGGGAACTTTACCGCTGGCATGGGGATTCCGACGCTGGACGGGATGGGCGGTGTGGGCGAAGGGGCGCATGCCGTGCATGAATTCATGGTAATTTCTGAATTGCCACGAAGGGCGCTGCTGCTGGCGGGAATGATCGAAAGCGTTTAGGGCTTCTTCTTTGACTCCTTAGTAGGGGTAGCCTAGAATTTTCGCAGTGCTCTCGGCTGGCCTACGAAGCGTTGCTTAAGCGCCTGAGATGGAGGAGTCATGGGTGAATTTTCGCCGTTCCATTGGCTGTTGGTCATCGCGATCGCCCTTCTGCTCTTCGGGACTAGCAAGTTTGCCGCTGTCGGCAAGGGTATCGGCGAAGGCATCCGCAACTTCAAGGCCGCGATGAAAGAAGGGGAAGAAGCCAAGAAAGAGAAAAAAGAAGAAGAAAAGAAGTCCTAGTCGCTGATTTCTTTGTTTTTCCCGACGCTGTATATTGACCTGCCAGGAACTGTTTCAGACCACTCCTCGTTCGCGCAGCATTGCATACACCAGCGCCACCGGCAGCCCCACAACATTGCTATAGTCGCCCTCGATGCGCGGGATCCAACGGGAGGCGATGCCTTGGATTGCATACGCGCCAGCCTTGTCCATCGGTTCGCCGGTTGCGATGTACTCGCTGATCTCGTTGTCCGACAGCTGGCACATAGTCACCAGAGTTGTCTCGGAAGCAATTTTCAATTCTGGATTCTGAGTTCCCTGCGTCAATTCCAATTTCTCTGCCGACGGGCCCACCAGGCACACACCCGTGATCACTGAGTGCGTGCGTCCTGACAGCAGTCGCAACATGCGCACCGCATCTTCCTTGTCTCGGGGCTTGCCGAGAATCACATCACCGTCCACCACCACGATTGTGTCAGCTCCGAGGACGAAATTCTGCGGCTGGCTTTCAAAAACGGCGAGCCCCTTTTCCTGTGCCAGACGTTCGGCACACTCCCGCGGAAGTTCGTTCACGTGCGGCGTTTCGTCAATATCGGCTGGGCATACCCCAAACGGAATACCCGCATTGCACAGCAGTTCCTGACGTCGAGGCGAAGCGGAAGCAAGAATCAGCATGCGATCTGAATTCCAATCAGAGAAGTTCTCAGTCCCGAGCAGCGAGTACCGGGTGGGGAGCAAAACGCCAGACCAGCCAGTTACTCTGCACTTGGCACTACTCGGCGCTCGGTACCCCGTACTATCTGCTTCCCACCATGCCGCGCACAGATTCAATCAGCTTGGCCGAGTCATAGCCGACTCCGTCTTTAAAAACCGTTTCCACGTTTTCAATGTCTTCGATCTTCTTCGAAGGATCGCCCCTGATCACAACCAGGTCCGCCTGTTTGCCGGGAGCGATCGTACCGATGCGATCGAGATCACCCAGATACTGTGCGCCATTGTAAGTTGCGATATGAACTGCCTCCAGCGGCGTGAATCCTGCCTCTACCAGCAGCTCCATCTCTCGCTGATCGCCGAAACCTGCGATGACGCCTCCCATTCCAGTGGGATCCAGTCCGGCCAACAGCAACCCTCCTGCTTTCGCGAATGTGTACTCGAATTTCATTTCTTTCTCGAATGCGGCCGGCCACGGCGAAATCTCGCTTCCGTACTCTTTCCGAAGCGCGTTAGCATCGCTGGAGCCGACTCTTCGCTCCAGCAGCGCACTACGAGCGTCGGGCGACAGTGCTTCGAGCACCCGCTGCTGGAGGGTGGGACGGCCAGAAAAGCTGCCCATCTCAAACACAGGAAGAGTCGAGGTGACCGCGACATGGTGCTGCACCAGGTCCAGGATCATGTCGTGCAGGGGACCTGCCTTCACGTCGAGCTTGGTCATGAGATCGGGATTCTCCGACGGATTCGGACATTCCCCGGCCTTTTTCGCGGGAAGAAATTCTGTATCAACGAACAGGCCGTGTTCGAGGTCGTCGATGCCGATTGAGGCAGCTTCCCGAAAGCCGATCGAGCACAAGTGCCCGGTAACCTTGGCGCCACGCTTGTGAGCTGCGGCCACCGCCGCGGAAAGTTCCGCCGGGGTAATGAACATGTACGCCTTAAAATTGTCGACTCCCTGATCCAGCCAGAAGTTCACCGTCTGCGCAGCATCTTCGGGACCCGTCAGTTCGTGCATTTGAATGGCCCACGAGCCCTTTCCTTCCAAGTAAGGTCCAGTAACGTGCATTTTTGGACCCGGCGTTTCGCCCTCTTCGATCTTCTTCTTCAGCTCCAAATCGGTGTAGGGCTCGAGCGAACCTGTCGTTCGGATTGTGGTCACTCCGCCGGCGAGATACAAACGAGGAAAGGTGAACCCCATCTCACCGAAGATGCCATTGCCTACGGGATAGAACATGTGGTCGTGCATGCCAACCAGCCCGGGAATCACGCTATAACCATGCAGATCGATTACGTTCGCGCCTTGGGGAACATTCGCTGCCGCAGCGTCGGAAACGGATTCGATTTTTCCTTTGCAGATGATCAGCGTCTGATCTTCGCGGGCAGCCGCCCCAGTTCCATCGATCACGCGCACATGGGTTAGGGCGATCACGGGTGCGTCCACCTTCACAAACGCGCGTACCTGCGGCGAGAGAGTTTGGGCAAGCAGAACTCCTGTCGTGATCAGTGCGCAAACAAACCCAAGGAACACCTTTCGCATAACCGCCTCCTGAAAGAAATCTGGTCGAAGGATTGTAACGGATGCAAGACTTGCCGGTGACCCGAAGAGCGTATCGCTGTAGAAGCCGTCTGCCACGTAAGCATCCTCGCAACTCTGTCATGCGGAGCGAGGATTGAGTTCCGCGAAGGCGAAGCTCAACCGCAGTCGAAGCATCCCTACTTTGCCACGCGGGAGGAGGAAAAGCAGCACGTCCAACCGGGCCGCCTGGCTCCTAACCGATCAACTCCAGTCGGTTTCCAAATGGATCGTGAAGGTGGCAACGTCTCATGCCCGGGATATCGTCGGGTTGGTTCATCTCAATTCCCGCGTGTCGGAGTCGTTGCAGCAGGGTCCCATAGTTGCGGCATCGCAGGGCAGGATGCGCTTTCTTCGCGGGACGGAAGTCGGATTCGACTCCGAGAACGCCGCCACTCGCAAACCAGCAACCGCCGCGCTGGGCGAGTTCCGGCGGCTTCGGCACATCCATCATTCCCAATAGACCTACGTAGAAAGCGCGAGCCTTCTGTTCTTCGCCGGGAGGCAGCGCAAGTTGAACGTGATCGATCGCGGTCAATGAAGCTTCAGTCATACTCCCACGCTGGCTGAGAGGCCCTCCGAGAGAACCGCTCGCCGCCTGCTAAAATCAAGAGTTAGCCTTCATCCTATGGACGCCGCTTTCATCCGCAACTTTGCGATCATCGCGCATATCGACCACGGTAAATCCACGCTGGCGGATCGCCTGCTGGAATTGACCGGGTCGCTCACCGCGCGCGAGATGCAGGCCCAGGTGCTTGACTCCATGGACCTCGAGCGCGAACGCGGCATCACCATCAAGGCCCACGCCGTGCGCATGATGCACACCGCGCACGACGGCCAGATCTACCAGCTGAACCTGATCGACACCCCCGGCCACGTGGATTTCTCTTATGAAGTCTCACGATCGCTGGCCTCATGCGAAGGCGCGTTACTGGTGGTCGACGCGTCGCAAGGCGTAGAAGCGCAAACGCTCGCCAATTCCTACCTTGCGATCAATCACGGACTCGAAATCATTCCAGTGATCAACAAGATCGATCTGCAAAGCGCCGATATTCCGCGCACCAAAGAAATGATCGAAAGCGCCGTTGGGCTCGACGCTTCCGGTGCCGTGCTGATCAGCGCCAAAACCGGCCAGGGCGTGCCTGACGTTCTGGAAGCGATTGTGAAGCGCGTGCCTCCGCCGAAGGGCAATCCCGACAATCGCCTGCAGGCACTGATCTTCGATTCCTGGTTTGATGCCTACCGCGGCGTAGTCGTTTTGACGCGAGTCTTTCAGGGAACGCTGCGCAAGGGACAAAGAATTCGTCTGTGGTCGAACGGCACAAGCTTTGACGCGGAAACTCTCGGCGTACTCACACCCAAGCCGGTCGAGATTGATGAACTGAAAGCAGGCGAAGTCGGATTTCTCATCGCCAACATCAAGAATGTCGCCGACACGAAAATTGGCGACACCATCACCGACGACGCCAATCCCGCGTTCGACGCGCTTCCCGGCTTTGAAGAAATCAAGCCCATGGTGTTCGCGGGCCTCTACACCGTCGATGCGCACGAACACACGCGCCTTCGCGAAGCGCTGGAAAAATTGCGCCTGAACGATTCTTCATTTTTCTTCGAACCGGAAAGCTCCGTTGCGCTGGGATTCGGCTTCCGTTGCGGCTTTCTCGGCCTACTGCACATGGAGATTATCCAGGAGCGATTGGAGCGCGAGTTCGCCCTCGAACTCATCACTACCGCTCCCGGCGTGCGCTACAAAATCACTAAGACCGATGGCGAATTGATCGAAGTCGATAATCCTTCGCGCTGGCCCGATCCCAGCGAGATCGCCAAAATCCAGGAGCCGGTAATTCTAGCCACCATCCTGAGCAACGAAGAATATGTCGGCGGAATTCTAAAGCTGGTCGAGGACAAGCGGGGCAAGCAGAAGACCTTCGAGTACGTCAGTTCATCGCGCGTGATGTTGCACTATGAGTTACCACTGAACGAGATCGTGCTCGATTTCTATGATCGCTTGAAGTCGGTCTCGCGCGGCTACGCTTCGCTCGATTATCATCTTGCCGACTATTGGGAGTCTCCGATGGTGAAGCTCGACATCCTGGTGGCCGGCGAGCCAGTCGATGCCCTCTCCATCATTGTGCATCGTGATTTCGCCTACGAACGTGGCAAAGCGCTAGTCTCAAAAATGAGACAGCTTATTCCCCGGCAAATGTTCGAAGTGGCTATCCAGGCGTCCATCGGAGCAAAAATCATCGCTCGCGAAACCGTTTCCGCCATTCGCAAGAACGTTATCGCCAAGTGCTACGGCGGCGACATTTCGCGCAAGCGCAAGCTGCTCGAAAAGCAAAAGGAAGGCAAAAAGCGAATGAAGCGTATCGGTCGCGTCGATATACCCCAGGAAGCTTTTCTGGCGGTTCTGAAGGTCGGCGAGGACAGCGATTAGCGGGCCCTAGTGGCTGCGCTGGTTCGTTTGGATGCCCAATTCATGCGGCGACCCGAGACTTTACCGACAGGGCAGGAATGCCGAAATGTGCAAATCTCCGAAACGGGAATCCGCCTACCCGTTACGGGAGCATCGCATGTTAATCCCAAGTGAATTGCCTAACTGGTTACCACTCAGGGCCTTACAGGTCGAAAAAACTTGGCTCGGGACGCGGCACACCTGGCTTTGCCTCTAGGAAAACCTGCCGATGCCAGCAATTCCACAAGCTTTTCCACAGCGTCGCAGGAGCCTGCAACTCAAAGCTCATACTGTACTTACGGGATGAAAACTACAGGGATTCCTGTATCCCGAAAGTTAGTCTTCGGGAGGCAAGCCGTGTTCGACCATCGTCTCGAATCGAGTGCAGCTTTTCAGGAACGCCAGATTGACCCTGCCGATGGGACCATTTCGTTGTTTGGAAATAATGATCTCAGCCTTACCTTGAAGATCGGGATCGTCCTGCTTGTAAACTTCTTCGCGGAAGATGAACATCACCAGATCGGCATCCTGCTCGATCGATCCCGACTCTCGCAAATCGGCAAGTTGCGGACGATGATCTCCACCCCGGCTCTCCGGCGCACGGCTCAACTGTGAGAGCGCGATCACCGGCACGCTGAGTTCTTTGGCGAGCGCTTTCAGTCCGCGCGAAATTGCCGACACTTCCTGCGTTCGATTTTCGTAGCGCTTGCTGCCGCCCGACATGAGCTGCAGGTAGTCCACAATGATCAGGTCCAGCTTGCCTTGCGATTGCTTCAAGCGCCGCGCCTTGGCTCGCATCTCGCTCAGCGAAATGCCAGGTGTGTCATCGATGAAAATAGGCGCGTGCGCCAACTGCTCCATCGCGCGCACCACCTTGCGCGTGTCGTCCTGCCACAACGAACCGGTACGCATTTTGTGCGCATCCACTTTGGCCTGCGAACAAAGCAAGCGCATCAGCAGCGCTTCGCGTGACATTTCCAGGGAAAACACTCCCACCACCTGCTGATCTTCCACCGCGGCATTCTCCGCAATGTTCATCGCGAAGGCGGTCTTGCCCATCGACGGCCGCGCCGCGATGATCACCAGATCCGACCTCTGCAATCCGCTCGTCATCTCGTCGAGATCGGTGTAGTGCGTGGCGAGTCCAGTAATCCGCTGGCCGCGTTGCAGCAGCGCATCCACCGACCCGAACGACTCCCGCACAATCTCCTGCACACCCATGAACCCGCGACCGATGCGCTTCTCCGAGAGCTGAAAGATCGCAGCCTCGGCATCGCTTAGCACTTCCTCGGCGGCATCGGACTGATCTGCGGCTCGGGCAATCGCTGTGTTCGCCGCGTGAATCAGTCCACGCAACAGCGCCTTGTCGCGCACGATCTTGACGTAGTGCTCAATGCTGGGCCGGTCCGGAACGCCATCCAGCAGGCTCGACACGTAGCCCACATCGCCGATGGCCTGCAGTTCCTTGTGCCGATCCAGCTCCTCGATCAGCGTGATCATGTCGATCGGACGCGAGGATTCCGCCAGATCGACCATGCGCCCGTAAATGCGACGATGCGAGTCGAGCGAAAAATCTTCGGTCCGCAAATGCTCGGCCGCCTGGTTATAAGCAAAGTTATCGAGCAGGATCGCGCCCAGAATCGAGCGCTCGGCTTCTACGTTCGCGGGAAGAGTGCTGATGTTGTAGTCAGTGGTCGCCAAGTTATTGATCTGTTCCCAATCTTTCGAAATGCAAATCGAACCCTAATCGCATGAGGCTTGTGAATGCGAGGCGCATCCTCTGGAAAACCAAGGTCCAATTCCAAAAAGTTTGCCAGGGCCAAGTACGCTGTAAAAACCGAACATTCCACGCGTTCCTGGCAGGAGAACAAATGGCGAACACAAAGTCAAGCCCAAAACAAATGCGGCCCGGGCCAGCCACCCGAGCCGCATCGTTCGTAGACCTTCGAAGGCTGCCTCTCCGCCACCTGGGGCAACGGAACGACGGCACCGGTTCAGCAGCGCTCGCAAAAGCGCCACGCTTACCGTTGCGGTCGCGCAAACGGCAATTCAGAATCGCCGCTCGCTAACTCCCGCAGTAGCCAGCAGCCCAACCCCAGCTCAGAGAGCGGGCGGGGAGGAAGCCGCAATGCCTGGGCAACCAGTACGCACTCACGCGCCTTCGGTTTCCCCCGGCAATTCACCCTCGAGAATTACCGGTTTTGCCGCTAGCTTCGCCGCAATCATCGTTCGGCGAGCCTCACGAGGTCCAACGTTTTCGGTGAACTCACTCTGCGGCAGATCGTGACGAGTCGCAACAGCAAAACCTTTCGCACTTGTGCAGAAACTGTGGACGCCAAGATTTCCTTGTGGAAGGTTGAGGAAAACCCGGAGAGATTCCCGCCCTGACGTGCGTGTAGGAAGTAAATCCCGTTCTTCATTCGCTCCACTCCGCCGCGAATTCTTCGGCGCAGCCCTGGATACCATCGATGTGGTCTCTGGTGGCAACAGCATCGGGATCGAGCAAATGTCACGCCTCGCGATACGTCTCATCATTCGCCCGGCTGGTCTCGGTGTGGAGCGAGATATTCTCCATGCCCTGAACCTCTTCTTCCGGAATGATGTACCAGGTATTCTCAAACACGATGTAGGCCGCAAGAAAATCGAATGATCCGCGCGAATAACGGCTTGTTCCCGCTGCGCACCTTGCAAACCCATCCCTGCTCAAGAGAATTGAGAGAAAGAAGCGGAACGATTCTCAAAACGGAAACTCGGTGGCCCGTGCACCCCTCGCTCGCTAACGCTTGAGCCAGAGTTTGGGTGGCGCTGCGCTTCCAGCGGGCGAACCCGCAACCGCTTAGCTACCTCGCTTGGTGATGTTCACTTGAACCATCAGTCCCGTTCTTCGAACAAGATCCCCGAATCGCGGATCCGAATGCAACGTGTCAAAAGCAGGATCGACATTCAAGAGCGTGCCCAGAGGTCTTCGTTCTTCATAGTTGCGGTCTAGCCATTCCAATGCCCTTTGTTTGTCTCCGAGCCGTGCATACAGTTGTGGATTGTCGAACTCGCCAATGTTGCGTCCCGATTTCAAAAGTTGCTGCCAGAATCCTGTGGGGCCGTCCTCCGAAAGTGCCTTTCTAAGCGCAAGCTCCTCAGAGGCTGCAGCTTTGGCAGTCTGATCGTCCCCTGAAAGTAGTCGTCCCCTGGTGAGCTCGCTGATCGCGTTCTGATACTGTCCCAGTTGCGAGTACAGCCAGGCGAAGTGGTAATAGGTAACAAAGAAATCAGGATTTAACTCGATCGCCTTCGTAAATTGCGCCCGGGACTCGTCATATCTCCGTGCGTAGAAATAAGTCAGACCAAAAACGGTGTTGTAAATCCGAGAAAACGGATCGAGCTCTAATGCCTTCTTCATTTCGGCGATGGCTTGTTCCGACTCGCCTTGCGGGGTCAAGTATGTCCACGCATACCGGAAGTGCGCCTCGGCATAGTTCGGGTTGAGTTCAATCGCTCGCTTAAATTCCTGCTCCGCTCCTTGCCAGTCGTATTCAAAGTCAGCTTTTTCCGCTCCCAGCGCGGCGTGAGCTTCGGCCAGGTCGTCGTCTAGTTCCAATGCTCTGGAAGCGGCTGCTTTCGCCTTTGGGTAGAAGTTCTGTGATGACCGAATGGCGTTAGCGATGTAGGAATCGGCAAGTTCTGCGTAAGCAAGCGCGAAACCAGGATCTTTCTCGATGGAGCCTTGAAAACACTCCGTGCTTTTATCGATCTCCGCAAAGGTTCGCTGGTTCAGGTAAAAACGCCCTTTGAGGTAGAGCTCATAAGCCTCTGGATTTGGAGCGTACTTGTTGGTTGAACGTCCTCCATAAGGTGGCGCGAGCTTCACTTGAATCTGCTGAGCGATGGCTCTGCCCAGCTCATTTTGCAGTGCGAGAAGTCCCCCGGTTTCGCGGTCGTAATTGTGCGCCCAGAGATGAACCTGATCTTTGACTCGAATTAGTTGAGCGCTGATCCGAGCGCTTCCATCCTCCCGCCGGACGCTGCCCTCGAGAATATAGTCAACTCCCAGTTCACGCCCAATTTGAGCGATTGTCTTGTTGGTGTGCTTATTCGCCGCAGCTGACGTTCGAGCGATCACGCCGAGCCGTTCTGGGTTAAGTTCGCCTAAATCTGTAATCGTTTCTTCCGTCAGACCATCGCTGAAGTACTCCTGCTCCGGGTCATTACTTAGGTTCGCGAAGGGCAGCACCGCCAGCATCACTCGGCCTTGGATAACAGCAGATTGCAACCCGGATCGTGCGCGGAACCCATAGATGACGGCGATGAGAACCACCACGACGAGCAAAATTGACAATGCGGCGACCCAGGGCCAAGAAGTCAAAGAGGATTTTCGCTCTTGACGCGCCGCGATAGGGGCAGATCTTTCTTGGGGGATTGCGTTCGGGGATTCAAGCTTCTTGCCCCCGCCTTCCTGGGCCGGAACCTCGGCCTCTCTCACCGCGGCGATAAACCGATAACCTTTTCCCGTGACAGTTTGTACGAAGACTGGATTCTCGGGATCATCTTTCAAAGCCTGGCGAATCTTCCGGATGGCACTGTTGATGCTGCTATCGGTATCGAGGAAGACGTCCTTCCCCCAGATACCTCCGATGATGTCTTCTCGGGTGACGAGTTGCCCCTTGCGCTCAACCAGCAAGAGCAAGATCTCCATGGGGATTCGCTCCAGCTTCAGAGCACGGCCAGAGCGGCGTAGTTGATAGGAGTTGCGGTCAAGTTCAAGACCGTCCCCGAATTTCACAACGTCCGCGCGCATATCGCAACCACTTCCCTTAAGAGGAAAACATTCTACAGGGACTCGATCCGGCGGCGATATCGCCATTTCTTTCAATAGCTTCCAGAATCACCAATAGATTTAGAATTCGCCCGGCAGGAACGGCCCAAGGTATTTTTCGTTAGCCCTCGGCACCGTCATGCCCGCTCTAATTGGTCAGGCCCAGTCGCCGCAGCAGATCTGCAAACCTGGGGTCGCCATGGAGATTCTTGAAAAAAGGATCGCAGTTCAGCAGCGCGATATCCTCGCCGTCTCGTTCCGCATAAGCCTTGTCAAGCCATTGGAAGGCCTCGTCCTTTTCGCCGGCAAGGGCGTAGACGGCGGCCACCTCGCTGGCCGCGACAAACTCTCCCTTCGATTCCATTAATGACCGCAAGGTCAGGTCAAGATTCTTGTGCCAATATCCCTGTTCACCTCCGGTCTTGAAGGCTTGCATCTTCATGGCCGCCTCCGCAGCCGCGTTCTCTGGACTGGCACCGCCCAGCAACTCGCTTTTCTCGTTCTCCTCGATCGCCTCCTCGTATCTTCCCATTGCACTCAGAAGCAAGGAAAAATACTGGTGGGCAAGCGGGAAAGCAGGATCCATCGCGATGGTGTGCAGGAATTGTTGATTGGCCTTTTCGTAGTCCCCGGCAAACATATATGTCATGCCCATGAAGTTGTTTATCGGCAACGACAAGGGGTCCAGTTGCAATGCTCGTTGGTTTTCGGAGATCGCCTCTGACATTCGTCCCATCGGCGCGAGATAGCAGTTGGAATAAAAGAGGTGGGCATAGGCGGAATTTGGGTTCAGTTCAATAGCTTTCAGAAATTCTTTTTGTGCCCCGGGAAAGTCAAACTCATAGTGTGCCTTCTCCATGCCGAGGGCGGCATGTGCTTCCGCCAGGGAAGGGTCGAGCGCCAAGGCTTTCGTAGCTGCGGCCTTAGCTTCAGGAAGGCTCTCCTTCGGCGAGTAAACACCCAGGATGTTGCCGATATTGTAGGCATCGGCAAGGCCGACGTAAGCCAAGGCGAAATTAGGACCTTGTGCGGTCGCGCGCTGAAGATACGCAATGCTCTCCTTTATGGCGCCGGGATTTCCCTGGTTCCAGTAGAAGCGGCCTTTTAAGTACAGATCATAGGCTTCGGGATTTACAGTGCGCATTCTGGACAAATCTATTTCCTGCTGCGGGGTGAGATTAATCTGCACCTGTCGTACGATGGCTTTTCCCAGTTCGTTTTCGATTTCCAGCAGATCATGCATCTCACGTTCATAATTCTGTGCCCAAAGATGGGTTGATCGCCCACACGAATTAACTGAGCGCTGACGCGAGCTTCGCCGCCTTCGCGTCGCACACTTCCTTCCAGAATGTAGTCAACACCTAGTGGCCTGTCGCAGTGAGTTCGTTACTGCGGATGCACCAGGGCGATGCCTCTTGATACCCGAACGCTGCTATTGAGTGAGCAACGGTTCGCTTCGCTGACCGTAACAACAGATGCGGAGTCTGGTAATGATTGCTCCGCGACAGTCCACTAGTTCATGTCCGATCTGGATGACGGTCTTGTTCGTGTGCTTATAGGCCATCGCAGAGGTGCGAGCGATGACGCCCAAGTGCTCAGGGCTTAATCGGCCCAGATCGGTGATTGTCTCTTCCGTCAAACCGTCGCTGAAGTATTCCTGCTCCGGATCGTCGCTCAGATTTTGGAAAGGCAGGACCGCGAGCATCGCTCGCTTTGGGGTAGCCGGGTTTGCGGACGAATGCCAGCGCACCAAGTATGCGAGGCCGGCCAGGATGACCACCAGCGCGGCCGCGGAAAGCTCCCAAGCTGGCCGCGGGACGCGCCAAGGCGCGCCATGCTTTACTTCGGCGGCAGCATCGGGAGCAACCACACTCTCAGGCGGTTCGCGGGGCACAGCAACGGCTTCACGAACCGGCGCGATGAAGCGATACCCACGACGGGAAACTGTCTCGATGAATCGTGGATGTCAACGGCCATCTTTTCGGCAGTTTGCGAAGTCATAAACAAATCAGCGAATCGTAAGGCGCGCACCATTGCCACCAACGCCGGGTTACGGCAATCTGCTCCTCGAATGAGGCGACTGAGGTCTCAGAAATTCAATCTTCGAGGAGAAAAAAATGAATAGCTTGTTTTGCAGAGCAACCTTGGCGGCAGCGGCAGCATGCTTGAGTCTGGTAGCGGCAACCAACTCGCAAGCCGGCGAGTGCTCGAATGCTTCGCTGAAAGGCAAGTACGGCCAAAGCATCTCCGGCCAACTCCTGCCTGGACCCGGCGTCGTGCTACTCCAAAACGGAGTCGCGATGAGCGATCAAAATCCGATTGCACCGCGGTACTGCCACCATTAACCATCCGGACGGGTCGTGGATAGATCTCGAACTCGTTGTTGTAAAGCAAGGACGCGAGTTCCATACTGTTGTGTCAGCCCTGTCGATGGGCACTGGTCTGGTGCCAGTGAATATCGGCAGCACTGGTGTGCGCGTAGACGACTCGGAAGAAGATCCTCCGAGCGACGAGTAAACTTCGCGACTATTTGACCGGGAATCGCGCTTTGGGGCCTTGAGCAACACCCCATTGCGGGGAAGGTCGCAACCAAACTATTTCTTTCAACAGCATAAATGCCGTGCCCGTGGGGCAGAGAGGATCCACACGGAGCGCGGCAGCTGGGGGTTAGACCTTCTTGCTCTTGAGAAAATTGATCCCGCGATGATAGTTCTTCCCTACGCCGCTTGCGCCTAATCTAGCAGGGAGCGACTCAAATCGTCCGGCAGCACACTCGCAAAAGCAATCGGATCCATGCTCCTCCGGCGAGAAAGTCTCGCGGTGGAAACTGTTTTCAGAACGGAATCTGAACATTTTGACGGAAATCGGGCGATAGCTGGACTCGAACCCTAAGCAAGCCATCACGTGCTTTATCAAAAAAAAGGAAAATCCGGGTTGTCCGTGGCTAAGTCTTAGTCTCTCACTCCATCCATAAACGCCCGCAACTTACGCGAGCGCGAGGGATGACGCAGCTTCCGCAGCGCTTTGGCTTCGATCTGGCGGATGCGTTCGCGCGTGACCGCGAATGATTGGCCGACTTCTTCCAAAGTGTGCTCGCTGCCGTCTTCGAGGCCGAAGCGCATCTTGATGACTTTCTCTTCGCGCGGGGTCAGCGTGCGCAGGACCTGTCCCGTTTGGTCCTTGAGGTTCACGTTGATGACGGCTTCGGCCGGCGAAACGACGGCGCGGTCTTCAATGAAGTCGCCGAGGTGCGAATCTTCCTCTTCGCCAATCGGCGTTTCGAGAGAGATGGGCTCTTGCGCGATCTTCAGCACCTTGCGCACTTTCGCCACCGGAATGTCCATGCGTTTGGCGATTTCTTCGCTGGTAGGCTCGCGTCCCAGCTCCTGCACCAGCTGTCGCGAGGTGCGGATCAGCTTGTTGATCGTTTCAATCATGTGCACCGGGATACGAATCGTACGCGCCTGATCAGCAATGGCACGAGTAATCGCCTGCCGAATCCACCACGTGGCATACGTGGAAAACTTGTAGCCACGGCGGTATTCGAACTTGTCCACGGCCTTCATCAGGCCGATGTTGCCTTCCTGAATCAGGTCGAGGAACTGCAAGCCACGATTGGTGTATTTTTTCGCGATCGAAACCACGAGACGGAGGTTGGCCTCAATCAGCTCGCGCTTGGCTTGCTCCGCGTCCATGTCGCCCTGGATGATCTCGCGCTGGGTCCGCTTGATCTCCTGGAACAACAGGCCGGCCTCGACTTCAAGTTTTTCAATCTCGCTTCTTACGGCGCGCGCCTGGCGACGGTATTCTTTTTTTTGATCCTCACTGCGCGTAGCGTCAGCTTTGCGCTCGAGATTCCCAGCTTGCCGGTCCAGCGAACGCATGCTGTCGACGGTTTTGTTGACCCGATCGATCAGTCGCTTGCGCTCGGCGTTGGTAAACCCGAGCTTGCGCACCGCGATGGAAACCCTCACGATGGCTCGAGCGAAGTTGCGGCGAGCGCGGCGATGGTCTTTGGGACGCTTTTTCAAAGACACTGCCGCGTATTTTTCCTGCACCACGGCGACTTTCTTGTAGAGCTTGGCCATGGCGTCGATCTTGCCGGTAAATTCGTTCAACCGGTTCTGCAGGATCTCGTCGGTGATCTCTTCTTCATCGAAGGTCACGACTTCCTTGATGGAGCGCACGCCCTTCTTGAGGTCCTCGCCCATGGCCAGCAGTTCGTGAATAACGATGGGAGATCGCGAAAGCGCCTTGAGCACACGGATCTGGCCGCGCTCAATCCGTTTGGCGATTTCCACTTCGCCTTCGCGCGTGAGCAGGGGAACGGTGCCCATCTCGCGCAAATACATGCGGACGGGGTCGTTGGTCTTTTCCAGCGCGCCGGGAGTGAGGTCGAGTTCAACGTCCTCGCCCTCTTCGCCTTCATCAAACTTCTTATCGAGTGCGGCGGAGGGCAGTTTCGGGCCTTCCAGCACGTCGATGCCTTGCGTGCCGATTGTAGTCAGCAGGTCGTCCAGATCTTCGGGACTGACCACATCATGCGGGATGAGTTCGTTTACCTGGTCGTAGGTGAGATATCCCTTCTCTTTCCCGGCATCGACCAGCTTTTTTATGTCGTCGTACTTGTCTTCAAGAGCCAAGAGGTGTCCTCAAATTCTTCAATTCGCTCGCGTGGGGAGCGTTAGCAACGTTTTCACAGGTGGGAATCTGGGGTAGCGCGGAGTTGTGCACCTAGCACAAACTTATGGAGTTTAGCACATAAGTGCTGCCCGGTCTATCACTTGCCCGAGGAAAACTCTCTCGTCCGCGGCTATCTCTAACTCCGCTAAATACTTAGATGGTTCTTAAGGCCATTTTGTTTCATGCACTTTTCTGGTTTTGAAGCGTCTCTTTTAGCCCGTCTTCAGCCAAACTGGGATCTCTCAGGGCGCGGCTGAGCCTTTCCAGTTGTAGAAGCAGCTCTTTCAAACGTTCCTTGTCGGCGCTGACGTCCGGCTTCTTCAGCTCGCGCTGCAACTGCTCCTGGCGGCGACGCAGGTGAATGCGCCGCAACGCCCGAACCGCACCCTCCAACCGTTCAGCGCTCAATTCTTCTTCCTCTTTCAACAAAATTGAAGCCAGCAGACGACGCTCACTATCGGAGCAGGGCACTTCCATTACGTCGGCAACTCCGGCTTCGGCATTCAGTAGCGCCTCAACCAGCGATTCGGTTGCCAGGCCGCGATGCAGTCCTTCATTCTGGAAAGCGTATTGCGCCTGCCGTGCCGGATCAAACTCTTCGTCCGCCCCGTCACGAGCAGAAAAATGCTCAGCTCCCGGCTGCATCTGCCGCGCCGAGGCGAGGGCTCGAATGAGAATCCGCTCGGCGTCGGTGGCTTGCGCTTCCGCTGGAGCCTTCAACGCGGCGGCCGAGCGCTCCGCAGCGACATGCCGCAACTCTTGCCGCAACACGGCAGAATCAATGCCCAGCTTCTGGGCGATTTCCTGGCTCAACTCGTCGCGCACAATCCGGCTGGGCACCCGCTGAATGTGGGGAAGGAGATAATTCACCGCTTTTACCTTGCCTTCGGCGCTGCGCACGGGAAAATGAGCTCTCGCGCGATCAATCAGATAGTCGAAGTACTTTTGCGAGCCGCGCTTTAGCGCCACTCCGTAAGCATCCTTACCCTTGCGGCGAATGTAAAGATCGGGATCAAACCCCTGCTCCAGCGTTAGCACTCGGATGTTGAACTCTTCCTCGACAAGAACTCCCAGCGTGCGCTCGGTCGCTTTCGCTCCCGCCGTGTCTGGATCAAAATTAACGATCACGTTCTTGGTGAACCGCCCGAGTAGCTTAGCTTGAAGTTCCGTAAATGCCGTGCCTGAGCTGGCGATTACATTGTGAAATCCGGCAGCGTAAACGGAAATGCAATCCATCTGGCCTTCAACCAGAATCGCGTAATCCAGCTTACGGATCGCTTCCTTTGCGTGGTCAAGGTTGAACAGAACTCGGCCTTTCGAATAGATACCGGTCTCTGGCGAATTCAAGTATTTCGGACCAGCTTTCTCGTCGGTGGCCAAAGTGCGTCCCGTGAAAGCAATGATCTTTCCTGCGTCGTTGGCGATGGGAAACATCACGCGGTTGCGGAATTTGGAGTACATGGCGACTTCCGGCTTTCGGCTTCCGGCTTCCGGCGACCCGTTATCTCCTTCAGTCTCGTCATTCGGAACGGGCGCAGGTGCGTGAGGAACCTGCTGTTCGCCGCCAGCACCACGGCTCTCGCTGTTCTCCGGGCGCCGGACCCCGGAACCCGGAGGCCGATCCTCCTGTTTCCATGAAAACAATCCGCTCTCGCGCAGCACTTCTTCGGTGAACTCGTTCGCCAGGCGGTCGCGCAGTTGGAATCCGGAATCCGGCGCATATCCGATACGAAAACTTGCGATGGTCTTTTCATCGAGTCCGCGGCCCTGCAAATACTCTCGCGCCCGCGCTCCCTCGGGACGCTTCAGGCATTCCTGGAAAAATGTGGCAGCTCGCTCTTGAGCGTCGAGCAACTGTGCCCGTATTTTGGCTTCCTTAGCCTCACCCGGACTCGAGTACGTAGCCTTGGGTAGCGGAATCCCTAACTTCTGAGCCACCAGCCGCACGGCTTCGGGAAAGGTAATGTTCTCGACCTTCTGCACGAAGCTGAACACGTCCCCGGCCACGCCGCAGCCGAAGCAGTGATAAAACTGCCGCGTGGCATGCACCGAAAACGACGGGGTCTTCTCTCCATGAAACGGGCAGAGTCCCGAATAGTTTTGCGCTCCAGCCTTCTTCAGCTTGATGTAATCGCCGATGATGCGGACGATGTCCGCCTGCTGCTTCACCGTGTACGCGAAATCGCCGGGGATGGCCATGGATGGAAGACGCAACTATCCCTTGGAATTGTGAGCTCCAAAATGGATCAAGAGGAATTTATTAGTTCTGCTCGCCTGTTTACTTGCGGAAAAACTGTGGAAGACTCGACTATTCCGGTTGAGGACGGAGGAAAAATCGGGGCATATCTTGTTCACACGCGTAACTCCACCACCGTAGCCCCACCCCCACCTTCATTCTGCGGAGGCTCGGCTACTGACTCCACGTGCGGATGTTGCTGCAAGGCCTGGCGCAGCGCTTTGCGCAGGATACCCATTCCACTGCCGTGGATTATGCGCACCCGCGGCAGACCTGCAAGAAATGCGCGGTCGACGAACTTCTGCACTTCGCGCGTGGCGTCATCCACGTTGTAGCCAATTACGTTGATCTCTGACGGTGCGTTTTGATCTTCGTTTTCGAGTGAGACTGATATTCCATGTGCTCGCGCCGCTTTCACGGGGGAATCCGCCGCCCGAGCTGGACTCAGCACTTCGGCGATGTCGTCGCGCGCGATTTTCATCTTCATCGCGCCGATCGCCACTTCAAAGTGAGAATCGTCCAACTTGCGCAGGACCGTTGCCGCGCGGCCCGTCGACTTCAGCTTGACGCTGTCCCCCTGCGAAACGTACTTCACCACTTGCGGTTCGGCGTGAGGATCGCCCTGGTCGGCTCCGCTGGCGTGCGCGACCACCGTGGAATCGAACTGCTCTCGAAACTCTCGGCGCAATTTAGCGACGCGACGCTCGGCATCTTTCGCGACCTTCTGCGCAGCCGCCCGGTCCTGGATAGCATTCACTGCTTCGCGCGCATGGTATTCGAAGTCACGCAACACGCTCTCCAGCTTTTTCTCCATCTCGCGCAACTTGGCCTGCTGCTCTTTTTTTCCTTGTGCCGCTAAAAGTGCTTTCTCCCGCTCCAACTCCTGTTCGCGGACTTTCAGCCGCAAACGCTCGCTTTCGGCATCACGCAGCGCGGCGTGAAGTCGGTCCAGGAATTCACCTACATCCCGCGCTTGCGCTCCCAGCCGCGCCCGTGCACCGTCGATGATCGCCGGATTCAATCCCAGCCTCTGCGCGATGTTGATTCCCGCCGACGCCCCCGGAACGCCGATCTTCAACTCGTACGTCGGTTGTAACGTCGTCTCGTCGAAACCTACCGAGGCGTTGATCACGCCTGGGGTATTCGCGCCATAAACTTTCAACGACGTGTGATGAGTCGAGATCACGGTCATGCAGCTGATGCGGCCAAAGTGCGTGGCAATGGCCACGGCCAGCGCTGCACCCTCCTCGGGATCGGTCGCCGACCCGAGTTCATCCAACAGCACCAGCGAATCCGCGGTCGCCGTCCGCGAAATGAAATCGATGTTGGTGACGTGCGCGGAAAAAGTCGAGAGATTCTGTTCGATCGACTGATAATCGCCGATATCGGCCAGAACGGCGTCGAACACGGGGAGTTCCGCGCGATCGGCAGGCACCGGAATTCCGGACTGCGCCATCAGGGCGAGCAGGCCAATCGTTTTCAGCGTCACCGTCTTGCCCCCGGTGTTGGGACCTGTAATCACCAATTGCCGGCGTTCGGCTTCGAGTTCCACGCTGACCGGAACGACGGTCGCGCCCTTGAACTTCAGATTCCGCTCCAGTAGCGGATGCCTGGCCTTGTGCAGAAGTAGCCGAGGGCGGCTGCCCCCACGTAACTGCACGGCAGTGCAATTATATTCGTCGGCGAAGCGCGCCTTGGCGAATTGCAGTTCCAGTTCGCCGAGCGCATCCGCAGAAGCCAGAATGTCTTCTGCGTTCTCGCCGATGCGGCGCGTCATCTCGAGCAGGATGCGATGAATCTCCGCTAGCTCTTCGTCGAGCAGTCGCACCAAGTCGTTATTCTGCTCGATGGTTTCGAGTGGTTCGACGAAAACAGTCTGCCCGCTGGAACTCGCACCGTGCACTACGCCTTGCACGCGGCGCCTCTGTTCGATCTTTACGGGGATGACAAAGCGCTCGCCGCGGATCGTTACCAGTTCCTCCTGCACCGTGCCGCCCTCAGCCAGTTTTCGCAAGTATCCCCGCAGCGATTCCTGAATCACGCGCCGCTGCTTTTCGATCTCACGGCGAATCCGCGCCAGCTCCGGCGATGCGCGGTCTTCCAGCATCCCATCGGGCTGAATCTTGTTGCGGAAAGTTCGCAGGAATTCCGTGAAGTCGGGAACGTTTTCCGAAAGCGTTTGGATTCGCCGCCAATCGGTCCGCATATTGGCCGGAGGCTGCAACGCTATCTCGCGCCACTCGGCCGCACGGTCCACCACCAGAAGAACATCGCGGATCTCGGTGGTTTCCAGCGCCGCTCCTGCGATGCGGGATTTCTCGACTGATTTTGTGATATCGAGCAGGCCGGAAAATTCGAAGCGTCCGCCCACGCGGCGGAACTCGCGCACCTCCTCCGTCAGCTCTTGCTGTTCGGCAATCCATTCGGAATCAATCGCAGGAGCGAGCACCGCAATCCTCGCCTGGCCCAGAGGTGAAGAAGCATACCCCCGCAGAACTTCTCGCAGAGCATCGAACTCCAGCACGCGCACGGAGTTATGCGTGAGCAATTCAGGCATCGGAGTTTATGTTACAGGATCGGAGAAATCGGGTTGTTCTAGGAGTTTGCTGCTGCCAGGGCCTGCGGGCCCGCTTGCCTTCCGACGGGAAAGCGCAGCACGAACATGGCCCCGCCCTCGGGATTATTTTGACAGGTGATCTGTCCGCAATGATCCTGCACCACGCCGTAGACGGCACTCAGTCCCAAGCCTGTGCCTTTGCCGATTGGCTTGGTCGTATAGAAGGGATCGAAGACGCGATGTGGTTCTTTTAGGCCGGGCCCGCTGTCGGAAAACTGAACCACCACTTCTTCCCCCTGCACACGAGCGCTGACCCGAAGCAATCCACCGCCCGCTTCCTCCAGTGCATCCAGGGCATTCTCGACGATCTGAACGAACGCCTGGAACAACTGGTGGCCGTCACCCCAGACTCTGGGCAGGTTCGGTTCCAGTAAGGTTTCGATGTGAATCTTCTGATCGTGCTTTTGCAACTCCCGCATCTGCACGCTGCGCTGGAGAAGGGTGCACAAGTCCACCATCGTCTTCTCGCCCGAACTCTGTCGGGCGAAGCTCAAGAGACTAGATATGAGTTCGCGGGTGCGCTGCGAGTGGTGAACAATTTTGCGCACCAAGGTATCTTGCTCGCCAGTCAAAGGCTGATTCGACCATAATTTTTCGGCATGCGCCATGATCGCGGTTAGTGGGTGGTCGATTTCATGCGCGGCTCCGGCGACCAGCTGGCCGAGAGATGCTAACTTTTCTCTCTGCACAAGGTGGCTCTGCAGTCGCTGCTCGTTCTCGAAACTACGTCGCGAGTCTTCCAACACGCGGATCAAGGCCTGGTCCTGGAGATACTGCCGCATAAACACAAACACTCCCAGCACCAACATGGCCGTCAGCACCGTGAATATGCGAAATGTCCGGGTCAAGGCTGGCGGACTGTTCCACAGGAACGCCCACAGGCCCAACCCAGGCAAGGAAAGAATCGCCAGCATCGCCAGCCGCAGGGTCATTGCGCCCCACTTGTCACCGGCTTTGGGCAGCCCCGCTTCCAAGTGCCACTCGCGCGCACTCAGCACGGTCGCCGCCATCCAGCTTACGGCACCGATGAGCGCAACGTCGTAAAGACTGCCGGTGTAGTAGTGTCCACTGGTGACCGCCAGATTTACCCCTTGCGAAGCGATGGCATAGAAGGCACTGGTCACCATCAGGTTTATGTACACGCGCCGCCATCCCGAAGTGGCTCCGCCGGCAACGATTCCCAACACCATAACCAATACGCCGTTCTCCACTAAATAAAGTGCGCCGAAGTTGCTGTCGTATTCCGCTACGTTGATCGAAACATATTGCGAAGGAAACACCACAAAGGCGTACAGGAAGACCCACCAGACCATTAACAGCAGAAAGTCCAGCGTACCAACGCGGAATTTATGTTCGCCTTCCGTCCGATGCGGTCGTAAGGCAACCGCCGCGATCATGGGGATCAGGTGGAGAAACAGAAACATATCCATGGACCAGGGATCCGGCACGGATATGCGGCGAAGCACCTCGTAATACACCCATCCTGCCTGGTTGCACGCCCAAAGAAGATACCCGGATCCCATCAGGGCCCAAAAACGCCGATCAACACCGCGCGCCGACCACGCGTTCATCAGCATGGCCACGCCGACAGCCAGAGTGAAAAAAAGGTAGCCAAAATCAATGATTGCGGTCAGCCCGGGGCCGCGCGGTATCGTGAGCGACACCACGGCGAAGGCCAGCGTGATTGCGCCGGCCAGCGCAAACCAGCGATTCCGTCCGAGCAGGCCCATCCATCCTCATTCTATGGATGAAACCAGCGATTCCCAGGTGGCGTTGGGATTGCGACCGGTTACTATGGTCATACCCCCGCATTCCTCTAGGCCAAGAACGGCCTTCCGCTTCCCGCTGCCTGAGCTTATCGCACCTGCTAGAATTAGTTGGGAAGTGGACTGGCTGGCTTCTCACAAATCACTGGTATCTTATGGCCTTCCCCGTTACCCGTCTTCGTCGTCTCCGCCGCACTGACCAACTTCGCAACTTGGTGCGCGAAACTCGACTTACTCCTGACGCCTTCGTCTATCCCATGTTTGTTTGCCCGGGCGAAGGGGTTCGTAAGGAAGTTCGCTCCATGCCCGGGGTGTTCAACCTCTCGGTGGATGAAGCGGTGAAAGAGGCTCGGGAAGTTCATTCCCTAGGCGTGCCGTCGGTGATTCTTTTCGGTCTTCCAGACAAAAAAGATGAGGTCGCTAGCGGAGCCTGGGCCGATGACGGCATCGTGCAGCAGGCCGCCCGCGCCATAAAGAGCGAAATCCCCGATCTGATCCTGATGGGCGACGTATGCCTCTGCGAATACATGTCCCACGGACATTGCGGCATCGTGAAATCTTCATCGACGCCGATGTCGCTAGGCGCGGCTGCCCGAGACGTTTTGAGCGCCCGGCGGGGAGTAGCGGTGAAGCGGGTGAAGAACGAGGAGGAAAAATTAAAAGTCATCGACGAACTGGCGTCGATCGTAGCCAGCGTAGTTGAATCCAAGTTCGAAATTGACAACGATGCCAGTCTTGAACTTCTGGCTCGCACGTCCGTTTCGCTTACCCGCGCCGGCATTGATATCATTGCGCCTTCGGATATGATGGACGGCCGCGTCGCCGCCATCCGCCGCACGCTCGACGAAGCGGGCTTCAGCAACACTCCAATTCTTTCTTACGCCGCCAAGTTTGCTTCCGGATTCTACGGTCCATTTCGCGAGGCGGCAGACTCCACTCCGCAATTTGGCGACCGCCGCTCCTATCAGATGGATGGCGCCAATCTGCGCGAAGCGATGCGTGAAATCGAGCTCGACGTCGAAGAAGGCGCGGACATGATCATGGTGAAGCCCGCCATGCCTTACCTTGACGTTATCGCCGCCGCCCGTAACCGCTTCGATTTGCCGCTGGCCGCCTACCAGGTTTCCGGCGAGTACGCCATGATCGAAGCCGCTGCCCGCAACGGATGGATTGAGCGCGACCGCGTCATGATGGAATCGCTGCAGAGCATCCGCCGCGCCGGAGCAAGCATCATTCTCACCTACTATGCCAAGGAAGCCGCGCGGCTTCTTGCCTAACCTGAGAGAGCTACTCTTCGCCAGGCACCCTCCCGGATGTCCTTATTTCATCTGCGGTGTTCCCCTCTAATCGTTCGGAGAACAAGCGCGAGCCTCAGGCGAACTCTGTAGTTCGTAGCAGCATTGCGTTTGCCACGGAAGCCGACGTAGCAACTAATGCGCTCCAGGTTGCCATCTATACCTCGAAGTTTTTGGAGCGCTATGTGGGTGGTCGCCTACGACAAGACAACCTTGGCGCAGAAGGCAGTGTTCGAGGACACAAACGGCGCAGCGGGGGGAGGATTCTGGGCAAGCGACGGCGCTCCTGCGATTGACGATGCACCCGGAAATGTCTATTTGATGAGCGGAACCGACTACGACGATCAGTGGATATAGGCACCGCCGTCCTACACACAGACTGGGTTTAACGATTCGTTCCTGAACTTGAATCCGAGCACCTTGGAGGTGCAAAGTTACTTTTCACCGGGCAACAACTACACACTGTCAGGGAATGACGCCGATTTAGGCAGTGGGTCGAACATTCTTGTGCCAGGCAATTCCCAGTATCCCGGGGTGACCATCGGTGGAGGAAAAGACGGCAACGTTTTCGTCGTCAACCCTCTTAAGATGGGCGGCTTCACGGACACAAACAATGTTCTGCAAACCGTGAAGATCTGCAACAACGGCTTTGACAACATTTCTCGACCCCGGTCTATTGGAACGCATCCATTTACTACCACTGCGACGGTAACGTTCTTCGGGCCTACAGTTGGAACAGCAACACTGTTCAGATGTCGACGTCGCCAACCTCATCCGGCAGCACAACTTATCAAGTGCACGGTGCCACCGCGTCTCTCTCGGCCAACCGGGCTACGAACGGCATCATCTGGGACATCGACAACTCTAATTACAGCTGGTCCAATCCGAGTCAGCCGTCGGTGCTGCATGCCTATGATGCCACCAACGTTGCCACGGAACTCAACAACAGCTCGCAGGCGGGATCGCGCGATACGGCGGGAGTGGCTCTGAAGTTCACGGTGCCAACCATCGCGCACGGAAAGGTTTTCGTTCCTACTTCCACCGAACTGGACGTTTACTGTTTGCTGGGACAGTGAAATCGTCGGAGATCGGGGGGGCAAGCAAAGAGAGGCCTATCATTGCTTGCCACCTGTCACAACCGGGGTGGCTTGCCAATAGTCAGCCGGGAACTTTAAGGCGGCGCACGTGCAATTGGGTGACCGCCACATTGCTCGAGATTTCATCGAGATACAACTCCAGCGCGTCGAAGGCGGATCAGGCGCCTCCGCTGTTGCTCCGGTTTCGAAAAGGTCTAGCGGCTTTCCGTACCCGTTGAGCTTCGTGCCGAGAAACGTTCCCGCACCCGGCCACCGATGTCTTGCACCTTGTCGCCGATCTGGCTGCGGATTTCTTCACCGCTGGCGGGGGCGAACAGCATCGCGACGCCTACTCCGACACCTACTCCGGCCACGAATGTGAGCACGTTGCGAACGGTATGATCCTCGTCTGAGTAAAGGTCCTCAGCTTGTTCACGCAGGTCCGACACGCGGTCGGCTGCCCGATCCACGCCTTCGGAGACGCGGTCGCGCACATCGCTGGTAAAACGGTCGGTTTGGTCGAGGAGGTACACCGCAGTCTTTAAGATCGATCGAATCAAATTGTTCATCAGAATCCACCTTTCATCGGGCTCTCGAAATTAGAGTATGCACCTTAGTTGCCAAAAAAGGTACGAAGGCTTGCAGCCATCGAAATTTATTTCACCGCAGATTTGCGCGATGCTCGAAATCGAAAAGCAACCTCTCCGGGACACAACGGTTTCTGGTTCGCCTTCGTCCGTTCAGGACAAACAGAACGCTAAAGCACGCAGCCTGGGCTCACAAGCATTCACTCATGAAACGGATGCGCGAGAAGATGTGAGCAACTAAAACGGACGAGCGCGCTTATTCCGTGGCCTCTTCGGTCAATGCGAGATCCCTGAAAAATCGTTCGGTGCGCACAAAGTTTTACAAAAAAGTGCGCATCAATCAGTCGTTCGACCCTTCTTACGAAGTACGCGCAAGACCAAACCAAAATTAAACAAAGGACAATGGAGGAACCCTTTGCCTACGCAGCCCCAAGAGCAATCAACCCTCAATGTCAAGCTCGTCCACTTTACGAAACAAAGGTCGCCCGATGAGCCGGTACAGGTCGCCTTCGCCGTTACCGATGATCAAGGGAAAGAAGAGATCATTACCGGCGAGGTGCCCTACAGCTATGACATCTTCCATCTCTTTCAGGAAGCCGGCTGGCTGAACCTCCGCCGAGGTGTTGCCTCGATTCGCGAGAATCGCCCGCAGCGTCGCGCCATGTCGGCATAGTCAGCTCAATGCTGCTGGAACCCCAGGACGGTCGGGGTTCCGGCCTATTCTTACCGGATTACGGTTCCGTTCCCGCTCCCAGGATTTCTTTACCCTCGTTGTGTGCGACGGCGGGATAAGCAATCTGCTTGCGGCGGCGCAAGTCACTCGGCAACTGCGATTTCAGCAGCCATAGACCGGCCAACGTCGCAGCTGCCCAAGTTACCGAGATCAGGCCCAGTTGCAGCAGATCCGTGATGCGACTGCTGTGCCCGTAAGCCGGCAGTGGCACGCTCTTCGCGACTTCCAAACTGATGCCGCCGGCAACGATTGCGGTCAGTGCAGACTTTCCTAACTCATCCCAATGTAGCATTTTCAGCGAAACCATCTTCCGATAATGCAGCAGCCATGCCAGCGCCAGTAGATTGGCGCCGATGCCGATGTCGGAGGCGAATGCCAGGCCGACCACACCGTAATGGTGGAAGAGCAAAGAATAAATCGGCAAGGATGCGCTGGTGATCACTGTAACCGCAACCATGGGTGTGAGCGTATCGCCGGCAGCGTAGAAGGCACGGGCATAGAGTCCTTGGGCAGACCACAGCGCGAGCGAAAGCGAGAACCAGAAGAAATAGATGGAAGTCGTTTGCGCGTCGGAAACCAGGAAGCGCCCGCGGCGATAGACCAGATCGATGAGCGGAAACGCGGCGGCCATCATCCATCCGGTGGCGAGAAACGATGCCGCGGCAACGCGGTAAACCGAATCGCTGACCGTGGTGGCGAATTCCTTGAAGCGCTTCTCGTTAAACAGCCGCGCGAAAAATGGCAGAGACGCTTGCCCCGTGGCCTGCCCGAGAACAGCGATGGGCACGGCGAACAGCCGCTTCGCATAATTAAGCCGCGCGATGTCGCCGATCCCGCTAGCGGCGTAGTGGCGCAGGATCCAGTCGTCGGCTGTGACCAGGGAAACCCCGAGCATCAGCGGAACTGACAGACGCACCCACTCGCGGAAGGCTGGATTCATGATGTCGAACGACGGACGATAGCCGGTTCCGATGCGCGCGGCACCGATCACGCTCGCCAGAAATGGACCCACAATACTTCCTACCAGTGCGCCGTAAGCCAGCGAAGCGATACCGAGGTGGCGGCCAGCAACCACCCCGCCGAAGATAATGAAGATGTTGTAGACCAGCGGCCCCAGAGCAGGAAAGAGAAACAGCCGATGCGAGAGCAAAACGGCGGAGACTACCCCGCCGACGTAGAAGAAAATCTGCGCCGGCAACAGAATTCGTGTGAGATGGACCGTTAGATCAACTTGCGACGGGGAAAACCCACGAAACATCCAGCGCACAAACTGAGGGGTAAAGATTTCCGTCAGAATCGTTCCCGCGATCATCACTGCCGTCATCACGGTGATCACTACAGAAAAAGTCTTCTTCGCGTCGGCGTCGCGATTCTCGGCGAGAAAACGGGTGTAAATCGAGATGAATGTAATAGAAGCCGCTCCTCCGGCCACGATGTAGTTGAGCCAGTCCGGCAACGTGAAGGCGGCGACGTAAGCATCGGTCTGCCCTCCGGCGCCAAAGGCATAAGCGATATAGGCTTCGCGGACGTAGCCGATCACGCGGGAAAGCATCACCGTCCCCATCAGCAGCAGTGTGGCTGAGAAGGCCGTGTGCTGGTGCGAAGGACGGAAGAAGCGCAGAACTTTGGTCATGGATGCAGATTTACATCAGCAAATTTCTTTCAAAGCCTACCAGAGGCTTGCGTCCACAACCGCGTTTATCGCAAATCTGCGGTTCGACGGTTCCTTTATTGATACTCCGGCGTTGCGACGGCATTTCCCGCCAGATGACCTGCGACGTTAACTCCTAATTTCTCCAATCCGATACCGGTTGATCTGCGATTGAGACCGGGTTGAGCGGCAGGGCATTGTGCCGGCGGCCTTCCTATTCCACAGTGGGTAGCGAAGCGTGCAGAAAACCATGCCCACAATCGCGGAGGCGGATATGGCGAATGGGATAACGCAGCTCTTTGAACGGGAGTGTCCGAAAGTTCTCTTGGAGACCCCGTTTCCGGAGATGCGGCGGGTGCAACAGAGCTGGGTCGCAGGCGCTGAAAAGAAGGCGCTGCTGTGGCTGGCCGTGCGCACCCCGCAATGGATTGGTCCCGACCATCTGACGCTCCTCGGGTTGATGGCGCAAGTCGGCGCCGGCTTGTGCTATACGCTGGCACGGTGGAACGAGTATGCGCTGCTGGGCGTGATCTTATTTCTAACGGTGAACTGGCTGGGCGACTCTCTCGACGGCACGCTGGCACGCGTGCGGCGGCGTTTGCGTCCACGCTATGGATTTTATGTCGATCACATGGTCGACACTCTCGGAGCCCTCGCGCTCATGGGTGGGCTCGTGTTGTCCGGTTACATGCACCCCTGGATCGCAATTGGCTTGCTCGTCGCGTTCCTCACGCTTTCGATCCAGTCCTATCTGGCAACGCACGCATTGGGGGAATTCCGCTTATCGTTCTGGCGCTTTGGTCCAACAGAACTGCGAATCCTGCTGGCCGTCGGCAACTTGGTACTGCTGTGGAAACCGCGGGTGCATTTTCTTGGCAGGCCGTTCCGGTTGTTTGATATTGGCGGAGCGATTGGTCTGGCTGGAATGACGCTGATGTTGATTTGCTTCACGCTGCAGAACACGCTCCGACTTTATCGCGAAGAGAAGGTGACGCCTTGACGGCTCGTTGCCCCCCAGATCGGCTGAGGACGCGGAGCTCCTACAAGCTCAATTTCGCAAGATGGTTGCGCTTCAATCTGGTCGGCGGAATGGGGATCGGAGTACAACTTGCCCTCTTGTTTCTGCTGAAAACTGTCTTGTATCTCAACTATCTAACTGCGACGGGTCTGGCGGTTGAGGCTACGGTGGTACACAACTTCCTGTGGCACGAGCGTTTCACCTGGGCCGACCGCGTGCGGCCGTCGTGGCGCAATTCACTGCCACGCCTGCTGCGCTTCAATTTAACCAGCGGCGCAGTTTCCATCGCGGGCAATCTTGGGCTGATGAAGATCATGGTTGCCTTTGGACACCTGAACTACCTGGCTGCGAACGGCATCGCGATCACATTTTGCTCACTAATAAATTTTCTAGTGAGCAATACCTATGTATTTGAAGGAAGGGTGGCGGGCGAGAGTCCTCGTTCCAAACCAGCTATGTAATCTTCAGCACAACCTTGCCATAGTTCTTGCCTTCTTGCAGCAGCTTGTAGGCCTCCAGGGCACGATCGATCGGAAATACGTGACCGACAACGGGAGCTAGCTTGCGTTGCGCGATCCATTGGGAAAGCTGGCTCCATGCCGCTTCCATGATTTCGCGTTTCTGGGAGAGGTAAGTGAGCCATAGGCCCTGGATGCTGGCCGATTTTGCATATAGCGCTCGCACGTCGAGCTTGGGCTGCTGGCCGGTAGCGGTTCCGTATTGAATGACGCGCCCGAAATCCCTGACGCACCGCAGGCTTTTGGCAGTGTGCTCTCCGCCGAGCATTTCGAAGACAGCGTCCACACCTTCCCCGCGAGTGAGATTCTTCACGACTTCTTCATAGTCATGCTGCTTGTAGTTGATCCCGTGTTGCAGACCAAGCTGTTTGACTCGTGCCAGCTTCTCATCGGAGGAAGACGTGCCATACATTTCGATGCCGAGAAGCTTGCCGATCTGTACGGCTGCGGTGCCCACTCCTCCAGCAACGGCGTGGATAAGTACGCGATGCGGAGCTGCGCTCCGCTGGACAGCCCCTTCGGCTTCGCTCAGGGCAGGCTTTCCCCACATGGGCTGAGACGCCATGCCAGCCTGCCAGTATCCGAGGTAGGCTGTGAAATAATTTACGGGGAAAGCGGCGGCTTGTTCGTCGGTCCAGTGCTCGGGTACGGGCCAGAGCATGTGCGGATAGGCAGCGACTTTCTCGGCGAAGGCTCCCCATTGCATGTAGCCCATGACCCTACGGTTTTTATTTTCATCGATGCCGGCGAATTCGCGTCCGGCAATTAGCGGTGGCGGGGGAGTTCCGGGATAGCCGCCTTTGGTGGTCATGAAGTCGGCAAAGTTCAGGCCGCCGGCGGCGACTCGCACCAGAGATTGCTCCGGCTTCAAGGAGGGTTCGGCGGTTTCCTGGACAGCGAGCGCCTCAGGGCCGGCCAAGCTTGTAATCATCAAGGCTTTCATGATGGAAGTCTAGCAGCGAAGGGATCACTCCGAGATGCCAACGAGACGGTGCTGTCTGGTTTTCTTGTCGGGAAAGGGAAACTCGTAGACTTGGTAAGAGTCGTAGGCCGGCCTGTGCTCATCTTTGGCGAGCCTCGCTTTATAGCCGCGAACAACGGGTTGTTGATGCCACCATCCAGTTCACAGTTCTTTCCGTCAATGAAGACCTTCAACCTGAGAGACCCCGGTCGCTCAGGCGCGACGAACTGACGCGGACGTTGATATTGTAGTCAGCCGGGTTGGCTTCTCCACCCGCCCAGGCCAACGCGGAGAACAACAGCATCATCACTAGTGCGAGTTTCTTCAAGGCGTCCTCATTTCGTTCTTTGGCCCTACACCTTATCAAAGCTGGGCTGGACACAAAGGTCGCAGGGCGGGAGCGGAAGTTACGATTGTTTACGAGACGGACCAGAACGCCCTTTGCGAAGGCTGCCAAGAGCAAAACCCCTTGCGAGCATCATCCTCAGGGATGGACCATAGCACGCCAGGTTTCTTCGCCGGTATTTGCCGTCAGGTATATACTTTTGGCGATGGCTTACTAGAGTCTTCCCGGCCACGCCTCCACGGGCCGGGACGGGGCGTCCCTTCATCCCCTAATTTCCGCCGCCCCGCATACAGATTTGCCTGTTCCCGCCTGGGGCTGCGAGGACAAGGCACCGGTGCATCGCGCCAGACGGTAGCGAAGCTGCATCGGAGGAGGTCATATCGTGGACTTGATCCTTGTACGTCTTCTTTTTGTCATCGTAGTTTCGGTTACCTGTTACGTTATTGCTCCCTTCGGACGGTCTCAACCAGTGGATGCCGGAATAGGGGCGTTGGTGGGAGCCGGGATAGTTCTGTTCGAATGGAAGCTGCGAACGGTGAGCCTGAAGCGGCTGATCGGAGCGGCGATCGGGAGCCTCCTCGGAATCTGCGGGGCATACCTGTTTGCCCTTGTGATTCGTAGCAGTGTGCCTTCCGGCAGCACCCAAAGTTTCCTGCAAATTCTGGTGATGTTGCTGATGGCCTATGTGGGCCTGATCGTAGGCGCGAGCAAGGGCGACCTGCTGAATCTGGCGGCGTTGGGCGGAATCTTTGGAGGGGAGAAGCAAGGCAAGAAGAGTTACAAGATCCTCGACACCAGCGTGATCATCGATGGCCGCATCGCCGACATTGCCGAGACCGGATTCCTGGACGGAATCATCGTCACACCTCAGTTCGTTTTGCGGGAATTGCAGCTGGTGGCCGACTCGGCTGACTCGCTGAAGCGCAACCGCGGTCGCCGCGGGCTCGACGTTCTGCAACGCCTGCAGAAAATGGCGACACTGCAAATCCAGATTGTCGAGGACGACTTTCCCGCGGTCCGCGAGGTGGATTTGAAACTGATCGAACTGGCCAAGCTGTACGAGGGGAAGATCATCACCAACGATTTCAACCTGAACAAGGTAGCCCAGTTACAAGGGGTCGAGGTCTTGAATATCAATGAGCTCGCCAACTCACTCAAACCCATCGTGTTGCCTGGCGAGATCATGAAGGTATTCATCCTGAAAGAAGGCAAGGAGTACAACCAAGGCGTCGCCTACCTCGACGACGGGACCATGGTGGTCGTGGATAACGCGCGGAAGATGATTGGCAAGACGATCGACGTTTCGGTCACGTCGGTCTTGCAGACCACGGCTGGAAAGATGATTTTCGGCAAGTGGGATGAACGCGCCTTCGCTCGAACCGGTGCACCCACTCAGCCGACGGTGCCAGCAATTCCGGGCAGTGTTGGCGGGTCCGCGGCGGTTCCAAATACGCTAGTGGAAAGCAAGCCTACTCAACCTTAGGACGCACTCGCGACGGATGCCACTGAAATAACGTTGCCGTTCAGCATGCCTGTGATCCTGACCCGTTCCCCGGCCACTCGTTTAAGGGCAGCTGATTCCCCTTCGAGCGTATAGGTTTTGTCGCCGTCCACCAGAGCGAAGCTGTCTCCGCGGTGGACGCACACTCGAGTGCAGTCGGCAGCAGCCAAGCCTACCGCAGGGGAGTGTTTCGCCCCACAGCGAGTATCGGTAACGATGCCCTCATAAGCCTGAGTTTGTGCAGCAGAAGTTTGCCCCGGTGGTTCCGTTCCAGAGTCCCCGGCACCTGCGCCTGCTCCCGCGGCGGACCCAAGCGTAGCCAGGAAGAGCGCCACGATGCAGGCGATAGCGCTTGCGGCCAAGAGCATCTCAATCCACAAGCGGATCTTTGTCATCTTCATAGCCACTGTTAGTGCCAACTTTCACTCGCGAGGTTGCTGGGCCCAGGAACCGGTAGGGCGTAAGGCCGAACTCGTGTGGGGTGCACGTCGTTTGCCAACTGGAGTTGGATTGCCGCGAAAGTCGATAGCTTTATGACTGGCGGAGGGTTCTAATTTCCCATTTTCGGAACGGAGCTGCGCCTAGGAGAAACTGCCGTGCAAAAACTTCGCTCAACGATGAAGTATCGCTCCTAGTGCGTTCCATGGAATGAAGGGGAAAGATTTGATCTGGTGGATGGCGTCGATTTTTTTCGTCGAAAAGGTGGAGTGGAGCTTGCGATTTGAAGCTACTTCATCCCAAAATCGCCTTGATCTCTGCGAGAATTCTTGCAAACAATGCAAAATTGTATTGACACTGCGTTCATACTGCCGCAATATCTTGTGTTAAGGACGCTACCCGTACCACAAGTTGGGTGGCTTTTGGCATTCGGGTCCTTCGAAGCCCCAAGGGAAAATCGTTCACGGAGGAATCCTTCATGGCAACCAAGAAGAAGGCAAAAAAAAAGAAGAAACACTAACCAACCGTCTGCGAGACGATACTTCGCATGGGCCAAGAATTTAAACCTGCCTCTCGGGAGAAGCACCTCTTGAGAGGCGTTTCTATCTTGCGCGGTGGATCTCGATCGCCAGCCGGCTCTCGAAATCCTTCATATCATTCCCTTCCTGTGTCACAATACGGAGACGGTGCGGCTGCCGCCCTATCGATGCGTTGCATGAGCCCGAGGAAAAAAAGCGCAGGTAAGAATAAGACCGATGAAGTTTTTATCCCGGATAAGCTGTATTTCCGCATCGGCGAAGTGGCCACTCTGTGCCGGCTACCGGCCTACGTGCTGCGCTTCTGGGAAAGCGAGTTCCCTCAGCTTAAACCGGTGAAAAGCGGCACCGGTCAGCGCATGTACCGCCGACGGGACGTGGAGACTGTCCTGCATATCAAGCAGCTGCTCTATGAGCAAGGGTTCACCATTGTAGGTGCGCGCCAGCAGCTGCGTTCTGAGACAAAAACTGAGAAAGGGCAATCGGCGATTCCTTTCCCCTCGCAGTCGCCGGCTGAGATCCAGCATATCCGCCAAGGCTTGCGCGAGATCCTGAACTTGCTCTCCGCACGGCGCACGGGATAGAGCCAGTTAGCGCTGAATCCTTACGCTATGCTGCCGGCGGTTTGTTCAGGTTGCCAGCATTCGCCGCGTCGAGACGTATGCGGCTGACGCGCGCGGTCTCCTGAACCAGATCATCCGTAGTGGTCCCATCTCCCGCCATCACCGAGCCCGCGGCTAACGCAAACCGTAGTGCATCGGCTTGATCCTCGAAATACAAAATGACTTGTCCCGACATAATTATTCTCCCCGAGTGCGTACTACTTCCCGTGCCTGGAAAGATCTTCGACGAGCAGCGCGTCGACGAACGTGACGCGAGTGGAGCTTCTCCCGATTCTCGCGGAGCCAAGGTTCCGGTCAGAAGTGTCTTTCTTGGTTCGGGCATATAAGAAGTGCATGCGAAGCGCGGTCCAGGACGTTTCGAATCAGTGGTCTGTAGGCCTCTGTGCGCTTATTGAAGGAATGAAAAATCCGACCGCCAGCAGTGTCAGAAGAGGAAGAGCCAGGAACCCAATATAGAGGCTCTTCCGCAACAGACGTGCTGAGGAGAAAAAGAGCGGGCAAATCGCCAGGACTGTCGCCGCGAACCATTGCCAGATTTGGCACGCAAGGGCTGCCTTTGTCATGGCTCGCCGCCAGAAGCCAGACCCGAAAAGCTGTGAGTGTCCCCGTGTGAGCACAAGGAGAACTGATATGACTAGGAGTTGATTGTAAGCCGCCAGTTTAGGAAAAAGAAAAACGACATAGGGTGGGTACCCAAAAGGCTTCACGAGCGGCGGGGTTGCCGGGATTTTTCGGATCGAGCGGACGCCCGGTAAAAACCGGTTTGGATCTGCCGCGTGACCTCCGCGCCATGGGGTCCTGACCGTGCAAAAGCAATTCGCGCGCGCCCAGCCAATGTGGGATACAGATCGGAATTGTTACCCACAGACCGTTTCTCGGGGACATCGCGGTGTAGGCAGGAACGAGAATCGTTTTCGCCCAATGCCAAAAGCCAAACCTAACGATTAATGATGCGGCTGGCGGGAGCCATGGTCGAGCATCCAGTTTCACGAACCTGCATTCTACCCTTCCGGCAGCGGGCGCCGAGGCAGGGTTATGGCGGCACACTGCGGGCGGGTGGTGAAATTGAGAAATAGAAACGAAGGAAGCATCCATGGCAAGACGAGAGATGAGACAAATGGTCGGGACGGGCAGATTTGAACTGCCGACCCCTCGCACCCCAAGCGAGTGCTCTACCAGGCTGAGCCACGTCCCGACTAGAAAGGAACCCGCTGCTTCGCAACCGCGGCGGATGGGGTTAACTCAAGGATTTTAACACCTGCGGGGAAGTTTAGTCCGTCCGCGCTCGATTTTGTCTAGGGATGGCAGGGCCAAGGAACAGGGTTCAGGTGGGGAGCAAACTGGAAATCCGGTGGGGTCGTGACCTCCACCCGCAGCTTGATGCGAGTGAGTGCACCTGTTTTAAGATCTGTCTTGTATGAAGAGACAGTAACCTTGAGCGATCCCTTCCTTGCTTCGTCTACCGCGTTGGTGTAGTCGGACAGCGCCTTATCGGGGTCCGGGGTCTGATAAGACCATAGAACATTCCCGATCAGGCCGAAAACCCGATCGTAGTCGGATCGGTTCAGCAGGAAACGCATTTCATGCGGATGCGCTAAAGAGGACTTGACGCTCTCTCCATAACCGGGGCCAAGGGTCTGGTTCCCATTCAAGCGCAACGGTAGATTTACGGGGTAAACGTAATCCTTTGTGTTCGCTTCTGCTGGAACAATGTCGAGGAACCAGCCTGGCTCTTTCTCGCTCCTTACCCGAAACAGCAATCCACCGCCCAGCTCCCGTTCAAAGCTGTCACCAACATTGAGAGCCACTTTAAAAGAGACGGAAAGGCACGCAGGAGATTGCGCCCGAACATCGATCGCCGTGATCAGGCACACCAGCACTAAGGCGGCCCTCAACATCTGACCATTCCATGTCGACATAATTCTTGTTTAACTCTTCTTTCGCTTGCGCTTGGGGAGCGGTTTCTCCTCCAGGATGGCGAACTGGATTTTCTTCTCCACGGGATCGATGCGGTCGACGAGCACGCGAATTCTTTGTCCCAGGCTGTAGGTCTTGCGCGAGCGCTGGCCGATGATCTGGCGCGTGTTCTCGTGGTAGGTGTAATAGTCGTCGGTGAGCGTGTTCAGCGGGACCAGGCCTTCGACGAACAAGTCGGTGAGTTCGACGAAGAAGCCGAACTTGGTGACGCTGGTGATGAGGCCGTCGAAATCGTCGCCAATGCGATCCTGCATGAACTTGACTTTCTTCCACTCCATGAGTTCGCGCTCGGCGTCGTCGGCGCGGCGCTCAGACTGGCTCGACTCTTCTGCGATATTGCGGAGTTCATCCAGCGAGATCGGCCCACCCAGCGGGTCGTGGGCTTGGCGATATGCCGCTTGGTCACGGCGCTTCGACCACGGTGAAGGCGAGTCATCATCGTGCCTGCCTGACGCGAGGGTAGAGAGCTGCTTTTCTCTAGTGCTGGAGACAGCGGGAAACACTCCAACGGGAATCTCACCGTCATGTCTCTCTGGCGTGTCACGTAAGACTTCTTTCAAAATCCTATGGACGATCAGATCAGGATAACGGCGGATCGGCGAGGTGAAATGCGTGTAAGTCGGCGCCGCCAGCGCGAAGTGGCCGACGTTCTCTTCCGAGTAGCGTGCCTGCTTGAGGGAACGCAGCATCAGGTAGCTGACGATGCGCTCTTCCGGTTTCCCTGCGATCTTAGCGGCCAGCTTCTGATACATGCGGGGGGTGATGTGGACATCCTTCGGTACTTCGATGGATTGAGCTTGCTTGCCGGTACCGCGCGCGGCACGGCGGTCGCTCTTGAACTGCACGCGATGAATGGGCAGCGGGCCCACGCCGAGGGAATATCCGAAGGTTGCGGCGATCACTTCGAAGTCGTAGACGCGCTTGGCATCCGGCTTTTCATGAATTCGATATAAAGACGCAATGCGTTTCGACTCCAGATACTGCGCCACGCACTCGTTGGCCGAGAGCATGAACTCTTCGATCAGGCGATGAGCGATGTTGCGCTCCGATCGCGTGATGCTCTTCATCAATCCGAATTCATCGAACTCGATGACCGGTTCGGGCAAGTCGAAGTCGATCGATCCACGGCGCTGCCGTTTGTAGTTGAGAATCAGCGCGAGATCGCGCATCAGTTCAAATGTGGGCACGAGCGACGCATACCGCTCGCGCGCGGCGGCATCGCCTTCGATGACGTCGTTGACGGCGGTGTACGTCATACGTTCGGCGGAACGGATCACACCTTGGCACAGCTCATAGTTGATGATTTCGCCGTGAGGGTCGATGTGCATCACGCATGAAAGAACAAGCCGGTCAAGGTGCGGACGCAGGCTGCAGATGTCGGTTGAGAGTTCGAGCGGCAGCATCGGCACGGCGCGGTCCGGGAAATAGACGCTCGTGCCGCGCAACCGCGCTTCCTGATCGAGCGCGGTATCAGGCATGACGTATTGGGCGACGTCGGCAATATGGACCTGCAATTCAAAATTGCCGTTGACCAGTTTGCGGACGGTGACGGCGTCGTCAAAGTCGCGCGCGGTTTCGCCGTCGATGGTGACGATGGGCACTTCGCGGAAGTCGCGGCGATGACGCAATTCCGATGTCGAGATCACGGCGGGGATGCCCTGCGCTTCTTCGAGCGTTGCCGCTGGAAAGCGATGCGGCAGATGAAACTTGCGGATGGTGATTTCCACGTCGACGCCGAAGTCATCCTGACGTCCCAGAATTTCGAATACGCGTCCGCGGGGATTCTGCGTGGGCGTGGGCCAGTCGGTGATCTCGACGTCGACGACCACGCCTTCGAGATCGTCCCCTGCAGAGGGTTGGGCGGCCTCGTTACCGAGCACGCGGTCCACCGACCGTCTGTCTTTCTTTCTTCTTTTCTGGGCAGTCCCTGCGTCCTGGACGGTTTGGTGCTCGGGATACTCCGCGCCCGCGGGGATCACGATTTCCTGCGTGATCTTGCTGTCGATCGGCTTCACATAGTTGTGACGGCTGCCATAGTGAAAGATTCCAACCACCGTGGGATGGCCCCGCACCACGGAACGAACGATACGGCCTTCGGCGCGGCCATCGGGACGCGGGGCAACGATGTCGACCAGTACGCGATCGCCGTGCATGGCATTGCCGATGGCGTGGGGCGCGATGAAAATATCTCCCACCAGCCGCGACTTAAGCGAAGGGCTGAGAGAGCTTGCGTCGGGAATGACGAAGCCGAAACCGTCGCGGTGCATGGTGAGGCGCCCGGCGACCAGATTCTTGTCGGGAGCGGGTTGCGGCAGGGCGTAACGGTCGGAATTGATCCGAATCAGTTCTCCGGCAGCGACCAACTTCTGCAGACGGGCATCAAGCTCTCCGCGGGCCTCTCCATGTAATCCGAGCTCGCGGACGAGCTGTTTGAATCCCGCCGAGCGTTTCGGCTGGCGCGCAATGTGTTTCAGAATAGTCGAATCGGAAAGCATCGGGGCTGCCAGCTATTAAGGATACCCCACGGGCAGAGACGCCTTCCGCTCACTTCGGCGGAGGCAGCGGCGCTGACAGGTCGAGATTGTGCATCACCACAATTTCCCAACGTCGCGCATTCTTATCCATAACGAATGTCAGCAGTCCGTTCCGCTCGCGAAGGTTGCCTTGGGGGTCCATGGCGCCGGTCATCTTCCACCGTACATCGACAGCTGCGACATCGGGACGTAAGAAGCGCGTTTTTATGTCGGTGTATTCCTGGTGGCTTCTGCTGAAAATGGTGGCAAAAACGGGCGCATGGAAGGCCTCTATCTTTGCTCGGCCTGTCGCACTCACGCCACGAACGTTGGTGAAATCTGCGTCCTGGGAAAACACCGCCGCGAACGCTTCCGCATCGTGATGATTCCATGCGTCCATGAACCGATCCATAACCGCCCGGATCGCGTGCTCATCTGCTTCTCCGCCTGTTTGTGCCATAAGCAGAAGTGGGAACAACGCAAAACAAATTGCGATTCTCATCGTTCCTCCGCTCCGACCATCTGCTCTTACCACGTGTCGCCCCCTCCGCGTGGCGGCCATGCGCCCAACGCCTGCCGCAGCATTGCGATCTGCCCCACGTGATAGCTGTTATGCGCCACCATCTGCATGAGCACGGCCTCGAGCGTTCCCGCGACCTGCCTATCTCCATCATGCGCGGATTCGATCTGGCGCTGCATTTTTTCTGGAGATGAATTCGCCAGCGCGGTGAAATCAGCCAGCAAGGCGGCAAAGCAATTCCGCAGACGATCCCATTCCTGTGTATCAGAGGGTGATGAGGCGGAAGGAAAGCTTTCTGAAGCGTGTTCAGGATACGCAGTCCGCTGGCCGCGAATGCGGCGCAGCTCGTAGTCCATCCAGTAATTCATGTGAAAGACAAGTTGTCCGATGGAATGAGGAAATCCTTCGATCCGCCGCGCTGCTAATTCCGCGGAAAGATCTTCGACACAGGCGAAAGGATCGGCGTGAGATCCTTTGCCGCGGAACAGTTCAGCGAGTGCGCGCGAAGACATGGAAAGTCGGGTCTTGGGTCGTAGGTGTTAGGTCTTAGCATATTGCCACAGCTTCCTGAACCAGGAAAGCCGAAGCTTAAGACCTATGACCTAAGGCCGGCTCGCAAAGTACTTTTCTTCGAGAATCCCACGATGATGCAACTCGTGCCCGGCGATGATGTAAGCAATGCCGCGTACGCTGACTTCATTCTTGTTCGCAACGCCGCGTCGCATCCATGCGGCCTCATCGAGATTGCGCAGCAGCGAAAGCGTGGCGCGGCGTACGGCAATGAAATCCTCAACTACATCCGTTAATGGCCGATGAGCGAACGGACCGTTGCGCACGTAATCGTCCTGCTCGAAGCCTTCCAGCGGCGTGGCGTCGGCGCGCGAGATGCGCAGAGCGCGGTAGCCGAAGACTCGCTCCGTATCGCAGACATGGCCCAGAACTTCCTTCGCGCTCCATTTCTCCGGTGCGTAACGGAAGTCACCATCTTTTTCATCCTTGCCGGAAAGCAGCATCATGGTCTGCCGGCGCTGCTGATCAAGCGTTGCCAGAATGTCCTCGCCCTGCACCAGGGAGATGTAGCGGCCATAATAGGGGGCATACTCATCCGGCCGGGGACGAGCAATGACAAACGCGGGCGGGCTGAGGGTGGCTGGTTCCAACATATCTGGCTCCTATGGAAGTGAATCGTGCCGTGGACAAATCTTGAGCAAGCAGCATACTCCTGAGGACTGTGGAAACGTTAACCGGTGACTGCCGTTCCGGGAATCCTTACACGGTGAGAGTCGAAAAGGGAGGCCAGAGTGACCAAACGGCCAACGATGGGAGGACACTAAAGTGATGTACCATGCTAGGAAATTCTGTTGAAAATAAAGGTTTTCCACAGCGCTCAATATGAGACGGCGGAGTACAATTCGATTGGTCACGCAAGTGCGGCAAGTGATCCCTAATCCCAACAAGGAAAGGAACTGTGTAACCCATGTGGAAGCCGACGAATCAGCCTCAGACCCCCGGACGCCCGGTCGAACCGGAGCGTCCTACTATGCATACACCGAGCACGCCTGCAATTACGATGGCGAATGAGCCTGCCGCTGCGCCGCGTCCGGCAACAGCCACTACCACCACCGCGGACCAGGCAACGATCGGCAAGTCGCTGGTGATCAAGGGCGAGGTAACTGGATCGGAGTCACTCTACATCGACGGCCGGGTCGAAGGTTCGATCAGCCTGGCGGGTAACCGCGTTACCATCGGGCGCAATGGCGTGGTTGCTGCCAATATTAATGCCCGCGAAATCGTGGTGCTCGGCAAAGTCCGCGGCAATCTGACGGCCAGCGACCGCGTTGATATCCGGAGCGATGGGTCGCTCACCGGTGACGTCGTCGCGGCTCGCATCTCCATTGAAGACGGAGCGTTCTTCAAGGGTGGCATCGACATTCGCAAGGGTGGTCAGCCTTCGCAGCAGAAGCCCAATGGCGAGGACAAAAGTGTTCCTGCGCCTGAGCCGGCAGCGATTGGCGCCAGAGCCTAAGCTCGCGGTAGGGGCAATCGTCGAAAAATCAGCGGCGGAGTTCGCAAACCGTGCGAATGTCTGCCGCTTTGTTTTTGGAGGAGATTTACTGGTGCGACCGAGCACCACGGTCCGAGTCTGATCGTTGCACTGTCGATGGGGCGAATCCATTGCTCTCATGGCTGAACCCGCAGTACGATGAAGCAACGATGTTTTCCTCGAGTTGCCCGGTTTGCGCCTCCTTCGTTTTTCCGCTTCGAGTTGGCGCGCACCATGACTGTCTTGGATTCTGAAAAAGGGAGAAGTGTGTTTTGATTGATTCGGGCCAGCGTTGTCGGATTTTCTTCCTCGCTTTTTGGGCTCTGTCGTTTGTACTTTCCTGCCCCGCGAATCTGCGGGCCGATGCCGCCGCTTTTGACCTGACCGGACCGAAGGTCGATGTCCGCGTACAACGCGACGGGCGTACGCTTCCCATCTCCGAAGTTCCCAATCTCCAGGCGGGAGACCGGCTCTGGGTGCATCCCGATTTGCCGGATACTCAATCGGTGCGTTACTTGATGGTCATTTGCTTCCTGCGAGGATCGACCAATCCTCCGCCGGACTCCTGGTTCACGCGCGTCGACGCGTGGAGCAAGCCGGTCCACGACGAAGGCGTCTATGTCAGCGTTCCTGACGGAGCCGAAGAAGCGGTCGTGTTTCTGGCGCCGGAAACCGGAGGCGCGTTCGCCACCCTGCGCAGCGCAGTCCGAGGCAAGCCCGGAGCCTTCGTGCGCGCCGCGCAGGATCTGGAGCAAGCCAGCCTCGATCGCCAGCGCCTGGAAAAATATCTTGATTCCGTTCGTGAGGCAGCATCGTCTGATCCCGAGCAGATGAAGGCGCGCAGCGCTCTGCTGGCGCGCAGCCTCAACATGCGCCTCGACCAGCAGTGTTTTGACAAACCCAGCGCCCAGCAGGCTCCCTGCCTTATCCAGAATACGGATCAGCTTGTTCTCGACGACGCTCACAGTCAGACCATGGTCGCAACTCTTAGTTCTGGACCATCCAGCGACCTGCTGGTGCAGGTCAGCGCCACTCCGACCGCGGGCGGAGGATACTACAGCGCTTATGTCGGCGCAGTCGTGGACGTGGTTCGAATCCTGGGCACGGCGCACACGGCGCAATATCAGTACATTCCTGCGCTGGCGCTGCCGCAGAAGGACAATCTCAATCTTCGTCTGAACACGCCACCTTCTTTCCGGAACCCCAAGTCCGTTATTGTGATCGCTCTTCCACTGGTTCTGCCGGCGGCCAATCCGCCTTTGCGCCCCATCGATGCTGCGCAAATCTTCTGCATCGATAAACCTTCCCTCGTCTTGCCTGCTGGCGGGGCCCCGTTGGTGTTCGCCACGGAGTTGGCGCACAACTTCGTCTTGCACGTGGAAACGAAGTCCGGGCCGGGAATCGATCTTCCGGCCGTACCGGATCCCGGCCAGGGCGGCTTTGAGATCGATACCAAGGCCATGCAGTCGGTCGAATTGCAGGGAGAGGTCAGCGGAATCTTGCGCGGCGTGTGGGGCTTTCGTTCCTTCGAGGGCCCTCGTTTCCGGCTGCGCGGATCCAGTCCCGAGCAATGGGTGGTCGCGTCCAAAGATGCCAGCGCCCTCATCATCGGCCGCGAAGACACCCTGCATCTCGACTCGCCCGATGCTTGCTGCGTCCGTTCCGTCAGCCTGAGGGATGAAAAAGGCAAAGTCATCGAAGCGGAATGGAAAACCGCCAAGCCCGAAGAACTGGAAGTGAAGGTTCCTCTGCAGAATGCTACGGCAGGAATGCTGACCGTAACGATCCACAAGATGGGCACTCGCCAGGCAGATGAAATTCCGCTGCACACATACTCCGAGGCTGGACGGTTGGACGCTTTCGATATTCACTCCGGTGACGCCGAGGGAGTGCTCAAAGGCACCAGACTCGATCAAGTTACAGCGATCGACGTAAGCGGCCTGCGTTTCACACCAGACGGTTTATCTCGCGCCAACCAGCGCGACGAATTGAGGCTGGTTTGCCATGACGCATCGGTAACCCAGCGACTGCAGCCCGGAGATTCCATCGCTGTGCACGTGGCGCTGCAGGACGGCCGCTCAATGGATTTGAAGACCGCCGTTGAAGCTCCTCGGCCGCGCGTCACTGTGCTCAGCAAGAGTGTGCTGCTGGATTCGTCAGGCCCTCCATCCACGGTCAGGCTGGAGAATCAGGATGAGCTTTCTCAAGACGCGCGCCTGAATTTCTTTCTGAAGACCCTGGTGCCAGAGAACTTTCCCTCCACCGAGAAGATCGAGGTGGCAACGGCCGACGAGGCCTTCCGCGTGATGCTCAGCGAGAAAGATGGCAACCTCACCCTGCAGGATTCCAAAACCATTTTTGCCGTGCTCGATCCTATGAAGTTGCTGGGGCCCACCGCGTTCGGCCCGTTGAAATTTCGTCCTGTGGATGGGGATGGAACTGATGGCGACTGGCAACCCTTGGTCACCTTGGTGCGAATCCCAGTTCTCGAGGGAATTCGTTGCGCGCGCGATGGGGAGAAACAATGCACGCTGAATGGAGACAAGCTTTTTCTGATCGACGCCGTCAGCAGCGATCCTGATTTCACCAACTCCGTGACCGTCCCCGATGGATTTGTTCAGGTCGGGCTCACGATTCCGCAACCCAAAGGGAAGACTCTTTACCTCAAGCTGCGGGACGACCCGTCCACGGTGGTTACCGCCGACGTCCCGATTTCGACCGCGTCGCCGTAGACTGGCGCCTGAAGAACATTCCGAAGAATCCTCGCCGCCTATGCCCCTGCGGCTTCCTTGCCCTGAAATTTCACCTCGACCAGCCGTCGGTCCTCGTCTGACACTTGAAACATGGAGCGCGGTTTCAGGTTCATGAAGCTGGCCACGAAAACCTCGGGGATCTGGCCGATGCGGGTGTTGTAGGTGTTGACATCATCGTTGAAAAACTCGCGGCGATCGGCGATGCGGTCTTCCAGTTCGCTGATGCGCGTCTGCAGCTTGAGAAAGTTTTCGTTGGCCTTGAGCTGGGGATAATTTTCCGCGACCGCGAACAGCCCGCGCAGCGCTTCCGTCATCCTCAAATCGGCCTGCGCCTTCTGCCCGATGCTGGCCGCGTTCATCGACGCCGCTCGGGCCTGCGTCACTGCCAACAGCGTCTGCTGCTCGTGCTGCATGTATCCCTTGACGGTCTCCACCAAGTTTGGGATCTCATCATGACGCTGCTTGAGCAGCACGTCAATGTTGGCCCACGCGCGGTCATTGTCGTTGCGCAGGCGCACCAACTCGTTGTAGAGGATGACCACATAGACCAACACTCCCACCACAAACAGCAGAAATGCCGCCCCTTCGATCATATTGCCGCCCATCGTTACCTCGTTTGCAGGAATAATCCCAGTGAAACAGCAGGCGGGTCAGGCACGCAAGTAACTGACAGGGCAGCGCCGAAAGTCACGGCGTTTTCCGGGAAATCAGGATAGGGGGACGATCGCTCGTCCTCCCCGCCCACACCACCGTACATGCGGGTCCGCATACGGCGGTTCGGCGGGTTGAGCTAGGTGTGAACTAGCCAGGTTTTCGGCGTAGTGCGTCGCCAGAAGGATTCGGTCCCTTCCTGGATGCCCCTCGGGGCTTCACCCCTACTGGCCTCCGCACGGCCAAACAATATTGGCTTTTCTGCCGTCTGTCGTCCCGGAGATCGC
>JBEKRE010000001.1:0-168673 GCA_049519055.1 Candidatus Sulfotelmatobacter sp. | reverse complement strand
GGTTTCGTTGCTGGATACCCACCGACGCTTCCAGTCTGTTTCATGAACCGCCGGATGCCGAACGGCACGTCCGCGTGGTGTGGGAGGACGGCGGGAGTAATCCCGCCTCCTACCCGATTCGAGTTCATCGCCTCAGCCTGTCATATTCTTTCTTCGTAACATGAGAACCCTCCAAACCATTGACTACTCCGACGCGAAGCGAGCTGTCGATCTGATCGTCGACAAAGCTTCGCAAATGCAGAAAGCCGTGGTTGTGGCAGTGGCCGACTCCCACGGCGATCTCATCTATCTCGCACGAATGGACGGTGCCCCTGTCTCCTCCATCCGCGTCGCCACGAATAAAGCTTGGACCGCCGCGCGCGAGCGCAAGGCGACCAGGGAAATCGGAGAGAAGGTCAAGCATCCGGAAAAAGGCCACGACATTGCTTACTACGGCGATCCGCAATATGTGGGCTGGGGCGGCGGGATTCCGGTCTGGAAAAATGGTGAGGTAGTTGGAGCAGTCGCGGTGAGTGGCTTGTCATCGAATGAAGACATCGCTCTGGCCACGCTGGGCGCGGAATTGATCGTAGGCGCATAAGATCTATGGATTCGTGATTTCAATCGCCGATGCGAGAACTCCTTCTGAGCGCAAGCCACAGTTCCTCGCGGGTAAATCAGGCAAATTGGAGGGTTGCGATGCTGCGCAAAGTCTGCTTCCTTTATTTATTCCTATCTTTATTCTTTCTTCCCAGCGTGTGCCAAACCGAATCTCCGTCTTTAACAGCCACCGATGCCCGTGTGGAGTCGATGCTGAAGCAACTCACTCTCGAAGAAAAGATCGATCTTATCGGTGGCGTGGATGATTTTTACATACGCGCTATCCCAAAGATTGGGTTGCCTCGGTTGAAGATGGCGGATGGGCCCGTCGGAGTTCGAAACTACGGAGCGTCCACGGTGTTTGGCGGCATCGGGCTGGCAGCGACTTGGGATCCTGAACTCGCACAAAAAGTGGGAGCCACAATTGGACAGGATGCACGCGCCCGTGGAGTGCACTTCATGCTCGGCCCCGGCGTGAATATCTATCGTGCTCCCATGAATGGCAGAAACTTCGAATACTTCGGAGAGGATCCTTTTCTCTCGGCCCGCACCGCTGTGGCATATATCAAGGGCATGCAGAGCCAGGGAGTGAGCGCGACGATCAAGCACTACATAGGGAACAACCAGGAATACGACCGGCACAACGGAGACTCCATCATCGACGAGCGCACTATGCGCGAGATCTATCTGCCGGCGTTTGAAGCCGCGGTGAAGGAAGCCCACGTGGGCGCGATCATGGATTCCTACAACTTCACCAACGGCGTGCACATGACTCAAAATGGCTACCTCAACACCGACCTGGCCAAAAAGGATTGGGGTTTCACCGGAATCATCATGTCCGATTGGGACGCCACCTATGACGGCGTGGCAGCGGCCAATGGCGGCCTTGATCTGGAGATGCCCTCCGGAAAATTCATGAACCGTGCGACCCTGTTGCCCGCCATTCAGGCAGGGAAAGTCAGCGAAGCGACGATCAATAATAAGGTTCGCCGCATTCTGCGTACGGCAATTCAATTTGGCTGGCTCGATCGCGAGCAGACGGATCGATCAATTCCCAAGTTCAATCTGGAAGGCAACGAGGTCGTGTTAGAGGCGGCTCGAGCCGGCATGGTGCTACTCAAGAATGACGCCAATCTTTTACCGCTTGAGAAGGGAAAGGTCCACGCCATCGCGGTGATTGGTCCGGATGCCTATCCGGCCGTGCCCGGAGGCGGAGGCAGCGCCGAAGCGAAGCCCTTTGCCGCGGTCAGTTATGTGGAAGGGCTCGCTAATTACCTGGGTAGCAGCGCAAAAGTCTATTACGAACCCGGCATACCCACGCTTGAGGAAATCGCAAAGCATACCGAATTCACCACTGAAGCCAACGGTGGTCAGCCGGGTCTCAAGGAAGAATTCTTCGCCAACGCCACTCTGAGCGGAACACCCGCCCTGAGTCGCACCGAGAAGTACGTTGACTACAACCCCGCGCAAGGAGGCGAGGGCGCCTATAGCGACGTATCGCTCCGTTGGAAGGGCTACTTCACTCCCAGCGCGCCGGGAAGCTATCTCGTCTTCGTGCAGGGCCCGGGCGAAAACGGTGGCTACCGCCTCTACGTAGATAAGAAGTTGGTGCTCGATAACTGGAAGACCTGGTATGCGTTCATCGGTGAATCCGCGATCACGCTCGCATCCGGCCCGCACGAAATTGAAATGGATTACTACGCCCACAGCGGCTGGGGCAAGACCCAGGCGGCTCTCGGGATTGTTCGTCCGGATACTTTAGTCTCTTCCCAGGCGAAGGCGCTCGCCTCACACGCCGATGCCGTGGTCCTGGCCGTCGGCTTCGACGCTTCCAGTGAAGGCGAAAGCAGCGACCGCGAATTCCGCCTTCCTCCCGGACAGGACGAACTGATCAGCCAGATCGCCGCCGTAAACAAAAACGCAACCGTGGTCATGACCTCCGGCGGTGGCGTGGACATGCATGCATGGGTTGACCGGGTCCCGGCCCTCTTCGAAGCTTGGTTTCCCGGGCAGCAAGGTGGCACGGCGCTTGCGCAGTTATTATTTGGCGACTTCAGCCCTTCGGGCAGGCTGCCGATCTCGATCGAGCGGCGCTGGGAAGACAATGCCGTACACGACAGCTACTACCCGAAACCCGGCGAGAAGAAAGTTGAATATAAAGAGGGTGTGTTCGTAGGCTATCGCCACTTCGATAAATCCGGACTCAAGCCACTGTTTCCATTCGGCTTCGGGCTTTCCTATACCACTTTCGCGTACAAGAATCTTAGGGTTTCACCCCAGTCGGGGCCATCGGATCAGCCCGTCACGTTGACTTTCGACGTCACGAACACGGGCGCTCGCCCCGGAGCAGAAGTTGCACAAGTTTATATCGGCGATCAACACGCGAGTGTTCCGCGCCCGGTGAAGGAACTGAAGGGCTTCGCCAAAGTCGACCTCAATCCAGGCGAGACCAAACAGGTAAAGGTCACGCTGGATCGGCGAGCATTCGCTTATTACGACGTCAAAAGCCATCAGTGGACGGTCGCTCCCGGCGATTTCGATATTTATGTCGCCCATTCCGCTGCAGAAACTAAACTCACGGGGAAAGTGGCGCTCCAGTAAGGACCTTTATCCTCGCGCACGAAGTAATATCGAAAGCTCCCCCCTCGCTGCCGGGACTCGCCCGCCGGCAGGTTCACCCTCGAGTACGTGTTCGCGTTTCGTAACGCAATTCATTTTTTGGCGTCGAGAATGAAATTCGGTGAAAAACTCATCGCAACTGAGGGGGATGAGTGGATCCGAAGGACTGTCCGCGTTGCGGCGGTACCGGATATGTTGCCAGGCCTGTGGACATCAGTGGGAAGTCCGAAGGCATCGCGTTTATCCGAGTGAAGTGTCCTGCCTGCGCGGGCAGCGGACGGAAAAACTCGACCCCACCGAAAACCGCGGGCTGACCGCACGGCCTGTGGTGCTTGCGAAAACGTACGAGCCCGGAGTGGTCATGGTTTTCCGCCCAAAGATGACACCCGGGCTCGACGTTCCTCGGTCGTCGGACAGGCATCTGGCTCGCAGCTCACCTTGAATTTCAAAGATCGCTAGGCGATTCCGGCAGCTTTACTGCGCGTCCGGCGCCTGGCTGATGAAGCAATTTCCACCCGGTTGCGTCCCGCAGCCTTCGCGCGGTAGAGCGCTTTATCGGCCGCCTGAATGACCTCGTCGGCGGATGCGTTCTCCTGGCTGGAACTTGCCACTCCGATGCTAGCCGTCACCGAGAGTTCCGTGGCCGATGCTAGGCGTGAGAGTTGACGAATGGCGTGGCCGGTCTTCGAACCAGCACGCGCGCGCGCATTGCGTCGGTCCGGCCCCCGCGTCTCTTGCCGGCGATCTTTGCCGCGCAGCCGAAAGCTGCTGGCTTCAATGTCGCCCCGCAATTTTTCCAAATGATCCAACACGTCTTTGGTGGTCTTGCCGGAGAAGATGAGGGCGAATTCCTCGCCGCCGCAACGGTACGCTTGCCCTCCTCCCGTTACCCGCGCCAGTCTGGATGCGACCATACACAGCACCTCATCTCCCCTGTCATGGCCATAAGTATCGTTGCACCGTTTGAAGTGATCGATATCGACCATCGCAATGGAATAGGGTGGTTGCAGGCGAAGCAGGGCCTCGTGAAAGGCGCGGCGTGAAGGCAGCGTCGTCAGCTCATCGTGATACGCAAGCAGGTAGGAAGTTTCGACCATGGACGCTGCCAGAATGAACGCGGCTGTGGCGAAATATGCGGAGGGAATGCGTCCAGCGCCACCGAAGCGGAGTGCCAGGAATGCAGCGGCCATGGCCCAGAAAAGTCCACTCTCGGCTGGCTTGCGGAAAAGCAGAAATCGGGTAAGGAGCACAACCGCAGCTAGTGTGAAGGTGATCAGCGCGGCAAAAGGCAAGGGCTGCGGAGCTAGCGAATGGTGCGACGCATGTCTCGCAGTCGTCGCCAGCGAATCCGGCCGGCAGAGCACGGCAACAACCACCGACTCGACGAACAGCAACAAAGCCGGAGGCGCGATGTTGGAGAAGGTGAATCCTTTTTCTTGCTCGAGTGACAGCAGAACAAAATTCAGCGGCAACACCACTCCCACCGCTGCCAGAGCCGTGCTTCCCGGTCCGCCGCTGGCCACGTGACCGGAAGAAAAATAAGAGATGGCGCGTTCCGCGAGGAATAGAACCAGCAAGGCGAAGAAGATGCGGCTGGAGTGGAATCTCCAGGCGATCAGAAGTCCCGCGATGAATGCCGCGTACAGGGCAAAAGTGATGAACGCGGCACTGGGCGTCAACAGCCCCGTGTGCAGCAGAATCGCAACCGCCACCATCACGGAGACCGGCGTAAGCAGCGACTTCATCGAAGTTTGGTCCGGGCGATGCTAATGGGAGCTCCTTTGGCTCGCAAAATGGCTGCAGGCGACCGTCCTACCGATTATCTCTGGATGAGCGCGATCAGAGTAATGACCGATCAGGTTCGGCATCCGTAAGGTCTGGGTGCCCCGTTTCTCGCGGCCTTTTGCGAGAAACGGGCTTTACAGCGGCGTAATCTTCGGCTTCAGCACGCTTCAATCGCCCACTCGCCTCCCCCAGGGGAAGGTCCGCGCTTCCATCGAGCGCCAAAATCTTGCCATAGGCAAAAACCTCATGATCGCACTTAAGCTACTGACAGCATTGAACAAATATTCGAAATTATCACCTTCACAAACCCTGTCACCAAGCTAAAAAAGGCCACTCATGGAGACCTGGCCTTTTTCTCAAATTGGAGAATCCAAATCGACGACTATTCAGATTCTTCTGTCCCACGCTTCCATTTTGACGTAGCGCGGCTTCCCAAGATCGGTCAAACCGGAGACGAAAGGAGATCACGGCAGCAGGCAAGCAGGTTTATGCCGTCCTACCCTATGCTAGCGGTGTAGCGGAATTCGCCACGCCTTGAGGCCATAGTCTTTGGCCCAGCGTTTTTCACCGTTTAAGGTGATCGACACGCTCGGAAGATATAGCCGGCAGGCTTGTTTGTCGGTCTTGTGCATGGTTTACTCATATTGCTTCCTTAATCCCGACATGCCAATTAGGGTCGCCCCATGAAGGAAGTGTCGAGTCAAGTTAGAACTCCCTGTCGTGAGTCCTGGGAGACCACGATGTCTTCCTTGAGCTTGTCGAGAACAAGCCGTATTGCGCGCGATTGCACCGCTTGATACGGAAGGCACTGTTCAGGGAGTGACGCACGGTAGAGGTCCGATGGTGAGTCCCATCTTTCTTCGACAAATTCCGGAACGGTTTGAGATTCCGGCGCCCGATTTCCTTGAGAATCTAGCGCAAGCAAGAAGGGCCTCAGGCCATTCAAGGCCGGTCCACTGTTCTCCCGGAAGGACGTGCTTCCAGTCCCCATGTTAGGACAACATTATCTAGTAGCTAATGCATGACTTTATTTCTTTGCAGTGCTGTTGGGGATATTTCCAGTTCCTCTGATTGGCGTGGGTTTGGGAAGGTGATGATTTCGCAAATGTTCCTGAACAAATGTCCCATCTACTCTTCCCGACTTGATATAATGTAAATACAAGATAAAACTTTAAGAAAAACTGAGCGCAGCCCCCATGGGCTGCGCCTTTTCTTCGTACTCCGAGCATGCGCGACAGCTTGGAAGTGAAAGTCCTCTACCCAGTCTGATGGAGACGAAGGGTTAGCAAAGCGCAAGGGCAGCCCCTGAGGAGCCTGCGGTACTCCTGAATGAAATCGCTTCTACTCAATCGCCAACCAATTCGATTTCCGAAGAGTCGAGTTGATCCGTAGACCGGCTGCTGATTCGTGCCAGACACACGCTCGCCAGAGAAACCGCTCCTAAGAGGGCAACGCAACCCGGCCATGCCGCCGAGCGCCAGAACCAATCGGTCAAGGTTGCGCCAAGACTTCCGCCGAGATAATAAAACGTTACGTAGAGTCCGGCGGCAGAGGATCGTGCGCGCCCCGCTATCGCGCCGGTTTCCACAGTGGCCGCAGCCTGCGCTACGAAAACTCCAGAAGAAAAGATGGCAAGGCCAACGATCACCACGGGTAGCGATTTGATTAACGTGAGGAGAAGTCCCACGATCATCATGACGCAATAGACGACCGACGTTCGGCGGAAACCAAAGTGATCGAGGAATCGTCCTGCCTGTGGCGTAATCATCGCTCCCAGCAGATAGACAAAGAAGACGCTGCCGAGCTGCGCCGAGTTCAGATGAAAAGGTGCAGCGGCAAGGTAGAAGTTCGCGTAGGTAAAGCATCCCACCAGGGCAAAGAGAATGGTGCCGCCCATGCCAAAGTTGGCCAGCAGCCGCGGATTGCGCAGATGCTCCTTGGCATGATTCAAAACCTGCCGCAGATCATCGGCGCGCACAAAGTTCTTGGCCAGAGGAAGCCAGGCGTGGACCATAAAGGCACCGATCAGGTCGAGAGCGGCGAGCACCAGAAATGTTGAGCGCCAATGCCAGTGCGTGGCGATGACTCCGGCGATGAATCGCCCCAGAAATCCTCCGATCACCGTTCCCGTCACATAAGAGGACATGGCCTTCCCCACGCCCCGCCCCGCCCATTCCTCATTCACGTAAGCGAGCATGACAGCGATGACGCCCGGCACGAACACGCCCTGAGCGAAGCGCCAGAAGATCAGCGCGCGCAAACTGCCGGACGTCGCCGCCAGGGCGGTAGGAACCGCCAGTAAGAACAACGAGGGAACGATCACCTTCTTGCGTCCCCGGCGCTCGGCGATCATGCCGATAAACGGCGCGGTGAGAGCGGTGGCAAAAATCGTCGCACTTACGGTAAGACTAACTTGCAACTCGGAAGCATGAAAAGTTTCTCGTAACAGCGGCAGTAACGGCTGCGTGCAGTAGACGTTGAGAAACGTGCACATGCCGGCCAGCATGGCCGCAACGGTTGTTTTGTCGAGCTTGACCAAATGATTCTGAGATTCCGTCCAAAGTATTGATGATATGCGAAGTCCCACCATCGAGGGGAGCAATGTCCGCCTGATGGGTTTCTCTCGCGGTGATGACTCGACGTGGTCAAAACGGTTTTGCTCTTTGTTGTTGCTTCCCGTTTTGATGACACGCCCGGGTGCATCCGCCAGAAAACCAGTGACTTAGCGCCAAGGAGGAGAGGCTGCAGGTTGGCCAGTCAAAAGTAGGTTGCCGTTTCCCGGAACCCGGACTCGTTCTGGTTCTGATTTGGGAGGCGTGCCAACTGCTCGCTGAGCCTACTTAGGAGCGCTAAGGATGGTTCCGTTGGGATCCAGTAAGAGCTTGTGGGTTCCTGGCGGGGCAGACAAGTGAAACCGACTCTCGGCGCCGTCCGCAAACACGCGGCCGAGCAGCACTGGGGCCCTTCCGGATACGACTGCGTATATCGGGACGGACGTAACCAGATTCTCTTCGGCGTCTTCTTGTCGAATGACCCCTGTCACGGAGACGCCCTTTGGCGTCTCCGTGAACTTGACGCCCTGTAATTCCAGCTTGGGCACGGACGTGCCGTTTACCCAACCGTCCAGGAACCAGTCGAGGGAAGCCTTGCCTTCATATCGCAACGATAGCGGCAGGTCTTCGGCGAACACGTCCAGAAGTTCGCGAGTGGTGATCGCTTTCCCTTCATAGCGCTCCCGAACTTTGCGCAGGGACCGCACAAAAGGCTCCTCTTTCGCAGGTTGCGCCGAGTCTTTGCGAGCCGCCTCGGTCGCCGCGTCTTCCAGCGTCGACCGCAACATATGGAAAAGCCAAGTGCCTCGACCGTAGCTGATAGATTCATAGCCCTGCGGGAAATGCGATGACAGCAGCCGGCTGCCCAGAGTGACGGGTCCCGCATCTTTGCGCACATTGCCGTCTTTGTTTTCCTGGACCAGGTCTTCCCGATATTTGTCCATGATTTGCCGGAACGCTGTCGGATTCTTCTCCTGCAAAATCATTAGCGCCGAATAGTTGGCCAGTCCCTCGGAAAGCCATTGGTCACGGTACGTCCTCCACGTGACCAAGTCGCCCCACCACTGGTGGGCCGCTTCATGAGCGGGAACTTGCTGATCCATTAATTCCAACACCGTACCCATATGGAGTTCGCGGCGTTCTTCTGGCGTCAGAAAGGCGTAGGAAGAAAGGAAAATCAACCCTGGCCAACCTTGACTTTCCCGCCCCGGCAACTGCGTAAGAGCCAGCTTGCTGTAGGGAAACGGCCCGAAGCGCGCGGCATAGTAACGGATAGCCTGAGCCGTCAAGTCTGCGACTGCCGATGCGTTTCTCGCAGGGGATGGAGCCACCGAGGCAATCGAGGGCACCGAAGGTTTGTTCCGTGAGCGTCCCGGTTCAGGGTTGATTTCTTCTCGGGGAGTGGGAAAATTTCGTTCCACACCGATGGTCGCGTAGGTGTCCACATTGACATTTCCAGCCTGCGCTGTGGCTCGAACATACTTGCCCAGATCGAATCCGGCCACCGGAATAGGCCGTTCTGAAACCCAATGCGCGACCTGGTAGTCTTCGGCGCTTTTCGTGCCGTCCTCCGCCTCTTTGGTTGAAGCTCTTGTCGCTGGCTCCGGCTTCCCGGTCGCGAGCAGCGTCCACCCCGGAGGGTAACGAAAGGTAAGATCGAAATCGGACATAACCAGCCCACGGTTGGGATACCAATTTCCACGCGCCCCCACGTAGAGTAATCCTTTCCCTGCTTCGGCCAACACTTCTCCTCCGTAGACAAAGCGCAGTTTGATCTTTTGTCCCTTTCGTACGGGTTGGGGCAGAACCAATGCGACGATGTCGTTGCCACTGCGAGCCAACCGCGTGCCCTCCACCGCTGGATTCTGAACAAATTCGACGGCTCGCCCGTCTGCTTCTACGCTTTGAATTTTCAGGTACCGGGACAATTCGAACGCTAGAAAACGAGATCCATCGTGCCGCACGTCGAGATCTAGCTCAACTTTTGCATCGAGTTCCTTGGGTGGCCGAACCTCAGCGTCAATGATGTAATTGCGCACGAAAATCCGATCTTCACGAGTTTCTGTCGCTGGCGACAAAGCCTGTTGAGTCGGACTGAGCGCCGCTCGTGCTGGTCCAGCATCATCGGTCGAAAACGAGGTCCAAACATCGTAATACACAGTTCCGTCCGCCGCGGCTTTGGCCTGTCCGGCTTCGACTTGTTCTCCCGCGTTGGCGTCGAAAATGACGTCAAAGACGCCGAGCTTCGTTCCTTGCAGCCGGGCATGTAGCATGCGACCTGCCGGATCCGCCGTGCTCACAGGAGGCGAATCCTGGGGAGCTGTTCCATCCGAGTTGGGTAACATCTCGCTAAAATCCACGAGCAATCTCATGGCATCCCCTTGTGCCAGGTTGCGCGCGGTTTCATTCCACTGAGCGACGAATCCCGCCGCGTCGTGCGGTGCTCGGAGGCGGGGCCGAAGTTCAGCCGCAGTGTTGTCGTTGAAGCGAAAGTAAGCGCTCGAAAAGCGCTCTTCAAGAATTGCCATTCCAGTGAACAGGCTCATCGACTTGCGTTCCACTTCGTTCGCAGGGATCAGGAGCACTTCTCCATCGCCCTCAAAAAACGCGCCGGTGATCCTGCCCATCACGTCTTGCGTGAAAGCTAGGGTGCCGTCTTCGAGGCTGATATGAATCGTGGCACGATCCAGCGAACTGTCGCGGACCTTAAAGACTCGCGCCGGATCGAGGCCGACACTGCTCAGTTGCAGGTAGAGCGATTCGGCGGGTCCGGGCGGGCGCGTCTGTGGCGGCGACTGAGCCGCGTATGCGCGGTCACAGGGGAAAAGTGCCATGCCCAGCGCCAGCATCATGCCAATCCGGCACCGGAAAGCCAGTACCTTCGTTACGTAGGGGTTAACGCTCACGGTTGCTAGAATGCGCTTCAATGGGGCTTCGTGTCACTACTTTCGCAATGATATGGGTGGCGTTAGCCTCCGCGGCATCGGCTGACACGATCTACTTGAAGAACGGCCGCACCATCCTTGCCGATCACGTCCAGGAAAAGGGCAGCCACTACGAATATGAGCTTGGGGACGACAGTTATGCCATCCCCAAGAGCACGGTGGAACGAGTCGAGGCCGGCGGGGCGCCTGCCAGCGCTCGGTCCTCCGTGGCCCGGAGCGTGGGTGAGCTCCCCGCCTTCGTCCCAGCCGATAGCCTCGCCAACCAGGGTGACTTGCCCAAGACAATAGTTAAGGATGGCAAGGTCGACCCCGACGCTTTGGCGAAACTTGAAGGCAAAGGAAACGCCGAGTTGAGTGCTACCGCCGACTTCATCGCCGGCAAGTTTGAATTCGATCACGGTAACATCGATCAGGCCCGCCGCTATTTCGATAGTGCTCTGCGCTTTCAGTCGGAGAATTCTACTGTCCTTATTTACTATGCCGCCCTGCTGGTTCGCACGGGCAACCCCTCGCAGGCACTGCCCTACGCCCAGCGTGCGGTGAGCGCGGCTCCTGATTCGCCCGATGCGTACACGGTGCTCGGCTATGCGCAGCAGGCGTCCGACCATACCAAAGACGCGGTAGCTTCATGGAAGCGTTCCCTAGAATTGCGTCCTGATCCCACCGTCCAACAATATCTGGCGAAAGCGCAGCGCGAACAAAACGCAGAAACTGACTTCGCTCAGCGCGAAAGCAGCCATTTCGTTCTGCATTACGAGGGTAAGCAGACTTCGGAAGCATTCCGTGAACAAATCCTGGCTGCGCTGGAGTCTGACTATGACGATCTGGTGCGCGATCTTGGCATGCCGCCGCACGACAACATTCTGGTCACGCTTTACACCGAACAAGCTTTCTTTGATGTTACCCGCGCTCCCTCATGGTCGGGGGCGCTCAACGATGGCAAGCTCCGAATTCCTATCAACGGGCTTAGTTCAGTGACCCCGGAGTTGGCCCGAGTTCTGAAGCACGAACTTGCGCACTCGTTTATCAATCAGATCTCCGCCGGCCGCTGTCCGCCTTGGCTGCACGAAGGAATTGCCCAGCTTCTCGAACCGAAATATCTGGGCAGCGATGGACACCAATTGGCTCTCCTTTTCAAGGCGCAAAGCAACATCCCGCTGAACGTGCTGGAAGGGAGTTTCATGCGCTTCTCCGGCCCACAAGCCTACCTGGCATATGCGGAATCATTGGCAGCCGTTTCCTACATCAATGATTCTTACGGTATGGGCGACATCCAGCGAATTCTGCACCGCCTCAGCGAGGGCAGCTCCACCGAAGCCGCCCTGCGAGCGACGATTCATTCCGATTACGGCCAGCTCGAATCTGATCTTGCTAAGTACCTCAGCGACAAGTACGGCGAGTAAATCCAAAGTTTCTTAGGACGGCGCACAACTCATTTGCCCGTCAGCAGCGCTTGTGCTAGTTTCGGTTGCTAGTCTCCGCCTTGAATGTGCGCCCTATTCCAGTCCCGCGCGCCCGATCCTCCGTCGTCCCCGGAGCCCGCCGCGGGCGAGTTTCCGAAGATTCAGGGCGCGGAAATCGCCGCCACTACTTACGGCAAACGAGTTGCCGGAGATTTTTACGATTCCGTGCGCGTCAGCCCGGAGCGGGTTTTATTTGGTCTGCTCGACGTTGCCGGGCGCCGCGAGACCAATCAGATTGTCCTGTCCGCCGCCCAGAAGATGTTTCGTAGTCTGGGAACCGAACTTTTTTCGCGTCCTGACTTCAACGAAGCGGACGCCATGACCGAACTCTGTCTTCGCCTCAACCGCGGCGTGATGGAAGCCGCTCACGGCATTTGTTCCTGCCCCGCATTTATTGGTTGCTACCACGAGAAGTTCGGCACTCTCTGCTACACCAATGCCGGGCATACACCCGCGCTGCTGCGCGACAGCACCGGTATCGTCGAACTCGGCTCCACGGGTTTGCCGCTCGGCCTGTTCTCCCATGCCACCTGCGAGGCTCCCACCGTTGGCCTGGGGAAAGGCGCGGTTCTTCTTCTGGTTTCCCGCGGAGTGGTGGAGGGCCACTGCAAAGACGACAAAGCCGAAGATCTGGAGTTCGGTTTGGAACGCGTGAAAGAACGCCTTCAGGCCCAAGCTCCGCAGAGTGCGCAAGCCGTCTCCATGTCTATTTTGAGTGCGGTTGGCGAATTTACATGCGAGCCCATGGTTTTGGATGATATGACCGCCCTCGCATTCGTGCGGCTCGCTTAATCCGGTCGCTGCAACCTCGCGAAATCGACAACGCATCAGAAACATTGATTTCAGGCGGTATCGAGCCGTCCTGAAGTAGTAAAATAGCCCAACGGCCGTAGCCCACTTTCGCCCGCAAGCTCAGGCAGCGTGGTGGCCCACCGGAAATCTTATGAAAACAATGCTTCTGATGGTCATTGGCATGTCGCTGATGCCGGCTTTCGCTGCCGGGCAAGTTGTCGAAGAAATTGTGGCGCGTGTGAACAGCCAAATCATTACCCACTCGGAGTTCCTCCGCAGCAAGGATCAGCTTAAGGACGACGTCAGGCAGCAGGATCCAAGCAATGCCGACAAGCTTTTTAGCGAGCGCGAAAAGGACATTCTTCGCGACCTCATCGACCAGCAGTTGCTGCTAGAAAAGGGCAAGGATCTTGGTATCACCGGCGACACCGACCTGGTCAAGCGTCTGGACCAGATGCGTAAGGACATGAAGCTCGAAACCATGGAAGAGCTTGAAAAGGCCGCCACCTCGCAGGGCATTTCCTACGAAGATTTCAAACAAAACATGCGTAACCAGATCATTACGCAAAAGGTGATCGGCGAGGAGGTCGGATCCCATCTCTCTATCACCACCGACGAGCAACAGAAATTCTATGACGAGCATAAGGCTGAAATGGAGCAGCCGGAATCGATCCGGCTAAGCGAGATATTGATCGCATCGCAGAAACCCGCGGATAAGCCTTCCAAGCCGGCGGAGAACGGCACAGGTGGCCCCAACGCCGCCGCCAGCGATAGTGCGAAGAGTCAGGCCGACGAAGCTGCTAAACAGGCGGAGGAGACCGCAGCTTTGACCGCCACGGAAGCCAAGACTAACGATCTGCTCAAACAAATCCGCGCCGGAGCAAGCTTTGAAGACGTAGCCAAAAAGAATTCCGCTGGCCCTTCGGCGGCGCAAGGCGGAGATCTCGGCGTGTTCAAGCGTGGAACTCTGGCCAAGGAACTTGAAGACAGAACCTTCGCCATGAAGGCCGGCGAAGTCACTGACGTGATCCGTACCAAGCAGGGTTACGTAATCTTGAAGGTTACCGGTCATCAAGTGGCGGGCATCCCTCCGTTGAAAGAAGTTGAGCCTAAGATTCAGGACGCTCTTTACTACGAGAAGCTACAGCCCGCGCTGCGCGCCTATCTGACTAAGCTGCGTGAGGAGGCTTACATCGATATCAAGGAGGGGTACGCGGATTCGGGTGCTAGCCCGAATCAGACCAAGCCGATTGAGACCACCGCGGCCAAGGAGGCCGAAGCGAAGAATCTGAAGAAGAAGAAAAAGAAGGTGCTGGGAATACTCTAGGGGAGAACGGCGCGGTTCTTCCGCACCATATTCAGCTCCGCCGAAGCCTCTGGTTTACACTCATTGGAGAGCATGAAGGATTTCTACATCAGCGAGTGTGTTCGCCACGAAAACAAGATCATTACTTCTAACTTTGTGGTGGTCTCCAAGCAGATCAAGCCCAAGAAAACCGGCGAGCCATACCTCGCTTTAACCCTTGGCGACCGCAGCGGACAGCTCGAAGCCAAGATGTGGGACAACGTGGCGGAAGTGCTCAATGTCTTCGAGCAGGATGACTTCCTCAAAATCAAAGGCTTAGTCAACAAGTACAAAAGCCGGTTTCAACTGACCATCCACAAGCTGAGAAAGCTAGGCGAATCGGAGATTGAATTCTCTGACTATCTTCCCAAGACTCCCAGAAATATTGACGAACTCTGGCAGACCCTCACGGATTTCGTGGGTTCGTTTCAGAATCCCCATCTCAAGGCCTTGGTGCAGGCTTTCATGTCCGATCCGGAGATCGCTGCTGCCTATCGCAATGCTCCCGCCGCCAAAACCCTGCATCACGCCTATATCGGTGGCTTGCTCGACCATGTGGTCTCGCTTTTTCGTTCGTGCGACCTGGTCTGCCGCAACTATCCGCAGGTCAACCGCGACCTCTTGCTGACAGGTGTTTTTCTGCATGACATCGGCAAGATTCACGAGCTTGCCTACAATCGCTCGTTTACCTACACCACTCGCGGCCAGTTGCTCGGGCACATGGTGATTGAACTGGAAATGCTGCAGGCCAAGCTCGCGCTGGTTCCGGGGTTTCCGGACACGCTCAAGACTTTGGTGGAGCATCTCATCATTAGTCACCACGGCGAGTACGAATTCGGCTCACCCAAGCTCCCCATGTTCCCGGAAGCCTTGCTCTTGCACTATATGGATGACCTGGATTCCAAGATGGAAGCCATGCGCGCTCACTTCGAACGCGAGGCCGACCTGGAAAGCCCATGGACCGGTTACAACGCCTCACTCGGACGCCCGCTGCTGAACAGCGCGAAGTTTCTTGCGTCGAAGGTTGCTCCGCCTGGCGAAGAGTCTTCTGCCACCGAAGCGACCGCGGAACCTGCGAGTGAATCCCGCGAAAAAGCTCCGACGCTGCCCGGTTTTGAATCGTAGGGTCAGCTTTAGAGTTTGCCGTCATGCTCGACTTCAGCCGATTTGAAGTTCTCACCTTCGATTGCTATGGCACCCTCATCAACTGGGAAGAGGGAATTCTTCGCTGCATGCGTCGTATCCTTTCTTTCCACGGTAAGGAAATAGACGATGCCACCATCCTAAGGTTTTACGGGGATTTTGAAGCTCGGGCGGAGCGGGGCGAATATCGCAGCTATCGGGACGTTCTTCGGTCCGTCGTCCGGCACTTCGGAGAAAAACTTGCATTCAAGCCCACAGATGAGGAAGCCAGCTCTCTGGCGGAGTTCCTGAAGGAGTGGAAGCCCTGGCCGGACACAGTCGAAGCGCTCCGCGAACTGCAGAAGCGCTTTCGGCTGTCTATCATCTCAAACGTGGACGACGATCTTTTCGCGGACACGCGACCTCAACTGGGCGTGGAGTTCAGCCACGTCGTCACGGCGCAGCAAGCGCGAGCTTACAAACCAGCATTGAAGATCTTCGAACTTGCGCTGGGCCGTATTGGTGTCCCGGCAAAACGGGTCTTGCACGTCGGGCAGAGCATTTACCACGACGTTATCCCAGCGCAATCTCTCGGTCTAGCCACGGTTTGGGTGAATCGACCGTCGCCGAGAAAGAACCTCGGGGCCGTCAAAGCGGCCGAGGCAAGTCCAGACTTGCAGGTTCACAATCTCCTGGAGCTTGCCCAGGCTTGTTCGCAGGCGAGGATCCACTGGCGGCTAGGCAGGAATCTTTAAGACTCTCTTCTGAATCGCCCACATCACCAGTTCGGCTTTGTTGTGAATGCCAAGCTTCCGCATCAGATTGAACTTGTGCGCGTCCACGGTCTTGCTGCTCAAACCCAAATCCGTCGCCGCCCTGCGCACAGTTTTCCCTTCCGCCAGCAATTTCAAGACTTCCCGTTCCCGGGACGTCAGAGTGTGTCCCAACTCAGATGCCGGTTCGCCCGCAGGCGGCAGTTCCTCCGCCGGATGCACCCGGCCGCAGACGCTGCGAACCATCTTGACCAGCTGTTCCACGGAGGTTTGGCGCGCAGCAGAATACTCAGTAAAGGCTTGCGAACCATCGAATCCGGAGCCGGACAGCTCCTGCTCGCTCAAGAAAACCACCTTGGTATAGGGCGATTGCCGCGCGACCAGCTGCTCGGCTTCGGGTGCAGACAATCCGAAAGCGCCGGCGTCAACAATTACAACATCCGGACGAAACTCAAAAACCTTGCGCAGGCACTCGGCCGCATCCACGGCCTCGCTTACCACCTCGAGATCGGGCTCATCCTCCAACAAACGTCTCAGGCCTTGGCGCCAGAGAACGTAATCATGCACGAGGACGCAGCGAACTTTTCTGCGCGGCATTTCCATTTGCATCTGTGCGTGGGGACACACAGTTCCTCCTCCTTGCTTGGTCAGTGATTTTGCGAAATGACGCAGACGCTAAAAAGACTTCTGTGATGAAAACCAAGCTGCTCCCTTATTGTAGCAATCATTCATCCCTCTGTGAGCGTGAAAAATCCCGAGCGATCCAACCTCCTTCATCCGCGCTCACTCCAAGGGCACCACATCAGGTAAAATCGAGCACTTATGCTGCGTTATTTTACGGCCGGAGAATCTCACGGCGAAGCCCTGGTTGCTTTCCTCTCGGGTGTGCCTGCCGGGCTGAAGGTGGAACAGGCGGTTCTCGACCGTGAACTCTGGCGCCGCCAGCAGGGTTACGGTCGCGGCGGTCGCATGAAAATCGAGCGCGACACAGCCCACATTCTTTCCGGCGTGCGTCATGGGATGACCATCGGCTCGCCGATTTCAGTCCAACTCGAAAACAAAGACTGGAAAAACTGGCAGGACTCTTTGCCGGTGGGCGAAGGCGATTCCGCGCGTCATAAGCCAGTAGCGTCACCCCGCCCCGGGCATGCTGATTTGGCAGGAGCCCTGAAATACAACTTTCCGGAAGCTCGCTATGTTCTCGAGCGCGCGTCTGCCCGAGAGTCGGCGGCTCGAGTGGCGATCGGAGCGATCGCCAAAGCCTTCCTCCGCCAGCTTGGCATCGAGGTCCTTAGCCATGTTGTTGCCGTCGGCAATGTGACTATGCAAGAAAACGTTCCTTGGGAGCAAATTATCGCTCTTTACAACCAGGAGCAAATCTTGCTGAATTGTGCCGACCCGGATATTCAGCAACGCATGAAAGAAGAAGTCGACAAAATACTTAAGACCGGGGATTCGTTGGGAGGAGTCTTCGAGGTAGTCGCCCACGGTGTTCCACCTGGGCTTGGAACTTACGCGCAGTGGGACGAACGTCTGGATGGCTTGCTGGCCGCTGCGGTTATGTCGTTGCAAGCTGTGAAGGCAGTCGAGATCGGCTCCGGCGTTGCGGCCGCCGCTTCACCAGGGTCCGCCGTGCACGATGAGATTGGGTACGGTGAGCGGGCGAATTTTACCGCGTTCACTCGCACCCACAACAACGCTGGCGGAATTGAAGGCGGCGTTTCCAACGGAGAGGAGATCCGAGTGCGCGGCTATCTGAAGCCGATCTCCACTTTGCGACGTCCACTCCAGTCCGTCGATTTCGCCACTCGCGAGCCGGTGCGGGCTGCCTACGAGCGCTCGGACGTTTGTGTCGTGCCGGCAGCTGGAGTCGCCGCCGAGGCTATGGTCGCCCTCACTCTGGCTCGCTGCGCCCTCGAAAAGGTCGGCGGCGACTCTATGGGTGAGACCTTGCGCAATTTTCAGGGATACCGCAAGCAACTGGAAAGCTATTGATGATTTATCCCATCGTTAAGTTTGGAAATCCCGTCCTCGAGAAGCCGGCCGAGAAAGTCACGGTCTTTGACGAAGAATTGAAGAAGCTGATCGACGACATGTTCGAGTCGATGTACGCCGCCCGTGGTGTAGGGCTGGCAGCGCCGCAGATCGGAATCTCGCGCCGTATCGCTGTCGTGGACGTTACCTTCAAGGAGGATCCGGAAGCGAAACTGGTACTCATTAACCCTGAGATCATCCATAAAGAAGGCCGCCATACGCAAAGCGAAGGCTGCTTAAGTATCCCCGATTTTCGCGAGAACGTGAACCGCCCCCAGGTGGTCACCGTCCGCGCCCAGGATTTATCTGGAGAGATTTTCGAGAAGACCGGGGACGACTTGCTGGCTCGCGCCTTGCAGCATGAGACCGATCACCTGAATGGCAAGCTCTACATCAGCCATATCAGCGCCCTCAAGCGCGACCTGATCAAGCGTAAAATTCGCAAGCTGGTCAAAGCGGGAGAATGGTAGAAATTCGTAATTGTGCAGTTTTGTAATTGGGTCATCGATGCCCCTGGCAAACGCCCAATTGCTCAAACGCCCGATTACTCACTTGCCCGATGTCTCCATCCCTGAATCTCGTCTTTTGCGGCACGCCTCGCTTCGCCGTGCCAACACTCGACCGGCTGGTCGAGGCTGGATTCCGCGTGCCCCTGGTAGTGACGCAGCCTGATCGTCCCAAAGGACGCGGCCTGGAACTCGTCGCCTCGCCCGTCAAGCAGCGCGCGCTGCAGCACGGACTGCCGATCGCGCAACCGGAGAGCATCAAAAACAACAGGGACTTCCGCGCTCAACTCACGGATCTCAAACTCGATGCCATCATCGTGGTCGGCTACGGGCGCATCATTCCAGGGTGGATGCTTGATCTCCCCGCTCTCGGCAACATCAACCTGCACGCCTCGCTCTTACCCAAATATCGTGGTGCGGCGCCGATCCAGTGGGCCATCGCCCGCGGAGAAACCGTTACCGGAGTGACCACGATGAAAATCGACGCCGGCCTGGACACCGGTGACATTCTGCTGCAGCAGGAAGTCCCCCTTGGCCCCAATGACACGGCAGAGACTCTCGCCCCGAAGTTGGCGGCAGTGGGAGCGGATCTCATGGTCACAACGCTGCGCGGTTTGCACGACGGAACCATCCATGCCAAGCAACAAGATCACTCCCAGGCCACGCTCGCCCCCATCCTGAAGAAGGAAGACGGACTGATCGATTTCTCCCGCCCCGCCGTCGAAATCCTGAACCGCTTGCGAGGCTTTCAACCATGGCCCGGCGCGTATTCGAAATTTCGCGGTAAGAATCTACAACTCTGGCAAGCGTCCGCTTTCGATTGTGCGTTGCCCGAGTCCAAACTGAAAGTGGAAGGCAATCATCTTTTGGTTGGCTGCGGCGGGAGCTCCGCAATCGAAATCCTCGCCCTGCAGCTGGAAGGCAAGAAGCGGTCTTCCGCCGCTGATTTCATTCGTGGTTATCGTCCCCCCCCGGGCGAGAGGCTTGGCTCCTGAAGTCGAGAGGATTTCTCTCGGGGTCCCGCTTCCGTCATACTGGCCACAGTGAAACCAGACATCAAAAATACGCGACCTGCAGTTTCCTCTGCTCGCGCCACCGCCTTCGATATCTTGCTCCGCGTCGAGCGAGAATCTTCTTATGCCTCGGAATTGCTTCATTCGCGAACCCACTCCACACTCACTTCCGTAGATCATTCGCTGGCCACAGAATTGGTCATGGGTGTCCTGCGCTGGCGATCTGTGCTTGATGCCCAAATCTGCGAAAGCTCTGCGCAGTCAATCTCCAAACTCGATCTCGAGGTTCTTACCGCTCTTCGACTCGCCGTTTATCAACTCCGCTGGCTCACTCGCATTCCCGCACGTGCTGCCATTAATGAGAGCGTGGAGCTGGTCAAACGCGCACGCAAACGTTCCGCCGCACCGTTCGTCAATGCCGTGCTGCGCAAACTTGCCGCTGTTGCCGCGCCCGGTATGAATGCACCTCCAGCGATGAGTGTCGCTTCAGCCGAGACGCTCGCCACCAGCAGTGCGCATCCGCTGTGGCTCGTCGAACGCTGGGCTCAGGCCTACGGCCTCGAAGCAGCGGCATACATTTGCCGTCACAATCAATCTGTTCCCCTGACAGCAATCCGTCTCCGTCATCCCCTAGCGGAGGAGCGGCTCCGCGCCGAAGGTATCGAACTGGCTCCCGGCGCTTTCCTTGCATTCGCTCGACAGGTTCGGCACGGCGACATTACGAAGACGTCTGCGGTGCGCGCAGCACTCTGTGTCATTCAGGACGAAGCCTCGCAACTCGTTGCTGCTCTCGTGGGACGCGGCGCGCGCGTGCTCGACTGTTGCGCGGCGCCTGGCGGAAAGACTCGCGCCATCGCCGATCATAATCTCCACGCGGCCATTGCAGCCGTCGAACTTCATCCGCATCGTGCCCGCCTATTGCGAAGCTTGGTGAGTTCTCAGGAGCCGTCGACCGAGGTGGCCGCTAGCATAACCGTGGTCGTTGCCGATGCGCGAAATCTGCCCTTCGCGGGAAGCTTCGACCGCGTTCTCGCCGACGTGCCTTGTTCCGGTACAGGCACTCTCTCTCGCAATCCGGAGATCAAGTGGCGGCTCTCGCCCGAAGATCTTCCTGACTTGCAGGCGCGCCAAGTCGCGATCCTGCATTCGGCTCTTGCTCAGCTTGCGCTCGGAGGACGCGTGATCTATTCCACCTGTTCGCTGGAACACGAGGAAAACGAAGATGTCGTCGAAGGTGCTCTGGCGGGAAATTCAGCGTTCCGTTTGATCGATTGCGGAACTGAGCTTCGCAGTCTTCAACAACAAGCAGAACCAATTTGGAGCGATTTTTCTTCGCTCACGCGCGGCCCTTACTTGCGTACGCTGCCTGGGGTTCACCCCTGTGACGGATTCTTCGCTGCAATCCTGGAGCGTGTGTCTTAGTCAAAATTCACTTCACTTCGAAGTTCACCACCGCCCCGGCCAGCACTTTCTGGCCTGCTGGCGGTGTTTGCGAGAAGATGATGCTGGCCGGCGAAGGTTGAGCGGGCGGGGCCGGCGGGGCAGGAGCGTTACCCGCCACAGTCGTGGTCGGCGCTGGCGGAGGCGCCGCCATGCTTACGCTTCCCAGCCTGAAGCCTGCGTCCTGGAGCGCTCGGCTCGCACTGCCTAGCGGTTGCGCCAAAAAACTTGGCATCACAAAGGCCGGCGGATCGGATGCCACCGTAACCAGCAAGCTGGTTTTCGGAGCTGCTACCTGACTCGCGTTCGCCGCAGGACTTTGTGCCAGCACCTGGTCCGCAGGCGTTCCCGGTAACTGCATCTCCGCCGTCGAAGCCAGGTCCAGGCCACGGCGCCGGATATTCCACTCGGCGGCGCGCTCGCTTTCTTTTGTGACATCGGGAATGGCAACCCGCTGCGGCCCCAGGCTCTGCGCCGCTCGCACCTGCCATCCTCTGCGCACTTTCGCACCCGGCAGCGGCAGCTGCGACATGATCCGTCCCTCGGGAATCTGCGGACTGTAATACTGCCGCTCCACGTCGAGCTGCAGTCCAAGCCCGGCCACCAAACGTCCCGCATCGGACGGTGAAAGACCAACGATCGCGGGCACTTCCACTTCCTGCCCGTGGATGGCGAAGCGCATGGCCGTCAATGCCGACACCAGCGCTACGACCACCAAAGTCAGCGCCAGAATCGCGAAGCGGAAAAAAGGCTTCATGGGATGACTGAGATTATAGTGCGAGACGAAAGGCGGCTGTCATGCTTCGACTGCGCCGGCGGGACCGCTTCGCGCTCCTCCGGCCCCGCTCAGCATGACAGTCCTCTGTTCGGCGCAATTGAAGGACCCCCACCATCTGGCTCGAGGTGCCGGGCCTAGTGGGTTTCGTCCGCCGCCCCTGCGGTTAGATCTGGCGTGTCTACTTTTTGTGCCATGGGTGGGGGCATCTCGGGCGGGGGCTGGAACTGGCCGGCATCTTTCCCGGCCATGGCTGCGCTCATGAAATTCATCCAGATCGGAAGCGCGGCATGCGCGCCGGTTTCTTTGGCGCCTAGCGTTTTCTTCTCGTCGAACCCTACCCAGACACCGCAGGTCATCGTGGGCGAGAATCCTACAAACCAGGCGTCGGTGAAGTCGTTGGTCGTGCCAGTTTTTCCAGCGACGGGGAAAGGCATCTTGGCGGCGGCTGCTCCGGTTCCGTGCAGGACAACCTCGCGCAGCATTGCGGTCATGATGCGCGCGGTGCGAGCGCTGATCACGTCCTTCACATCGGGATAGTCCTCTTCGAGCACGCGCCCCTCGTAGTCGGTCACCTTGGTGATGTAGCGGGGGGTGACGCGCACACCGTCATTCGGAAAGACGCTGTAGGCCGAAGTCTGTTCCATCAGCGTGATTTCGGCCGAGCCCAGGGCGACCGGTAGATAGGGCGGAAGCTTGGCGGTGATTCCGAAGCGTTCTGCGTAGTCGATCACGTTCTTGATGCCGACTTTGCTGGCAAGCTTCAACGCGGGAATATTTCTAGACTGGGCGAGAGCGCGGCGCAGCGTAATGATGCCTTCAAACTTTTCGTCATAATTGTGCGGCGAGTAAGGACCGGAGCCGGTCTCGAATGTGACGGGCTCATCGAGGATTGTATCGTCGGGACTTCCGCCCTTGTCGATCACGGTTGTGTAGACGTAGGGTTTGAAGGACGATCCGACTTGCCGCAAAGCCTGGGTGGCACGGTCGAATTTCGATTCGCTGAAGTCGCGTCCGCCGACCATTGCCTTGATTCCACCGGTCGTGTTATCGATCGCCACGAGGGCGCCCTGTGCGCCGGAATCCTGCTCCAAGCTCACGCGAGCGGCGCCGTTGGGGCTGAGCGCCAGGATTTTTACGTAACAAATATCACCGGTGCGCAGCAGATTCTGGATCTTGTCCTGAGTCCACGCCACGTCCGCTTGCCCGATGGCAGCGGAGTAGCGCCCGAACTTCAAGGTGGCTACGCCAATCTGCGATGAAGTCACTAAAGCGTGAACGTAAGCGCTCGCTTCCGGTTCGTCATCCCAATCGGGATGTTCGTATTTGTCGATCGCAGTCCCTTCCGCTACGACATTCTCAAGGTGACCTTTCCATCCGTGGCGGCGTTCGTAGGCCGCTAAACCGTCGAGTACCGCTTGCGTTGCTGACTTTTGCATGTCGACGTCGAGGGAGGTGTAGACCTTCAATCCGCCTTCGTGAACCTGGTCGGCGCCATATTTGGTTTCAAGATAGCGGCGGATTTCTTCGACGAAATAAGGAGCGAGCGAGTTAGGATCGTGCTGCAGATGCAAAACCACGGGCGCCGAACGGGCATCGGCGGCTTCAATCGCCGTAATTTTTCCATCCTCGAGCATGGCATTGATTACGAGATTGCGGCGCTTCATTGTGCGATCGGGATGATTTATGGGCGAATAAACTCCGGGACCTTTGGGCAGACCAGCGAGGAGCGCAGCCTCGGTGAGGGTAAGATTTCTGGCGGGCTTGCTGAAGTAGAACTCCGAAGCCGCCTCGAAACCGTATACGCCGTGACCGAGGAAAATCTGGTTGGCGTATAAAGTGAAAATTTGCGGCTTGGTGAAGCGGCGCTCGATCTGGATGGCGAGCATCGTCTCTTGCACTTTGCGATGAAAGGAACGGTCGGGCGAAAGAAAAAGGTTGCGCGCGAGTTGCATAGTCAAGGTGGACGCGCCCTGCACCTTGCCGCCGGATTCGATGTCGCGGTAGGCCGCTCCGATGATGCGCCAAAAGTTGATTCCGGAATGACGGTAGAAATCCTTGTCTTCGATCGAGACCAGAGCGTCACGCAAAACGGGGGCAAAATCATCGTAACCCGCCACTACGCGGCGTTGCAGGGCAAACGAGCCGATCACGCGATTGTGATCGTCATATAACTCCGTGATCGAACTCGGCCGGTAGGCTTCGAGGGCTTCGACCTGGGGCAAGTCTGTGGTGTAAACCAGCAAGAGACCGGCGGTGGCTCCCACCAGGGCGGAAACCAGCACCAGCAGACCAAACAGCACGCGTCCCACGAACTTCCGTCCGGCGATCTCTACCGGGGGAAGATCTTCATAGATCGACTTCATGAGGAGATGCGTTCAGAATAGCAGGGAGTCCATGGCTTCGACAGCAGCGAAGAGACAAAATCGCGCACCTTGAGGGTGCGCGATCGAAAAGATGAAACCAATGGCTGCGCTTAGCTCGTCCGGCTCTTCAGCACTTCGACGGCTTTGTGCAATTGATCGTCCTGCGTGCTCTTGGGCTTGGCTTCTGGTTCGGGAGTCGTAGGTTCCTGATCTTCGTCGTCGGAGATTGCGTTGTCGGTATCGTCGGCCACCAGGACGTTGGGGGTCACAGCGTTTTCCTGAATCGCTTTTCCGCTGGGCGAATAGTATTTCGCCACCGAGAGAATCAGCGCTCCGCCGTCCGGCAGATCGATGGTTTTCTGCACCGATCCGTCACCGAACGTCTTGTCGCCAACCAGGTCGCCCCGGGCGTTCTCCAGAATCGCAGCTGCTACAATCTCCGCCGCTCCGGCGGTACCCTTGTTCACCAGAACGGCGATGGGAAGGGAAGTTATGGCTTTGGATGGATCCGCGTTGAAAGCTTCCTTGGGAAACTTCTGACCCTGCAGATAGGTGATGGTGCCATGGTTCAGGAAAAGATTGGCGGTGGCAATACCTTCACCTTCTTCTCCTTCGGAGGTGTTGCGCAAATCCAGAACAAGTTTTTTCGCGCCTGATTTTTCCAAGGACTTGATCTTCGCGGCAATTTCCTGCGTCTTGCCCTTCGTCAGAGTGTCCACTTTTATGTAGCCGATGCCGTCTTCCAGCATCTTGTCGGAGACCGGCGGAATGGTCACCAGATCGCGGGCGATTACCATCTTCTGCGGCTCAGCCTTGCGCGCCCGCACCACCGAAATATTTACCGTCGATCCCGGCGGCCCGGCCAGGGCATCGCGAATCTCCGGCAGAGACATGTCTCGCGTGCTTTGCCCTTCAATCGATTCGAAGATGTCCGTATCCTCGATCCCCGCCTTATCGGCCGGCGACCCGGGCAGCACAGATACCACGTCCGCGTATCCAAAGCGCTTCGAGACCGTCGCACCAATCTCGCCCTTGGTATCCGACTTGTGAGCCTTCAAGGCCTTGTAGGCGTCCGGCGTCAGGTAGCTGGAGTTGGCGTCCAGCGATTCCACCAAGCCGTGCAGCGCTCCATCGGTTACCTTGGGAATGTTGGGATCTTCCACGTACTCGCTCTGTACGCGCGACAAGACCTCGCTATAGACCTGCATCTGCCGGTAGGAGCCGTCGTTTGACGAGGCGTGCACGCCGCCAAGCGAGCCCACCACTACAAACAACAAGACGGCAAAAGACGTAACCAGAATCACAGCTTTAGTTTTCATGGACATCAAATTCTTCGCTTCCGGAAAAAGGAGTTACTTGCCGACCAACGTACCAACATTATATCTGGTAGATGCTGCTTATGGTCTGCCGGCTGCTTTTGTTCGCGCCCCGAGGGTAACGTCAACGCATTCGTGCCTCAGACCCAGAGTTAAGACGATCCAGGTACAGCTTCGCTATCCGCTGATCAAGCCGGGGGTTTGAAATTGAGGGTGATCGGACTCTGAACCGATACGGCGCGACCGTTTAAGGAATAAGGCTTGAAATGCCATTGTTTCACGGCATCGATGGCAGAGCGGGCGAACACCAACGAACCTTGCATGAACTTTGCGTCCTGCACTGTGCCGTCGCGGCCGATCAGTACTTGCAAAACCACGCTGCCGTGCTGCCCAGCTGCTTTTGCCGCGTCTGGGTAGGCGGGATCTACCCTCTGTAGCAGCAGATCCCACGTTGTCGATTCCGGCAAATTCACCGGCTCAATCGATGACATGGCCGCCTCAACGGGCTTGGCTCCGCTCGCGTCCGGAGTCATCGAAGCAGTTTGAGTCCTCAGGCTGGAAGGGATGGCCGAACTACTTCCCGCCGAAACGGTATGGAGCGGCGCAGAAATTTGTGCCGCTTGCGGAATGGGCTGCGGTTTTTGTTGAGAAATAGTAGGTGCCGCAGGGAGATTTGGTTGTGTCGACACGGCGGAAGAACCTGCGGCGGGTAAGGCTGTGGCCACATTTGGCGTCGCATTTCCAGCGGTCGTGGTCTGGTCCAGGACTGGACTCCCTGCCGTTTGTGGCTGCTCGTTTCCGCCGGACCCGCTCTGGCTTTGATCCCCCGGACCGTTGTCGCCTGAGGTCCCTTGCGCCCCGCTTGCGTCCGTTCCTTTTGCCGGCTTCGCCGTCGGATCGATTACAGGCAGCACGCGAATCTGCGAGGGATCCGTTGTAGCGTCCGGAATATTTGCCGCGACCGGCAGCTTGTACTCGTCGCCTTCCTGGCCGAAGGTCTCATGCTGCGCAACTGTTGGCGGCACCGAGACAGGCGGCGGATTCAACCAGTTCCTTCCCGCACGCGCGGCACTCCGATAGGAGTGCTGCAAACTCTGGCGCGTTCTGGGCACCGCCACCAGAACCAAACAAGCAACGGCCAATGAACCTACCAGGAAAATTTTGCCGTGCCTCGGTCCCGACGCTTTTGCTGGCTGTGCGTCTTCTTTTTTGGTTTCTCCTGCCATGTAGGAGAAAAGAGCAGCTTCAGATTGCGTTTCCTCCGACGAGCGCTTTGTCGGGGGCTCGCTATTTTGTGCCTGGGGAGGCGCCTGTGCTCCATAAGATAGGGTTTCGCCGTAGGACAACAACTCGTTCTTTGTCGAGGCTTCTACCAGCGTCTGAGGCACTGATTTGGTCAGCCGGGCCTGCAGAGATGCCCAGCCGGTTAGTGCCTCGGTGGATTCGGCCGGCCCGGCGGTCGGCTCCTCCGCTACCGCGGCGGCCATCGGCTCCAGTTCGGTGAGTGCGTCCACCTGAGCGGCTGCGGCTTGGTCCAGCGACTTCTGCACATCGGATTCCGTGTCGAATTGTGCGCCGGGCGCCGAACTTGACGATTGCAGGAATTCTCCTGCCCGAAAGGCTTTTTCCGGTGCCCGGGTCAGCGGCGCGGGCGCTGCCGCCGCCGCCGCGCTCGCGACGGCGGTCCTAGCAGGCGTTCCCAGCACTCGCGATTTCTGGGCCGGGGCTTGAGATGGCGCCGACGATGGCTGCTTGGAACGCAGCAGCTCGCAGGCCGTACTCATGGTGTCGCGGACTTGTTCGGGACGAATGGGATTTAGCAGAACGGAATTGGCTCCCGCCCGCAACGCCTCGGGTAGCTTGGCCTCATCCTTGACGATCGCCAAGGTCAGGGGACGCTGCGCTGCTCTTTGATCCCTGGCCGTCTTCAGCAAGAATGCCGCCTCGGGCTGGTCCTCCCAATCGGTGATCACGATCTGAAACAGCTGGGTGGTGACCTTTTCTACGGCGTCGACGGCGCTGCCACAGTACTCTCCCTCGATCCCAAGGTCCGCAAGCACCGGCCAGATGGGTTTGACCATCTCCTCATCGGAGGAAAACAAGAGGCAGCGTAAGGGCATACTAATCCAGAGTAGGCAGCCGCAGTAACCGCAGCAAGTTACCGAGGTGGGCAGGGAACCTCAAGGCTTTCCTCCGCAGTACATGTCCATCCGGTGGCCCAAAGCGCTCGGAGCTGTCTGTCCGACGGGATGGAGGATGGCCACGCCTGCCATGCGCTAGAATGCTGGGTCGTGTGAACGACACCATATGCAGACCGCGGATGTTGTCATTGTTGGAGGAGGAATCGTTGGCTCCAGTATTGCCTATCACCTCACGGCGAATGACTGCCGCAACGTCCTGGTCATCGAGCGCGAATCCTTTCAGGGCAAAGGATCTACGGGCAAGAGCATGGGCGGAGTGCGCGCTCAATTTTCTACGCCGGTCAGCATTCAGATGTCACTCTACTCGATTCCTTTCTACGCCGAATTTGAAGAGCGTTTGGGCTATCCCTGTGACTATCGGCCGCAAGGCTACCTGTTTTGCGCCACATCGGATAAACAGATGGCGTATCTGCGGACGAACTACACGCAACAGGTGAAAATGGGATTGAAGAACGTTCGGCTGGTGCAGGGCCACGAAATCTCGAGCATGTTTTCGCAGCTGCGCGCGGACGACATCGTCGGCGGAAGTTTTTGCTCCACCGACGGGTTTGTCGATCCTTACAGCGCGATGACAGGATTCATAACCCGTTCGGCCGCTCAGGGCGCAACATTGTGGAAGAACACAGTCGTTACCGCGGTAAGCCGCGACGCAAACGGCGTTACTTCCGTCGAGACGACGCGCGGCTCGGTGTCGACGCGCAAGGTGGTGAATTGTGCCGGTGCGTGGGCCGCGGACGTAGCCCGCCTGGCTGGCGTGGATTTACCCGTGCAGCCGCTGCGGCGCATGCTTGTCCCAAGTGAGCCGTTTGACGAATTTCCTCACACCGCGCCCATGATTGTCGACATGTCCAATGGATTTCACTTTCGTCCCGAGGCTCGCGGATTTCTCCTCGCCTGGAACGATCCGGAAGAGACTCCCGGCTTCAAAATGGATTTCGACCCGGCCTTTGTGGAGAAGATCTTGACGCGGGCCGCAGACCGCGTGCCTTGCTTTGCGAATCTTGCAGTGAATCCCAAGCGCGCGTGGGCCGGCCTGTACGAGATGACGCCGGACCATCATCCAATTTTGGGTGAAGCGCCCGGAGTGCCCGGTTTTTTCCTCGCCAACGGATTCAGCGGGCATGGCGTGATGCACGCCCCGGCAACGGGAAAGATTCTTAGCGATCTAATTCTCACCGGGAAGACGGAATTGATCGACCCATCTTTGCTAAGCCTTTCGCGCTTCACCGAAAACCGTTTGATTCACGAAACCGCAGTATTGTGAGAGCCAAACCAAGAAATTAGAAGAAGTCGTTCACCACAAGGGAGACATGGCGCTGCAGGAACAAAACTACTGGCTCACCACCGCAGAATTCCCCAAAACGAACACAGGTCAACCGCTGCCCGAGCGGGTGGATGTCGCCGTGATCGGCGCGGGATTTACCGGGCTCTCGGCGGCGCGCACGCTGGCGAAGCGTGGCGCCTCGGTCGTGGTACTCGAGAGTGAAACCATTGGCTGGGGCGCTAGTTCCCGCAACGGCGGCATGGTGCTGAGCGGGATGAAGTTGGGCGTGAATAAGCTGATCTCGAGGTATGGACGCGAGCTCACGCAGCGCATGTATGCCGCTTCGCTGGAGACCATCGATTGTGTCGAGCGGATTGTCCGCCAGGAAGCAATCGACTGCGATTTTTCACGATGCGGCCATCTGGAGGTCGCCTGCAAGCAGAAGCACTTCGATGATTACGCGCGGCAGGCGGAAGTGATCGCGCGTGAGTTCAATCATCAACTGCGCGTAGTGCAGCGGCAAGAGTTGAGCACTGAAATCGGATCGACCATCTACTACGGCGGTATGGTGGATGAAGTCAGCGCGGGAGTGAACCCGGCGCGCTATGTTGCAGGATGTGCGCGGGCTGCATTGAAGGCAGGTGCGGCCATCTTCGAACGTGCGCGAGTGGCTGCTCTGCAGCGCGAATCCAGACAAGGCGCATCCGGCTGGAAGATCACGACCTCGCGAGGGGCGTTGTGGGCGCGCGAAGTCTTCGTCGCTACCAGCGGTTACACCGGCAAAGCCACTCCCGCCCTACAGAAGAGAATTATCCCCATCGGCTCGTTCATCATCACCACCGAAGTTCTGCCCCAAGCGTTGGCACACGAACTCAGCCCGCGCAAGCGCATGATCTACGATTCGAAGAATTATCTTTACTATTACCGGCTCTCCCCGGATAGCCGAATGCTGTTCGGAGGACGCGCCGCATTCTTCCCTGAGAACGACCAGACCGTTCGTCGGAGTGCAGAAATTCTGCGCCGGGGCATGATTGACGTCTATCCTCAACTGGGCGAGATCAAAGTCGAATACGTCTGGGGCGGCACGCTCGATTTCGCTTTCGACATCATGCCCCACGCCGGCCAGATCGACGGCATGTACTACGCCGTTGGTTACGCCGGACACGGCGTCGCCATGGCGACCTATCAAGGGCAGAAGATGGCGGAGTTGATCGCAGGCGACAAACCCGAGAATCCATTCGTCGGGATTCCGTTCCCCGGAGTGCCGCTCGGCCTGTACAACGGCAAGCCGTGGTTTCTGCCGTTCGCGGGAGTGTGGTACAAGTTTCTGGATTGGGTGAGCTAGATTGTGGGGCACGCGTCTCGCCACCCGCGCGGCTCATCTTCACCTTGCTGATCGATCTTTCAGACCCCGCGGCTGTCGCAGGGCGAAGTAGACTGCGGGTCCCAATACCATCGCGATTGCGCCGCCAATTACTGCGAAGCGGTCACTACCCAAAAGCGCCACCAACGCCATCAGAACCGGCGCGGCCACCACGTAGAGCAATCCCATCTGTCCGCCTGGAATCATGAATGAGCGCGGCATCTCCGGCCGCGTGCGGCGTAACCTCCAGGCAGACAGTACGGTCAGGACGGTTGTTGCCGAGCGTAGCCAGATGTAGACCGATATGAGTTGGCCGAGACTTTGCCACGCCAGCGCTGCGTAGATGATCGCCGAGACTACAATCGCCAACCAGGGTGTGCCGTACCGCGAATGCTTGCGCGTGAGCGCCGCGGGGAGATATCCATCCTCCGCCATGGCAAAGGGCATACGCGTAGTCGTGAGCACGGTGCTGTTCAGGAGCGCAACGTTGCCCACCATCGCGGCTAGCATCATCCACGTGCCCAGCCAGGGACCGCCGATTATTCTTGCCGCGTCCGAGAAGAAACCGGTGTGCCAGTTCTGCCACTCTCCCGCGGAAGCCAGACCCGCGAGCGTGGGCAGAAAGTAGGCTGCAATCGATAGCGGAACGACCAGCGCGAGGGCTCGCGGATAGGCGCGTTGCGGGTTCTCGACTTCCTCGGCCACGGTCGAGAGCTGTTCGTACCCGGAATACAGCCACAGGCCCAACGCCAATCCCACGCCGAAGATTCTGAATGTGGGCTGGTGCGGTGGAATCAGCGGGACAAATGGGTTGTGATGCCACTTCATCAGCGCCATCACGATCATCGTCATGACCGGAACAAAGATGAAAATCTCGAGCGCAGTCGCGACCTTTCCCACCATCTGGATGCCGCGCACGTTGACCCAGGTGATCACGGCAATCAGCGCCACGGAGATGATGTAGTGCTTCCATCCTGTCGCTCCCGGAAACAGATAGTCGGTGAAGAGAACGGCATAAGCTCCGCCCAGCAAGAACGACGCGGACCAATTCCACCAGCCGGCGAGAAATCCCCAGAAATCACCGAAGGCTGCGCGCGTCCAGCGGTAGAAACCGCCTTCGACGGGCAACGCGGCGGTGAGTTCGGCGGAAACCAGGGAAACCGGGATGCACCAGAGAAACGGCAGCACAAGCAGGTAGATCAGCGTCATTCCCGGACCGGAAGTAGTGACCATGTCTTCGAGTCCAAAGGGTCCGCCAGTCGTGTAGGAAAACATTACGCAGACGAGATAGAAGAGGCCAGCCTTGCGAAGGGCGGAGGCGTTGCTGTCGGAGGCTGTCAAAGTGGCGTGCTTTCGTAACGGCTATGCGGCCAGTACTCCGGTGAGCGCGCCTTCCAGTTCCAGCAGCCTTCGCTTTGCATCGAGACCGCCGCCGTAACCGCAAAGCGTTCCATCGGAGGCGATCACGCGATGGCAGGGCACGACAATTGCCACCGGGTTGCGATTGTTGGCCATGCCGACGGCACGAAATGCGTTTGGCTTGCCGACTGCGCGGGCAATGTCGGCGTAGGAGCGGGTCTCCCCATAGGGAATTGCCAGCAGTGCGCGCCAGCAGGCAAGTTGAAAATCTGTGCCGCGAAGATCGAGCGGGAAGGTGAACTGGCGGCGGTTGCCGGTGAAATATTCTTCGATCTCACTGATATAAGCTCGCAGCGCACGCGAGGACTGCTCGAACTGGAAGCCCCTTTTCTCTTTGCGAAGATCGCGCGGGTTCGGGCGAATCGATTGCTGTGCCGGTAACCGGGCGTCGAATTCCAGGGCGACAAGTCCCTGCGGGGAAGCCGCAAGAAACAACGGCCCAATCATCGAATCCATATTTGTGTAGTGAAGCGCTTCCATGAGAACTAACCTCCAGCAGCAAACAACGATATCAGACGATCCGACATCTTAGCCTCTCTTCCCGGTTGCAGATAGTCTAGTTGACAGAAGCCGAGTTTTCCCCCAAAGTGTGTGGTGCTTATGGGTTTACCCCTGTCCCCAATGAAAAAAGGCGTGCTGGTGGCTGTCGCCGTGCTACTGGCACCGGTGTGGTTGGTGGGGGTGGCCGCGTTTGCGGCGGAAGACTGGCGGCCGGTTGGGGCTACTGCCGACGGAGATCAGGTTTTGGTGAGTTCGGTCACGGCTCATAAGAATGGATTGCGCACTGCATGGGTCCGGGTGGAGTATAAGGAGCCCACGAAACTGCTACAGGGTGGTCCGTTTGTGGAATTGCGGGCGCGAGTTCATTTCAACTGTGCCAGCGGCACGGCTGTGTCGAACTCGGAATGGTTTTACTCCCGCGATCATAGTGGCAAACTGGTCGTCAGCAAGAAGTCGGGGCGCGACGATCAGTTCGGGCAGATCTCGGAGGGAAACTTCCGGGAAATGGCTCGGGACTTTGTTTGCGGGCAGAAATAAATGCGGGTGCCGCTGCAAAGCTCAAGCATCACCGTCTCGGATTTCCACAGGCTAACACCTCGGTAACTCTACAACCACTTCCACCCGCGACTCTTCCGGCATATTCTGATAACGGAAAGCAGCCGCTTTCCTCACCTTGAGTATGGATTCATTTCGTCTCTATTCAGCTGTGGTTGTGGGTAGCGCCATCGCTCTGGGCGCGTACACTTTCTTGCGGCGCAAACCCAAGAGCGCCGCTGATCTCGAACGCGAACGCCGCGCCTGGCTGGATGGTGTCGGTCGCATAACCGATGGCACGGTCATCGATGTGCAGGAGTTGGTGCCGAACGACGGCAATCACGCCGCCGTGTTTCTCATCTACAAGTATGACGTTGCCGGGGTGTCTTACGAATGTTCTCAGGATGTTACCTATCTTCGGCAGTGGATCAACCTGCATTCTTGCCGGTTGGGGCTGCCTACCTCGGTGAAATACGATCCGCATAATCCGGGCAATTCACTGGTGGTGTCGGAAAGCTGGATGGGGTTAAGGCAGTGAGCGGCGGCAAGTGAACGAAGGAGGCGAGCCCAACCCGCGAGTATTGCGTCGCAAAGAACGCGACTCGCGCGACTCGCCCGGATTCCTCGCTGCGCAAAAGGCGCTGGCTCGGAATGACAATTCAAACTGCCGCTCAGATCTGATAGTCCTGGTAGTCATCCTGGAAAAGCTCTTGGGGAGAGATGTTCGGGGTCGAGGTTTCTTCGTCGATGGCGAGGCAAGGCTCGGCGCCCAGCACCTCGTGAGAGTGTTGCTGAAAGCGCTCGCGCAATTCGTGGACTTCCGTGGCCAGCTTGATGATTACATCGGAGAGCGGGTCGCGGATATCTTTGGGGTCGGTGATGACGACGCGTTTGCCGTCCCGCAGGACGATGTGTCCCGGTACCCCGACGATCGTCGAATTTGCCGGTACATTGCGCAGCACAACTGAGCCTGCACCTACGCGGCAGTTGTCTCCGATGACGATATTGCCCAGCAGCTTCGCTCCGGAACCGATTGAGATGTTATTGCCGAGGGTGGGATGGCGTTTGCCCTTCTCCTTGCCGGTGCCGCCTAGCGTTACTCCCTGATAGAGCGTGACATCGTCGCCGACTATTGCGGTTTCACCGATCACCGTGCCCATACCGTGATCGATGAAAAGACGGCGCCCGATCTCCGCGCCAGGATGGATCTCGATCCCGGTAAGGAAGCGGGCTACCTGCGAGACGAATCTTGCCAGCAAGCGCATGCCATGGCGCCAAAGCCAGTGGCTCAAGTGATGGAACCACACCGCATGCAGACCGGGATAGCATGTGAGCACCTCGAAGTAGGAACGAGCGGCGGGGTCCGACTCGAAAACAGCGGCAACATCCTCGCGCACGGAGTGGAAGAAGCTGATCATCGGGCAGTTCTCAGTTCTCGCTTCTCAGTTGCACTCTGCCGGTCGCCATGCGGTTTTGCTGAGCACCCAGAATGAGAACTCTTTTTTCGTCCTAAGGAACGTTAGCTGAGCAACGATAAGAGTGCAAGAGTAAGGCTCAAGGTGGGGGGAGAAGACACTGGAACTGAGAACTGGTTCCTCTAGCTGCCGGTCTGGAAGACGCCGCTGTGGGCGACGGTAATACGTAGGTATTTGTAAGGATTGACCGGAGTGTCGTTGATGCGAACCTCGTAGTGAAGGTGGGGGCCAGTGGAACGTCCGCTGAGGCCGACGTAGCCGATGGTGTCGCCGCGATGGACGTGCTGCCCGGGTGTCACCGCGAAACCGGAAAGATGACCGTAACGGGTGGAGATGCCATGGCCGTGATCCATCATGATGGCTTTGCCGTATCCGCCCATGAAATCTGCGAATGTAACTACCCCGTCAGCGGGAGCGAGGACTGCGTGGCCGTAATTGCTGCTGATATCCACGCCGCTGTGGAATGCGCCTTCACCGTTGAATGGGTCGATACGCTCACCGAAGCTTCCCGTGACTTGACCTTCAACCGGCCAAAGGTTGGGAAGGGAGTTGGCCCGAGTCCAGTCGGCGGTGGTGGCGTTGCGAGTCATTCCCAGGCTGATGCCCACGGTGGCGTCGCCGGTAAGAGCGGAAGTCCGGAGAGCTCCAAGTTGGTCCAGCGAAGAAGTGACGTCGGCGTCGTGAATTTGCTGCTGCGTAGCCGTCACCAGGATGGGCTGCGATTTCAATCCGTAAAGAGCTGAGACCTCACTGGCAATTGAGCCCAGGGATGCGACCTGCACGTCGCGCTCTTTGGCGACTTCTTCCAGTTTTGAATAACGATCTTTCAGCTGTTCCTTCTCGGTGCGCAGTTGGTTGTAGCGGGATACCTTCAGGAGCATGCGGGTATAAGAACTGGCGATGCCGGTGAGGCTGAGGAATCCGATGGCGGCCCCGACAACGAATACATACAAGTAATGGACTGGAATGGAGATCTTGCGTAATTGGCCGTCGTCTCCCCGGGCCACGAAAAGTATGTAAAAGCGTTTTTGCAAATGCCGTCCTTCTTTCAATTTGAATGATCAGGGCCGGAACTCCAAGCGAAGTTCTGAGGTTGCAGAGCGCCTGTTCGGACAACCTGATCGTCCCGGGCCACGCGTTTCCCATCTTGGGAATGGAGACTTTCTAACGTGCCCCGTCGCCTACCGGAACCGATGGCCAAAGCCTCAAATCAAACTCTCATCTGCAATTCCTAAGGAATGCAGAACTTAGCTCGACCCGAGATCTTTATGAATGACTGGTAAAAGGTAACAAACTGGGTTCCCCCTGTCAACGGGAGCGGACTGCATTCATCGTTACTTAAGGGGGGTAATCGCAGGACATCCAAGGACGGATTACCTGGCGAGGCCCCGAGGGACACTACTGCCCAGGGGCCATCTGGTAGGGCCAGCGCCGAAGCGTTTCGAATTCCCTTATATTGGTTCTCTTGATGATTGCCGAAAAAGCGCTGATTGCGCAAATCCGCCGTCTGGCGAAGTCCAAGGGTAACCCCGCGGTATTGACCGGAATTGGCGATGACTGCGCCGTTCTGCGCCTGCAGGCCGGGGGCAAGGGACCGGATACTCTAGTCACTACAGACTTCTCGCTCGAGGGAGTGCACTTCCGGCGGGAATGGCACTCGCCCGAATCGGTTGGCCACCGGTGCCTTACGCGGGGGCTGAGCGATATCGCCGCTATGGGCGGGAAGCCGGTTGCGGCATTTCTCTCTCTGGCTTTACCGCGAGCTTTGCCTTCGGCGTGGGTGACCCGCTTCGTCCAGGGTTTGATCAGCTTGGCGAAGAAACACCACGTCACGCTCGCAGGCGGCGACACTGCCGAATCGCCGAACGGAATTCTTGCGGACATTGTTCTCGTGGGGACGATGCCCAAGGGTAAAGCGGTGCTGCGCTCGGGAGCTCACGCCGGAGATCGTATCTATGTGAGCGGGGAACTCGGCGGGTCGGCGGCTGCGGTCTGGCAAATGCGAAAGAAGCCCAAGCGGAAGCTGAATCCGCGTGATTATCCCCACCATTTTTTCCCGCAGCCGCGCGTCGAACTCGGCCAAGTGCTTTGCCAGAAAGACCTGGTTTCCGCGATGATTGATACGAGCGATGGCCTTTCCACCGATCTTGCCCACATCTGTGAAGAGAGTGAAGTTGGGGCTGAAATTCAGGCAGAAGCCCTTCCCCTGGCCAGCGTTGGCAAGCCTTCGCGGGAAGTCGATCTCGAACTGGCCCTCCATGGCGGAGAAGACTACGAGTTGTTATTCACTGCTCCCCGCAGCCTGCGCTTACCATCCCACATCGCCGGAGTGCCTATAACGCAGATTGGGCATGTCACACAATTGCGGAAGAGAATTTTGATGATCCGGGGCGGCGTGGGCCTCGAACTGCAACCGCGAGGCTGGGAACACTTCCGGAAGTAGTGGGTACCTTCGTCACCGGGTCATCATGGGTGTATATATCCTCTCGCACAAAACGGTACTAGAGTAGGGACATGTCGTTCTCCCGAGTGGTCTCCCGTCGAGTTTTGCTTGTCGTGCTGGCGATGGTTGCTGCGTCAGCCCCTCTCTCTGCTGCGAAGAAGCAGCCTACTCCTCCGCCCCCGGCGCGTGCCACGTCCCCTGTGCCTGCTGTGACCGATGAGTATGTGCACAAAGAATTTGGGGACAACTGCTCGGTGCTGGGAGGGCCTCCGCAGTTTGTCGGTGATCTGGATGGCGACGGCGTGGACGATCTGGTCATTGCCGCCCGCTGCAAGAATCCCATGGCCGACCAGGCTGAATACGGCTTCCGCGTGACCGACCCCTACGACAGTTTTCTCGGCTTCGGCGATGTCAAAGTCACATCTACCTTCGCCTCGGACGTGCCAGATCGCAAGGGTGTTTGTCTGCTGATTGTGCACGGCGTGGGTCCCGAAGCCTGGCGTTCCGATAAACCAAAACCGAAGTTCCTGCTGATCAATCTGCCCTTCAAAACGCTTACCGTGAAAAGGCTGGCCCTGAAAAAGAAAACCGTCCTTGGGGTTTACATGGAAGAGCAAGGGGAAGGCGAGGCGACTTCTTCGGTCATCTTCTGGGACGGGAAGAAGTATCGGTATCAGGTGCTGGGCTCGGATTTAGAATAGCTCCCTCGAAGATAGCTGCACCGGTCTGCCAGCTGTTAACGCCATCTGGTTGTCAGTTCCACCCATAAGCTTCCAGCCGCCTCTCCCGTGCAATGAACTACCTCACACCCACCTGCCCATCTACCCGCTATAATCCTCCCGCCATGAATCTCGAAGAAAAAATTGCAGAACTCAAAAAACGCAACCAGCTTGCGGAAGAAGGTGGAGGCGCGAAGCGGCGAGAGCGCCAGCACCAGGAAGGCAAGATGTCGGCGCGCGAGCGCATAGAGTTCCTGCTCGACGAAGGCACCTTCGAAGAGACCGACAAGCTGGTCACGCACCGCTGCAGCGACTTCGGTATGGCCGAGCAAAAGCCTTACGGCGATGGATTTGTCACCGGCTATGGCCGCATCGAAGGGCGGCTAGTCTACGTGTTCGCGCAGGACTTCACTGTGTTCGGCGGATCGCTCTCAGAGACGAATGCCGGGAAGATCGTCAAGATCATGGATCTGGCCGCGAAGATGGGCGCGCCCGTCATTGGGTTGAACGATTCCGGAGGCGCGCGCATTCAGGAAGGCGTGATGTCGCTCGCCGGGTATGCGGACATTTTTCTGCGCAACACTTTATACAGCGGAGTGGTGCCGCAGATTTCCGCCATCATGGGCCCATGCGCCGGTGGCGCCGTTTATTCGCCGGCGATCACTGACTTCGTTCTCATGGTCGACAAAACTTCCTACATGTTCATCACCGGGCCGGACGTGATCAAAACCGTTACCCACGAAGATGTCACCAAAGACCAGCTTGGCGGCGCCATGACGCACAACGAGACCTCCGGCGTGGCCCACTTCCTGGCGCATGACGATGCCGAATGTTTGTCGATGGTGCGCGAGCTGCTGAGCTTCGTGCCATCGAATAATCTGGACGAGCCGCCGCGGAAACCTTGCCATGATCCGGTCGACCGTGCCGATGCCGCGCTCGACAAGATCGTGCCCGCGCAATCGAATTTGCCCTATGACATGAAGGCTGTGATTCACGCTGTTGCGGACGACGCCTACTTCTTCGAAGTGCAGGAGCACTATGCCAAAAACATCGTCGTCGGCTTCGCGCGGCTGGACGGCCGCTCTGTGGGCATCGTCGCCAATCAGCCGGCAATGCTCGCCGGCACGCTCGATATCAATGCCTCGGTCAAAGGCGCGCGCTTCGTCCGCTTCTGCGATTGCTTCAACATTCCGCTGGTCACGTTCGAAGATGTCCCCGGATTCTTGCCCGGCACTGCGCAGGAGTACGGTGGCATCATCAAGCACGGCGCGAAGTTGCTCTATGCTTTCGCCGAAGCCACGGTGCCCAAGGTCACGGTGATCACGCGCAAGGCTTACGGTGGAGCTTATTGCGTGATGGCTTCCAAGCACATTCGCACCGATGTGAACTACGCCTGGCCGACGGCGGAGATCGCGGTCATGGGCCCTGAGGGTGCGGTGGACATCGTCTACAAACACGAGCTCGACGGCGCGGAAAATCGCGAGGCGGCTCGGCAAAAGAAGATCGAAGAATTCCGCGACCGCTTCGCCAGTCCCTACGTCGCCGCCGACCGCGGCTTCGTCGACGCCATCATCCAGCCAAGGGAGACGCGGAAGAAAGTCATCCAGGCGCTAGCGATGCTGGAAACCAAGCGCGACAAGAATCCGCCCAAGAAGCACGGGAATATCCCGCTTTAAATTTGGCTGAATGTCTTGGAGAATGTAACGGGCGGGCACAAAACAATTAAGAGTTCCGAGGTGGTGTTGGGTCCATTCGTCTCGGCCAGTAGCTCGCTTTTAGACCCTTGCTTGACCTGCTACGCTGCTTCCCTTGCGGGATGCTGCGCGCGATCTTCGCTCGGGCTCCGGGCTTACCGCCAACCGGAAAAACCTACCCAACGCCTCGGAACTCTATCCTGCCTTCGACGTTTCTTCCTGTTCTCCTCGCCCAGCGCATTGCTATAGACCCTTGCCTGCCCTCCCTGTTCATTTGCATGAAGAGGGTGACTGCGCTTGAGTCCCGGACGCCGCACCAACCGGAAAAACTTTAGAAGCTGTCAAAGAACGATTATGTTTCTACTCCTTTTGTTTTTTGAGTCAATGAAAAGTTGGCGTTTGTAACTCGCGTATTTTCAGCGGAGTGCAGGCTGTCCACAGGCGGGTGACCGGAATTGGTGCAGGTGGTCAATTAACTTTGCGGAGAAGCCGCACCAGACGCGGCTTTTCACAGCTGGAAAGGAGAGCGGGGAAGCCCCAGCGTTTGCCAGCGATGTTTCACTGCTTGTGAAAATCGCGCACAAACCTTGCCGGACCAGCAATTTCCAGCGGCTGATGGCGCGACGGCGTTCAGGCGATTTCAACTTGTTCGTCCACGAGTCGCTTATCAGTCTCGTCGGAGCCGGCGAGTTCAAACGAGTTGGTGATGGCAGCTTTCCCCTTGTCCACGCTCGTGATGACGTAGGAGCATCCGATCCAGTGAGCTTCGGCATGATCGGTCGGTGACCAGTGGGCGGGATGATCGGGATGGGAATGGTAGAAGCCGACGATGTCCTCACCACGCTCGCGGCCCTCGCGCTGGATGCGCACCAGTTGGCGCGGATCGATGTTGTAGCGGTTCTGCGGCGAATCGGTGCGGGTGTTGCCGCAGCGCGTGGTCGAAGTCACGATACGCGTGCCGTTGTCGTCCACGCGGCCGAGCAGCACGCCGCAGCATTCGTGCGGGTAGGTTTCCTCGCCGTGCCGGCGGAAGGCTTCGTAATCTTTGCGCGGAATCTTCAACATGAATGGATGGCAGAAGTCAGAAGCCAAAACGCAGAATTAATCGTAACCACCCCCTAATCTTACTTCTGACTGTTCGCCTTTGAGACCCTTTGGTTCATCCCTCCGTCCAGAATCTCTCGCTCAAATATTTTTCGCCGGAGTCGCAGAGGATGGTAACGATTACGGCCTGCTGTTCTTTTCTTAGTTGGAGTTGCTCAGAGACTCTGAGGCTGCCTGCGATTCCGGCTGCGGCGGAGATCCCGATCAGGAGGCCGCAGTCGCGGCTCATACGGCGCGCCATGGCGTAGGCGTCTTCGGTCGCGATCCCGAGATTTTCATCCGCTAGTGTGGGATCGTAGATTTTGGGAACAATGGCGGTGGCCATGTGCTTGGCGCCTTCGATGCCATGAAACGAAGAATCGGGCTGGAGCGAGATGCAGCGGACCAAGGGATTCAGTTCCTTTAGGCGGCGAGTTGTGCCCATGAAAGTGCCGCTGGTTCCGAGCATAGCGACAAAGTGAGTGATGCGCCCTTCCGTCTGTTGCCAGATTTCGTTTGCCGTTCCCTGGTAATGCGCCTGCCAGTTCGCGTCGTTGGAGTATTGATCGGCGTAGAAATATAAGTCCGGATGTTTTGCGGCAAGCTCGCGCGCCATGCGAATGGCGCCGTCCGATCCTTCGCCGGGATCGGTGTAGAGAATATTGGCGCCATAGGCTTGCAAGATCTTCTTGCGTTCTACCGAGACATTGGTCGGCATGCACAGCGTGACTGGAAATTTCTCCGCCGCGCCCAGCATGGCATAGGCAATCCCGGTGTTTCCGCTGGTAGCATCGAGAAGGATTTTGCCGGAAGCGAATTTACCGCTGCGGCGCCCTTCGGCAACGATGTTGGCGGCGGCGCGGTCTTTCACAGAGCCTCCGGGGTTGTACCATTCGGCCTTGCCCAAAAGGGTGACGCCGGGTAAGGGGGCGGTCAACCGATCGAAGCGCAACAGCGGAGTGTTGCCGATTCGGTCGAGCAGACTCTGGCCAGGGCGCGCCATCTCGCGTCCGGGCGCTTGCTGCGCCGGAACGGCTGCGTCCAGCTTGATTGAGCTCTGTCCCATATTCGAACTATTTCTCGGTGACCATCGTAATATGCAAGAACTAGCGAAACACGCTATGTAGTATGGTGTGCTTAGATGATTCAGATTGCAAGTCTGATGCAGCGGTAAATAAGTGTCGCGCATTTTGCGGAGAGGCTGCATCTAAATGAAAGAAGCGAGCGATAATGTCCAAAACGATTGAGGCACGAACGTACGACGAAGCGTTGGCGTGGCTGCGCGACCACGGGTTCGATGTGACCGAAGCGCCGGGAACGAACGGGCGCGTGTTCCTCAGGAAATATAATGTGTCGGCCGCGATTCAGAAGACGGACGACGATGGCGTGAAGATTTTTGCGTATCCCGGGTACCTGATCAGCAGCGAGATCTCGAAACTGGTGAACCGTGGGTACCAGCAGTTCTTGAAAACTTCGAAGACGGAAGTACCGGCAACTGCGGACCATCTGAAAGCTCTGCAGTTGTTTGCCGAAGAGCTGAAAGTTGGCCTTGGGTTGCCGAGCCTTTACAACGAATCACTGGGGACGGTGAGCGATTCTTACCACTACGATCGCCTTAAGGACGACGACAAAGCGCCTGTGGATCGACCCAAGCGTCCTTGGGAAGTTGCCGGGAAAGCGGTAGCAAGCAAGGCGGCCGCGGCCAAGAAGGGCCGCGCGTAAGTCTTTCGACTCGGTTCGAAATCCTCCTATCAAATCTGACTTCTTGTGCGAAACTGAGGCGCTCTGGTTCGCCCAGATCTGAGGTCTGCATGAGGAAGCCGTTCGTCTGCTGCTTCGTTTTCTTCTTACCAATCATTTTGCACACAACCGCCGATCAAGCCCAGGTCGCGTCAGGCGGCGCGAAGGCTGAGATCGAGCACGTGTTGCGCGTGCAGCAGGAGGCGTGGAATCGGCACGATCTCGATGGCTTCATGGCGGGCTACTGGAACTCCCCGGAGCTTACATTTTTTTCTGGCGCGAAAGAGAATGACGGATGGCAGGCCGCGATGGGCCGCTATCGCTCGGCGTATGCGAGTCCGGGGCACGAGATGGGAAATCTGGGCTTCTCCGGTTTGCGCATCGAGATGCTGGGTGCGGATGCGGCTTTCGTGCGCGGTGCCTGGCGGCTGACGATGTCCGACGGTAAGACGCCGCACGGGCTATTCACGCTGGTGTTTCGCAAGTTTCCTGACGGATGGCAGATTGTGCACGACCAAACTTCGGCAGAATAGCTTCTTGCTTCTATAAGGTTCTAGCTTGCGCTTACCTCTTCGCGCGGACTTGTACTCTCGTCCCTTCCGGGAGCCCGCCGGTCGTTAGTTCCACGACGCCGTTGCGGATTACGCCTTCCAGTTCTCTGGCTTCGTTGCTTCCGGCATTCGCGGGCGTGGGCGTCCGCGCCACACTTCGCCCCATGCCTTTGTCCATGGCTTCGTTGGCCAGGCGGTCGGCTTCGGTGTTTTGTTCGCGGAGAGCGTGGCCGATGGAGAACCAGTCGAGTTGCGCGATTAACTCCTTGGCACGGCCGTGGAGATGTTGCAGGGTCGTGTTTTTGACTTTGTAGATGCCTTTGATCTGACGGACCAGCAATTCGGAATCGCTGATCAGCTTCAAGGCCTTGGGGCCGTGCTGAAGAGCGTATTCAAGGGCGGCGATGAGGCCTTGATACTCGGCAAAATTGTTGGTCTGGTGGCCGAGGTACTCGCTGAGCTGGGCGATTTTCTTGCCGGACTGATCCTGGATTACGACTCCGTAGCCGGCGGGTCCGGGATTGCCGCGCGCGCCGCCGTCGCTGTGAGCGATCAGGTAGTGCTCGGGAGGATTCTCGCGGGAGAAATTCTCGCGCTGCGAAAAAAGAGGGCGAGTTCGGCTGTTGGGCATGTGAGACGAGTTTACAACGACGGCGGAGTGCAGGGTTGGGGTGGCGGACACGCGGCGGCGAGGCGGCGCTGATGAAAGGGATGCTTCGACTCCGCCGAACGATCCACTTTCGCGAATCATCTCGCTTGCTCAGGATGACAAACCTTCTCAGCGACCGGCAGCGAGGCGAGTCGCTAAGCGGGCGGGCAGGTTGGCGGCGAAGATGCGGTCTTGCGCGGACTTCAGGTTGTAGGGTGTGCGATGAAAATTGACCACTTGGGACTCGGTATCGAACAGGCCAAAGGCGGCCCGCCAATCTCCGTCGCGGGGCTGTCCGACGGAACCGGGATTGATCATGTAACGGGTGGAGGCTTTCAGTTGCAGAGCGACCGATTCAGGCTTGCCGACGCTGCGATATTCGGGACGGAAGCCGTCGGCACTGGAACCGTTGGCGAAGAATCCACCTTGCAGGTGAGTATGGCCGAAGAAAGTGACGGGCGTGGCATCGGTGATGAGCGGGACCAGTGCATCGCCGATTGAGACCACGTACGCGTCTTCATCCCCAGGCGAGCCGTGCACCAGTTGGACGTGCGGATAATCGCGTAACGGAATTGGCCCTTGCGGCAGAGTGCGCAGCCATTCGAGATGTGCGGAACTGAGCTGATCACGGGTCCAGATGGCAGCAGCCGCGGCCATGGGATTGAAGTCATCGAGTTCGAGCAGGCCGGTGACGGCCTTATCGTGATTGCCCCGAACGAAAACTTTGCCCAAGTCGCGGGAGCGTTCGACCACTTCGTTGGGAGAGGCTCCGTACCCGACCAGGTCGCCGAGGTTGGCGACGAAATCGAAGGGCGGAGCTGCGGCGAGGCAGGCCTCCAAGGCTTCCAGGTTTGCGTGAATGTCGCTAAGCAGCAGTATGCGCAATGAACACCAGACGGACGGCGATTATAGACCGAGCGTGACGAACGAGGATACACGGGCGGGTTTTATTCCGCCATCGCTATTTTGAACGGACGACCGGGCAGCGGGCCCAATGTCCGGGCGCGACTTCTTCCAGTGTAGGAAATGCGCGGGCGCAGTCGGAGACGCGGAATCCGCAGCGCGGCTCGAAGGCACAGCCGACGGGCATGGCGTGCAGGGGAGGGACTGTGCCTTCGATGGTTTCAAGCGGCTGGGCGCGATTCGTCTTCACATCGGGCACTGAGTGCAAAAGTCCGCGAGTATAGGGATGTGCAGGAGCGTGAAAGATTTCCCGTTTGGTTCCCAGCTCTACGACGCTCCCGGCATACATCACGGCCACACGGTCGGCAACCTGCGAGACTACCGCGAGATCATGCGAGATGAAGAGCATGGCCAGTCCGAACTTGGAGCGGAGGTCAGCCAGCAAGGCGAGGATCTGGGCCTGAATAGTGACGTCGAGCGCGGTGGTGGGTTCGTCGGCAATGAGCAACTGGGGCCTGTTCACGATGGCCATGGCGATCATGATGCGCTGGCGCATGCCGCCAGACAGCTGATGGGGATAATCGCGGGCGCGGCGATCGGGCTGGGGGATGGCGACGTCGTTCATGGCTTGAACGGCGCGCTGCCACGCTTGGTGTTTCGTTACGTGGTTGTGCGCCAAGACCGCTTCCGCGATCTGGTCGCCGACGCGCATGACAGGATTGAGGGCGGTCATCGGCTCCTGGAAGATCATGGCGATGCGCGAGCCGCGGAGCTGGCGCATGGAGTCGTCAGGGAGGGTGGCGAGATTGCGGAGCGAACCATTTTCGGTGAAGAGGACTTCGCCGGAGACCCTCGCTTGCTGCGGAAGGAGGCGCATGACGGCAAGAGATGTGATCGATTTGCCGGAGCCGGATTCGCCGACCAGGCCGAGGACTTCGCCGGGAGCGATGGAGATGCTGAGGTCGCGGACGGCAAGCAAGGTTCGGGTGGGAGCAGTCGCCCCTTCGACAGGCTCAGGGCAGGCTCTCGGTTGTCCAGTAGAGAACTCTATGTTCAGGTGGCGGACGTCGAGCAAGCTTGGCACGCAGTCATGCTAGCACCTGCGGCGGGTCGGCGAATTCTAGCGCTGGCGACTGCGAATTCACGTGTTTCTCGAGCCGCTCCAGCGGCCAAACGATTTTCCGGCTAAGAGGCGACACCTTTTGATATTCCGTGCCCGCTTCAGCATCGCTGCCTGATCTCTTCAGCCGGACCACCTGTTCGACAACTGCGTGCATCGGGGCATGAACTGATTCCAAATTCCTCATCTCGGGCCGCTCCCCGTACTTCCGCAGACCGTCGGAATAGAGCCATTGACCAAGCGCACACTCCCGGGGCGAAACCGCCTCATCCCGGTTGATCTCCACGTTAGCCTGCAGATATCCCCGCCAGGTAGGCGCCGGGGATTGGTGCTGCAGTCGGGCTTTGGTGAAATCAAGATCCATGGGCCTTTGCTACAGGATTGACAGGAATGTCCGGCAAGTGATCCATCGGCAAGGCGATGCGAATCCTTGCGTTGTGGCCTAGACTCGCTGATCGAGTTCTACTGTCCCAAAATGAGCGGTAGCCCGTTTTTGTTGTTACCGATGACCACGACTTTCGAGTTCGCGCTCTTGGCTAGGTTCTCGGTGGCTTCGATTCCTTTCCATTCCAGAAGGGAGGGCGTGATGCCTTGGGCGACGATCTGCTGGAAGTCGCGGACGCCGGCGGCTTCGATGCGCTTGCGCTGGGCTTCCTGCGTTTCTTTTTGCAGACGGAAGTTCATGGCCAACGATTCCTGCTCGGCTTGCTGCTTGGCTTCGATGGCGGCTTTCAACGTAGCGGGGAGTTGGATGTCGCGCAACAGAACGTTCTCCACGGTGAGGCCGCGTTGATTGAGCTGTGCGCTGACCTGGTCGTAAATCTGTTTGCCGACCATTTCCCGTTCGCCGGTGTAGAGAGCGTTGGCGGTGTGCGATGCCGTAGCCTCGCGGATGGCGGAGCGGAGGGTCGGTTCGACAACGACGTTTTCGTAGTCGGCGCCAATCTTCTGGAAAACCTCAGAAGCCCGGTCGGGGTTGAGGTGGTAGATCAGCGACGTGTCCAGGCTCATCATCAGCCCTTCGCTGGATGGCACGTTGGCCGATTCTTTTAGCGTCTGCGTCTGGATGGAAAGTTCGTTGTTGGTCTTTAGTGGACTGATGAGGTGAATGCCTTCGCCCAAAGTCTCGCCCGTGACTTTTCCGAACAGTGTGAGCACGCCGACGTGGCCGGTGCCGACTCGGCTCACGCAACTGAACAACAGAATTACCAGTAGAAATGCGGCGAGGCCAATTCCGATCAGGCGCACGAGGCCTCCGCTGCCGTGACCACCAGCATCAATCACTTTGCCGCGAGCTGAATCAAAAATGGTCATTCGGCGTTCTCCTGTGAAGATGTTAGGGCGGGTGGGGACGGGGCGTAAGTGACTGCTCTGGGACCGAACTCGAACCGGGATGAATCTTCCCAATCGGCCGCGGCATCTTTTATGCTTAGACCATGAGCAAGATTCACGTCCCTACGCCATTGCGGCAGTATGTTGGAAAACAATCTACGGTAGAAGTGAAGGGCACGACCGTGGGCGAAGCCATGAGCGACTTGCTGGTTCAGCATCCCGATCTGCGACGGCATCTTTATGCGGACGATGGTAAGCTGCGAGCGTTCGTCAATTTGTATGTGAACGACGAGGACATTCGCTATCTGCAGAAAGAGGCGACCGCGGTAAAGGAAGGTGATAACATTTCCATTGTGCCTTCCATTGCCGGAGGTGCTGTGTGATCGGGATTTCGCCGAGATCAGGAGTTCGAGAGTTGAAACCTTCCTTCACAAGCCGCTGCGGTTGTTGTCCTTCGTGTTGGTAGCACTCGTCTGACGCCCCCAAAAATTTAGGTTTTCGATCGAGGACTTTATGGCCACGACCACCAGCGAAATTCCAGTCACCTTGAGCAAGGACGAAATCCTGCGCTACTCGCGGCATTTGATCATGCCGGAAGTGGGCATGGAGGGGCAGCAGAAGTTGAAGGCGGCGCGGGTACTATGTATTGGCACAGGAGGCTTGGGGTCGCCGTTGGCTCTGTATCTGGCGGCAGCAGGCGTAGGTACGTTAGGGATCGTCGATTTCGACGTGGTGGACTACACGAATTTGCAGCGGCAGATCATCCATTCCACCGCGGATGTGGGGAGAAAGAAGCTGGATTCCGCGGCGGAGAAATTGACGGCCATCAATCCATTTCTGAATGTGCGGAAGTTCGACATGCGCCTGAGCAGCGAGAATGCACTGGAACTCTTTCGCGACTTCGACATCATTGCCGACGGCACGGACAATTTCCCCACGCGCTATCTGGTGAACGACGCGTGCGTGCTCACCGGTAAGCCGAACGTCTATGGCTCGATTTTTCGCTTCGAGGGGCAGGCCAGCGTGTTTGCTACGGAAGATGGGCCGTGCTATCGCTGCCTCTATCCCGAGCCGCCACCGCCGGGTCTGGTTCCGTCCTGCGCCGAGGGTGGGGTGCTGGGCATTCTGCCCGGACTAGTCGGCGTGATGCAGGCCACCGAAGTGATCAAGTTGATCTTGGGTATTGGCGAGTCGCTAAATGGCCGGCTACTGCTGATCGACGCGCTGGGCATGAAGTTCCGTGAACTCAAGCTGCGAAAAAATCCCGATTGCCCGGTTTGCGGGACGCATCCGACGGTGACGAAGCTGATAGACTACAACGAGTTTTGCGGCATTCGCGGGGAGGAAAAACCGGTGTCGAATGGAGTTCCGGAAATTCAGGTGGAAGAATTGAAGCGGCGTCTGGATGCGAAAGAGGATCTCTTCGTGCTCGATGTGCGGGAGCCGCATGAGTATCAGATCTGCAATATCGGCGGACATCTTATTCCGCTGAACGATCTGCCGAAGCGCGTGAACGAACTCGATTCCGGCCGCGAGATTGTTGTTCATTGCAAGATGGGCGGGCGAAGCGCAAAGGCAGTGGCGTTCCTGCAGCAGTCGGGATTCACCAGGGTGCACAATCTGGCGGGTGGGATTACCGCTTGGGCGGAGAGAGTGGATCCGAAGGTGCCGAAGTACTAGAGGTAGTGGTTCATCGCCAGTTTCAAAAGGGGAGCGCTTCGCAAACACCTTGGTGCGGTGGGTGAATGAGAATGCCTTCGTCTCCATAGTTCAGACTCGACCTTGCCCCACCTTTGGCAGACCGGTTCATCCTTGGGTGTCTCCCCATCGATTACGGCTCGGTATTTCTCCTCATGCCCTTACAGATTCCATCTTGCGATACTCACTTGATGGACACCCTGCCCTCCGGAGTACGGCGAGCGGTGGCTTTAGGTTCGTCTTGGCTGTATCCAGCTTTCGCTTTCGTGCCCGGTTGGACGTCTCCATAACCTTCCACTTTCTCCGGCCAGCGAGGCATTACCCCCGCTCTTGGATATGACGCCCCCCATTCGAGCGCCAGAGGGACTCTAACCCTCCTGAACAACGTACTGCTCAGCACAAACTGCGCCCTCTGCTGACTTCTGCGGCACGGTCAGAATGAATCGCTTCATCCTCAGTCACCATTCCCTGACCTGCCGCAGATCTCCCGAGGTAAGTTCGACCGCCTTCGAGGCGCCACCGCCGGATTTACCACCCGTGCACGGGATGGAAATGGGCTTCGCAATCCTTGGCTCGCTCGCCCGTCACCGTAGGCCTCATATCCGGTTCTGGTTCATCGGCTCGCGTCTTTGAAGTTACGGGCGAAAGCAGCGTGCGACTGAACGCAGAGCTGGAGAAAATTCAGAGTCCATAGCGGCGACGAGCCCACGCCACGCTTCGCTCGGCGGACGCCGAGGCAGTTGTCCCCATATAGTCTCTTTGGGCGGACGAAAAATGGGAGCACGATGTGTGCTCCCCTTATTTTTCGTGCTGCAAACATTACTTACTGGAACCGCCGGCCTGCATGTTGTCGCTGGAGTCACCTAGTTCCAGGGCGGTTTTCTTGCCCTGGAAGCGGACGCCGGCAAGCGTATTAGGTCCGCTGGCATTCTGACGTGTCACTGCGGCATCGTTGCTCGCTGGGGTCTGCAATTCAACCACGTGCGCGGGAACTTTTGCTACCACGTTCTTGCCATGCAGGATGCTTAGTTCCACGTTGGGGCCGGTGCCTTCCCACTGAATCTTATAATCTCCGGGCTTCAACGTGGTTCCGTTGACCAGTGTGGGATTGCTAAGTTGTAAACTGGCTTTGGTTGCGGCGAAGGCGGTCGATGCCAATAGCATCGCCAATCCTAGAACGAGGCCCTTCGAAACTGTCGCGAACTTCATGACTGCTCCTTTTTCTTTCTCGAAATCGGATCGAGAAACGGTTAGGGCGGCCCGGTTCACGACGTGCGCGAGAAAACGTTGGTGTTTTGCCGCGAATCGCCTACAATGCACCCGCAGGGTTCAGCGGACAAGCCGCAAGGCCTGCCGCGCTGTGCACGGGGGTTTTCTTACCTGGGCCGCCAAACCGAAAGTAAGAGAATCCCTTAAACCCACTAGCTTCTCTGTGTAACCCGACCGGCGCCTAACGTCGCTTTCCAGTCGGCCCTTCTCTTCACTACGCTACGTACCCACAACTCCAAAAGTTCCATCATCCCGCAAATGCCTGCTTGCACGTTTGACGAAGGGCTCGTGCCTCGGTTAGCAGGAAGTCTCTGTATTCGTTTGGAACAGCGTCACATTGTCTTGTACGGGGCGAACGTTAAGCGGGTGGCAGGAGAATGAACGCAAAGAATGGATGACGATGGGGGATGTAATTTTTTAGAAGCGGATATCCAGGCAAATGATCAGTCGGCGTCGCCATGCTGCCGATCGAGCGACCAGACGCTCGCCTGATCTTTTTCGAAGGGATATACGTGAACCATCCAATTGAAAATCACCGGATGGAAGGTTCCGCCGGCGGCATCACAAGCCGCCTGCGTGATAATCGATCCCCGCAGACCGAATTGCGCATGCGGCGTCATCAATTCGTTTCGGCGGTCAGCGGGTGGTGAACAGAAATTCACGTGTTCGTGCCATTGCGCGATGCTCAACGGAATACGCTCGTCGAGTTGATCTTCGCCGAATCTCTTGGGCGCCGTGTACATTACGCCGATGAGCTTGTAATCATCGCCATGCTTCTCGTAGAGCAGAGAGGTTGGGTGCTCGGGATTGAAACTGAAGGCCGCTTCAAATGCATATTGATAGTTGGTGAAGTGATACATCTTTTGCGGAATCTCGGGATGGAAAATCTTGAAGCCATCGGCCAGCGCAACGTGGTAGTCCACGTACTTTGCAGACGCCTTGCGAGCCGCTTCTACCACTTGCTGAGCACGCTCGGCATCGCCTGATTTCGTCGGCCGCAGTGCCGTCATCTTCATGTGCGGGCCCATGTCCATGTGACCTTCCATGGAGTGCATGGCATGCCTGCTGGCGTCGGGGTCTTTCTCGTCTTTGTCTTTATCTGTGCCCATCGACATGCCTTTCATGTTCGACATGTCATGACCAGGCATGTCCATGCCCGGCATGCTCTGCGGGCCGCTGGACTGGGCATTGCTGCTGGCTGGTGGTTGCTGGCTCCAGACCACGCTGGCCAGCAGAAAAAGCGAAATCAAAAAGACGATTCGGTCACGCATGGTTAGTCTCCCCACATTCCCACTTTCCATTAACCCTGCCGCAGGCAGGTTGTTTCTGCAAGCGACATCAGATGGACGAGATTACAGAGGTAATTATCCCTTACCTCGAGGACCTGGGGGAAACTGCGGCGAGGAATCGGAGTGCGCTCGATTTAAACGCCAGATTCCGGCATTCAAATATGTGCCGTAGGTTACCCATGCGAGATAGGGCACGAGGAGCGCGCCGGAGAAAGCTGAGATTCGCCAGAACGAGATTGTGCTGGCGAGAATCGCCGCCCAGAGCAGGATGATTTCGGCCAGGGCGAGGCGGGGGGAGCGCAGGCCAAAAAAAATTGCCGACCAAACAGCATTCAAAGCGAGTTGAATTAGAAAGATCGTAATAGCAGGCGTTGCTCCTGACCAGCCGTCGCCGATCCTCCATACGTTCCAGGCGGCAACCGTCATCAGACAATAAAGGATTGTCCACACCGGGCCGAAGTAGGACGCGGGTGGATTGCCGGGCGGTTTGCGCAGCGTGGATACCAAGTGCGAACCGATCGCCCCGTAAAGGCTGATCCGATTCCGGCGGCGGAGAACGTCAGGACTGCGAATGCAGCCAGCGCGACCAGCAGGTTTCTAGACAAGCGACCATCCTACTGCAACGGTGCGGAGACGTGTTCGTGGACGATCAACCACTTGCCATCCTGATTCTCCCAAACGCCGGTCCAGCGAAAATTACCCATTTCAACTTTGCCGGTCTTGGTGATCATCTCCTCTTTCACGGTTGCGGTGGCCCAGGCTAAATCGCCGTGGGGATGAATAGCCACGTCATCGTTCACTGTGAACTTCGCGCTCTTGTATCCATCGAGCACGACCTTTACGCCCTTCTCGTATTCGTCCCAGCTGTTGTACTTCAGAGGAGCGATATCGAAGAAGGTATGCGGACCTCTGGCATAAAACGTGTCCACGTTTGCGGTATCGAGGGTCGACCAGCCGTCCCAAATTTTCTGCAGGAAGGCTTTGTCGGGAATGGGACCGGCTGAAGATTTCTTCGAGACTGTCTTTGGGGGCGCCGCCAAGCTGGATAACGTCAGAGCGAGCAGACACAACGAAACGACGGAAAGGCGTTTCATTCCTTGAGGTCCTCCTGCCTTGATCCAAAGGTCGGCGGAATTCTCGCACACGAAGCGGTGATGTGCAAAGCCTGATCTGCAAAGCATGCATTGACCGATTTCCACAGCGCACGCTAAAATAGTTGAGTTTGCCTGTACTCGCCGACCCGTTCTGGGGACGCCTGCCTTGGCTGTTGAAGCCCGTGGCGGAAAACACAGCAAGCACAGAAAGTTCAGCGGGTGCCAGGTTGCACGCGTGTGCGCGTGAGATGCGCTCGATGAACTGACTCTCACGACATTTTGACGGAGGCAGACGTATGTACGCGGTCATACGCGCCGGTGGAAAGCAGTACCGGGTGGCGCCCGGGGATGTGATTCGAGTTGAGAAACTGGCTACGGGAACCGATGGCCATGTGAACTTTGCCGACGTGTTGGCGGTTTCAGGCGGCGAAGGAAAGATTGGCAAGCCGGAATCGGAAGCGCGCGTGGTCGGCGAAGTGGTGGAAGAGGGCCGGGGAGCGAAAATCCTGGTTTTTCACTACAAGCGGAAGAAGCAATATAAAAAGCTGCGCGGACACCGGCAGGCCTACACGGCTGTGCGCATCACCGAGATCGCTTTTGACGGGCAGAGCTTCAAGGCTCCGGAGTTGAAGAAGAAGGAGCCGAAGGTGAAGAAGGCTGCACCTGCGGCCGAGCACGAGTCCCACGCTGAGTTGAAGAGCGCCGAGGAACATGCGACGAAGGGGCATGCAAAGAAAAAAGCTGCTCCCAAGAAAGCGGCGAAGAAATCCGCAGCCAAGAAAAAGAAGTAAAGGTAGTTGAAAAATCGAGGACTGAGGGCTGAGAGTTGATCCATGGCACATAAAAAAGGACAGGGAACTTCACGAAACGGCCGCGATTCAAACGCGCAGCGGCTTGGATTCAAGGCATTCGGCGGGCAGATCGTGCCTGGTGGAACCATCATCGTGCGACAGCGCGGGACGCGCGTGAAGCCGGGGCTCAATGTGGGCCGCGGCAAAGACGATACGCTTTTTGCTAAGATCACCGGGCGAATCAAGTTTTTGAACAAGGGCTCGATGGGCAAGTTTGTGATGGTCGAGCCGATGGAAGTGGCAGAATAGTTTCGCGTCCATCTGCTGGCGGCCGCGCCGAGTTGTACGAAGCGGCTTGGGCCTCGCCTTCGGGACGAGGCTTTTGTTTTGCAGCTGAAGAGTGGTTACCATGTTCATCGATGAAGCAAGAATTCGGGTGAAGGCGGGAGACGGCGGAAATGGCTGTATGGCCTTCCGTCGCGAGAAATATGTTCCGCGAGGCGGACCCTCGGGCGGCGATGGCGGCAAGGGCGGGGATGTGATCATGGAATCCAGCGAGCGCCACAACACGCTGGTGCATTTCCGCTTCAATCCCGAATACAAAGCCGAGCGCGGCCGTCACGGCGAAGGTTCCAACAAGACCGGCCGCGAAGGCGCGGATGTGGTTCTGAAAGTTCCGGTCGGAACGATTGTGTACGACGAAGAAACCGGCGAGAAGGTGTTCGATTTTTCCGGGGCGGATCAACAGATTGCGATTGCCCGCGGCGGTCGGGGCGGGCGCGGCAATGCTCGCTTCGCAACTTCGGTTCACCAGGCTCCGCGCGAGCATGAGCCGGGACGTCCGGGCGAGGAACATAACTACCGGCTTGAATTGAAGTTGCTGGCTGACGTGGGGCTCGTGGGATATCCGAACGTGGGCAAGTCCACGTTGATTTCGCGTATTTCGGCGGCACGGCCGAAAATTGCGGATTATCCATTTACCACACTGGAGCCCAATCTTGGTGTGGTTGCGGTGGGCGATCTCAATCATGAAATCAGCTTTGTGGTGGCGGACATTCCGGGCTTGATCGAAGGCGCACACGCGGGCTCAGGATTGGGCGTACAGTTCCTACGGCACATCGAGCGCACGCGCTTGCTGGCGCATCTGGTTGACGTATCGGATTCCAGCGGCCGGCCTGACGTCGTAAAAGACCTGGAAGTCATTCTTGGCGAGCTTGCGAGTTTTGGCGCTCACCTGGAAGAAAAGCCGATGATCATGGTCGCCTCCAAGATCGACGTGGCCAACAAAGACAAAGTGGCAGCGCTCAGGAAATATTGCAAGAAGCACAAGCTGAAACTTTACGAAATTTCAGCCGTAACCGGCAAAGGGATCGACGAACTCAAATACGCGATGGCCGAGGAAGTGAACGCTCTGCGTGAGCCAGCTTCAAAGAAGGTCGAAGCCGCCGAGGCTAAAGTCGGCTAATAGGACCTTGCCGCGATCTAGCTTCAGGCGCGCGGAATCTGCGTTCCGTGCTGGAAGTGATACTGAAGGATCTTCGCCGCAAGGGCGGGATGCATTTCCTCTCCAGCGGACTTCACTGTGCGCACAATTTGTCCTCGACAAACCACTTCTGTGGGGGACAGACCGGCGATCTCGGCCGGCAGAACCAGATTGATCTCCAGTTGCACATTGGGCTGGAGAAGATCCTCCGCCTGGAACAGCAATCCCGAGCGGCTGATATTCCTAGTTTCACCGTCGTGCCATTTCTCTTCGTCCAGCAGTCGATATTTCAAAGGTAAGTGAAGTTGAAAACGTGGTGCGCGGGATAGGACCGATTCTTCGGACCTCTGGCGCGCCGAACTACGAGCGGTTTGCACTGGCATATCGACCTCACGAAGGACAGGGGTAGAATCCAACACTTCTCGAACTTTGCTTTTCAGATCACGAAGCGTGAAGGGCTTCTGCAGCAGACTCACGCCGGCATCCAGCGTGCCGTCGTGCCCGATTACATTTTCTGTGTAACCGGACATATAAAGCACCTTGGTCTGCGGACGAATTTCCGAAATCCGCTGCGCGAGTTCTCGACCGTTCATGCCGGGCATTATGACATCGGTCAAGAGCAGGTGAATGACGCCCTCGTGCGCAACCGCGATTTGCATGGCCGCTGCTCCGTCCGCGGCTTCGATCACCTTGTAGCCCTGTTTCTCCAGGAACTGGCGAGCGAGGTAGCGCAGATTGGCTTCGTCCTCGGCCAGAAGAATAGTTTCGGTTCCAGGCTCGGTTAAAACGGCTTCCTCGGAAGAGACGACCTGCGCCACGGTTTCGGCTCTCTCCGCGACGCGCGGGAAATAAATCTTGAACGTGGTGCCCTTGCCGGCTTCGCTGGAAACCCAGATGTAGCCGCCGCTTTGCTTGACGATTCCGTAAACCGTGGAAAGACCCAGCCCGGTCCCCTTTGTGCCTTTGGTGGTGAAGAAAGGTTCGAAGATATGGGACTGAGTCTCGGAATCCATGCCCTGACCAGTGTCGCTGATGGAGAGCATCACATAATCTCCCGGCCGGAGGGGGGCATGAAAACGGGCATACTCCTCGTCGAGCGAAACGTTGGAGGTTTCAATAGTGAGCTTGCCGCCGGTGGGCATTGCGTCGCGCGCGTTTACGGCAAGATTCATGATGACCTGATCGATCTGACCAGCATCGGCGCGGACCGAGCCGAGCACGGCTGCGGGCACCATCACCAGATCGATATCCTCGCCAATTACGCGGGTGAGCAGTTTCAGGTTTTCGGTAACCACTTCGTTCAGGTCGAGAATCTTCGGCGCCAGCATTTGCTTGCGGCTGAAGGCGAGGAGTTGGCGGGTGAGAGAGGACGCGCGCTGCGAAGCGCCGGCAATCTCCTGCGCGGGTCCACGGAGAGCCGGGTCCGGACCCAGGCGGTCGAGCAGAAACTCAGAATAGCCGGAGATCACCATGAGCAGGTTGTTGAAGTCGTGGGCGATGCCGCCCGCGAGTCTTCCGACAGCTTCCATTTTTTGGGATTGCTGGAGTTGCTGCTCGAGCGCGCGCCTCTCGGTCACATCTTCGGCGAACAGCTCGAAGGCTCTTTCGTTGTCGGCAAAAGAAACTGCCCGGCCGGAAACGCGAACCACCGTTCCCACGCCGTCCCTCCGCTTCCATTCCGCGATCAGGCCGTTAAAGGGCGCGCCCGCGCGCAGGTAATCAGCCAGCTCGAACCACTGATGCGAATCCGGGTAGAGTGCTCCTAGATGCTGTCCTACGAGCTCTTTCGCAGACGTATATCCCAGCATTGCCACTAAGGCGGGGTTCACATTCAAAAGTTGGCCGGCAGAATCGCAGCGGCAGATGCCATAAGGAGCGTTCGTCACCAGGGAACGGAAATTCATCTCGGAACGTCGCAACCCTTCCTGAGTTGCTCGCAGCGCTGCGTTGAACCAGCAAATGAGGGCTGCCAGCACAACGAACAGCGCCAGCCGCATCATGGTGGAACGGAATTGTGCCGGGGTCCGTTCGCCGGAAAATGAGAAGTAGGCGCTTACAGTGAGAGCGAATGAGGTAGCGACGAGTCCCGGCTTCCAGCCCCCGTACCAGGCACTCACCATCACCGCGACGGCAAATACCGCCAGCCGGCTTTCGGTGACGTTGGGAAGTAACACGGCCGGGATGAGCGCCAGCGTGGTGCTGAGGACGGCTACTCCGTAGCGCAGGATGGGCGCACGGGCCGGTTGAATGCGAAGTAGGGGGAGGGTTACTCGCATGTAACGGATGCTAACGTTAACGTCTTAGATGCACGAGATTACAGGAGTTCATTTGTAAATTGGCATGAGGGAGGTTCCTTTGAAGTTATCCCGGGTCCAAGTAGACAATGAACTATTTCCTATGGGCGAATGTCCAAAAATACATCGCGTGAAATCGACTGCGTGCGGCGAAGTGGATTCAACACTTGCTTCCGAAAGTTGAGCTTGCCAACTGCGCCGGGAAACGATGACACTAACCGCTCATGAATACTGGATTATTTGGCGGAACCTTTGATCCCATCCATCGCGGACATCTGGCGCTGGCGCGCGCGGCGTGCGAACGGTGCAAGCTTGGCCGGATTCTGTTCGTGCCGGCGAATATTCCGCCCCACAAGCAGCGCCAGCCTTTATCAGCTTTCGCGCACCGCTACGCGATGATTGCCCTGGCTACGGCCCAAGAAAAAGACTTCGTTGCTTCGTTGCTGGAAGCGCCGGAAGACTCGGACGCCGATGGCCGCGCCAAGAAAGAGAAGAAGGCGACACCGAACTACACCATCGATACGGTCAAACGTCTTAAGCAGTCGTTCAAGAAAGCGGATCGGCTCTTTCTGCTCATCGGCATCGACGCTTTCATGGACATCGCGAAGTGGCAGCAGGCCGAGGCTCTGTTTCGCGAATGTGAATTTGTGGTTGCCAGCAGGCCAGGCTACTCGCTGGCCGACGTGGCCAATGCGCTGCCGGCGAGCTTGCGGCCACGATCGGAGGCCACGCGGCCATTTCACAAGCAGGCGGCAACGGGAGACTTGGTGTTAAGCGGCGCCAGCATTCATCTGCTGGATGAAGTCTACCAACCAATTTCCTCCACAGCGATTCGTGAAGCTGCGGCTGGCGGAAAACCACTTGGCCGTTTCGTGGAACCAGCCGTCGCGGACTACATCAAGAAATTAGGGCTGTACAAAGCGCGCTTTCCACAGGGATGACTTCGTCGGTCGCGGCTCTTCCCATTTACAATGGTCTAGACCACAAACAATCCTACTGCATGAAAAAAAGCGATTTGAAGCAACAAGTGGCAGCCGCGATTCAGGCTTGTCTCGACAAAAAAGCAGAAGAACTTTCAATCCTGGAAATGGAGAAGGGGTCGGGGGCATTTACCGACTACTTCGTGCTCTGTAGCGGAACGAATCCGCGGCAGGTGCAGGCCATTGCAGATGAAGTGGAAGTGCGCTTGAAAACGGCGGGGCTGCGGCCGGCGCACGTCGAAGGGTACAGACAGGCCGAATGGATTCTGGTCGACTACGTTGACTTCGTGGTTCACGTTTTTTCCGAGAAGGCGCGCAAGTTTTATGATCTGGAGCGCTTGTGGAAGACGGCGAAGCGGCTAGAACCTTCGGAATTGAAATCGGAAACGAAGCGTAAGGTGGCCGTGAAGAAAAAGGCAGTGGCGCCTAAACGGGCGGCGTCGAGTGTGGCGCGTCGCAAGAAGGCGTAGTTCTCCTGTTGCGTGGCTCCCCACGGCCACTCCTGGCTGATCTGAACTGAATGATGACTTCCTCCAAAGCGAATGTTTCCGAGGAAATGGGCTGGGGAAGTTCTTATCGCCTCGTTGCCTCTGACAAATGGAAGGCGAAGTCGGCGGCCATGGGGAAGGCAGTCACCGCGGCGCTGGTGGAATATTCGCAAGCGAAGCCTGGTATGCTCGTTTTGGATTTGGCTAGCGGCACGGGCGAGCCTGCCATCAGCCTCGCTATGCTCGTGGGATCTCAGGGACGGGTCACGGCTCTTGATTTGAGCGCCGATCTGCTTGACATCGCAAAACGCAGAGCGCAGGAGCGAGGCCTCGACAATTTCTTGACGCAGCAGGCCGACGCACAGGCGTTGCCCTTCGACGACAACAGCTTCGATCTGGCGACTTGCCGTTTCGGAGTCATGTTTTTTCGCGACCCTGTGCTTGCATTGCGCGAACTGCATCGCGTTTTGATTGCAGGCGCGCGCGCTTGTTTTCTTGCCTGGGGCCCCTTGGAGCAGCCTTATTGGCAGAGCACGATGGGCGTGGTGCACCGTTGTGTTGGTGGTCCGCTGCTGCCGTCAGACGGTCCAGATCCGTTTCGTTTTGCGCAGCCGGGCAGTCTTGCCGCGGTGCTGCGCAGCGCGGGTTTTAGTGAAGTGGAAGAAGAAACGAAAACCTTGCCCTGGAGCTGGCCAGGGACGCCGGAGGAAGTGTGGGAACAGGCGCAGGCAGTGTCGGTGCCATTTCGCCCGATGCTGGATCGTGTGCCGCGGGAAATGCGGCCTCAGGTTCATGAGGAAGTGCTGGCGGCAATCGGGCAGTACGTGCGCGGAGAGAATATCGAGTTTGGCGCTTCGGTAGTGCTGGCATCGGGAAGCAAGTAGATTATGCGCGTGCTATAGATCATGCTGTGAAAATCAAGATCGCGTGGGTGGGCAAGACGAAAGAGGCGGCGATCCAGGCGCTGACGGACGAATATCTGAAGCGGATCGGCCGTTTTGTCCCCGTGGAAGGGGTGACGCTACGCGATGAGGACGCGGTGCTGCAACTGTGCGGGCGGGCGGCATCAATTAAAGCAGGCAAGTCCACAACCGGCAAGTCGACTCTGCTGCTGATGGATTCTCGGGGAAAGCAATTCTCCTCGGAAGAGTTCGCGCGTTTTCTTGGCGACTATCAGGATCGCAATTCGCTGCCGTTGGTTTTCGCGGTAGGGCCGGCCGATGGATTCAGCGAAGTGGCGCGCGATGCTGCTCAATATACGATCTCTTTAGGCAGGATGACCCTGGCGCATGAACTGGCTCGAGTGGTTTTGCTCGAGCAGATCTACCGGGCGTTCACGATTCTGAAGGGGCATCCTTATCATTCGGGACATTGAAGCGGTGGGGATGTGCACCTTCGTGAGTTGTTGTGTAGTTGGTGCACGTCCTACATTCTTAACGTACGATGATGTTTACCTACTGCGTGGTTACTAGCGGGTGGATTCGGAGAGCAGATTCATGAAGGATGTGATGGAACTGTTGCGGGCGAAAGAACAAGAATTGTCGAAAGTGAGGCGCCAGGTCGAGGCTCTGCGAGTTGCATTGCCACTCTTGAGGACAGAGGACGATCAGCACGCTCCTGCGACAATGCCGTCTACAAAAGGAACAGGTCAGGCCGGATGATTTTCCGCCATTCCTGTTCAGGGCTTATTTTCTGGAGCGGCAACTAGAACATTCAGAATCTCTGGAGCCAGGTCGCTGGCCGGATGATCTTCCATGTTGGTTAGCACTACGACTCTGGCGCGGCGGTCGGGCGCTATCACGAAGGCGGTGCTGGTGCCTTGCTGGCCGCCAGTGTGCCCCCTACTCCAGCAACCCGTTGCTTCTCTGCGTTTTTTCCCAACCCCAGCCGAGAGCGTATGGATCGTTCGAGCCATGGGAGGGCTTGAGCGGAGTCCACATCAGGTCGCGGCTGCTTCTGCGAATCAGCTTGTCATTCAAAATCGCAACCTCGAATCGGGCCCTATCTTCTGCGGAGGAAAGCCAGCCCGCCACCGGGGATTTTGTAGCTCGAGTCGAGGAAACCGGCATTGCGCACCCGGAAGCACCTTCGATCACGCAGCCGACGAGAGTGTATCCCCGAGTGGAGTAGTGGAACGATTTGCCGGGCTGCGCTACAAGGGGATCATCTTTGAAAGAATTCAACCCTGCCTGGATGGGATCGTCAAAGTGTTTCGTGTTGCCGACTTCGGGGTCATCCTGCGAACTGGATTTGTAATGGCGAGTCCCCGCCCAGGTGCCCGAGAACCTGGCGGGTGGAAATGAGCCACGATTTTTGAGGAAACGAAGGGCAATATTGCTGTACGGGAGCATCGAGGTCGAGGTGTCCGCGTTCCCAGAGGCGCGGGGCAGCAGTTGCGGGCAGCGCTTTGGAAATCAAGGCTAGCCGAGACAAAGTGTGTTCGTTCGACGGAACGTTGTTCTCCAGGCAGCGACGCCCAAGCCTTGAGCCCACTCGTACTCTCCATTTTCAACCACCGCGACTGAAAGACCGGGGACCTGCGTAGTCGAGATGAATTTGGAGACGGCGGCGTCGATCTGCGCGAGTTTGCCGGAGGATAGTTCGGACTCCTGAGCAGCGCAAACCACGCAACAGAATGCAATCAGAAGCGCGAGATGAACCCAGCAGGAGAACCGCGGGCCAGGGAAGCGATGCCGATTCAGTTGCATGAATTGTTCCTGCAAGACAAGAATTGACCGTTAAACCGCGTGAATCCAGTCAATCTCACTGTACCGGCGTCTACTGCGTGACGGTGGCCTGATAACTTACGGTCTGCCATTGGCCGTTGCGGCGGACCCAGACGCGAGTATAACGATAGGGTCCGCTGAAATCTTCGCCGAGTTGGTGGCCTTTGACATCGGCGCGGGCGGTGACGACGGCGGTGTCGCCGTACACTCGCACAACCATGTCCGTAATATTCATGGCTTCGTAGCGGAGTTGACCGCTCCGGCGGGCGGAAATGGTATCCGCTTTAGTCGTGACTTGGCCGAGCGGGGTGATTGCGACATAATCATCGGCGAGCGTGCGCAGGGAAAACTCTGAATCACGACGGAGGCTGGCTTCCTTGGACTGGCGCTCCATGTCAACGATCTGGCGAATGGTTTCCTGATCGACGGAGTCAAATCCGGGTCGGTGATGAAGCGCCACGTGTTGGGCGGAAAATGCAGGTACGGCGGCGAGAGCCCAAAACAATAACACAAGACAATTGTTGATCATGACGAGACCTCCGCAGTCTGCCAGGAAACAATGATCGCTTATTACACGGTTACGCCGGGTTGGATGCAAGAGTTCCGCGGAAAGTTCGGTAATTTTGCTGAGCCTTGCGGCGCCGATGTTTCCCCCGGCTCTGGAAGAGGCTTTCTAGTAGAATCAAGAATCTCGCAACTATGAGTGATGTCCGCCGCGGCCTGATCATCGTAAACACCGGTCCGGGAAAAGGGAAGACGACCGCAGCGATGGGCACGGCTCTGCGCGCCGTCGGTCAGGGCATGCGCGTTCTGATGCTGCAATTCCTAAAGGGCTCATGGCACTACGGAGAACTGGATGCCGTGCAGGCCTTTGGCGACAAGTTCGTGATGAAACAAATGGGCCGAGGCTTTGTGAAGGTTGGAACGGAGACGCCTGATCCGGAAGATGTCAAGATGGTGGAGGAGGCCTGGGCAGAAGGGGAAAAGGCGATCCAGTCGGGCGAGTGGGATCTGGTCGTGCTGGACGAGATCAACTATGCGATCAGCTATGGCATGCTGGACGCAGCAAAGGTGGCGGAGAGCCTGAAGAAGAAACCCGAGATGGTGCACGTCATCTTGACGGGAAGGAACGCGCACCCCACAATCGTTGAGGTCGCCGACACCGTGACCGAGATGCGGCAAGTGAAGCACGCCTACGAAAAGGGCATAATGGCGCAGAGGGGGATTGAGTACTGACCGGGCGATTTGTGATCGGGTCATCGGGCGATCGGCCCGGCTGTAAGATTTTGAATCGCAAAATCACCCGATCACTCAATCACTAAATTCTTATGGCTTGGTTTAAGCGTGAATCCGGGGAACTCGATACTTCGGGGAAGAAGACGGTGCGCACCGAGGGCTTGTGGGTGAAGTGTGAGAACTGTCGGCAGATCATCTGGAAAAAAGATCTGGAAGAGAATCTGAACGTATGTCCGAAGTGCGGGAAGCACTTTCGCATCGACGCTCGTACCAGGCTGGCGTTGTTGCTGGATGAAAATCAGTATGAAACGCTGGACGGGAATCTGTCGTCGACCGATCCGTTGAAGTTTGTGGATCTGAAACCATATTCATCGCGGCTGCGGCAGGCGCAGCACGACACCGGGCTGAAAGATGCCGTCATCAATGCCCAAGGCAAGCTGCAGGGCCGGCCGGTGGTCGCAAGTGTCATGGAGTATGGGTTCATTGGCGGCAGCATGGGCGCGGTGGTTGGGGAGATGATTACGCGCGCGGTCGAGCGAGCGTTGAATTCGAAGACGCCTCTGATTATCGTGTCGGCCTCGGGTGGAGCGCGGATGATGGAGGGCGTAGTCAGCCTGATGCAATTGGCCAAGATTTCGGCCGCGCTGGCTCGCCTGGATAAGGCGAAGGTGCCATACATTTCCGTCTTGACCGATCCGACCACAGGTGGGGTGACGGCATCGTTTGCCATGCTGGGTGATTTGAATATCGCCGAACCGGGTGCTCTGATCGGGTTCGCCGGACCGCGGGTGATCGAGCAGACGATTCGGCAGAAGCTGCCGGCGGGATTTCAGCGCAGCGAATTTCTGCTGAATCACGGGATGCTCGATGCGGTAGTACCCCGCAAGGAACTCAAACCATACATCGCGCGGGCGCTCGATTTTATGGCGGCGTGAAGACGGCTGTCAGCTATCAGCTGAGCCGATATGGGGATTCGCGACTTTCTACAACACTTCGAATCTTGTCTCGCTGGTTGATAATCTGAAATAAAAGCTGAAAGCAGACGGCTGAAAGCTGAGAGCTTCCTCATATGTCTTACCAAAGCGCAGTCTCGCGCATGTTTGCGCTCGGGCACGAGCTGGCGCAAACCCCCTCGCACAAATTCGATCTGGACCACATGCGCGTGCTGCTGGAGGCAATGGATCATCCCGAACGCCGTTTCCCGAGCGTCCTGCTGGCAGGCACGAATGGCAAGGGTTCGACGGCCGCGACCCTGGCTTCGATTTTGCGCGCGTCGGGCTTGAAAGCCGGTCTATATACGTCGCCGCATCTGGTGCGGATGAACGAGCGGATTCGGATAAACGGTGTAGAGATCAGTGACCACGACTTCGCGGAGCTGCACGGCAAGATCGACCGTGTCGCAGGGAAGTTAGTAGAAAAAACGGAGCTGCCGTGGCATCCCAGTTTCTTCGAGATGATGACTGCGATTGCGTTCGAGTATTTTGCGCGCGAGAAGGTGAACCTGGCAGTGCTCGAAGTGGGCATGGGCGGGAGGTTGGACGCGACGAATGTGGTGGAACCGAAGGTGAGCGTGATCACCGACATTTCGCTCGACCATCAGAAGTTTCTCGGAAATACTGTGGGCGCGATTGCGTGCGAGAAAGTGGGGATCATTCGTCCGGGCGGCGCGGTGGTGACTTTGCCCCAGCAGCCTGAAGCCAATGAGGTGATCGGAAACAAAATCATGGAATTGGGAGCGCGAGCGGTGAATGCTGTGCCGTTCGTGCCGCCAGTTTCGCCTGGGAGTTCCGAGTACCTGGTGCCGAGTACCGAGCGGGGCAATGCCAATCTTGTTTATCGCTATCCTCTGCACGTCATGGGAGAACAGATTTGGGTGGAGACTCCGCTGGTTGGGCGGCATCAGCTGCGTAACGTGGCCTTAGCCATCGCGGCTGCGGAAGAATTAAACCGCTTGGGATTCGGCAGCATTACGGCGAAGAGCATCGAAAGTGGCATCCGCGAGACGCGTTGGCCGGGGCGGTTTCAGGTGATCGCCGCGCGAGCGGGATGGCCCGAGATGGTCATCGATGTGGCGCACAATCCTGCAGGCGCATGGGCGCTGCGTTCAGCCCTTTCGGAGCATTGTGAAGACCGTCCGCTGATTTTTGTTTTCGGGGCGATGCGGGATAAGGCAATCTCGGAGATGGCAGAGATTTTGTTCCCGCTGGCTGATCGCGTGATCGCGACCAGACCGGAGAATCCTCGAGCAGCGTCGCCAGAAGAGATTCGACAGGCTGCGGCTCGAACGGGCGCCGAGGTTGAGGCGGTGGAAGATGTGAGAAGCGCGGTGGAGCGAGCCCGATCGCTCGCACCTGCTGGGACCGTGGTGGTGATCACGGGGTCGATTTATCTGGTGGGCGAAGCGATGAGCGTGATCGGAGCGCAGGTCTGAGGCGCTGGCGGGTGGTTTCCCCTAGAATGGAAGTGTGCAGGAAGTGAATTCATCGGTGGAAGTGGAAGGTGGCGCACAATCGGCGCCGTTGGTTGCGGCGCGGAAAAGTCCGCACGCGATTCCCGGGGAGAACTACGGGTGGTTGAGTTGCCTGCGATCCTACTTCATCCTTGATCCCCTGATTTGGCTGTACACGCTGGTGCTAGGGCTGCTTGCGCTTCCCGGCGGCTTGTTTGATCGGAGCGGGCGGCGTCTGCACTGGTTTTCGCGGACGTGGTCCTGGCTCATCATGAAAACGATCCTGTCGCCGGTGAAGGTTATCGGCCTGGACAAGATCGATACCGCAAAACCTCACGTCTATGCGGTGAGCCACGCCTCGGCGATGGATATTCCGGTTCTCTATGTCTACCTGCCGTTTCAATTCCGCATCGTTTTCAAAAAAGAATTGTTGTCCTATCCCGTGGTGGGATGGCAGTTGAAGCGCTCAGGGCAGGTTTGTATCGACCAGCAGAAGCCGACGAATTCGATTGCGGCGATTCGCTCTGCGGTGAAAAGTCTGAAGGCCGGGATGCCGCTGGTGATTTATCCGGAAGGCGGCCGCACGCCCGATGGGGAAATCAAACCCTTTCTGCCAGGAGCTTTTTTTCTCGCCATCAAGGCGCAGGTAGATATTGTTCCCGTGGCTTTGGTCGGAACCTACGAACTGCTGCCGATGGATACTTACCATATCAAGTGTCGTCCGCTGGAGATGCGCGTGGGCGAGCCGATTCCGACCACAGGTCTGACAATGCGGGACTTGGAAGCGGTGTCGGCGAAGGTGCAGAAGGCGGTCGAGGACTTGTATTATCCACAAAGTTCGGCTGGCGCGTAGTTTTTTCAGCCGTAACTTTTGTTGTTTCCAGCCGTTATCCTTGTGTGAGTCAACTCCGCGCGGAGATTTCGTTGAAGGCTCTGAGGAAAGAAGCAGACGAGCGGCTTCTGATTGAGGAGGCGCAGAAGGATCCTGCTCGCTTCGCGGAGCTTTATGAAAACAATTTCGAGCGGGTGTATGCCTATGTGGTGCGCCGGCTGGGAGATCGTTCGGAAACGGAAGACTTGACTTCTGAAGTTTTTCACCATGCGCTGGCGAACTTGCAGCGCTTCGAATGGCGGGGCATTCCATTTGCGGCATGGCTGTTTCGGATTGCCGCAAATCTGATTGCCGACCGCTGGCAGCAATCGAATCGTGAGCACTTGGTCGACGATCCGGAGCAGATCGAATCCGCCCCAGCTGGCGGCATGGAATTCGAAGAAGTGGAACGGCGGGCGACATTGTTTCGTCTGGTGGACAAGCTGCCCGTGGAGCAGCGGCGGGTGGTGGTGCTGCGGTTCGTGGAGCAGAAAAGCATAAAGGAAGTGGCGCAGGAGATTCGCAAGACAGTGGGCGCGGTAAAGCAGTTACAGTTCCGTGCGCTCAGTAGTCTGCGCACGCGTCTGGAGGGTGCCGATGCCTAAGCGCTCTCTGAATCCGGGGAACGACGACGCGAAGAAGATTGAGCAGCTAAACCGCGCCGTGGAAATGATGCTTACACGGGCCGATGGCAAGCCTCCCGATGTGGATGCGACCTTCGAGCCGCTGGTGCAAATCGCCGCCGATTTGCGCGATCTTCCACGCGAAGATTTCAAGGCACGCTTGAAAGCTGAATTTGAAGGGAGAAAGACAATGGCAACCGTTGCCGAACCCATTGCTGCCGTTCATCCGATCGCGACGCCCAGACTGATCTTTCGAGACGTGGCGAAGGCCATCGAGTTCTACCAGCAGGCCTTTGGAGCGAAAGAGGTGTTCCGATTCGAGATCGAAGGCGGAATCGGACATGCCGAAATCAAGATTGGGGATTCGCCTATCCGGCTGTCTCGAGAGTGGGCGGAGGGAGGAAGATTTAGCGCCGAGACGCTGAGCCACTCGACAGTGGAGCTGCTGATCCGCGTCGCCGATGTCGACTCCTTCGCGGCTCGCGCGGTGGCGGCGGGGATGACGGTTTCGAGGCCGATCAAAGATCAATTCTACGGATCGCGGGAGGGTAGCTTCGTCGATCCCTTTGGCTACAGCTGGAACATTCTTACGGTTAAAGAAGAAATCTCGACTGAGGAAATGTACCGCCGGTTCAACGCCATGCACGCTCCCGCGAAGAAGCCGGCAGTGAATCCGGTTCCGCGCGGCTTCCGTACGGTCACTCCCTACTTGGTGGCTGAGGATGGGCTGGGGCTGCTGGAATTTGCCAAGCAGGCTTTCGGCGCCGAAGAAGACGTGCGGGCCATGACGCCGGGAGGTGGGGTGCATGGGGAGGTCCGCATTGGTGATTCCCGGCTGATGATCGGCGGCGGCACACCGGGCCACAAGTTCCAATCCACGCTGCATCCCGCCGCCCTTCATGTTTATGTGGAGGATGCGGACGCGGTCTGCCAGAAGGCGCTGGCGGCGGGAGCCACCCTGATCGATGAGCCGCGGGATCAGGAGTACGGCGAGCGCTCCGCCACCGTGGAGGATGCGGCGGGGAACTACTGGTACATCGCTACCCATAAGGGAGAGAGTTACGTTCCCAAGGGATTGAACAACGTGAACGTGTACCTGCATCCGCTGCGGGCGGAGCCAGTGATCAGCTTCCTTAAGCGTGTTTTAGACGCGCAGGAGATTGCGAAGTATGCTTCGCCCGACGGGGTGGTGCATCACGCTGAAATTCGCGTCGGCGATTCCGTAGTGGAGATGGGCGAGGCTCACGCCAAGTACACCCCCATGCCGGCCATGTTCTATGTGTACGTGGCGGACTGCGACGCGCTTTACCGGCGCGCCCTGGCAGCTGGCGCGCAGTCGCTCCATGAGCCGACAGACCAGCCTTATGGAGACCGCAACTCAGCGGTTACGGATCCGTTCGGGAACACCTGGTATTTTGCGACGCACGTGAAAGACGTAACGATGTAGGAGTTCTTCATCCGAGGCGGAGGGCGGGTGATTATCCTGCCTTCCGCTCTTTTTCTGCCAACTCCGGTACGGGTTTGACCCTCCCGAATCGCTCCAATAAACTGAAGGATTGAGTACATCGATAGGTCTCAACTTATGGCAGATAGCATTCATGTGAAGCTTCCGGATGGAAGCGTAAAGGATGTTCCCAAGGGCACGACCCCGCTGGAGATTGCGAAGTCCATCAGCCCGCGGCTGGCGGACGTCGCTTTGGCCGCCAAAACCAACGGTGATCTCATCGACCTGACCCGGCCGCTCGACAAGGATACCGACCTGCGTATTCTGATGGAAAAGGATCCGGAGGCGCTGGAAGTTTATCGCCATTCCTCCGCGCACTTGCTTGCGGCAGCCGTGCTGGAGCTGTTTCCTGAGACCAAGCTGGGCCACGGTCCGGCTACCGAGAACGGATTCTTCTACGACTTCTACCGTCCGACTCCGTTTACTCCGGAGGATCTGGGAAAAATCGAAAAGAAGATGCAGGAGCTAGTGCAGCAGAACATTCCGTACGCGCGCGAGTTTCTGCCTCGGGACCAAGGTTTGGCAGAATTCAAAAAAGAAGGCGACTTCATGAAGTGCCATTTCATCGAGCAATTCACCAAGCCCGAGGAAAAAATTTCAATCTATCGCACCGGAAAGTTCACGGATTTTTGCCGCGGCCCGCACATTCCTTCGACCGGGAAAATCAAGGCGTTCAAGCTGTTCAACATCGCGGGGGCTTATTGGCTCGGGGATGAGAAAAATCCTCAACTGCAGCGCATTTACGGCACGTCGTTTTTCTCGAAGAAGGATCTCGACGCGCACCTGCAGCAAGTGGAAGAGGCGAAGAAGCGCGACCATCGCGTGCTGGGGCAACAACTCGATTTGTTCTCGATCCAGGAACTGGCGGGTCCGGGGCTGATTTTCTGGCATCCCAAGGGCGGCATCATCCGCAAAGAGATGGAAGACTGGATGCGCGAAGAGTACCTGAAGCGCGGCTATTCTCTCGTCTACACGCCGCATGTGGCGCGGCGGCAGTTGTTCTTTACTTCGGGGCACGAGGGCTATTACGCGCAGAACATGTTCGATGCCATGGAACTGGACGATGCCGAATACCGGCTGAAGCCGATGAATTGTCCCGGCCACATTCTGATTTACAAAGACTCGCTGAAGTCGTATCGCGATCTGCCAGTGCGGCTGGGCGAATTAGGAACGGTATATCGCTACGAGCGTTCCGGAGTGATGCACGGGCTGTTGCGCGTGCGCGGGTTTACCCAGGACGACGCCCACATCTTCTGCATGCCCGAGCAGATCGAAGACGAGATTGCCAGTTGCCTGGATTTCGCTCTGGATGTGCTCAAAGACTTTGGCTTCGATAAGTTCCAAACTGAACTTTCCACCTGGAATCCGGAGGACCGCCGAAACTTTGTGGGCAGTGAGGATCAGTGGGTCCATGCCACCGAATCGCTGGAAAAAGTGCTAAAAGGGCGGAATATCGAGTACAAAACCATCCCGGGCGAGGCAGCGTTTTACGGGCCAAAAATCGATATCAAGCTGGTGGACGCCATTGGGCGACTGTGGCAGCTGTCGACGGTTCAGTTCGATTTCAACCTGCCGCAGCGCTTCGGCCTCGAGTACGTGGCGGAGGATGGCTCGCGCAAGCAGCCGGTGATGGTGCATCGCGCCCTCTACGGCTCGGTGGAGCGGTTTTTCGGAGTGCTGATCGAGCACTACGCGGGCGCGTTCCCGGTGTGGCTGTCGCCGGTGCAGGCCGTGATGATTCCGATCAGCGAGCGCCACGCCGAGTATGCGAACAAAGTTGCCGAGCAGCTCAAAGCCATCGGCGTGCGCGTGGAGGTGGATGCGCGCAACGAAAAGATGAATGCGAAAATCCGTGAACATGCCATGCAGAAAGTTCCGTTTCTGCTCGTGGTCGGAGATAAGGAAGTCGAGGCCGGCAAGGTCAATGTGCGTACCCGCGGAAAAGAGAAGACGGAGGACATGGTCGCGCCGGATTTCGTGGAGAAGATTAAGAAGCTGATCGCGGAGAAGAGTCCAAGCCTGTAACTGCTTATGTGGGGACAGCCGCCCCGGGCCGTCCGGCGAGCGGTAGCTCGCCTGCGCCTGTCCCGTTGCCAATGCCGATGTACCATGTTTCCGTGCATAAACTGGCGGAGCGTTTATTGAGCCAAATCTGGCGGGGAGAACTGCTGCGGGCCGGCGACCGGCTTGGGGTTGCGGTCTCCGGCGGGATTGATTCGCTTGCGCTTCTGCGCTTGCTGATCGAATTGCGGCCAGAACTCGGCATCGTCCTCTCTGTGGTTCATTTCAACCATAAACTTCGCGCTGCCGAGGCAGACGCCGATCAACAATTCGTAGAGAAACTGGCCGGTGAGTTCGAATTGGAGTTTCACTCTGCAAGCGGCGACGTGGCGCAACATGCTGCCGACGGGCACTCCAGTGTGGAAGCTGCGGCACGGGAACTGCGATACCGTTTTTTTGATGCGCTCCTCAACGAGGATGGCTCCGAGACCGGCCTCGATTCATCTTCGCCGCATTTGTTAGACAAAATCGCCACTGGTCATACGCTCGACGACCAAGCTGAGACCGTGCTGATGCGGCTGATTCGCGGCACCGGACTGAAAGGGATTGGGGGAATTTATCCTCGCATCCTGGTGGAGAACGAGGATGGAGACGGCCACGGAGAAATCATTCGTCCGCTGCTCGGAATCCGGCGGAGCGAACTGGAGCGGTATTTAGCGGATATCCAACAGCCATGGCGGGAAGACTCGACCAACAGCGATTCCAAGTTCACGCGCAATCGAGTGCGAAAAATTGTTCTTCCCTTGCTGGAGCGGCAATTTAATCCTGCCGTGGTCGAAGGCTTGGCCGAACTGGCGGAGATTGCGCGCGACGAGGAGGATTATTGGGAGAACGAGGTCTCCGGTTGGCTGGGCACGGTGGTGCAGTGGTCTCAACCGGAATGGACGCGCGGGCTTCCCGAATTCGGCGCTTCGCCAGCGCTGGTGCAAATCCTTCCGTCACAACCGAAGCATCCCGATCCACAATTGCTGGCTCGGCTGGAAGAGCCTGGTCCCGCGGTGGCGAATGCTTCCGTGAGTCGACCGTGGCTGTTGACTGAGCCCCGCGCTGTTCAAAGAAGAGTACTCAAGGCAATCGGGCAACAGGCGGGCATTCCGCTGGAGTTTAAGCACATCGAAGAAATCCTGCGAGTCGCTTCCGAGGATGGTCCGCCAGGCAAAGAGCTGTCCCTTCCCCTCGGCTGGAAAGCTGTTCGTGAGGCAGAGTCGATCGTCTTTGTGACGCCCGATCTGCGCCGGAACGAGCGCGTACCGGATTTCGAATACACGCTCCCCGTGCCCGGACGTGTCTTCGTGGCGGAACTGGGAGTAGTTACCGAAGCACTGCACGTCGGTCCGGAATTGCAGATTGCGGAGTATAATCCGCAGCAACTTCTTCGCGCGGGCTTATTGCCGAAGGAGTTAACCGTGCGGAACTGGCGACCGGGTGACCGATTTTGGCCAGCCCACACCAGGTTCCCCAAAAAAGTGAAGGAACTGCTGCAGGAGCGACACGTTCCTCAGCCCGCGCGCAGGCTTTGGCCAGTCCTTGTGAACGGAGACGAAATCGTGTGGATGCGTGGTTTTCCGGTTCCAGCCAATTGGCATGCAACACGGGAGCAGGAAGCGATTCTGATCCGGGAGACGCCGTGGGCAGAAGATGAGAACGCAGTCTAAATGCCAGCGGTGAGTTCAGTTCAGGTGGGGGCGAGAAGCAGGAGGAAGGCCGGTTCATGAGCGCAGCGAGAGTTGAGCCGCTTCGGCAAGTCATTGCAGCCGAACAGATCCAAAAGCGAGTGAAGGAACTGGGCCGCCATATCTCCGACGACTACAAGGGGCAGACGATCCAGGCCCTGGCGGTTCTGGAGAATGCCTTCATGTTCATGGCTGATCTGGTGCGGGCCTTGGACATTCCCGTCATTTGCCAGTTCATCAAGCCGAAGTACAGCCTCCAGTCCAGCGACAAATCGCCCGAGATCATGGAGATTTTCTTCAGCCACGAACCGGATATTCGGGGTCAGCATATTTTGCTGGTCGAGGGCTTGGTGCATTCCGGAGTGACCAGCGAGTTTCTTATGAATGACTTGCGCGCGCGTGGGGCGGCTTCGGTTAAATTAGTGACCTTGCTCGACCGCCAGTCAGCCCGCCGCGTGGCCCTGCAGCCGGACTATTTCGGGTTCCTGGTAGATGACGGGTTTCTGGTGGGCTACGGATTGGGCGCGGCGGAACAAACCAATCGCAATATCCCCTACCTGGCGGCGGCGCCGGTTCCTCAGATGACTTAAGTTACGAAGATAGCCTCGCCCCTTTTTCCTAAGGAAAAGGTAGAATGAAAGTGGAGAATGAGGTCCTTAGGGATTTTCCCTATCCAAATTGGTTGAACCGCATCTAATCTGGTGGCGGGAGCCTCGGGCTTTACACGTTTGATCGGACCCCGGTTTCTTTAGGAGCTTCTTGGTGAATTCGACAGTCAAAACCGTAGCATTCTGGCTGGTGATTGGTTTGTCCGCGCTGCTATTGTGGCAGGTGATTCAGGCTGGTCGCAGCGGGCAAAAGGATAAGGAAGTCAATTTTTCTCAGTTCATGAGTGACGTGGACCAAGGCAAGGTGCATGAGGTCTTGGTCGACGGCATGCAATTGCACGGGAAATATAGCGACGGCGCGGCTTTCCACACCACGGTCCCGGCCAATTATCCCGAGATGATCAAGGAACTCCACGACAAGGGCGTCTCCATGACCTTCCGCGACGCCAACAGTGGTAGCTGGCCGTTGCAATTGCTGGGGACGTGGGCTCCGCTCATTTTGCTGGGTGCATTGTGGTTCTTCATGATCCGCCAGATGCAGACGGGCGGTAACAAAGCGTTGTCGTTCGGGAAGAGCCGTGCACGGTTGCTTTCGATGCAGCAGAAGAAAGTCACGTTTAAAGACGTGGCCGGCGTGGAAGAGGCCAAGGAAGAGCTACGCGAGATCATCGAATTCCTGCGCGAGGCGCAGAAATTCCAGAAACTTGGCGGAAGAATTCCTAAGGGAGTGTTGCTAGTCGGCCCTCCGGGAACAGGAAAGACCCTTTTGGCTCGGGCGGTTGCCGGCGAGGCGAATGTTCCTTTCTTCTCGATCTCCGGTTCGGATTTTGTCGAGATGTTTGTGGGCGTCGGTGCCAGTCGCGTCCGCGATCTGTTCGAGCAGGGTAAGAAAAATGCGCCGTGCATCATTTTTATCGACGAAATCGACGCTGTAGGGCGCCATCGTGGAGCGGGTTTGGGCGGCGGTCATGACGAGCGCGAGCAGACGCTGAATCAGTTGCTGGTGGAAATGGACGGCTTCGAATCGAACGAAGGCGTCATTCTGATGGCTGCCACGAATCGTCCTGATGTGCTGGACCCGGCGTTGCTGCGGCCCGGTCGTTTCGACCGAAGGGTGGTGGTGAGCCGTCCCGATGTCCGCGGCCGCGAAGAAATTCTCCGAGTACACACCCGCAAGATTCCTCTGGCCGAGGATGTCGATCTCTCGGTGCTGGCGCGTGGTACTCCAGGATTCTCCGGGGCGGACTTGGCCAACATGGTCAACGAAGCGGCCCTGGCAGCGGCTCGGCAGAATCGCAAAGCCGTCCTGATGTTTGACTTCGAAGTCGCTAAGGATAAGGTCCTGATGGGCGTGGAGCGCAAGTCGCTGATTCTTTCCGACGAGGAAAAGAAGGTGACGGCCTTCCACGAAGCAGGACACGCGCTGGTGGCGGCGAAACTGCCGGGGTCGGATCCGGTACACAAAGTCACGATCATTCCTCGTGGCATGGCATTGGGCGTCACGATGCAGCTGCCCATCGACGACCGGCACAACTACACCCGGGAGTATCTGAAAACCGATTTGGCGATCCTGATGGGCGGACGTCTGGCCGAGGAACTTTTCCTCAACCAGATGAGCACAGGCGCCGGCAACGATATTGAGCGAGCCACCGAAATGGCGCGCAAGATGGTTTGCGAATGGGGCATGAGCGACCTGGGACCGCTGACCTTCGGCAAGAAAGAAGAGCAGATATTCCTGGGCCGTGAGATCAGCCAGCACCGCGACTACAGCGAGGACACCGCCATCAAGATCGATGGCGAGGTCCGCAAGCTGGTGAACTACGGATATGAAACCGCCAAGCAGATCCTGCAAGGGAATCCGGACACGCTGCAGAAAATCGCTGCGGCTTTGCTGGAGCGGGAAGTCTTGGATGCCTCCGAGGTGCTGCTGCTGGTGGAGGGCAAGGAACTGCCTCCGATGAAATCTCCGTCGAAACCCGACGATGGCGTGCAGCAGGTATTGAAGCCGGAGCCGGGACGCGGAATCGCGAAGGGCGGCGAGAGTCCGGCGCGGGCTTAGATTCGGTATCGTTTATTGGTTTCAGGGCGGCTTGGGCCGCCCTATTTCTTTGATCGTGGGAATACAAAGTGGCTTTTGGGCCTGTACAATTGCGCCGCCCGCTTACATTCCAAAGACGGATATTCTGTCTCATCCTCATTTGAGTCCGCCGGACCCTATTTCATACGGGCATCATACCGGCGAGAGCCGAACCTCGTCGGAATCTAAAACATAGTGAGGGATTATGCGAAAGCGAACAACTTGGGGTGTTTGTTTCCTGATTTTCTGGCTGGCATTGGCGATGGTCAGTCCGCTGCAGGCACAGATGGCAAAAGGCAAGCCGCCCGTCTACACCTACGTTGCCACATGGGATGTTCCTCGTGCGCAATGGGGCGATATGGCGAAACTGGACGAGCAAGACAAGCCTTTGCTCGATAAGCTGGTCGCCGATGGCACCCTTGTGGGGTACGGTGCTTATTACAACCTGATTCATCAGGAAGGTGAACCCACGCATGGCAGCTGGTTCACCGCCACCTCTGAGGGAAACCTGCTGAAGGCGTTGGAAGCGATTTATGCTCAGCCTGCGTCGATTGGCGCAGCGGTGCAGGGCGCCTCCAAGCATTGGGACCAGATCCTCACCGGGGACATCTACAACGCCAAGGCGGGAGCGTCCGCGGGCTATCTCACCTGGTCGCGCTGGGAAGTGAAGCCGGGCCAGATGCATGCCTATACCGAACTGACAAAGAGTGCGTTTGTGCCCGTGCTGGAGAAGCTTCTGGCAGACGGCACGATTACGTCGTACGGACAACTAAGCGAGGACTACCACACCGGGAAACTTGGCACCGTTTACGATTACTTCACGGTACCCGACGCGGCCTCCCTGGATAAAGCGAACAAGGCATTTGAAGAAGCCTTCAGCAACCCAGCAATTGGCGATGCCATGCGAGCATTGACCGAGCGCGAAGGACATCGGGATTTCCTCACTCGTCTGCGCTACATGTCGAGCAAGTGATGTGAAGCGGTCGCATATAGGGCTTAGGGCGGCCTGAAGGCCGCTCTAGTTCTTTCGCAAGAGTTATCCGTTCACGATACTCATCATGGGCTCGGGATAGCGATCTCCCGCCGCAGCACCGGTGGGAAAAATTTCATCGATACGGCGTAGGTCGTCCTCGCTGAGCTTCACGTCGAGAGCGGCAACGTTCTGTTCCAGATACTTGCGGCGCTTCGTTCCCGGAATGGGCACGATGTTCTTGTCTTGGGCCAGCACCCATGCCAGCGCCAACTGAGCAGGCTGGCAGCCTTTCTCGTTCGCGATTTCCTCGACTCGACGAACCAGGTCGAGATTTTTCTGAAAGTTCTCACCTTGAAAGCGCGGAGAGAATCTGCGGTAGTCGTCTTCCGGAAAATCTTCGACCCGGGTGAACTGTCCGGTTAGAAAGCCGCGCCCGAGCGGGCTGTAAGCAACGAAGCCGATGCCCAACTCGCGGCAAGTCGCGAGGATTTCTTCTTCGGGATCGCGGCTCCAGAGCGAGTATTCGGTCTGGAGAGCGGTGATGGGATGAACCTTCACGGCGCGCCGCAACGTTTTCGGCGACGCCTCAGACAGGCCGATGTGGCGAATTTTTCCTTCCTGCACCAGCTGGGCCATTGCACCGACGGTTTCTTCGACAGGCGTGGCAGGATCAACGCGATGCTGATAGTAGAGATCGATGGTCTCAACGCCCAAGCGCTTCAGACTTTCTTCACAGGCGCGCCGGACATAATCCGGCTTGCCATTGACTCCGCGGGCTGACGGATTGGCGGGATCGCGAACGATTCCGAACTTCGTAGCCAGCACGATCTTGTCCCGTTTGCCTTCGATGGCACGACCAACCAGTTCTTCGTTCTTATACGGCCCGTACACATCTGCCGTGTCGAGAAAATTGATGCCGAGTTCGAGGGCACGGTGGATGGTGGCGATGGATTCATCGTCGTTGCGTCCACCGTAAAACTCTGACATGCCCATGCAACCTAAGCCGAGGGCAGAAACCTTGAGACCAGGGCGTCCCAGTTCGCGAAATTGCATGATGATTTGCTTTCAGAGCAACCGCTGGAATTCGTAAGTAGGCCAGTTAATAGATGCGGATGAGCGGCTTCTGGGATTCAGTCACATTTCCAACATGCCGCGCCGGAACGCCCGCCCCTTGCAATTCGCGCACTAGCCTCTGGCGATCGTCCTCGGCGACAGAGACGAGGAGTCCACCCGCGGTCTGAGGATCGAAGAGCAGAGTTTTGAGGTCATCGCTGATCGCGGCTTCGTAGCCAACCCAGCATTCGGCGAAATCGCGGTTGTTCTTCAGGCCGCCCGGAACATATCCGGCGCGAATGCACTCTAGAGCTCCGGGCAAAGCTGGCATGTCTTGCGAAAAAAATTGCAGCGTCACATTGCTGGCCAAAGCCAACTCGCGGGCATGCCCGATCAGACCAAAGCCGGTAACGTCGGTCATGGCATGAACGCGGAATTCTCCTTGTTGAATCACGTCCGCGGCGCGCTTGTTTAGCGTGGTCATCGACTGAACGGCAGCCGCGATCCATGCTGGCTCGGCTTTATTCTTCTTGATTGCCGTGGAAATCACGCCGGTGCCCAGCGGCTTGGTGAAGATGAGAGCATCGCCCGGCTTGGCGCCCGCATTGGTGAAGACTTTTTTCGGATGGATGAGACCGGTAACCGCGTATCCGAACTTGGTTTCCTCGTCGCGAATGCTGTGGCCCCCAATCACTACGCACGCCGCTTCGACCATTTTCGAGAGGCCGCCGGCGAGGATGCGTTCGAGAATCTCGAGATCCGCCTTATCGGGAAAACAGACCAAAGCCAGCGCGGTGAGCGGCTTTCCCCCCATTGCGTATATGTCGCTCAAGGCGTTGGTGGCCGCTATCTGGCCGAAAACATAGGGATCATCGACGATCGGGGTGAAGAAATCGACGGTTTGTACCAGCGCCTGGTCGGGCGCGATTTGATACACTCCGGCGTCGTCGGCGTGGTCGAAGCCGACTAGAACATTCGGGTCGTGTTGCCGGGCTAATTTCCCAAGCACCTTGTCCAGCGCCGCTGGACTCAGCTTGGATGCTCAACCCGCAGCTTTTACCGACTCCGTCAGGCGGAATGGTTTTGCGTCAGCCACGAAACTATTGTACTGATTGTTAACCCTAGGCTAGGGAGACGGTGGCTATTTCAGCGAAAGGTCTGTGATCTGAATGTCAGGGTAGGAATGGTTCCACTGCGCGGAGATGCTTTCGAACGTAAGCCGGAAAAGTTTGTTTTGACCCGGCTCCAGCGGCGAGGTGCTAAACGGAACAGCCTCTGGATAGGGACCGGATATTTTCAAAATTTGTAGCGGAAGCTCTTCCCGCTGGGTGATTTGCCCCATGTCATCTTTGAAATCCACTTCGACAGTTACGCGTTTGACCGTCTTGTTTCCCGCGTTGGTCACGATTCCATCAACGTAGCTAATCGTTGCTCCAACGAAATTCTGCTCGGCGCTTAGGCGTAGATCGGAGAGCTTAAGATTCGAGGCGTATGGCGGCGGCCCGGTCGGTCCCTTCGGCTTACCTCGGAGCAGAAACGCCGCAACCACTGCCACGACGATGACGACCGCAACCGCAATAGCAATCGTCCGCTTGCTGGTATCGGGTTCTTCGCTTGCCGGAGTTGACTGGATCAAGCCACCCATGTAAGTCGATTGTACTCTGGGCGCTAAATCCCGGTCTTGAAGAAAGCGGTCAGGAACAGCACGCCGAACAGCAGGTCGACGCAGCCGAGAGCCAGATCTCCCGAGGTTAGGCGATTCTGCAGATAGAGCACCGCGAAGGAAGTTCCGGCGCCAAATTTCTCGATCACCGAAGCAATCATCATGGGGCGAAAGCGCACCGGGTCTCTGGCGATCACAAAGAAAGCGATCTGGAAGGCCAGGCCCACGCTCACGAAGCCGTAATAAAAGGCGGGATGCGTGATCGGTGGCGGGTCCCGTTGCCCGATCAGATCAAACATGAAGTACAGCGGCGTGAGAACCAATACGCCCCAGATAGCCGCAATCCAAAATACGATCTTGGCGAATCTCATGGAGTGCTCTGCTATTCACCGCCCACGGTAAGCCCGTCAATGCGCAGCGTTGGCGAGGCGACCGAGCCACGGAACTCCAGATCGTTGGCGATCTCGGAGATGTTGAAGAACATTTCCTTAAGGTTGCCGGCCACCGTGATTTCTTCGACAGGATAGGCGAACTCCCCGCCCGAAATCCACAAGCCCGACGCGCCGCGGGAATAATCGCCAGTGACGAGATTGGCGCCGTGACCGAGGAACTCGGTGACGTATAGCCCTTCGTTGATTTCAGAAATCAATTGCTTCGGGGTCCGGATACCCGGCTGCAAGAAGTAGTTGCCTGGTCCGATCCCGGGTGTGCCAGCAAGTCCGCGGGAAGCGTTGCCGGTGGTCCTGAGTCCCAACTTCTTTGCCGTATAGGTGTTCAACAAGTAGGAACCGAGCACGCCTCTCTCGATCACAACCGTTCGGCGCGTGGGCACGCCCTCGCCGTCGAATGGGCTGGTCCCGAAGCCGCCCGGGATGGTGCCGTCATCGATGATGGTGACGTTGTCACCGGCAATCTTCTGGCCAAGCTTGCCCGCCAGAAACGAAGCGCCGCGATAGACCGAGTCCCCATTGATCCCCTCGAAAATATGTTCGAGGATCGATGTCGCGACCATAGGATCGAAGATGATCGGAACCTGTGCCGTCTTCGCCTTGCGCGCGCCCAGGCGACGCAGCGTGCGCTCAGCCGCGACCTTGCCAACCTGTTCGGGCGATTCAAGCTTGCTGAGAGTCCGTGCCACCGAGAACCAATAGTCGCGTTGCATTGCGCCGTCGTCGGTTTGTGCGATGGGCACGGCCGCCACGGAGCAATAAGATCGGCGGTATTCGCCCACGAAGCCATGCGAGTTGGCCAGAACCTTATGACCGGTGGCAGCGTCGAACGATCCGCCTTCGGAATTCTTGATGCGCCGGTCAAAGTCGAGCGCGGCTTTTTCGGCTCGGCGCGCGTAGTCGATGCGAGCGGGGCCGGGCAGCGAATAAACGTCTTCGTGATAGAGAGCTAGATCGCCCGTAAGCGACCCCAGTTGCGAGGCATCAGGGATTCCGCCGAACGGATCTTCCGAGGTAATCTTCGAGAGCTCCAACGCAGATTTCACCATGCGATCGAGGCTGTCGCGGGAAAAATCGCTCGAATACGTGCTGGCCGCGCGCTGGCCAGAGAAGACGCGCACGCCGATGGATCGCGATCCGGACTCCTTGAGGGTTTCGACCTGGCCGAGGCGAACCAGCGTGGAGAATTCGTCGCCTTCGCGCACTACGCACTCGGCTGCCGTTGCGCCGCCGTTCATGGCGCGGCGCACGATATCCTGCGCCAGAGAGCGAAGGTCAGTTTCTAGTTTCGGACTTTCCAGTTGGACTTGAGACATAGAGGCCTTGAACAAACAAGATTACAGCAGAAAGCAGATTTCTCACCGCTGAAGCGGTTCGGAACGACAAGGTTTGAGAATCAGCCTTAATCGGTGTGAAACCGTGGCTAAAGCTTACTGCATGAAGCCGCCGGGATCCTTCTTGGCGGTGCCGCCGACGGTTAGGCGATCGATCTTGATGGTCGGAATGCCCACGCCTACCGGAACGGCTTGTCCACCTTTACCGCAGGTGCCGACGCCTTCGTCGAGTTTCAAATCGTTGCCCACCATCGAGACTCGCGTCAACACATCCGGACCGTTGCCGATCAGCGTGGCGCCCTTGATCGGCGCCGTGATCTGCCCGTCTTCAATCATGTAGGCTTCCGAAGCCCCGAACACGAATTTGCCGTTGGTGATATCCACCTGGCCGCCGCCAAAGTTCACGGCGTAAATGCCGCGTTTTACCGAGCGAATAATGTCTTCAGGATTGTCCTGGCCCGCCAGCATGTAGGTATTCGTCATGCGCGGCATGGGAATGTGCTCGTAGCTCTCACGACGCCCATTGCCGGTGTCGGAAATGCCCATCAGCCGAGCCGAAAGCTTGTCGCTGAGATAACCTTTCAAGATTCCTTTTTCAATCAACACGGTTTCCTGCGTAGGCTCGCCCTCATCGTCTACGTTCAGCGAGCCGCGACGCCACGGCATGGTACCGTTATCGATAACGGTGCAACCTTCACTGGCCACACGTTTTCCAATCAGACCGGCAAAAGCTGAAGTTTTCTTGCGGTTGAAATCAGCTTCCAGACCGTGCCCGACTGCCTCATGCAACAGAACGCCGGGCCATCCGGGTCCGAGCACCACTTCCATATCGCCTGCGGGAGCTTCGCGCGCGTCGAGCTGTAAGATCGCCTGCCGCGCCGCTTCTTTAGCGAAATATTCGGGATTCTTGTCGCCGAAAAAGAAATCGAGAGCGACGCGTCCGCCGCCACCGGAGCCCCCACGAGCGGAGTTGCCTTCAGTCTTGGCGATGCAGGAGACATTCATGCGCGCCAGCGGCTGGGAATCTTCGGCGAAAGTACCGTCAGAGGCGACGACCAAGATATTCCGCAGTTCGTCGGAGTAGCTGGCGCGGACTTCCTGAATACGCGGATCATACGCGCGTGCCGCCTTGTCCGCCCGCATCACCAGCTCAACCTTCGCGGTGATCTCGGCATCGACCGAGGGCAGGGTTACCGGATACAAGCTGCGAGCAGCGGTTTTCTGAAAACCGGCCACGGAAGTCTTGGCCGGAGCGCTGGCAATCAGAGCCGCGGTGCGCGCCGCGTGCAAAATGCGGCTGGCGGAAAGATCGTCGGTGTAGGCATATCCGGTGCGCTCGCCGGAAACCACACGAAGGCCGCAACCGGCGGAAATGCCCTGCGAGGCCGACTTTACCATCGACTCATCGACCATCAGCGAGGTCGAAGAGAGGTATTCAAAATAAAGATCGGCATAGTCGCCGCCGGCAGAGAGAGCTGCCGCCAGGTAATGTTCGAGATCGTTCTCGGTGACTCCGTAGTGATCGAAGAAGAAACGTTGCTTATCCAGAGATTGTTTGTGCAAACTTTTACCCACAAAAGTTAGATGCCGCCGTGCTGTACGCGGACTCAGTTGAGCCGATTCCTTCATTATCCCACAGGCCGTCGAGTTGCGAGTTGAGGAACATTGGCAGCGCAGCTATGACCATGGTGACATGTCACAGACGGTCGATCCGTCCGCGCCGACATTCCGGAATGGTCAATGGTCAATGGTCAATGGCCAATGCCGGTGACACACCGCAAGCTCTAACTCGCACTCTGCAGGATTTCCTCAGCCAGGCGGCGGGGGCGAGCGTGCTCGAAAATGGCGCCGTCGCGTTTGATCTGGCGCAATCCAAATATTCAATTTCGGGCGAGTAACCGTTGCTTGCTTCATCCGTGGTGGGCGGAGCGAAAAGCGGTGCGACGGGTGCTCGAGGCCGAAGTCAAGAATGGGACCCTGCGGATCGCCGTACAAGGGCACCATGGGCGGCGCGTTTCCTCGCTTCGGATATTTCTGCGGAAAGGAACTGTCGCCCGAAAAGCCGCTTCTATTTCTGGTGTCTCCGACGCTACGCGTGCATCCGACCACGGATACGCTGCTGCGATATCTCTCACCTGAGATCGAGTGGGCGGTCCATGTTTGTCGAGTTCGTGATGTTTCGGGCCACGGGCTGGGCACACTTCCAGCGGTTCAACTATGGCGTGGTAGTGGCTGGCTATGTCGTCGTCGCCGGCATCGTCAGTTGGTTCGAAATGGCCATTCCGCTAATCCTCTTGGGCGACGCGGGAGCCTGGACTGCCATTAAGAGAAGCTGGAAACTGAGCACTGGAAACTGAGCAATGGATACGGGGGACTCTTGTTCTTGCTGATTGTTGAATCTAGGGCTGGGTGGTACGTGGCATGGGATGCTGTCCACCTGGGCTAAAGGTGCCTATTTCCGCCCCACCTTACAATACACGACTTGGTATGGCTGGGTCGTTTATTTCGTGGCAATTCGAGCCGGTGCAGCGGTGCCGCCGCCCAGGTTCATCGGCTTCTCTCTTCTCCCGGCTGGCGAACCTCAAAATTCATTATTCCTTCCAGGCGCCCAACAAGCGTCGCACGTCAATTAACTGCGCCACGTGGTAGGCATTATGGTCGGCGACGAGCAAGGCCTCGCGCAAGACAGTTTGGCCGTCACCCCAAGGCAGCCGGGCATACAAGTCCGTCTTCGGCTTCTCCACCAGTTCCTTCATCGCCCTTAGATCGTCGTGGAATTGCTGAATACTCTTCTCCCACGCGGCGGTACCAGCCGGAGCTTCCACCTTGGGCCAATAACCCTCGGGCCACTTGGGGGACTTGTGCTTTGCGTTGCGGCTGAATTCGAGAATGTCCCACTGCGCCAGGCGGAGGTGCTCCAGCAGCATCCAGGCGGAATGTGGCAGCCCCTCAGGTTTCACACCGTGCAATTTCTCGGGCATGCCCTTCACCGCATCATCAAAGCTGGCATGGGCGCCACCGCCGGTAAGCAGGTAGACCACATGCTCTCGAAGTAGTTTGTCTTGTGATTTCCGGATGGCCATTTCGTTCTTTCTCCTTCCACCCCTATGTTCCGGCTTAAGGCAACGGAAATTCTTAACGACAGAGGCACAGAGTCACAGAGAAATCGAAGGCGCGCATTCTTCAGATTCTGGTTCTTCTCTGTATCTCTGTGGTGAAAAGCGTTACCGGTTATCCTCGTCCGGTCTCTCGCCTCGTAACACACGCCCAATGCCGCGTACGATGCGGCGCAGCGGGAATATACCTTTATCATCCACCAGGAATATTTCGCCCATGCGGTGGCTGCGATAGTACCAGCGCTTCAGGATCGCAAGGTGCTCCATGGTTTCAAGAGCGGCAGGCGCTTTCGCGGCCACAGATGAATCGAGAACTTGCTGCACGCGCGACTCCATCGATTGCGACTTCGTGTGTTCCGCAGTTTGGATGCAGAAGCTCGTGGGGCCGTAGATCGCTCCGCTGTCAATGCGGAAAAAACTCACCGAGCCCGCGAGATGGCAAGGCTGGACGATCAGACCGGAAAGCTGGTCGATGCGGCGGACGATCTCGGGCAGCTGAGATAGAATCGGCTTCAATTTCTCCAGTCGGATGTGAATCGCGGCGGCCTCCTCAAACGCCAGATTGGCCGACGCAGCCTCGCGTTGCGCTGAAAATTCTCGAGCCAGAGAATCCCCCTGAGTATCGAAGTAGGCTTGCACGCGAGCCACCTCGGAGGAGTACTGCTCGTCGCTGCATCCCTTGAAACAAGGCGCCAGGCACATCTTCATTTCGGAATAGATGCAGCCGGGAAAGGCTGGATCGGGATGAAGGTCGTCCACGCAGCGCCTCATCTTGAAGAAATCAAGCGAGTCCCCCATGAACTTCTCCGCAGCCGTGCGCGAGGGAAATGGGCCGCAGTAAAGGGCGCGACCTTTCAAGCGTCCCAACCGTGTGGTGACCGAAGCGCGGGGATACTCATTTTCCAGATGCAGCTTTACCAGTGGCGCAAAACGAAAGCGCAACCGATTGGAGTATGTTTCGGGAAACGTGGAACGCAGAACTTGGTAGAGTACAAACCCGGATTCAAAATCGGAGCCAGTCGGAGAGTACTCAATCGAGCGGATGCGATCGCGTAGGTTAAGCTTCTTGGTGCGCTCTTCCACTGGTCCCAGGAGCCGTTGCAGGCGGCGGCGAAGATTTGCCGTCTTGCTGACATAAGGTTCGGCTCGCGGATCCTCCCCGCGCAGCAAGAAAACAGCCGGAGCAGCAGGCACCGCGGAAAAGACTTGCCCATCGCGTTCGGGAGCGAATTCCAGGCGCTCGGTCAGCACCAAGTCATTGTAAGCAGGTTTTCACTACAGAGGCACGGAGATAGGGAGAAAACAGGACTTGCACCCTGAGCGTAAACGGAGGTGGCAGGTATTCAGATATTTATTTTGTTCTCTCCCTGCCTCCAAGGTGGAAACCTACCTAAAACTAGCGCTCCGAAATTTCTGGCGGAAGTCTTCTCCTTCCATCTTGATGATGCGGCACATTTCGTGCAGGCGCGAGCGCATACGCTCTCCGATGCGATCGCCCAGGCTTTCGGCGCGCGCGGCTGCTCGCATAGCAGAACCCCCGCCATTTGCGCCGGCTGCAGGCTGATCCTCAAAGTTCGTCGTGATGATGGTTGTGCGGTTGTCGTTATAGCGCGTGTTGAGAATCAGGCTGACTGTGTCCCAAACCCATTCCGTTGGTTTTACCGCCCCCAATTCATCCAGAACCAGCACGTCTGTTTCAAAGACAGGGCGAAGCACCTCCAGTTCGGTCGTTTGAACCGTGGCGTTATATGAATTTTGGATTGCCTTGAGTAATTCCCGGTAGTCGTAAAACAGGCACGAAATCCCTTTGTTGAGGATCAGTTCCTTCGTGATCCCAACCGCCAGGTGAGTCTTGCCCGTACCGATCTTGCCGATGATCAGCAGCCCGGCGCCATCCCGAGGGTCGTACTCGTGTGCAAATTTGGCAGCCGAGAGATGGGCCAGTGCCAGCGAGGGATGGGCGCCGGGAAAATCTGTCGTGTAACTGGCGAGTTCACAATGCTCGTATCGTTTCGGTATGCGCGCGGCCGCCAACAAGCTCTGGTTCCGCGACCGCAATTGGCAATCGCAGCGCGTGACCCGTCGATCTTTCGGGGAGCTCGGAGTCGCGGGAAGCGCCTTCCATCCCGTGCCATCGCAAAGAGGGCAAACCTCCGCGGCAGTTCTTGTTACCTTCAACCTTGTCGAGCCTTTCGTTGGCGAAAACTGTATGGTTTGACTTTGCACCCAAACCCTGGCCCCCTGCAAGGGTCAAAGGGCAAGGTTCTGTGCACAACCTGTGAAGTCGCCACGGCGGCTGTGGAGGGACGAGGAAAACTGGCACCCTCCGGCGCCAAAAGCCGCCCCCTCCGCCTAAATCCGGGGCCAGGGGGTGCGAAACAGGCTTCGGGCGCGGATTTTCACAGTTGACATTCTGTGCGAAGGGAGGAGAATACCTCCCGTCAGGTTTCCCAACTCAGACACCAACGTAGTCCTCCCGGTATTGTGCTGGGTATGAACGAGACCTGCGAGGAGAAACTATGAATAAGGCCGATCTGGTTGATAAGATCTCTGGCGCTTGTGAAATCAGCAAGGCGCAGGCTACAACCGCGATTGACACTGCCGTGAGCAGCATTACTGGGGCATTACGCAAAGGGGATCGGGTGGCTTTGATAGGTTTCGGCACTTTCTCGATATCGCAGAGGAAGGCGCGGAACGGGCGCAATCCGCAGACTGGCGCCACCATCAAAATCGCCGCCCGCAAGGTCGCCAAGTTCTCCCCTGGGGCCGAACTGAAAAAAGCTGTTAACAAAAAGTAAGACCGAGAACTTTGATTGCGAAAACGGCAGGGGGTCGGCCCTGCCGTTTTTCCTGCCTGCCGGAAAGCGAACGAAACCCGGATACAATGGCCTCAACATGATTGCGCATCTGCGTGGAAGGTTGTTGTCCAAGCGCCCGAATCAGGTTGTGGTGGAAACCGCCGGTGTGGGCTACGAAGTCAACATCAGTGTGCCAACCTTTTCCGAACTCCCGAACAATGGGTCGGAAGTTGCTCTGCACATTCACACGCATGTGCGGGAGGACTTGATTGCCCTTTATGGATTTCTACGCCCCGCCGAGAAGCAATTGTTTGAGAAGTTAATCACCGTCAGCGGTATCGGACCGAAACTCGCCATCACCATCCTGAGCGGGATGGCAGCGAACGAAATGGCCGCCGCGATCCGGGGCAATGATCTGGGGCGGCTGACCAAGATTCCGGGTATCGGAAGAAAGACCGCAGAACGCATGGTGCTGGAACTGCGCGATAAATTGCCCGAAGCGGCAGGGCCGTCCGCGCTGGCGGCTCCGGTCATGAGCACAATGGAAGAGGACGTTCTGTCAGCCCTCTTGAACCTGGGCTATCAACGACCTGCGGCCGAGAAAGCACTGGGGAGTGTGCGGAAGAATGGCAACGGCGGATCCTTTGATGCGATGTTCCGGGAGGCGCTTGCCGGGCTTTCGAAGTAAGTGTTGAAATAATTGAGAGCGCTCGCTCTCGCGCTAATTCAGTGAGGACAAGAAACTTTAATGTGGTTGATTTTATATATCGTCCTGGGGCTGGCCATCGTAGGCACAGTGTCTTCGGCTGTATTTCTCGGCCTCGCGACTGTTGCAGTTATTCGATTTCATTCGGACACCCGCAGGCAGCTTCGCTCCATGCCCGACGATGCGCACCTTCCTCCGGTCTCGGTGCTCAAGCCGGTACACGGTTTGGAAGCGCGACTCAAGGAGAACATCGAGAGCTTTTTCCGGCAGGATTATCCCAACTACGAAATTCTGTTTGCCGCGGACGAAGCCGACGACGCGGCCCTTCAAGTGGTGCGGGAAGTTTGTGCTCGCTACCCGCACATCCCCACCCGCATTCTGGTCACGGGAACCCCCTGGCCGAACCCTGTGGTCTATGCGTTTCACCGCATGGCGGAGGTGGCAGCCCACGAGATTCTGGTCACAACCGACAGCGACGTTGAGGTCGACTCACGTTATCTGCGCGAAATCGTGCCGCCTCTGCTCGACCCGAAAGTGGGCATGGTGACGTGCGTTTATCGGGGCAAGAATGCCGCAGGATTTTTCTCCGGCCTCACCGCCATCGGCATGTCCGTGGAAATGACGGCGGGAGTGCTGGTGGCGAATCTGCTCGAAGGAATGAAGTTCGGGTTAGGTCCTACGACCCTGGTGCGCAAGGATTCGCTAGCCAGCATTGGCGGCTATGCGGCTCTGCGGGACTACATTGCTTACGACTTCGCCATCGGCAATCTCATCGCGAAGGCCGGCTATCGCGTGCTTTTGTCGGGTCACATCATCAATCATGTGGTGAACCAGAAATCATTTCGGCACATGTGGCAAAACCAGTTGCGCTGGGCGCAAACTACACGCTATTCCCGACCCAAAGGCCACTTCGGGAGTGGACTGGTTTTCGCGATGCCTTACGGACTGCTTGGATTTGTCGCTGCAGGATTACTGGGACATTGGGAGGTGGGAGAATTCCTGCTTGGCGTGGCGGTAGTGAATCGCTTGGTGGAAGCTTGGCTGGTAGGCTGGACGGTGGTCCGAGATCCGCAAATACGGCGTGCGCCGTGGCTTTATCCGCTACGCGACTTGCTCGGCTTCGCCGTATGGTTCGCCAGCTATTTGAAGTTGCGTTATGTGTGGCGCGACAGCCGCTTCGAATTGAAAGGAACACGGATCGCATTGCGCCAGTCATCTTCGAATCGAAGCTAGCGGACTCTCTTTCCAATAGCATCGGTTTCTCCCTCTTAACATGGAGGTTCGATTGCGGGTTTTCGTTACGGGTGCGGCTGGATTCATCGGTAGCAACATGGTCGATCGACTGCTTGCTGCGGGACACAGCGTGGTTGGCTTCGACAATATGTCCACCGGACAGCAGCGCTTTTTGCGAAGCGCCACCCCCCATCCTCAATTTATCCTTCACCAGGCAGATCTGCTCGATCGCGAGGCTCTAACGCAAGCCGTAAGTGGCGCCGATTTGGTAGTTCACCTTGCCGCCAACGCTGACGTTCGCTTCGGTACGGAGCATCCCCGCAAGGATCTGGATCAAAATACCATCGCAACCTGGAATGTATTGGAGGCCATGCGCGAGCAGGGCTGTAAGCGGATCGTGTTTTCTTCCACAGGCTCGGTGTACGGAGAGCCAGATATTTTTCCGACGCCCGAAACTTGTCCTTTTCCGATCCAGACTTCCTTGTACGGCGCTTCAAAATTGGCCGCGGAAGGCTTGATTCAAGCCTATTGCGAAGGCTTCGGGATGCAGGGTTACATTTTTCGATTCGTATCGATCCTGGGGGAGCGCTATACCCATGGACATGTTTTCGATTTCTACCAGCAGCTTGCCGAGCATCCGGAACATCTTCATGTGCTGGGCAACGGCCAGCAGAAAAAATCGTACTTGTACGTGCAGGATTGCATCGACGCGATTCTCACCGCGATCGATAAAGCGGACGGCAAGGTGAACATCTTCAATCTGGGCACGGACGAATATTGCGAGGTCAACCACTCTATCGGCTGGATTTGTGAGCATCTTGGTCTGCATCCGAAGCTAACTTACGCGGGCGGGGAGCGGGGCTGGATCGGAGATAGTCCTTTCATCCTGCTGGATTGCTCGCGCATCCGCTCTTTGGGTTGGCGGCCGCGACTGGCTATAAAGGAAGCGGTGTTGGCCACGATCAAATTTGTGAGTGCCGACGCCGGAGTGAAGGCGGAGCTATGAGGGTAGAGGGTTAGGTACGCTATACTTACCCGCCGATAAGGAACCTATCGTTTGATCATCACGCGAAGTCCGTTGCGAATCTCATTGGGTGGAGGAGGCACCGATCTTCCGTCGTACTACCGCAAGCACGGCGGCTTCGTGCTCTCCGCTGCAATCAATCGATATGTTTATATCACCATCAACGAGGCGTTTCGTCCGCGAATTATCTTGAAGTACTCCAAGCTGGAAGATGTCGCGCGCTGGGAGGATATTCAACATCCCATCATTCGTGAAGCTCTCAAGTTGACCGGAATAATGGGGCCGTACCTCGAGATCGTTAGCCTCTCCGACATTCCCGCCGGTACAGGCTTGGGTTCGTCTGGAAGCTTCACAACTGCACTGCTGCGAGCGTTGCACACCGTGAAACGGAATTTTGTACCTCCACAGGAATTGGCTGAACAGGCCTGCCACATCGAAATCGATTTACTGAAAGAGCCGGTCGGCAAGCAGGACCAGTACATTTCGGCTTTCGGTGGCATCACTTGTTTCGAATTCTTGCCCGACGACCATGTCATCGCAGAACCCTTGAAGATTGGCGCTGAGACTTTGGCCAATCTGGAAGATGGTTTGCTGATGTTCTTCACCGGGGCGTCGCGTTCTGCGGGGGAAGTTCTCCGCGATCAGGACACGCGAACTCGGGAGAATGCCACCGAGATGCTGGAGAATCTGCACTTCACTAAACAACTGGGACATGAAAGCAGAGATGCGCTGCTGGCCGGCGATCTGCGTAAGTTTGCCGAACTCATGCACGTCCATTGGGAGCACAAGAAAAAGCGATCGCCGGGAATGAGCAGCGGTTTCATCGACGAGATGTACGAGTTGGCACGCGTCCATGGATCGCTGGGCGGCAAACTTATCGGCGCCGGTGGCGGAGGTTTTCTGCTGCTCTACGCGGAAGACAAAACGCGTCTTCGTTCTGCCATGCGCCGCGCTGGCCTGCGTGAGGTGCGCTTGCAGTTTGACTTCGGCGGAACTTCAGTTCTGGCGCATTCCTAGGGGATCGATGTTACCTGTGGCCATACTTGCCGGCGGTTTGGCGACGCGTTTGGGAGCGCTGACGGAAACAGTCCCAAAGTCACTGATCCAAATCGCTGGCGAGCCGTTTATCGCCCACCAGTTGCGGCTCCTGCGAACCAGCGGCATCCAACAAGTAACACTGTGCGTCGGTCATCGGAGTGAGATGATTAAGGACGCGGTGGGCGATGGCAGCGCTTTCGGAGTGAAGGTCGAGTACTCCTATGACGGGGAAACGCTGTTGGGTACGGCTGGAGCGATTCGCGCGGCTTTACCCAAACTGGGAGTGAGTTTTTTCGTGCTATATGGCGATTCCTACCTGCCCTGCGATTTCGCCGCGATCGAAAAGGAATTCTTGCAGAGCAACCAGCCGGGCCTGATGACGGTGTTCGGTAATGACGGGCGGTGGGATGCCAGCAATGTGGAATTCGAAGGGGGGCGCATCCTGGAGTACAGCAAGAAGAATCGCACATCGCGTATGAGATATATCGACTACGGGCTAGGCGCCTTCCGGGCGGAAGCTTTTACTGGAACCGATGCTACGGACCTGGCCGACGTTTATGCGGAGCTTCTCAAGAGTGGGGAGTTGGCTGCTGTGGAAGTGCAGGAGCGCTTTTACGAAATCGGTTCCCCCACAGGATTAAAAGAGATGGCAAATTTCTTGAGTCAACCAGGAGCCCTGCGGAAATGAGCCGTGGCTCTCACAAGGAAAGCTTCGTCCAGGATTTTCTCGCCGAGGCGACTGAGATCATCGCGAAGCTGGATGTGGCTAGCCTTGAAAAGGCCGCTGACCTCATCGCCGACACTCGTGCTGCCTGTGGCCGCTTGTTCATTCTTGGCGTGGGCGGAAGCGCGGCGAATGCTTCGCATGCGGTCAATGATTTTCGCAAGATTGCAGCCATTGAGGCTTATGCACCCACGGACAACGTGGCGGAGCTTACTGCGCGCGCCAACGATGAAGGCTGGGGTTCAATCTTCGATGGTTGGCTGCGCACCAGTCGCTTGCGCGCCGAGGATCTACTATTGATTTTCTCGGTCGGGGGTGGGAACGTTGAGCAAAACGTCAGTCCGAATCTGGTTGCCGCGCTCAAATATGCGAAGTTGGTCGGAGCAAAGATTATCGGTGTAGTGGGCCGCGATGGCGGTTACACCGCCACCGTTGCGGATGCTTGCGTGCTGATTCCCACGGTGAATCCGGCGCACGTCACACCGCACACCGAAGCTTTCCAGGCGGTGGTTTGGCATCTGTTGGTTTCGCATCCAGCGGTAAAGGTTCAGTCGACCAAATGGGAGTCGATGGCGTCGAGCGGAAAACGGCGCGCCGTTTTCCTGGATCGAGACGGCGTAATCAACCGGGCTTTTGTTCGAGAAGGCAAGCCGTTTCCGCCGCCCACGCCGCAAGAATTGGAGATACTTCCCGATGTTCCCAAAGCGCTGCAGGACCTGAAATCACACGGCTATGAACTGCTGGTGGTGACCAACCAGCCCGATGTGGGACGAGGAAAGCAGTCGCGGGCGGCGCTGGACGCGATACATCAGGCTCTTTCGGCACGTCTTCCGCTCGACGATATTCTCGTCTGTTGCCACACCGATCAGGACAAGTGCGATTGTCGCAAGCCCATGCCGGGAATGCTCCTGGAAGCGGCGCGCAAGCACAATATCGATCTGGGAGCCAGTTTCATGGTCGGCGACCGCTGGCGCGACATCGAGGCCGGTTATAATGCTGGTTGTAGGACTATTCTTATCGATTATGGCTATTCGGAGAGACCTCCAGACCGTATGCCCGACTTGCGCGTAGGGTCACTCCGCGAAGCGGCTGACTGGATCATCCGTTCCACGCCCAAAGGAGCGCATCCCGCATGAAGTCTGTGTCCGACCTGCGCACAAAAATCTTCGCGGACGGGGCCGACAAAGCCAGCATTCTTGAGCTTTATCGCCAGCCGTATATCAAAGGTTTCACAACCAATCCCACTTTGATGCGAGCCATGGGAGTGACGGATTATCGCGGGTTCGCGCAGGATCTGCTCGCGACCATTCACGACCGGCCGATTTCGTTTGAAGTGTTCGCCGACGAAGAAGGCGAGATGGAAGAGCAGGCCCGCTTCATTGCAGCCTGGGGCAAGAACGTGTTCGTCAAGGTTCCGGTGATGAACACGAAGGGCGTGCCAACTTACGACCTGGTCCGGTCTCTTTCCGGCGAGGGAATTCAGTTGAACGTGACCGCTCTGCTTACGCTGGAGCAGGTGCGGAAAGTGTGCGGAGCATTAAAGGGTGAAGCCCCAGCTTACGTTTCCGTCTTTGCCGGCCGTATCGCCGATACGGGACGCGATCCGGTGCCGCTGATGCGCGAAGCCGTAGCGATGGTCAATGACGCCAATGCTCAACTCATGTGGGCCAGTCCGCGCGAACTGCTTAACGTGTTTCAAGCGGATGAGATTGGATGCCATGTCATCACTGCCACCACTGACATTCTGAAGAAACTTCCCCTCGTGGGGAAAGATCTGCACAAGTTCTCGCAGGAAACTGTGCAGATGTTCCGGAGGGATGCGGTGAAGTCCGGTTACTCGCTGCCGACGGTGAAGCAGGGAGTTCCTGTGGTCTCCCGAAGCTAAGGATGGTTCGTAAAGATTACCTTGCCTGATGCTTGGCTGGCGACGTGCAGGGGGGCTGGCAGTAGCGCCTCCACCTTCGCACGCTCGTGCTGTGGCACAAAAAGAAAGACTGGCTCACTGGAATTCCACGCCTTCAGGAGTTCTTGATCATCCAGAAAAACATGTGGAGCATCGGGATAGGTGGATCCCCACCACATGGACGTCGTATTTCCATTGACGAGTTCAATCGGCCGCCGCAAGTAGAACAGCAGCGACGAGCCGAACGATTGATCTCCGTAAATCATGACGCGGTCGGTTGGCTTTAGTTCAGGAGCAATCTTCCGGGCCATGATTCGCGATCCTAGGAACGGATCGAAGCGTACCAGAGCGATGTGTGCCGCGATCAGAAACACCGCCATGGTGATGGCTGTTGCCCATGTCGCCGCGAGTTGCGCGCCCCGCCGCCGCAGCCAGAAGGCCAAGGCTGGCCCCATCACCAGGGCAATGGCGGCTAAGCTCGCCGGAAGGCGCAGGGCTGCGAAGGACTCTCCGGTCAGATCGAGAATGTGCCCCATGGAAAGCGTTTCGGCTTGCAGGTTGGGTTTAGCGAGGACCGTGCCAATGTCGGACACGAACGGGATGTGGCGCGCATTCCACAATCCTGCCGTCAACACGGCCGAAGCCGCGATGCAGACTAGCGCAAGTACGCCCGCACTCCACACGAGCCAGCGCCGCGAGCCTGATTCTTCTTCCTCTACGAGCCTCGCCGCAAGCAGCAACAAGATTGGGAAATAAGCGGGGAATGTGTAGTACTCCTGATTGGTGGAGAACGAGAAAAAGACCAGCGTAACTCCCGCCCAAGCCAGGCAAAGAAATTCGGTTCGGGAGCGAAAATTCAGCGGTGGCCGCGGCGGCTCGGCGGCTCCCAGCTTGCGGCGCGCCATCCACTGCGAAATCGGACGCCGCAGCGCCACCGGCAGATACAAACTCCAGGGGAACCACCACACCAGGTGTAGCGTCCAATAGAGGGAGTTGGTTTGTTTGTTGTAGTCCTTAGGAATGCGCTTGCCCAGGAAGCGCATGAAGTGTTCGTTCACGAAGTAGAACCAGAAGAAACGCGGATTGCGAATGCCCGCAAGAATATGCCAGGGAGCGGCAACCGCCAGGAAGAGCAGCGTGCCCGTGAACAGATGGAACTCGCGCCAGCGCCTCCACTCGCCGCTGACCGCAACGTAGAGCCCCAACGCCAACCCGACCACGACAACGGCCAGCAGCCCCTTGGTGAGCACCGCCAGCGCCATCGAGGCGTAGCCGCCGTACCAGCGCCACGGAGCGCCGTCTTCGAGCGCGGTAACAAAAAAATAGAATGATGCGGCGATGAAGAAACTAAGGATCGACTCTGGTATCAGAATGCGCGTGAAGAGGTAGCAACCGGCGGCGGTGCTGATAAAGAGTCCCGCGTAGAGCGCTGCGCGATCGCCGAAAGCGCCACGTCCCCAGCGCATAGCCAGCAGCACAAGCAGCAACATCGAGAGCGCGACCGGCAAGTGCGCGGCGAATTCGTTCGTGCCGAATAAGAAGTAGCACAGAGAAACCGCCCAGTACATGAGCGGAGCTTTTTCCAGATAGCGGTTACCATTGATTTTCAGCGTCACGTAGTCGTGCGTGACCGACATTTCCCGCGCCGCTTCCGCATGTGTTGAATCGGCATCGTCCTGCAGTCCGGGAGAAAAAAGTGATCCGATATACACCACGGCAAACAGAAGCAGGACGCCGACCATCTGTTTCTTCGTGATCGCTGTGGACCGCTCTGAAAGTGGGGAGCTCAAGGCAGGGATCTTCGTCGTCAACTGGACATGGTCCTCAGATCAACGCCAACCGTATTAGGCGTAAGGGGCTGACGCCAAACGCTATTCCTGAATTTACCATCAAGCCTGGGTCTATCGGAGAAGCGCCGACATTCCGCTATGTTAAACTGCCAGTCTGGGTGCCAAAAACTCTCTCCATCTGCCAAGAGCGGGAGCAATCGTGCGTTCGTTTTTCTGCCTTTTTCACTTCTTAATCCTGATGGTTTTGCCCTGCTGTGCGGCTGCGCCCACGGACTACTACAACCACGTGGTGTTCGATAACAGCATAACCCCCGACTACTACTATTACAGCAGCGGGAGAGCGGTGTTTCCCAGCACGATCGAACTTTTGTCTGGCGCCCTTCCCGTCGAAAAGAAAAACTTCTTTACCGCGCCGAATGCTTTGCGCCTGCAGTGGCGTTCCGTGACGGGCGGAAGCTGGGAAACAGAGTTGCGGGTGGTCAGCATGCGCAACCGCTTAACGGATTTCCGCGGCGATACGCTCTATATGTGGTGTTACTCACCGGAGACGATTCCAGCCGCAGATCTTCCGCTATTGCAACTGGAGGATGAACAGCACAATTTTACGGTGCCGGTAAAGCTCGAAACCATTTCGGGCGACGTGCCCGCCAAACGCTGGTTCCAGGTAAGGCTGCCGCTCAGTGAGTTTGAAACTGCTTCTGTCCATCCCTTTCAGGCGCGGGAGTTGCACAGCTTGTATTTTAGTCAGGGGGCTGCGGATGACACGCCTCACACACTAATCATCGACGAGATCAAGATCGACGACCGGACGGCTGCTACGCCCGTGGCTCCCGAGGTGCGCAGCCCTCCTCGATCACCTAAAAATGTGCAAGCCACAGGCTACGATCGGCACGTTGACGTCAGTTGGGATCCGGTTGCCGATCCCGAATTACAAAGCTATGCCATCTATCGTTCGATCGGGAAGCACAAGTTCCAGCCCATCGGCATTCAGAGTGCAGACATCAATCGCTACACCGATTTTATTGGGCGATCGGGAGTGACCGCGACCTACCGGATTAAGGCAGTGGATCGCTCTTACCGGCAGTCTGCCCTTTCGGGGCCGGTGACGGCCTCGACCAAAGAATTATCCGATGATGAATTGCTGACCATGTTGCAGGAAGCCTGTTTTCGTTATTACTGGGAGGGAGCCCATCCTGTCGCCGGGGCGACACTGGAAAATATTCCTGGAGATGAGCGCATTGTCGCGACGGGAGCCAGCGGATTCGGCATCATGGCCCTCATCGTGGGAGTAGATCGTGGCTTCACCACACGGGAACAGGGACTTGAGCGTCTGACGAAGATTTTGGATTTCCTCGAAAAAGTTCCTCGCTATCACGGCGCCTGGCCGCACTTCATGAATGGCGACACGGCGCAGACCATGCTGGTGTTTGGCATGTTTGATAACGGCGGCGATCTGGTGGAGACATCATTTCTGATGGCAGGATTGTTGGCCGCGCGCCGCTACTTTAAGGGTGACGGCGAGGTCGGCCAAAGTGTCTATCAACGAATTACCCACCTTTGGGAAACCGTGGAGTGGGATTGGTACCGGCGCGATCCTCAAAACAACGCGCTGTTGTGGCACTGGTCTGCACAATGGTCCTGGTTCATTGATCACCGGCTGACTGGATTCAACGAAACCATGATTACTTACCTGTTGGCCATCGCATCGCCCACGCATGGCGTTCCAGCCAGCCTTTATTACACGGGATGGGCCGGGCAGTCGGAAGCTGCGATCGCATACCGCAGCGGGTGGTCGGGGTCCAACGAAGGCGATCGTTATGTCAACGGCCACACCTACTTCGGCATCAAGCTCGACGTGGGTGTCGGCACCGGCGGCCCGTTGTTTTTCACGCAATATTCGTTCCTGGGTTTTGATCCCAAAGGCATCCACGACCGGTACACCGATTATTTTGACAACAACCGCAATCTCGCCCTCATCGATCTGGCTTACTGCGAGTCGAATCCCGGCCACTTTCTGGGTTATGGTCCTGATGACTGGGGCTTGACGGCGAGCGACGATCAGTTAGGTTATTTAGCCCACGCCCCCGACCGTGCGACCGACAACGGTACGATCACCCCGACCGGGGCGCTCTCTTCGTTCCCCTACACGCCCGAGGCTTCCATGGCGGCGCTGAAGTTTTTTTATCGCCAGCTCGGAGACCGGCTGTGGGGAGTTTATGGACCGCGCGACGCCTTCAACCTTACGCAGAATTGGTTCTCTCCCGTCTACATGGGGCTGGACCAGGCCCCAATCGTGGTCATGGTGGAAAATTATCGCACCGGATTGATCTGGAAATTATTTATGTCGAATCCGGAGATCCAACCCATGTTGGACAAGATTGGCTTCCAGCCGGACAACGCGGCCAAGGCCTCCACCACCTCCGCTCGCTGATCGATCCCTTTTCCGCTCAAGGTTCTCTTCCGGCCGACTGGTTACGGCAACCTTGCTCTTTCCCTCCTCATCTCAATCTCCCGCTTAGAAGATTATCGCCAACTCAACCGCGGATTGACTCGTTGATCTTTCCAAGCTCGTAAGTCCGCCATTTTTCAATGGCAGGAGCCCTTTATGCTGTATCGAAATTTGCCGGTCTTTGTCATTACGCTGTTAGCAGTCACATTTTTTCTGGTCGGAAGCGCGCATGCGCAGTTTCGCGCTTCCCTGTGTGGAACAATCCGTGATCCCCGAATGCGCGGTTCGAAATCCGAGCCGACGTTTACAACCTGTTCAACAAGACGAATCTCAACCTGGCGTCGATCGATGCCAATCTGGGTTCCGTAACTCCCACCGGCGTGGTGACTCCGAACTCGGACTTTGGTGTAGCCACCGGCGCCTTGGGCAGCAGGACAGTGCAACTGCAGGCTCGTTTCAGCTTCTAGGCAAGCCGGGTCTGCCTGGGGGATCCGGCTTGTTTAGTGGGGAGCTCGCGATGCACCATGAATCTTCGGAAGCTCCGTGTTCACTCGCGAGGTTGCAGTCCCATTGCCGCTCATTTCTCACTCAGCTTGTTGTCCAGAGATAAGCTGGCCACTGGAGTTCTGATCACTGACTTGACCGCCAGAAAAGAGCAGGTGGACCTGGCCTCGCGCTTTCAGCGCATGCAGGACGATGAACGGAAGCGCATCGCCCGGGAACTGCACGACAGCGTGGGGCAGTTGCTCGCCGCAATCGGCATGAATATCAGCGTGGTGCAATCGCAAGCTCATAAACTTGATGCCGAGGGGCCAGAGCCGTCTCCGAGAATGCCATGTTGGTCGAAGAAGTTTCCAAGGAGATTCGTACCATCTCTCATCTGCTCCATCCTCCGCTGCTCGATGTGGCTGGTTTCGCCTCGGCGCTTCGCTGGTACGTGGATGGCTTCTCCGAACGCAGCAAGATAAAGGTCGATCTCGACATTCCCTCCGACTTCGGCCGCCTGCCCGACGAGGTTGAAATCGCCATTTTCCGGATCGTCCAGGAGTGTCTAACCAATATTCATCGTCATTCCGGAAGCGATACGGCCACCATCGGCCTGTATCCGGAAAAGGACCGGCTCACGGTTCAAGTCCACGATAACGGGAAGGGAATTCCGAAGGGGAAGCGACGGGAGCTACTTGAATCGGGTCGCGCCGGCATTGGCTTCGGCGGTATGCTAGAGCGCCTCCGCCAACTCGATGGCAGCCTGGAGATTCAATCTGAGGGGTCTGGTACGATGGTCATCGCCAGGCTTAGGGTCGCATAACAGAGCGGCAACTTATTCTGGGCCCGCTTCATTTTCCGATACAGAACGTGCTGAAGATCAGGTTGAGGATATCGTCGGCTGTGGTCGCGCCGGTGATTGCGTCCAGCGGCCGAAGCGCGCTGTAGAGATCGAGCAGCAACATCTCGTGCGGGACTTTGCCAGCAACCGCGGCAATAGCGGCGTCCAACCCCCCCAGTGAATCTTTTACCAATCCCTGATGGCGGACATTTGTGAGGAAGCCGGCTTCGGATTGCGCACCCGTCTCGCCACCAATGTGGCGCAGAATTTCCCTGCGTAGTTCGGGGATGCCTTCGCCCGTTAGAGCAGACACTCGAACCACTGGAATCTGACCACTGGCCACCGACCACTGACCACTGTACTGCAGGTCGCATTTATTCCCCACAACGATTGCCCGATGACTCTGTGTTTGCCGCAGCCGTTCCTCGTCTTCCACGGAGGTTGGCTGCGAAGCATCCAGAACAACTAGCACCAAGTCAGCGTCCGCCAAGGCTTCCATGGATTTCCGGATGCCGATGGACTCGGCTTCGTCGAGCGCCTGCCTGATTCCGGCTGTGTCGACGAGTTGGATCGGAATGCCGCCGATGGCGACGGTCTCGCTCACCAGATCGCGCGTGGTTCCCGGAGTCGACGTGACGATGGCGCGCTCGCTTTCGACCAGACGATTGAAGAGACTGGACTTGCCCACATTGGGGCTTCCCACAATCGCGAGCGTTAGTCCCTGGTGCACGATCTTTCCGTACGCGAAAGTCGCGGCAAGCTGCTCGAGAGGCTGGCGCACAGTGGATATGCGCTGGACGATCACAGGATCGGGAAGAACAGAGATGTCATCTTCGGCAAAATCGATGCCAGCCTCAAGCACCGCGATCAACTCAACCAGCTTTTGTTTGATCGGCTGCAAGCGCCTGGAAAGAGCTCCCTCAAGCTGCTGGGCGGCGACCTTCGCCTGGAAAAGAGTCTGCGAGTCGATCAGGTCACGCACCGCCTCGGCTTGGGTGAGGTCGATGCGGCCATTTAGAAACGCGCGCATGGTGAACTCGCCAGGCTCGGCGAGGCGCGCACCCGCAGAAATGCACATCCCGACAATATGGCGAAGGGCGACTGGAGAGCCATGAGCCGCAATTTCGATGATGTCGTCCGTTGTGTAGGAATGCGGCTTTGCGAAGTAGGTAACCACCACTTCGTCGATGCGTGTAGGGACAGCCGCCCCCGGCTGTCCGCTCGAGTGTAGCTCGGCAGTCTCACCACTTAGCTCGACGAGTTCTCCAAAGATCGCCCGTCCCGGCTCCATCTCGTGTCTCAGACGCAGCATCGGCTCGGCGATGCGCCGAGCTTGTGGCCCCGCAATACGCACCACGCCGATTCCTCCTCGACCGGGCGGAGTGGCGATGGCGACGATCGTGTCGTCGATATTCACGGGCCGATTGTAGCGGTTAAACTAGGGCAACAACCAGCGGCCGACCCTGCAGCAGGAAAAATCAATCGGGCGCAAAACTTAAACGAGGGTAAGGAATTTGTCAGTCGCCGACGAACTGCTGAAAGCCAATCAGGAATTCGTGAAGAACTTTGATTTGGGAGATCTGGCGGTCAAACCACGCCGCCGGGTGGCGGTGCTTGCGTGCATGGACTCCAGAATTCTTTTTGAGCGTTGCCTGGGACTGCAACCGGGGGACGCGCACATGATCCGCAACGCGGGCGGGATTGCCACCGAAGACGCTTTGCGCTCGCTGATCGTTTCGCATCACCTGCTCGACACCCAGGAGTTCATCATCATCAATCACACCGACTGTGGTTTGCTCAAGGTGCGGGAATACGAGATGAGGGCGCACCTCACCAACAAGATGGGCGCCATCGCGATCGAGCCTTCCCGTTTCCATGCCTTCGACGACCTTGAAGCGAACCTGCGCCAGCAGGTTATTCGGGTGAAGTCGCACCCGTGGATTCCGAAACATATTCCAGTGCGGGGATTTATTTACGATGTAAAGACGGGAGCGCTGAGGGAGGTCGAAGCCGCCTGAGAATTTCTAGCGCGCCATAACTTTCTCAATCTCGCCTTTCAGTTGGTCATACGGCAGCGCCCCCGGATGATACATCGCCACCTTGCCCGTGCGGTCCAGCAGCACAATTGTGGGTGTGGTCGATGCCCCGTACACATCGAAGTTGTACTTGCTGATGGGAACGGGCATGTCCAGCAGCCCACCGTAGAAGCGGTGGCGGACAGCATCGATGTAGGCGAGTTCATCACTCGGAGAGGCGTGCTCCGCTTGCGCCGTATAGCCATAGAACCGGGTCGGACCGAGTACCGTCAATCCCTTGGCGGCAAATTCGGAGCGCAGCTGCGTGACGATAGGCGCCTCCGCTTTGCAGTCCCCACACCAGTGTGCCCAGAAAAAAAGCAACACCGGCGAACCCTTCAGTTGGGAAAGCACTGGAGGCTTCGATCCGAGGAACTGCTCAGCTCGCAGCGCAGGGGCGGGCCGTCCCTCAAAGGAAAGCAGGTTCAAATTCTTCCGCAAACGCGCCTGGATCGAAGTGTTGCCATAGGTGTGCAGCGCGGTTTGCAAAACGGCAATGGCTTGAGCGCGCTGGCCGCGAGCCGCCAGCACTTGCGACTGTACTTCAATTGCCGCGCCTAGTCCGATGGGCAAGTGCGGTTCGGAATCCAGCGGGCGCTGCTTGAGCGCCTGCAGCGCTAAAGCTTTCGTTTGTTTGGCGTAAGCGGCGGCTTGATCGTAGTTGCGGTCGCTGAGGGCGGCGCGCGCCATCCACGAGTGGGCCTCGACATATTCTCCGGTGACGCCGTTCTTGGCGACGTAGGACGCGAGTTCCGAATCGGCGGCCGTGAAGCTATGTTGAGCCAGGGCGCCACGGACATCCTCCACCACGCCGGCCCATGCCGGACCTACCAAAGCAGCCAGGATTAGAAGTTTGCGGAAATGCATGTCTTAGATAATACCGTTTTTGCGGCTGTCATTTGCTTTCGGACAACTTGAGACGTCGGGAATCGCCCGGTTTCGCGAAGGCGGTTCAACTAGCTGAATGTAAATCACTTACACGCCAAACAAGAGAAAACCTGTAGCTATTTTGGGGCACTTGAAATACAATCTGCTTGCGTTTGACTTTAGAGTTTTTCGCAGTACCCAGTTTCTCCGCTTACCAGCGCGTGACCTGCCTGCAGAAGAACCCTTCCAAAGTTTCAGCGCTATATCAAGACAAAGGAACATAGCAACACCATGGAAACAGGAACAGTGAAGTGGTTTAACGACGCCAAAGGCTACGGCTTCATCAGCCGCCAGAACGGTGAAGATGTATTTGTGCACTTCTCGGCCATTCAGGCGAGCGGATTTCGCAGCCTGCAGGAAGGTCAGCAGGTGCAGTTTGACGTGGTCAAAGGCCCGAAGGGCTGGCAGGCCGAGAACGTGAAGGGTGCCTAAACCACTTCGCAGTTAACAATCCGAACAGGCAAAAGGGCGGCCAGATGGCCGCCCTTTTGAATTGCTCCGAGGAAATCGGGCGATCGCGGAGCCCTGAAAAATCACAGCGCAGCGTTCTTAGATCACCCGACGACCCGAGCATCAGATCACCCGATGGCTCACTTCTGATCGCGAATCAGCACGACATCCGCATCCGTGTGACCGCGAACCAAAGCCAACTGTTTTCCACCAAACGACCAATGGAAGTCGAAAATGTGTTCGGAAGCGAAATCCGTAATCTGCTTTCCCTTGGAGCCATCCAGCGGTTGCAGCCACAGGTTGTCGACGCCCGTCTCGCGCGAGGGAAAAATTACTGCCTTCCCGTCGCGCGAAAAGTGCAGCCGGCCCGAGCGCGGGCGCTCGAACTCCACCAGCTTCGCCGCCGCACTGCCGTCCGTTTGCTCCACGGCGAGCATTTCTTTGTGCTCTCCGGAATGTTGCAGTGTGGCAAAAGCGGCAAGTTTGCCATCAGGGGAGATGTCAAAAGCGCCCGAGATCGGCGACCGCGAAATGACCTGTGCGGCTCCGCCATCGATCGGCACTTTGGCCAGATTCTGTCCTCCGCCACGCTCTTTGAAGAACACCCACTTGCCATCCTGCGAGCACACTGGATCGACGTCCAACTTGCCATTTGTAACCTGTTTGAAATTGCTTTCCATCGCGTCCATGCGCCAGATGTTTTGCACTCCGCCCTGGAACCTTACGAAGACGATGAACCCGCCTTCGCCGCAGGCCGACGGGGCGCCGCCTACTGCCTGACCCGGAATCACGGTCTTGCTGCCCGTTCCCGGATCGATCAGATTCAGCACATTCGCCTGATCGGATATCAACTGGTTCTGCGGCGTCCAGGTAAAATTAGTATCGGCTTCAGCGGAGGTGACCTGCCTCACCTGCGCCGCCTGCGCGCCAGCGGGCATAACTTGCAAATTCCAACGGTATTCATTCTGCACCGCTGCGAGAATGTGTCCGCTGCTGGAGACGCTGAGATCCGAGTAACTGTGCGTATCACGCGTGACCGGAGAGTACACGCCCTTGGGATAAGAAATGAAGCCGATTTGCGTACGCGCGAAATTTGAGCTTTGCTCCTTCCCCAGGACCAGCACGCCGCTGCCGTCGGGCATCCATGACAGCTTGTCGAAAATGCGCTCGTTCGTGCTGAAGAAAGCCTTACTCTGGCCGCTGGCTGTGTCGATCGCTACCAGTCTGATCAATCCATTCGCCACATCGAGCATTTGGCAAACAATGGTCTTTCCGTCAGGCGACCACGTCGGTTGGTACAAGCCGTCGCTGGTCGGACCGCGGCTGAGCACCCTCTCATCTCCCCCTTCTACCGGCCGGATGATGAGCTCGTACTTGCCATGCTCCGGATTGTCGTAGCGCATAAACGCAAACTTCTGTGCATCGGGGGAAAACGTGATGTTTGAGTCCAGGTCGGCGAGCAGTTTCTGGCCCGCGCCACCAAGCAGCGGAGCGCGATACAGAAACTTCAGGTCTGGATTGCCGGGGTCGCTGCGGCCAAAATAGAAATAATTGCCATCTGGAGAGAAGCGCAGGGCGTTGTAATAAAGGTCGGCCGGAGGGGCAACCTGCGTGTTGCTGTTCGTGGGTACACTGCGCAGCCAGAGACTGGCTAGGCCGTTGTCGCGCACCAGATTCAGGATGTATTTGCCATCGGGAGACAGCGCCGCTAAGACCGATTTGCCCCCGTCGGTCACCTTGGTGACTGTGAAATTTTGGAAGGGAGCAGGGCGCGTACGCGTCACGTAAGCATAGACACCATAGGTCGCCGCCGACACCAGTGCCAATACAATCCCCGCCACAACTCCGGTGCTGATTTTATGTTGCCGGGCAACGGAGATCGCAGCCGAGCTTCCCGAAGCTTGCTGAGCTGGCAGGATACCCGCAGCAGTTGCCGATGAGGACGCGGTTGAAACTCGGGGAACACTCGCAGACGGAGAGCTGGTAGACGCCACCTGCGTCGGCTTGCGCCCAGACTCCAGACCTCGCTTCAACCGCTTCAGGTCTCCGCGCAAGTCGCCGGCCGAGTGATAGCGCAGGTCACGGTCTTTCTCTAGAGCCTTGGCGATGATTTCTTCCAGTTTGGTCGGCAGGTTGGGATTGAACTGCAGCGCCGGGGCCGGATCAAGTTCAAGAATGGCGTGGAAGACCACCGCCGATGTTGCGCCGGGAAACGGCATCCGCCCCGTGGCCATCTGGTAGATCACGACACCTAGAGAAAATAGATCCGTGCGCGGGTCCAATTCTTCGCCCCGTGCCTGCTCCGGCGACATGTATGAAATCGTGCCCACGGTAGCACCCGGATTGGTCAGATTCGCCGGGCGGGGAGAATTCTGCGTGGCTCCGATGGTTTCCATCTCCATCTCCGGACGCGCCAGCTTGGCCAGCCCAAAGTCCAGAACTTTCACCGGTCCACGCTGCGTGACGAAGATGTTTGCCGGCTTGATGTCGCGATGGATAATTCCCTTGGCGTGCGCGGCGTCGAGCGCGTCCGCCAGCTGAATCCCCCACTCGACCAGTCGGTCTACCGGCAACGCCCCGGAGCTAAGGCGACGGTCTAGAGTTTCGCCCTCCAGCAATTCCATCGCGATAAACGACTGGATCTGGTTCTCCAGCTGGACTTTTTCCACCGCGTAGATGGTGCAGATGTTGGGATGGTTGAGCGCCGAGGCGGTTCGAGCCTCAAACAGGAAACGGTCCAGCGCATTCTGGTCGCGGGAGAGTTGCGGCGGCAGAAACTTCAGCGCGACCCGCCGCCCCAGATCAAGGTCTTCGGCCGCGTACACCACTCCCATGCCGCCGCTTCCCAGCTGGCCGATGATGCGGTAATGCGAGATGGTTTGGCCGGTCATGAATGGATTGAATGGGAAAGCTCATCTTAGGAGGGATAACAAAAGCCGTCAAACATCAGTGGCTAGTGATCAGCGGTCGCGTGGTCAGTCACCATTAAGCCCTGAGGGTTTTCTGGCCCCTGATCACTTTCATGCCCGTTCCGCAGGGCTCACGGAGTCGAAAAAGCGGAAGAACTGCTCCACGTGGGTGATTTTGAGGGCGTTGTGGATGCGCTCGCTCACTCCCACCAGCGCCAGATTTCGGCCGCCATGTTGCCGCGTGACGTAGGCACCCACGAGCGCCCCGATGCCGGCCGAATCCACGTAAGCAACCTTGGTGAAATCAATGATCAACGAGCGCGAAGTGTCAGCTCGAACCGTGGCCTGGAACTGAAACATAGTGGTCATTACGAGCGCGCCTTCCAGGCGTAGAACCCGCTGCCCTGGCTGCGCTCCGGGCTGGTCGTCAATGTGTAGGAAATCTTGCGGCATGCGGGAGATATTAACTGTTGGGTAAGCTCTGATTGTTAACGGAGTATTAATTTCCCGCAGGAGGCATCGGGTCTTAGGTCGCAGGTCTTAGGTCTCAGGTCTCAGGCTTTCACTTCCCGGGAGACGCTTAACCCCCAAGACCCGATACCTAAGAGCCAAGCTCTAAATCTAGCCCCTCGGACCCAAGACCCGTAACTAAATCGCGGCTGCTTGCTCGCGCCGCCGCGCCTGTATTTCAATGTAAACATTCACCAGCGACACTGCTGCCGGCGTCACTCCAGGAATACGCGAGGCCTGCGCAAGGGTTCGTGGCTGCACATGGGTGAGCTTTTCCTGCACCTCGCGCGACAACCCGCTCACGGAACGGTAGTTGAACCAGTCAGGGATGGCGCGTTGTTCCGACTTCTTCATTCGCTCCATGGCCCGCTGCTGTTGCAGCAAATAGCCTTCGTACTTGATCTCCGTTTCCACCGACTTCAGTTCGTTCCGGATTTCCGAGGAGAGCGTAGCCACGGATTCGCGGGATTTCGCACGAATGTCGCCTCTTTCAAAGAATGAAGGATCCAAAGCACGCAGAACCGGCGCCAACTCCTCGATCGTAATCTGAGGTCGCTTAAGCAGTTGCGCGAGGGTCTGACCAACTGTAGAGCTCCAGTCGTGAGTCCGTTCTGTTGTGCCCCCGGGGACAGCAGCTTCCTCATTGCTTCGCTCAATGGAATGACAAGCCGCAATTTTGTCCGCCATTTCAGACGTCAGTTTTGTGGCTACGAGCAACTTCCTCATGTGCTCCAGCCGCTGCCTTTTGGCTTGAAAGTCATCCCAAGCGTCATCAGAAATCAAGCCCACGCGGCGGCCATGGGGCGTGAGCCGGCGATCGGCGTTGTCGATGCGCAGGTGCAAACGGAATTCGGCCCGTGAAGTAAACATCCGGTAAGGCTCGTTCGTGCCCTTGGAAATCAAGTCGTCGATCAGGATCGCCGTATAAGCTTCGGTTCGGTCAAGGATCAGCGGTGGCTCCGCCTTCACCTGCAACGCCGCGTTGATGCCCGCCATCAGCCCCTGGCAAGCGGCTTCTTCGTAACCAGACGTTCCGTTGATTTGGCCGGCGAGAAAAAGATGGGCAATCTTCTTCGTTTCCAAAGTGCGCTGAAGTTCGGTTGGATCGATCGAGTCGTACTCGATAGCGTAGCCGGGACGCAGCATCTCGGCGTTTTCGAGACCGGGGATCGACTTCAAAATCGCAAGCTGCACTTCCACCGGCAACGAAGTGCTCATGCCGTTGACGTAGATTTCGTGCGTGTTCAGGCCCTCGGGCTCGAGGTAGAGCTGGTGCATTTCCTTGTCAGGAAATTTCACGATCTTGTCTTCTATCGACGGGCAATAGCGTGGCCCGATCGACTTTATCTGCCCGCTATACATCGGCGAGCGGTGCACGTTCTCCCGGATGATGCGATGGGTTTCGGGCGAGGTCCACGCAATATAGCAGGGAACCTGCGAGTCGTGATGTGCCAAGCGCTTGGTGCGAAAACTAAACGGCGTTGGGTCGGCGTCGCCGGGCTGCAGCGCGAAGCGCGACCAGTCGATAGAGCGCCCGTCAAGCCGCGGCGGCGTTCCCGTCTTTAAGCGGCAGCCGCGCAGGCCAAGCTTTTTCAGAGACTCGCCGAGTAGAACCGCATTCGGTTCCCCCGAACGTCCGGCGGGATACTGCTGCTCTCCGCAGTGAATCAGCCCATTCAGAAACGTGCCAGTCGTGATGATGACGGCCTTTGCGCCAACCGTGCGGCCGTCGCGAAGTTTGACTCCTAGTACCGTGTACCGTGCACCGAGTTCCGGCCCATCTGCCGCACCAGGTACCGGGCACGCGGTACCTGGTACATCCACAATCAGTTCTACCACCTCCGCCTGCTTGATCTTCAGATTCGATTGCGACTCCAGCACCTCACGCATCTTGAGTCGATAAGCTTGCTTGTCGCACTGCGCGCGCGGCGACCATACGGCGGGGCCGCGTGAAGTGTTCAGCAGACGAAATTGGATGCCCACCGCATCTGTGATCTCGGCCATGATTCCGCCAAGCGCATCGACTTCGCGCACAAGATGTCCCTTGGCGATGCCGCCAACGGCGGGATTGCACGACATCTGCGCGATCAGGTCGACGTTCAGCGTGTAGAGGGCGGTCTTCAATCCCATGCGCGCCACCGCCATCGCGGCCTCGCATCCGGCGTGGCCGGCGCCGACGACAACCACATCGAATTGTTCCGTGAACTGCATCAGGGAGACGATCTACGAAACCGGCTAACCCAAGCCTCATCCCCAGTCTTTTACCGTGGCGAGCTTTGTGCTTTCATTCTAACAAGTTGACTGCCTTCGTGATCCCAATCACTTGCCGCCGTGCAAGGCCGACCGTATAGTAATGGCTCATACCAGAAACTCCCAGGGGGAATCATGACTAGCACGCAATTCTTCGAGCAGCTCGAAGCAGCAATCGCCAGGTACGACTTGCTTTGTCATCCGTTTTATCGGGCATGGGAAGCGGGCGAGTTGACGCGCGATGATCTGCGGGAGTATGCCCGCCACTACTATCACCATGTCCAAGCGTTTCCCTGCTACCTGGCCGAGTTTGCCCTGCGTCTGGACGACGGTGAACTGAGGAGGGCAGTGCTGGCCAATATGGTTGACGAGAAGGGCAGTGCGGGCAAATCTGGGAAGGATGCCGTGCCCCACGCTGAGCTTTGGCTCGATTTTGCCGAAGGGATGGGGGCAAGACGAGACATGCACTGGCATTTGCCGGTCAAGCAGATCGGCGAATTGATGCGGTACTTCCACAAAGTTTCCAGTGAAGGCACCGCCGAGGAAGCCTTGGCTTCGTTTTACGCCTACGAATCCCAGGTTCCGCGGGTGGCTAAAGAAAAGGAACGAGGGCTGCGCGAAATGTACGGCGCCGACGACAAGACCTGCGGCTATTTCGACGTCCACGCCACAGCTGATGTCCACCATGCCCACGTCTGGCGTGAGCAACTGGAGAAGCGCTTAGCAGCGAAACCGGAAACGGCACCGGCGGCGTTGGACGCGGCCGAGAACACAGCCCGGTTGCTGTGGCAGGCTCTGGACGGTATTGATGCGGCTAGGATGACCTGCGCAGCGTGAGCCCCACATCAAAAGCATCATGAGCCAATGATTTCTGCGGCGTCTCCCGCAGTCATTGGTTCTTTGCCTGTAGGGTCCGAAAGGAAAACAACTCGATCAGCATGGCGAAGGAGATCCCTATCGGGGCGCGCGGCGAGGCGCAGGAGACTGTCGAGTTCAAACATACATTGACCGCGCACCATCCCGAATTGCCGCCGGTTTATTCCACTCCCGACATGATCCGGCTGATGGAGACCGCGGCCTTTCTTGCGCTCCAGTCTTACTGCGAGGGCGATGAGATTACCGTGGGGACCTCGATCAACATCCAGCACCGTGCCGCGAGCGGCATCGGCTCGCACATCCGGGCCGAGGCGGTGCTGGAATCGTCTGATGAGCGCTTCTACGTGTTGGGAGTAACGGCGCACGACGACGCCCAGGAAATTGGCCGCGGCACCGTGAGCCGCGCCATCGTTAGCATTGGCAAGTTTGTAGAAAGAATGAAGAGGAATGGCGAAGGCGGAAGTCAGAATGCACAAGTTTAGTACGCTGGAGGTTCGCCGCCGAATGGCCGGCGGTTCCGGTTGCGAACTCAGCCGCACAAATGAGACTATGACCATCACCATCCGCAGACCGGAGGTCTGCCATTGATCAACGGCGCGCACATCGTGATTTACACGAAGAATTCGGAAGCGGACCGGGCCTTCTTCCGCGATGTGCTTGGATTCCCGTCCGTCGATGCTGGCCACGGCTGGTTGATTTTCGCCATGCCACCACTGGAAGCCGCGTTCCATGATTCCGAAAGCAATGACCGTCACGAGCTTTACCTCATGTGCGCCGATCTTGGGGCGACCTTGAAAGATCTAAGATCGAAGAATGTTAAGGTCTCGGATGTAAGTGAACAGCGCTGGGGAAAACTCGCCAGCCTCACTCTTCCCGGGGGTGGCAAAGTAGGAGTGTACGAACCAAAACACCCTAGTCCGTGGAAGCGCCAGACGCGCTAAAGATGCAACCTGAAGGTGTTCCATCCTGATCGGCGTTATCTCCGATACCCACGGCCTGCTGCGCCCCGAGGCAGTCGAAGCTCTGCGCGGGTCGGATCGTATTATTCATGCCGGCGATGTGGGCGGGCCCGACATCATTGCGCAACTCGGCGCAATTGCTCCTGTCACCGCCGTGCGCGGCAACGTCGACAAAGCTGCCTGGGCGCGCAATCTGCCGCAAGCCGATGTTCTCGAACTTCACGGCATCTCCATCCACGTTCTTCATGATTTAGCGCAGTTGGATCTTAAGCCCAAAACTGCAGGATTTGCGGTCGTGGTCAGCGGCCACAGTCATGTTCCCAGACAAGAGGCGCGCGAGGGAGTGCTCTATTTCAATCCCGGCAGCGCCGGCCCGCGACGATTCAAACTTCCGGTGAGCATCGGCAAGTTAGTGTTGGAAGATGGCAACGTGCGCGGTGAGCTCGTGACTTTGCTGGCCACCGACCACTAGCCAATGATCACAGTCGCGTTGCTACAATCGCCAGAATGTCCGTTGAATTTCATGTCGTGGCCCAGGCCGGCGCAGCCCGCGGCGGCCGCCTGCTTACGCCGCATGGCGAGATCGAAACTCCCGTGTTTATGCCGGTAGGCACGGCTGGAACCGTGAAAGCCGTACCGCAGGATGTTCTGGAAGAACTTGGCGTCCAGATTCTTCTCGGCAATACCTATCACCTTTATCTGCGTCCAGGCGTCGAAACCATCCGAAACTTCGGAGGCCTGCACGGATTCATGGCCTGGCCGCGGGCCATCCTCACCGATTCCGGTGGCTTCCAGGTTTTCAGCCTGAACGAGCTTCGCAAAGTGAACGACGAAGGTGTGACGTTTCGTTCGCATCTCGACGGCTCCTCGCACTTTTTCAGTCCGGAGAAATCGATGGCCGTGCAAATTGGCCTGGGTGGCGACATCATCATGACCTTCGATGAATGCACGGAGTACCCCGCTGACCGCTCCCGCACGCGCGCTTCCATGGAATTAACCTTGCGCTGGGCGGAGCGCAGCAAGAAGTACTTCGAGGAGCACAAGCATGAAGTGCCTTGGAAGAGAGTTTCCAGTGTCCAGGGCCCAGTTTCTAGCGTCGAGGACACTGCAAACCGGAAACTGGACAGTGGAAACTCAGACCCTACTCAAGCTCTCTTCGGGATAGTGCAAGGCGGCATGGATCTGGCTCTCAGAAAAGAATCTGCCGAGCGGACTATTGAAATCGGATTCCCCGGCTATGCCATCGGCGGCCTCAGCGTTGGCGAGCCTCGGGAGCATTCCCGCGAAGTGGTCGAAGCCACCCTCGAACACTTGCCCAAAGACAAACCTCGCTACTTAATGGGCGTGGGCACGCCCGAGGAGATCGTCGAGTACTCCCGCCTCGGCGTCGACATGATGGATTGCGTCTTGCCTACTCGGGCAGCGCGCCACGGCCTGCTGTTCACTTCCGAAGGAAAAATTTCCATCAAACAGGCGCGCTACGCTCAGGATGCCGGTCCCCTCGATCCGAATTGCGGCTGCTGCGTGTGCCGGCGCTATTCCCGGGCCTATTTGCGGCATCTTTATGCTGCCAATGAACTGCTGGCTCAGGTCTTAAATACCCTCCACAACTTGAGTTTCTACCTTGACACTATGCGGCGGGTACGTCATTCTATTCCACTTGGGGAAGAGTTCCGTTTTCTCTAGCGTCTGGTTTCAACTGAAACTGCGACGTCCCTGGAAAGACCTTTCCGGATTCAAGCCCGAGCAGTCGGGTTGAGGAGTTAAGGACCCGGCCGGAATCGATTGTCACCCCCGTCGTGAAATGGCAGGCTCGTTGGCGCTAGCAGGCGTGGGCGGTTGTTCGTGGACGAGGTTCAAATATCCGGTTAAACGGTTAGAGAGTCTGGTGAACGTACGTAGATGAACACGCATTTTCTCTTGGCGCTGCAGGTCGGTGGTGGAATGGGATGGTTAAGCGTCGCCCCGCTCATCTTTATTTTTGCCATCTTTTATTTTCTGCTGATCCTTCCGCAGCAGCGCCGTCAGAAAAAATGGACGGCCATGTTGGATAGCCTCAAAACTGGCGACAAGGTTGTGACCAGCGGCGGCTTGCGCGGCACCATTGTGGCGCTAAAGGACGACTCGGTGCATCTCCGCGTTCCTCCCGACAATCTCCGGGTAGAAGTGACCAAGGCCTCCGTAACTCAGGTCACGACCGCGGAGGAAGAGTCAAAGACCAAGTAGTCGCGGCAAAACCTGATTTTTTGGACTTTATTTTTCCATGAATAAGAATCTTCTTTGGCAGGTCGTACTCATCGTCGGAGTTCTGCTCGTCTTTTTGTTCGGGATCTTCGGCATTCCTCAGAGTTTTTCGGGCCAGGGCTTGCTCGCGGCCATGACCAACCGCATCCATCTTGGTCTGGATTTGCGCGGCGGAACTCACTTGATCCTGCAAGTGCAGGTCAATGATGCGATCAATGTGGATTCCGACAATGCAGTTGAAATTCTCAAAGAGGAGCTCAACAAGCGCAAGATCGCCTTCGCGGATATCTCCAAGCCCGACCCACAAAATAATCCCGATCGGATTGTTCTGAAAGGCGTCCCGGCAGACTCGCGCAAGGATCTACTGGATATCGCAAGCGAACGCCTGTCTGAATACAATCTGGCCTCGGGCGCGGACAACAGCTGGGCTCTGACGATGAAGCCGCAGATCCTTAGTGATCTGAAGAATAAGGCCGTCACGCAGGCCATCGAAACCATCCGCAACCGTATCGATTCGCTGGGTGTCAGCGAACCTACCATCCAGGAGCATGGGCTCGGCCAATATCAGATTCTCGTGCAACTGCCGGGCGTCGATGATCCGGCGCGCGTCAAGGACATTATGCAGTCCACCGCCATGCTCGAGATCAAGCAGGTCCTGGGAGGTCCTTATCCTAGCGAGCAGGCTGCCCTGCAGGATAAGGAAGGACTCTTGCCCCCCGACGCGATTCTGCTGCCGGGCCATGCGGCTCCGGGTGCTCCTTCAGGCGACCAAGCCTGGTATCTCGTATCTCGCGTTTCCGCGGTCCGGGGAAAAGACCTGCGGGATGCGCAGCCCAGCACCGACCAGAACGGCCAGCCCAATGTACGTTTCCAGTTGACGGGCGAGGGTGGGCAACGTTTCTACAACTTCACCTCCGCGCATGTTGGCGACAGTCTTGCCGTAGTTCTCGACAACAAAGTTCAGGAAGTCGCCAACATTAAAGAGGCCATTCGCGATACCGGCGAGATCAGCGGCGGCAGCATGAACCAGCAGCAGGCCAAGGATCTGTCAATGATCCTGCGCTCGGGCGCGCTGCCGGCGGGCATTAAGTATCTGGAAGAACGGACGGTCGGGCCGTCGTTGGGTACGGATTCGATCCGTGCTGGAATTCGGGCGGCCGTGGTCGGCATGCTGGCGGTTCTTATCTTCATGCTGATCTATTACCGCGCGGCCGGCATCAATGCCGACATCGCTCTGTTGCTGAACCTCATCATCCTGCTCGGCTTCATGGGCTATTTCGAAGCTGTGTTGACTTTGCCGGGGATTGCCGGGGTTATCCTTACGGTCGGCATGGGCGTGGATTCCAATGTGCTGATTTTTGAGCGCATTCGGGAAGAGTTGAGAAACGGCAAGACGCCGCCGTCCGCTGTGGATCAGGGTTTCAGCCACGCCTGGATCACGATTGTGGACACCCACGTCACCACGATCGTCTCCGCCGCGATTTTGTTCTTGTTCGGAACGGGGCCCGTGAAGGGATTTGCGGTCACCCTCACCTTTGGTCTACTGGCGAACTTGTTTACGGCCGTATTCGTTTCGCGCGTGATTTTTGACTGGATCCTGAGCCGCAAGCAGCGCGGTGAGGCGCTCAGCATTTAGAAGAATGGAGTGATCGGGCGATCGGGTCATCGGCTGATTGAAAATCGCCAGATCGCAAATCACCAGATCAAGATAAGGGGCTAGCTAGGTGGAGTTCTTTCGCAATACCAACATAGATTTTCTTGGTAAAAAGTGGTATTTTCTCGCCTTCTCGCTGGTATTCAGTGTGGCGGGCATACTTTCCATGTTGTTCTGGCACGGCATCCCGTACGGCGTGGACTTCCGCGGCGGCACTCTGGTGTATGTGAAGTTCTCACACCCGCCGGACGACAACGCCTTGCGGGCGGCCATGGATCGCGCCGGGCTGCACAACGCCAAGATTCAGCGGTACGACCAGCCTTCGAACAACGAGGTGCTGATCGATCTCGACGTGCAGGAAACCAGCGAGCAGGCGCTCGACAACGGCAAGACTCGGATCATCAACACGCTCGAAACCAACGCTCCGGCGGGCAAGGTGGATCTGAACAACGCCAGTTCGTTGGCCATCAAGAATTACCTGATGGACAAAGACCCGATGCACCTGGGCTCCGATGCCGACCAGAAGTACACCCAGCAAGCCCAGACCATCGTGAATGCCCGGGATAAGGGGCAGGGCGGGGTTTTGACTTCGTTCGACCAGCTCAAAGGCTCGGTGGACCCGGCGGTGGTCATTTCTCTGCCGGATGGCTTTTTTCTCTCGGATTTCAGCGTGCGAAATGTTGAGATCGTAGGACCGCAGGTGGGGGCGCAATTGCGTCGACAAGCCTTGCTCGCAACGGCTTATTCGCTGGCGGGAATGCTGATTTACCTGGGGTTTCGTTTTGAATGGATTTACGGCGTTGCGGCCGTGGTTACGGTGTTTCACGACACCCTGATTACCGTGGGTGCGTTCTCGCTGCTCAACAAAGACATTTCTCTTACCGTGATTGCTGCCATTCTAACCCTGATTGGTTACTCTAATAACGACACGATCGTGGTATTTGACCGCATCCGGGAAAACATTAAACTCATGCGGCGCGAGAAACTGTCAGATATCGTGAATCGCAGCATCAACCAGACTTTAAGTCGAACCATCTTGACAGCCGGCCTAACCTTCCTTACCGTACTCGCACTCTATTTATTCGGTGGCGAGGTGCTTCGCGGGTTCAGCCTCGCGCTGGTAATCGGCATCTTAATCGGGACGTATTCGTCCATCGCCATTGCGGCCCCGATCTTAGTGGCCTATCAGGACTGGCGAATTAGTAAAGGCAAACGCCACATGGCCATGCCTGTCCGGACCAAGTGATTGCCCGCTGGCATCGCAGGCAATTTTGTGATACGCCATTGTTCGTAAGATTGCGATCGCCTGGGAGTTACCAGTCTGGGCGATGGAGTCGATTTTGGGAGCAAAGGGGAGTATGTCGGTGTCTAAGTTTACGTAGGCTCTAAGTGGGGAGAAACAACTATGTTTGAAGATAGCCTTCTGGAATCCGGTGGCAGATTGAAGACCAAGCGGGGACGGACCACGACTTTCGCGATCATCCTTGAAATCGGGTTGATCGGGCTCATGGTTCTGATGCCTCTCATCTTCACGGAAGCCCTGCCCAAGCAACAACTCATGACTTTCCTGGTGGCTCCTCCGCCGCCTCCGCCACCCCCTCCGCCGGCTGCCGCGCCGGTGCATGTCGTGCACCAGATTCAGACCGACATAGTAAACGGCGCTCTGCGCACACCCACCAAGATTCCGCAGAAAATTCAGATGATCAAGGAAGATGAAGCCCCTCCGGCGATGGCATCCGCGGGCGTGGTTGGTGGCGTTCCGGGTGGCATTCCCGGTGGCCAGATGGGCGGCGTAATTGGTGGAATCATCAGTTCCACCCCGGTCGCTGTGCCGAAGGTCGCTGCCCCGCAACGCGTGCGCGTTTCCCAGGGTGTCTCTGCCGGACTCTTGGTCCGCAAGGTCAACCCAACGTACCCGCCGCTGGCCCGTCAGGCTCGCATTTCGGGCACCGTAATACTTCGCGCCGTCATCGGCAAGGATGGCTCCATCCAAAACCTCTCGCTGGTGAGCGGGCATCCAATGTTGGCTCCCGCGGCCATCGATGCCGTGAAGCAGTGGAAGTACAAACCTTACCTGCTTAACGGCGAGCCCGTGGAAGTGGATACCGAAGTACAAGTAAACTTCACGCTAGCTGGAGGCTAGACCCCGGCCGGCGGGTTGAGTAAGCGTGACGCAGTTGTTGTCAGGTAGCAACGTTAGAAAGTGATAGCGAAATGGCCCTCCTTCCCGCCCAATTACGGCGTCGGGAGAGTCCGTTCGGCAGGCCCGGCCGCCGCACCTTTCTGCACTCAGGAGCAAGGCGCGACCCCGGTTTCTGCGGTCTGCTTTTGCGCAGTGGGTAAATCTCGCATCAAAGTTTAGTAAGTTCCGAGGAGGGAAAAGCAACTCATGTTAGCTAACTTTGCAGTCGAAGCTTTCAATCATGTTCCCCGGGTAGCCGCCTGGATTGTGCAAGAAGGTGGCGCGGTGGGATGGGACCCGATTTCGCTCTGGAAGCAGATGGGTATCATTGCGAAGATCGTGGTCATCATTCTGTTCATCATGTCGGGCTGGTCGATCGGCGTAATGATTGATCGCGCTATGGCATATAACGCAGCTCGCAAGCAGTCTCGCGCCTTCGCTCCCGCCGTCGCCGGAGCCCTGCGCGATGGCCGCATCGACGAGGCCATCAAGGTGGCCGAGCGCAACAAAAAGAGCCATCTGGCCAAGGTTGTCACCGCTGGTTTGATGGAATTCAAGGCCCACCAGGATAGCCCCGGTGCCATCCCCGGCGAGACCATTGAAGCCTCCAAGCGCGCTCTGGAACGCACCGAAGCCATCGTCCACGCCGAACTCAAGCGCGGACTCGGCGGTCTGGCTACCATCGGTTCGACGGCGCCCTTCGTGGGACTGTTCGGCACGGTGATGGGCATTCTGAACGCCTTCAAGGGCATTTCTGAACAGAAGGCTACCGGTCTGGGCGCGGTCGCGGGCGGCATTTCCGAAGCGCTGGTAACCACGGCTTTCGGGCTGCTGGTGGCCATCCCGGCCGTCATGATGTTCAACTACCTCACCGGTCGCGTCGAAGCGTTCGATGTGGAAATGGACAACTCGTCCAGCGAACTGATCGACTACTTCCTGAAGCGGCGGGACGTTCGCCGTACCTAGGTCCATAGCCGATAGGCCGGACCTGCGCTGTTAGTTGCTAGTCCGGCGCCGGAATCAATTCTGGCGCCGGCTTTCCCGACTCTCGCGGAAACCTTGGAAGTACTGGAGATTTACGCTATGGCAATCGCAAAACGAAACGAAGGCGCCAAAGTCAACTCCGACATCAATGTGACTCCGATGGTGGATGTGATGCTGGTGCTGCTGATCATCTTCATGGTGATCACGCCCATGTTGCAAAAGGGCATCAGCGTGGATATGGCGAAAGTCAATAATCCCACGCCGATGGCAGATGCGGACAAGGAAGATGCTCTACTGGTTTCCGTGATGCGCGATGGGACCGTTTATTTCGGGTCCGATAAGGTTGCGGTGGACAGCTTGACTGGCAAGGTAAAGGATCGCCTCGCCAATCGCACCGACAAGCGCGTCTACGTGAAGGCAGATGCCCGCGCGCACTTCGGCAACGTTGTCCAGGTTGTGGACGGCGTACGCGCCGCTGGTGTGGACGATCTGGGTCTGCTTACCGATCAGAGAAAGAGCACTCCAAACGCTCCACCCGTCGCTCCGGCGCCCGGGCAGTGATGTGAGCGAAATAAGAGGAGATCGACTATGAGTATGGCAGTGGGCCCGAGCGGAGGCCAAAGCGCAAACATTAACGTCACTCCGCTCATTGACGTGCTCCTGGTGCTACTCATCATTTTCATGGTGATCACGCCCCTGACGCCGAAAGGTTTGGACGCGCTGGTACCCCAGCCGCCCCCGCCCAATGCGCCCAAGAACAACACACCCGACCGCACCATTGTGGTGCAGCTCATCGATCGCGGCCCCGGCCAGGACCCGGGCTTGAAGATCAATCAGGAAGATGCTACCTGGGACAATCTGCAAGGCCGTCTGGCGGACATCTACAAAACCCGCGCCGAGAAAGTCATGTTCGTGAAGGGCGATGACCCTATCCCCTTTGCCGATGTGGCCAACGTCATCGACATCGCGCACGCCGCCGGAGTCGATAAGGTCGGTCTGATTACGGCGAAAATTGAGGCGGGCGGCTAGGGCTAGACGCAGGTTCTGCGTTTCGCGGCCGCGTTTCAGAAGCGCCCGGAAGATCGCCGCCTATCGCATTCAGCCGCGCACGGGAGTCCATGTTCCCGTGCCGCGCGCTGCCAGCGCTTGTCAAATTGCTGTCTCTGGGCCTACGATGCTGTGGCAAGGGAGACTTATACCGCAATGAATAAATCTATTCGACTGCTTTCGCTGGCGGCTGCGTTGCTGGCGATCCTTTCCTCCATGGGTTGCAGCAAACTGCGCGCCCGCGACCAACTGAACAAGGGCGTTACCGCTTACAAGAACGCCAAGTTCGAAGAAGCGATTGATCACTTCCAACAGAGCGTTGCGCTCGATCCCAGTCTGATTAACGCCAAAATGTATTTAGCTACCGCCTTCGCGCAGCAATACATTCCGGGCGTCGATACTCCGGACAACAACAAAATGGGGGAGCAGGCCATCGAGCAATACCAGCACGTGCTCGAGATGAATCCGGCGCGCGACCAGAAAGTAAACGCCGCCAAAGGCATCGCCTACCTCTACCTGAACATGAAAAAGTTCGACGACGCCAAAAAGTATTACCGCATGGCTGCCGATATCGATCCCAACGATCCCGAACCTTACTATTCCGTCGGCGTCATTGATTGGACCGCCTGCTACCAGCCGCGCATGGAAGAGCGCGCCAAGCTTGGCATGAAGCCGGACGAGAATCTGAACCCCAAGAACAAAGACCAGAAAAAAGTCTGCTCCGAGTTGAAAGAGAAGAACGGGCCGCTCATCTCGGAAGGTATCGAGAGCTTGAATAAGGCGATCCAACTTCGTCCCGATTACGACGATGCCATGGCCTACTTGAATCTTATGTACCGCGAAAAGGCCGATGTCGAATGCGACGATCTCGCCGCCCGTCAGGAAGATCTCAAGACCGCCGATCACTGGGTCGACCAGACCCTCATCACCAAGAAGGTCAAGGCCGAGAAGCAGCCCGGAGCCAACGGCATCACCATGGATCAACCGAAATAACAAAAGCCGAGGGGGATTCCTGCTTAAGGCGAGGAACACCTTTCGGCTTTTCTTCGTGCAACTCTAACCCAGACCCACTGCAGCACGCCAGTTTACTGGATCTTTTCCGTCTTGCTGTCGTACTTTACGAACCCATTCTGCTGTTCTTGCCGGGCCACATCCTGATTCGAATAGGTCCTCGTGGCTTGCCGTGCATTTCCTGGCGCTGCCTCTCCGGCAGTTTCGACCGCGCTGAAATAAATCCACGCTTGCTGGGGTGCTGGTTCGCCGTGCACCTCTTCGGGCGCTTCCATACGCCGCATCCCCCTCCGATGCTCGGGGAAGTTCATTTCTGGTGATTCTTGTGACGTCGGCGATCCCGCGGATATGGGCGATATCAGTGGCGTCTGCCCCCCGGAATACCAAACCGGCATTGTGTAAACTGCGTCGGCATTGCCGGAGACCTCGGAGAGCGTTGAGTTCGTGGCGCCGGCAACCAATCCGCCAGTGGCGTTGGTGGCCCCGATAGGGTTCGGGGAAACAGTGGTGAACGACAGGCTCGGAGTTGTGAGCATCGGGATATACGGTCCGCAGCCGTAGGGACAATATCCCGCAATGGCCCGCCCATTTTGTCCGAAACCGGAAACGGTGAACAGAAGCACAGAGCACAGAACCGGAAGCGTACGCACAGAAACCTCCCGTAAGACGTTAGATGCTCTTGTTCGCAGCAGGTAGCCTGCCACCGGCACCTTTTCGACTTTCGAGCGTGTTCCAGGGCTTTCGCGGCGTGATCCGAGGTGCGGCGGGTGCAAAGACTTGCGTCAAAAATGCAGAATTTGCGGCGGTCCGGGCTTGTCGGCTTAAGGGCTGCTGTAGAGTCGCACTTCCACTTGGGCGAACTTTGCCCCTTCGACGTGGGGGAAGCAGTCGCCCAGCGTCTGGTTGAGCGACTGCGTTGTGCCGTCGGGCTGGCCGGGAGTTCCGTTGCTCATGAGGACCACCCACACTCGAGGGTAGTGAGCCGGTACGGAGTGCAGGAATTCGCCGCTGGGTTTGCCGGTGAAGTCACGATAGTCGAGATGGTCTGCATGCCGGGGATAGATGATTTCCGGACCGCTGGCACCGCCGTGGCTGAAGCGGATTGCCTTGAAGAACTCGTAAGGCAGGCGCGCCTCGGCAATATGAAACAAAATGGCATCGCCTGGTTGTGCGCGGTCGAGGATGTAGTTTACCGCGGCCTCGGAGGCATCGCGCTCCAGATCAAAGTCGTGATCGTAGTAAGAAAATGTTCCCTGCAGCGAAAGCGCGAGTATGGCCGCAAGACTCAGAGCCATCAGCCACGGTCTCCCCCGCCTTGCCATCCCAGCCGCCGCCAGAATCACCAGCGCCGGTAGGCAAAAGATGAAGTAGCGTCCCAGAAAAATCGGCCGCGCCAGCGAAAGCAGCACCACCAACGCCACAGGAAAGATAATCCAGATCAATAAGAAACGAAGACGCCAGACATCCCAGTCAATATCGGTGCGAAACATCCGCATCGCTTTTTCCAGCGGCATGATCGCTGCCACGCAAGCGGTCGCGTAGAGCAGCGCCAAAATGAGGCCATCGTTTCCGGACATATGTTCTGCAAAATCCACCAGGTCGTGAAGCCGGGGCCGTTGGATCCATCGAATCGGCCCGGCGCCGGTCTTGGCCGCAAAAATCACCAATGGCAGCGAGGCAAAGCCAATCCAGATCCAGGCGCGGCGTAAAGTGTGAAAACAGATGCGCTCTGGGGTTCGATCAAAACCGCGCGCCGACAACCCATGCGCGGCCACCAACAGCAACCCATAGAGGTGAGCGTAAACCCCGAGAACACTGGCGAGAATGTATCCCACCAGGTTAGGGCGCGACGGCTTCTGCAAGAGCGCGACGAAGAATCCGCTCGACAGCGTGGCCAGCAGGACAAACAGCGAGTAGCTGCGCGCCTCTTGCGCGTAACGAATGTGGTACGCGTTGAAGCTCATCAGTGCGGCCGCGAGCAAAGCCACGCGCCGGTCAAACAACTTTCCGGCCAGCCAGTACACGGCAGGCAAACCTGCGAGAGAAATGATCACCGAGAAGCTTCGAATGAAAAATGGACTAAATCCAAAATGCAGCCACCCCCGCAGCAGCAGGTAGTAAAGCGACATATTGGCTTCGCGCCGCCACAGCAATCGCCCCAAGTCGTGCCAGCCAAGCCGGGCCACCTCCACGCTAAAGCATTCATCAAACCAGAAGGGCTTGCGGACGAGAAACGCAAAGCGCAATACCCCAGCGGCGGCAGCCAGCAATGCTAGAGTGAGTATCGAAGCGCTTGTCCAAAGCGGCTGCGCAGAACAAGCGGCCAGCGATCTGCCCGCGCCATCATTTACCGTATTTACGGCCGTTTTCGAGGGCAGCATGCTGGATCGTTGGGCAAGCGTGTGGAATCCTAATGATATTATGCTAAGACCAGCCCACAATTAAGCGGCTTTTCTGCATGGCGGGTTTTCGTACCATGAGTGTTGCGTCATTGCAAGCCTCACCACATCGCAGCTCGGAGACTGCTGGTTCAGCAGCCAGCGACCCGTGGGCGGGATGCGTGTCTGTGATTGTGCCCGTCTACAACGAGGCGGCGCACGTGGACGAGTTGCTGCGGGCCATCCAAGCTTCGCCGGTGAAGAAAGAGATCATCATCGTGGATGATGGTTCCACCGACGGAACGCGCGAGAAACTCCATTCCATGCCGCTGCCCGACGATGTCACTGTGGTTTTCCACGCGAAAAATTGCGGCAAGGGCGCTGCTATCCGCACAGCGCTCGAATACGCTCGTGGGGAATATGTTCTGATTCAAGATTCAGATCTCGAGTATGACCCGCAAGACTATCCTGCACTGCTGCGGCCTCTGGAAATGGGTCAGGCGAACGTGGTCTATGGCGTGCGCCCCGACCGTCCGGAACGCGGCCTGCGCTTTTTCCTGGGCGCAAAACTTCTTACTCATCTGGCCAATCTCCTCTATGGTGCGGCCATCCACGACGAGGCGACCTGTTATAAGGTTTTTCGGCGATCGTTGATCACGCAGTTCCGTCTGCAGTGCCATCGCTTCGAGTTTTGTCCCGAGGTGACGGCGAAGCTATCTCGCATGGGTGAAAAAATCGCTGAGGTGCCGATCAGCTATGCTCCGCGTTCGGCCGGAGAAGGCAAGAAGATTCGCCATTCCGATGGCTGGCTGGCCATCTGGACACTACTGCGCTACCGCTTCAGTCACAGAACGCGATGGGCAAAGGCACTCACGGCGGAAGCCAAACCGCAATCACTATTTCCAGTGAGTGCGGTTCGGCTGCCGCCGGAATGAGGGCACCGGTTAGCCGCTGTTTGTTCCCCTGATACACTTCCGCTCGATGGCAAAGTCCTCTCCGGCGCCGATTCGCAACTCTGTCTTCTGGCTCGTGTTGTGGTCGCTGCTTCTGCAAGTGGCAATGATCGGAGTATTTCGCGAATATCGCACGCGCCCACAAGAAGATCATTTTGGCTTCGGCTGGGAGATGGGCCGCGTCGCTCGTTCAATCGCGCTGGGGCAAGGTTTCAGCAATCCTTACGGCGACAATACGGGCCCGACGGCCTGGGAGCCTGCGCTTTATCCCTACCTGATGGCCGGAGTCTTCAAGCTTTGCGGCATTTATAGCTATGCCTCGGCGTGGGTCCTGCTGACAATCAACAGCCTCTTCACTGCGCTCACGACCATTCCAATTTTCCTGATCGCCCGGCGAACGTTCGGCGATCGTGTTGCAATCTGGTCGGCGTGGGGCTGGGCCCTCAATCCTTACATTTGGTATTGGTCGATTCACTGGATTTGGGACACGACGTTCACGCCGCTCGTGCTTAGCCTGATCTTTCTCGTGGCTCTGGAACTGCAGGACTGGCGCGGCCTGCAAGGCTGGGTGATCTTGGCCTGCCTGTGGGGTGTGGGTGCGCTGGCCAATCCTTCGATGCTAGCTTTCCTGCCATTCTGCGGGCTCTGGATATGGCGCCAGCGATTCAAGAACGGCCTCCCTTCGCTCGCTGGCATTGCACTGTCGTCAGCGATTTTCCTTCTCATGTTGTCGCCTTGGCTTGTCCGGAACTATGAAGTCTTCGGGCGGTTTGTTTTTCTGCGCGACGATTTCGGACTGCAGTTCCGGCTGGGCAATTCGAAGGGCGCCGAGGGCATGCTGATGGCCTACCTTCAGCCCAATCTCAACAAGCTGGAGTTGGAAAAGTTTCAACGCATGGGCGAACTCGCCTACGCGGAAGACTGCAAACGGCTGGCTTTCGAGTGGGTCCGGGAAAATCCCAAACGCTTCGCTGTAATCAGCCTGAAGAGATTTTTCTACTACTGGAACGGCGTACCCAAACCCACCGACAGCCGTGCCCCATGGGACTTCCGCAACTCGTTGTTTCTGGCGTGGTCGGTGCTCGCAATCTGGGGAGCGGTTCGAGCCTTGCGCCAAAAGGCCGGCGGAGCATGGCTTTTCGCGGGACTGATCCTGACTTATCCCACGACATATTATTTCGTGTTTCCGCACGCGCGCTATCGTCACCCCATTGAGCCTGAACTTGTTATCCTGGCAGTATTCTTGCTTTTGCAAACTGGTAAGAAAGCTTCCGTTGCCGACAAGTCCCTGTAGCCCCGACGAATCCCGACCTCACGCAGGCGGCAGCGCTAGCCGGACGTGCATATTCCTGCCCCAGCCAAGGCGGGGTGCAACTGTCCGCATTTCCAAACGTGATCGGACGATCTCCTGTAGAATTTTGGGTTCTCCGGTCGCCCGATGTTCAAGAAAATTCTCATCGCCAACCGCGGCGAGATTGCGGTCCGCGTGCTCCGCGCGTGCCACGAGATGGGGATTGCCGCGGTCGTAGTTTACTCGGAGGTGGACCGGGCCGCGCTGCACGTGCGCAAGGCCGATGAGGCGTATCCGATTGGCGCCGCTGCGGCGTCTGAATCGTATCTCAACATCCCGAAAATTCTCGACGTCGCACGGCGATCCGGCGCCGATGCCATCCATCCCGGTTACGGATTTCTATCGGAAAACGCGAAGTTCGCGCAGGCATGCGCCGATGCGGGAGTGAAATTCATCGGGCCGACCGCGGCGGCAATGAATGCGATGGGATCGAAAACCCGCGCGCGGCAAGCCATGGAGAAGGCAGCGGTGCCATTCGTGCCCGGGACGTCGCGCGGATTGGAGTCGTTCGAGGAAGCGCACCAGCTGGCTGAGGGAATCGGTTATCCGTTGATGTTAAAAGCTGCGGCGGGTGGCGGCGGTAAAGGCATGCGCCTGGTTCACACGCCCGAGGAACTGAAGTCGTCGCTGGAAGCGGCTCGCAGCGAAGCGGAGCGCTCGTTCGGCGATAGCGAAGTTTACATCGAGAAGGCCATCATCAACCCCCGGCACATCGAGATGCAGGTGCTGGCCGATGAGCACGGCAACACGGTCTATCTTGGTGAGCGCGAGTGCTCGCTGCAGCGCCGCCATCAGAAGGTGATGGAGGAAGCGCCTTCGCCGATCATCGATCCTGATATGCGGCGCCGCATGGGCGAAGTCGCGGTTCGCGTGGCGCAAGCGGCGGCATACACGAACGCCGGTACGGTCGAGTTCCTCGTCGATCAGCAAAAGAATTTTTACTTCCTCGAGATGAATACGCGCCTGCAGGTGGAGCATCCGGTGACCGAACTGATCACCGGCCTCGACTTGGTTCATCTCCAGATTCGAATCGCAGCCGGGGAAAAGCTGCCCTTCACGCAAGCGGATGTGCACATCCGCGGACACGCCATTGAGTGCCGCATCTATGCCGAGGATCCCGACAACAATTATTTCCCCAGCCCGGGCAAGATCACGCTCCTCCTGGCGCCCTCAGGGCCCGGCATCCGGCGCGACAGCGGGATGTACGAAGGTTGGAACGTACCGATTGACTACGATCCTCTGTTGGCCAAGCTGATCGGATACGGCACCGACCGCGATCAGGCCATCTCGCGGCTGACGCGAGCGCTCAGCGAGTACTTTGTGGGCGGGATCAAGACCAACATTTCATTGTTCCGGCGCATCCTGCGCGATGCGGACTTCCGTGCCGCCAACCTTGATACCGGATTTCTCGACCGCATGTTGAAGCGCGCTGAGGATAAGACGGTAGATGCGAAAGCGGCCGAAGTGGCAGCGATTGCCGCAGGGATGTTTGCCGAAATCAACGCATCGACGGTCGGCGTGAGCAACGACGCTGGCGGCAGAGAAACAATGAGGGAAGTTGCTTCGCACTGGAAAGATGCCAGTCGCCGGGAGGCGCTGCGATAACGACCTCCCGCCGGTTGAGTAAGTGCTTATGCTCTACGACGTAACCATCGACGGTAAGAATTACCGGCTTGATCTCAACCGCGCCGAAGGGCGCTGGTCCTGCTGTCTTAACGGTCAGGAGTTGGAAGTTGACGCTGTGCTCACGCGAAAGGATGTTCTTTCCCTTCGCATCGGAAACGTGGCCTATGAAATTAAGTCGGAGCGGGTAGCGAGCGATTTGCATCTGTGGGTGGGCAGCACGCGCTTCGCAGCGGTAGTTCGTGATCCGCGCTCACTGCGCGGGCGCACGCGGGCCGGAGACGAGCAAGGTCCGAAGAAGATCGTCGCCCCGATGCCAGGCAAGGTGGTGCGCTTGCTGGTGCATGACGGAGATGAAGTGGAACAGGGCGCGGGCGTGGCGGTGGTGGAAGCGATGAAGATGCAGAACGAGATTAAATCGCCAAAGAAAGGGTCCGTCCAAAAAATTTTAGTGACGGAAGGTGCGGCCGTGAACGCGGGCGATGTGCTCGCAATTATAGAGTGATGGCCGGGCCGGAAACCGGGTTCCCGCGATCGATCACCTATTTCATCAGCCCGTTGCTATCCAGTATTTTCTTCGCGTAGTAGTTCTCGACCTTGGCGGAGTCGCGCAGCACCTCGTAATATGCGGCCTTGAGCAACTGCTCGCGCCGGTCGTGAAGTTGCGACCGGATCGCCTGCTGTACCCGTGGATCGGACAAATCCCGTTGCCCCGCCGGCTCTTTCGAGACCAGCTTTACGATGCGAAATCCCACCGCTTGCTTGTTCGCGGGATTCACCACCGTGATGATCGGGCTGTACTGCCCCGGCTTCAGCTTCATGACAGTATCGCGAGTGCCGGGATCGGTGTTGCGCAGCGAAGATTCGGGGACCGTTCCCAGATCACCGCCGTTGCCGGAAGTTTCCGGATCCTCGGAATAATTCATGGCCAGCGTAGCGAAGTCGTCGCCACTATCCAGTCGGTTGGAAAGCATCTGGATTTTCTTGCGGGCATCGGCCTCGTTCTGCGCCTTATTGTTCTGGTTGTGGACCTGGGGATTGGGCGCGGGAGTGACGAAGATCTGAGCCACATGGTATTGCGGTTCGATCAAGTTGAATTCGGATTTGTGCTCGGCAAAATAGTTGTTGATGTCCTGGTCGGTGACATTAATCTTCGAAGCCACTTCCTTGTTCATCACTTTTTCGACGGTGATCGAGCGGCGGATGTCACGCTTGAAGTCTTCCAGCGTGATCTTTTTTTCCTTGAGCCGCTGATCGAATTCCTCCTGAGTGTAAGGCGACTTGATCTCGTTTAGCTTGCGGTCAACCTCTTCTTCGGTGGCCAGCAGGCCAAGCTTTTCGGCGCGACGCATGACCATCTCGTCGTCAATCAATTGGCGGAGAATGTTCAGCCTCAGGATGGTGGCTTGTTCGCCGGCAGGCGCTTGCTGCGCGCTGGCCACTTGGTTGTCGTAATACTTGTCGACGTCAGAGCGGAAAATCTTGCGGCCATCCACCGTGGCCATTACGTCCCCGCTTACTTGCGATTTGCAGCCCAGCAGCGTTGTCAGCAAAACGGCAGCGATGAGCATTGCCGCGAGCCGGACCAATCCCGGATTATTTTTCAAAGAGTGTCTCTCCTAAACTGTGGGTCCATACTGCCGATGCCCGCGAGTCATTACCGTGCGGCGGGCGCCGTCGATGTGGCCGCATGATCCGGCACAGGCAGGTTGGCATCTTTCAGCGCGCGATCCAGAGCGGCACGCAGTTCGCTTGCAGGCACGGCCCCGTCTATTTTTTCCCCGTTTATGAATAACGTGGGCGTCGCCTCCACTCCAATCCCTTCCGCCTCTTTCATCGATGCCTTCACCGCGCTATCGTTCTGCGCCTTGACGCAGGACTGCAACTTGACCGTGTCGACGTTATGCTTTTGTCCCTGCAACATCGCGAGCCGGTCGAGGGCATCGAACCGCGCCGCCGGCGTTTTCTCGTTACTCACCTCGTGCTGGTTGGCGTGGATGTAATCGGCGAAATCCCAATAGGCATCGGGGTTTTGCGCAGCCAGACAATTCGCGTCCACCGCGGCGTGCGTCGCCCAGGGATGAATCTCGACCAGCGGGTAATCCTTGTAGATGAACGTGATGCGGTCGCCGTACTCTTTCAGAATCTCAGGAAACAGTTCCTGGTGCATCCGCGAGCAGAACGGGCACTCGAAGTCGTCGAAGTTGACCACCACCACCTTGGATGATTGCGCTCCCCGCGTGGGCCGCCCCGTAACATCAATCTTGCTCATGGTTTCGGCGAAGGGGTCTTTGTTCAGATCGAACTTGACCATGCGGATCATCTGAGAATGGTCTTTGGAAATCAGAAACTTGAGATCCTGTTTTTTTTCACCGCTGTCGATGGTGACGACCACGGAATCGTAGTTGGAAAAGTCGGCGCTGGGCGAGGCCACCCCCACCAGCACTTTAAGGTCCGATGGAACCTTGTAGTAAGACCGAACCTGACGCTCGATCTTTTGGGCTAATTCGGGGGAAACGGATTGGGCAGCGCAGCCGAGACAAACTATCAGCAGCAAAAGAAAAGAGCGTCGAAATAGTGTCACTAAGTACCGCCTGAACATTTAGGAGTTTAGAGTTGATTATCTCACAGCGCAGGAGCGTGCGGAGCAGTAAGGCCGCTAAACATCAGTGTCCATGCGGGCATCGCAGGCACCGGATTAACCGGTTCGGTGCAGCAAGTCTTCCGCAGACAGCAGTGCGTTCATCGATCCGGATCGGAAACCTTCCAGATCGAGCGTGACGAACTTGAAGCCCAATGATTTGAAAATGTTGGTGAACTGCGACGCCATGGCAGGATCGAGGGCCCGCGCCAACTCCTCACGAGAAACTTCGATGCGGACGATCTCGCCATGATGACGCACCCGGAACTGCCGGAATCCCAGGGCGCGAACCGCATCCTCGCCTTTTTCCACGACGGCTAGAGCCTCGCGCGTAACCGGACGTCCATATTCGATGCGGGAGGAAAGGCAAGCCGATGCAGGTTTGTTCCACACCCGCAGTCCATTCTGGCGGGCGAGGGTGCGAATGTCGTCTTTGGTCAATCCGGCGTCAAGCAGGGGCGCCACGACGTGGTGATTGGCCGCCGCCTTCTGGCCAGGGCGGAAGTCTCCCTGATCGTCTAAGTTGACCCCGTAAGCAATGGCGTCGAAGCCGCGAGCCTGGCGCAGTTCTTCCATCAGCGTGAAGAGTTCGTCTTTGCAAAAAAAGCAGCGCTGCGAATCGTTGCGCACATATTCCGGGCGATCGAGCTCCGAGGTTGCGACCACCTCGAGCGGGATGCCTTGTTCCCGGGCAAAAGCGATCGCATCGGAGAGTAGCGCGCGGGCGAGGCTGGGAGAATCGGCGATGATCGCAAGCATGCCATCTCCCAGAGCCTGGTGAGCAGCCCAAGCGAGATAAGCGGAATCGACACCGCCGGAACAAGCCACGAGCAATCGTCCAAGCTGGCTCAGGCTCTCCTGTAGCACCGCGCTCTTGCCTGCAAGATCACTGCTTATGCCGAACATAGGCATCATGTTAGCAGGGTTGGATGCTTCCCCGACTTGTGGAGGTGCCACGAAATCGCTAATAGAGCCGACCCTGCTGCCGCAAACTCCCGAATCCGCCAATGTTTGCCAAAGTGAAGTTGAAAAGGAAAAGGTTTTCGTTCCGCACGTTGGCCACCGTGTAACTGCGATACTCGAGCGTCATGCCACAGCAATCCCAATTGTAGGTGGCCTGCGCGCTGACGAACTGCAGTTGGTTGACATCGGCGTCAAAGCCAAAACTGCTGGCGGCGCTGAATCCGCGTTTGTTGGCGCTCCCGTATCCGAGAGCTGCGCGAAATTGGTTGAAACGAGCCGGCTCGGCCGACCCTGCGGATGAAGTTGAGGTTTGCCCAGGTATCTGCAGAATTGCATCCCCTCCGCCTACGGTCACCTGGCCTATGTGATAGTTGACCAGCAGGGTGCTGGCGTTGACGCGATTGCCCTGGAAGTCGTAGTCCATGTCCCATTCCGCGTCCGTGCGCGCACTGGTTTCCACGTGCAACCGCGAAACCAGGGGCGAGAGATGACGGGGCTCCGTGAGAAATGCGATTCCCGTGAGGTCAGCGGTGGTGGTAAATACGTTGCGCAGACCGGGAATCAAGGCTCCGCCGAATGTGGCATCGAGGAAGTATTTTTGGGCCAACTCCCAGGTCAATACTTCGCGCACCGGCGGCCCTGGCTGACATGCCGGACCCGCCAGTGGATTCGTATGCTGCCAGGGGACGGTCGACTCCGGCCCCGCGTTTCCCACCGTGAGGGCTGTCATGATTTTGCTGCAATCCTCCGGCTGATTCGAAGTTCGCTTGGCATACAGACGGGTTACGAACCCATACTCTACCTCGTGGGTGTCGGTGAGGATGTCGCGGTCGTCGAATTTCAGAACATTCGCAAAGTTGTTCACGCCGGTAACGAAACGGTAGATGGCGCGCGGTTCGATCACATGCTTCCACTTTCTTCCCAGGAATTCCTTATCGAAGACGCGCTCGAGCGAAGGGGGGCGCAGTTCCACCGCAGTCTCCACGGCGTGGCGGTCAATCGCACGGTCGACGGCCTGTCCGGGATCTTCCCCAATCGCTCCTACCACTCGCTGGGTGTAATAGGTCTCATGTAGCGTCAGATCTGGACGCAGGGACCATCCCCGGAACAAAAGCGGCAAAGAAATTTCCGGGCTGAGGTCGAATCGCCCCAGCAGATTTGCCGTGCGGAAAGCCGGGATGCAGGACTGAAATGAGCCTACGGTTGAACATTGCGCCGGCTCACTGCGTGACAGCCCTGCGGTCGAGGCGTCGAGGGACCAGTACAGTGGTGTGCGCCATAGGGGATGGTCTACGCCGGAAAAATCGAAACTAGGGGCGTGCAGTATGGTGATCACCTGGCCCGGCGTGGTGCTCAGAAAGTTCTGGTAGCGCTCCGTGAATCCGTTCATGCTGAAGCCAGCGGTGGACTTGGATAAAAAAGCCTGCGACTTCACTTCCGAATAAACTGCCTGGCTGAAAACTTCGTTGAAGGCCAGGCGAAACAGAAATGAACTCAAGTAGTCGATGTTGGTGACGCCCCGGAAACCGTCGAGGTTTCCGGCAGCATTCAGGCGTGCGTTCTCGCCGCCTTCTTTTATGGGAGGCGAACCGATGCCGCGGTCGATCACTCCGAAATAATTCAGGTCGACATAGGAAGTCTCGCTGGGCCGGACCCGGAGTTCGCCGCGCTGCGACCCCCCCCGCAGGGAAAAATACTCAGCACCCACGGTGGCGTCCATCATGCGGTTGATAGCCCAGTAGTATGCATCACCCACCATGTAGCCATTGGTGGAAGAGTGCCCGACCGACGGCATCAGAAAGCCGGACTGCCGGGACTCCTTTTCCACGGGATGAGTTGCGTAAGGAAAATACAGCATCGGAATCCCATGCAGATCGAAGGCGCTACGATAGATTTTGGCATTGCCGCCTACGTCCACATCCACCTTGCGCGCGTCGAACTGCCACTTGGGATGGGGCAATTCGCAGGTGGTGATCGTACCGTCATACACGAGGTAGTGATCGGGACTAGTCTTGTCGACCACTTTGCCGGTGAAGGCGAAAGGAGCGGTCGAAGTCAGAATCACTCGGTTGGCGCGAAAGCGCAGGCCGGTGGTTCCCGTCACGTCGTAAAATTTGCCAGTCTCCGACGTGAAGTTGTAAGCGCCGTGCGAGGCGCGAATGTGGTCATCGTTCGGACCTCCATCGAGCGCAAAATGTCCGCTGCCCGTCGCTTCGTCAGTATCAGCGTCGAAAGTCGCTTCATCGGCCTTCAAGACATAAGCTTCGTAATAGATTTCAACCGCGCCGTGCAACTTGTAGATATCGCCATCTCTTTCCTGCTGGATGGCGCAGATGGTGGCGTGGTTGTTGGGTTGTTCCGCAAAGGCTCGACCGCAAGGAGTGGTCGAAGTAGTCGCCGATTTTTCCGCTGCCGCGCCGGCTTGGGTTGTGGAAGCGGAATTCACAGGCGGCAACTGGCTGGTAACTAACGGCGGGAGGAGAAGCAGGTGACAAAGCAGCGCCGTCGTGATAAGGAATCTGTTGCGGAGAGTCATCGGGAGAAGATCATTGGAACGTAGTCATCGGAAGCGCGCAAGACCGACGCTCCGAAGCTTTTGGTGGCAACAATCGTCGTGAACTTAGCACGGCTGTGCCTCGTGAGGCAAAGGCGTTCCTTGCATTGGATTCCACGGTGCCCTTCGCGGTTATCCGGTTGCATTCGACTTCCGACGCTCTCATAAGATTTATTCATGCCTTGTTCACTTTGTGGTGAAATTTGCCGCTGCTCTTCCGAAAAGCAGTCTACCCCCGCGCCGCGTTGGCGCGCAGACCCGGATAATCCCAAGGCAGAGCATCCGGCCACCATGCCGAAATTGCACGAAGCCTCCGAGCCGAATCCATCCCTAGCCAGCGAGGTTGCTTTGCCCAGCCTAGCCGGTGCCGCCCCGGGCGAAGACTCTTCGGCTTGGCGTCAAGAAGTGGCGGCACGGCTGAACCGTTATCAATCGCGGCGCAAGCCGCGTCCTCCTCGCTACCCGTCCCTCCGGTTGCGGTTTCAGGGAGGTAACCCGGATTTGGCGAAGGGGGCCTCCACTGAGTCTTCCACTTTTTCACAAGTGCTGCTCTCCAACCAAGCATTGGCGCGGCAGGTGTTCGCCGCCGCCGCTCCCGCGGCGATGCCCGACCCTTTGTCGCTCCAGGGTGCACAATTCATTGAAGGCAGCCCGGCGCTGCCTTCCGCCGACGAGATCGACCCAGGGGCGAGCGCTGTCCTGGCCACGGCGATCGCGGCCCCGGTTCCAGCCTCAGTCACGGCGAAGATTATCGAGTTTCCCCGCTCCTGGACTCCGCCTCCAGTACCGCTTGATGAATTGGCCGAGCCCGTCACAACCCGTCCTCGCATCCTGGAGGCTCCGGAGATTGTTCCACCGCCCCCGGCCCTTGGCGGAATCACCATTGAACCCGCGCAAGCGCCTGAGTTGGAGAAGCGTCCGGGCATCGATATCCCACTGCAAAGTGGGCCGGTTGCACGGCGACTGCTATCCGCCCTCATCGACACCGTCATCATCGCCGGAGCGGGAGCGCTCTTCGCCTTCATCTTCTGGAAATTGACCGCCATCCGGCCCCCGCGTTTGCAGATGATGGGGTTTCTCGCCGGACTGTCCGGCCTACTCTGGGCAGCCTACCAATACTTGCTCGTGGTCCACGCAGGCACCACCCCGGGCCTAGGTTTGGCCGGACTTGAGCTCACCCGATTTGATGGCAGTCCAGCCAACCGGCGCCTTCGCCGCTGGCGCGTGCTGGCATCCTATGTCTCGGCCATTTCCCTTGGCATGGGATACGGCTGGGTTTTCCTCGACGAAGACGCTCTCTGCTGGCACGACCGCATTACCCATACGTACTTGGCCGTGGCGCAGAACCGACAGCAACGGCTGGCCACTCCAGATCGCGTTGGCTAGATAGGTTTCCACCCCTTCGCTTAGGCTGGGGAGCACCCAATCCGTTCGGCTGTGCTATCTTCAAGGTTTATCTGCATCTGCATTGGGCACTTCTCCCAGGCATGGCTACATCCGTTGAAGGCTCAAAACCGGCCATAAGGGTCTTCGTCGCCACCACGGTGATGTTGACCTTCATCTCCTTCTGGCGAGCCTCCGCCATTGTTCTCGCCGATCTCGCTTCTTCAGCGTATTATGCCGGCGGCGATGCCGAAAAGGTCATCGGCAAAAGTGCTCCCTGGTTCATCCTGGCGGTCATGCTGTTCAGTTATGCGGTGCGGGCGCTCTACATCGAATCGAGCAGCATGTTCGTCCGCGGCGGCGTCTACCGCGTGGTCAAAGAGGCGATGGGCGGAACTCTGGCGAAGTTCTCCGTCTCAGCCCTGCTCTTCGATTACGTGTTGACCGGTCCCATCAGCGCCGTATCCGCGGGCCAATATCTGGCGGGCTTCATTAAAGACATGGGCTTGCACATGCACCGTCCACTTCATTTTTCTGACGACCACTTCGCTGCCGGCCTGGCCGTAATCGTGGTGGCTTACTTCTGGTGGAAAAACACCCAGGGCATGCACGAGTCCAGCCAGAAAGCATTGCAGATCATGGTCATCACCACGGTTATGGTGGTGATCCTGCTGATCTGGTGCACCATCACAGTGTTGCGCGCGCCCGTCGTGCTGCCGCCCAGTCCACTGCATCTGGGGGTGATTCCACTGAACAAGGAATCACTGGGCTGGCTGAACGGAACCTGGTTCAGCCACATTACCTGGATCATTCTCTTCGTGGGCTTCGGCCACTCCGTGCTGGCCATGAGCGGCGAAGAGACCCTTGCGCAGGTGAATCGTGAGATCGAACATCCCAAGCTGAAGAATCTGGAGAAGACGGGCCTGGTAATTTTCATCTACAGCCTGCTGTTTACATCGCTCGTCTCGTTTTTCGCGGTCATGATTATCCCGGACAAGGTTCGGCCCGACTACTTCGCCAACTTGATCGGCGGAATCGCCATGTATCTCGCGGGGCCGCAGAGTCTGAAGCTCCTTTTCCATGCTTTCGTGGTCTTGGTAGGCGTCCTGATTCTGGCGGGTGCGCAGAATACCTCCATCGTGGGCGCGAACGGAGTTCTGAATCGCGTGGCGGAAGACGGCGTGCTCACCAGCTGGTTTCAGAAGCCGCACCACCGCTTCGGCACCAGTTACCGCATCATCAACTTGATCGTGGGCATGCAACTGCTTGTCATTTTCCTGAGCCTGGGAAATGTATACGTCTTGGCGGCGCTCTACGCTTTCGGCGTGATCTGGAGCTTCGCCATGAAGTCCATCGCCGTGCTAGTCCTGCGCTTCACCGAACCAGGAAATCGCGCCTGGAAGGTGCCGGGCAACCTGCACATCGGCAAGTCCGAAATCCCCGTGGGGCTAATCCTGATTTCCGCGGTCCTCTTGATCACCGCGGTGGTGAATTTGTTTACGAAATACCAGGCCACCATCGCTGGAGTGATTTTCAGCGCTGTATTCTTCACCATCTTCACGGTTTCCGAGCGCCATGTTGCCAGGGAGCGTCATGGCAAACCTGAGCAGCTCGATCAGTTCCGTGTCTATGGCAATCAGGAGTTGGGCAGCGGCGCCATGGGTGTTCGGCCAGGAAATATCCTGGTCGCAGTGCGCGATCCGCGCAATCTCTATTACCTGCGCCAGGTGTTGGCTCACACCAACACGGCCAAGCAGGACGTCGTCGTCATGAGCGCCCGCCTGTATCATCGCGAGCATAGTTTCAGCGGCAGCGTGGTCCTCGAGGCCAGTCAGGTGTTTGATCACTACGAGCAGGAGCTGTTTACCGCCGCCGTAGCCGTCGCCGAAAAAGAAGGCAAGCCAATCTCCCTTCTGGTGGTGCCTGCCACGGATGTTTTCGAAGCGATTATGGTAACCGCGCAGCGGTTGGATTCGGTTCGCGTCATCTGCGGGCTTTCGAACAAGTTATCGGCCGACGAGCAAGCCAAGCTCACGGGTGATGCCTGGGAGCGCATGCCCGAGCCGCGTCCGCGCTTGTGCCTGGAGGTCTGCGCTCCGGACGGCACCGTGCGCGAGTACACCATCGGTCCGCACAATCCGCGCTTGCGCCCGCAGGATGTCGAACTCATGCACAAACTCTGGCTCGACATCACCACCGATCCCAAATACGCCGGGGCGCACCATTACCACATCGTGTCTCTGGCGCTGGAAGAATTGCAACGCGAGTTAAGTACGGAACAGCGTGCGCAGCTATTACAAAAGCTGCAAGAAGAGATGAACCGCTCCGAACCCAACTGAACTGGTCCCATTTTCAATCCTGTTTGCAGGCGCGGCAGAAGACTTATCATTAAAAAAAAGGGCCCCAGCCGACCCGCTGGGGCTGTGGGATTAGGGGAACCTAATTGCCGCCTCCCGCCGATGCGTGATCGGACGCATCGGCCGTGCAATGTCCGCTGCAGCAAGAGTTGGCTGCCTTTTCTCCTTGCTTGCCGGAGCGGCACTCTTTCTCACAGTCCTTGCCGCACTGCTTGGCGCCGCAGCATGCAGCGGCCGTCTGGTCTGCTCCGTCACGCTTGCACGACTTCGCGTTCTTGCCCCTGCAGCATGCTGCCTTATCCTCTCCCGCGCAACATGCCGCTTCTTTCCCGTCATGGGCGGCGGTGTGATGCGAGCAGCAAGCAGGGCTGGCTTTCGTGTCAGCCGACGCTCCCTTATCGCAACAGGCACATGCTTTTGCCTCAGCGGGAGCCGTGCTTTGCTGTGAAGCGGGCGGTGTGTTTGGGGTTGCGGTCTGGGCCCATGACACGACGGTGAGGGCCAAAATAAGAGCGATGAGTTTAGCTTTCACTTTTCAATCTCCTTTAAGGATCTTGTTTGGAATCGTTTCGGGTTGACGCCCGGCATCAAGGGTCGACACTACGTGCGCCGACGGCTCAACTAGGGGTGTGGCTACCTAAGAAGGCGAGGGCCGGGCCTCAGATGCGAAGCACCATGCTCGATGAGAAGTAAGGCTGAGGGGCGATGCTGCTCGAAACAGCGTGGGCGAAGCGAAGCTGGAGTCCTGGATCGGTTTTCTCGCCGAATGTCTCCCGGATGGTTGGCCCGCGTGTCGCGGAAGCCGTCGGCAAACTAGGAGGAACAGCCGGTCCGTGGCTTAGGCAACAGGGATGCTCACGGCAGGGAACGCTCTCCGGCGGAGCCTCTACTGCGATCGGCAATGCGAAAGCCGGGTGGACGACTCGGGGGCAGCAGGAGTGGTGCTGCATGCGGGGAACTGGCTGAGGCTCAGCGGTGGTTGCGCGTGCGAATGTTGCTCCTCCGCCGGAAAGGGAAAGCAATACGACCGCCGCGAACAACTTCCTCGTGATTGCCGAGCCTGCCACCACCTGTCAAGCTTGACAGTACAGAGGCAGTGCGGTCAGTGACTGCGGTCACAGCCCGTAGTCGCCCGGCCTTACCTCTTCATCACGCTCTCCAGCGACGCTCGCAGTTCGCGATAACGAAATGGATATCCGCTCGAGATCAGCCTGCTGGCCTCCACCTTCTGGCTTCCCAGCAGCAGTTGTTCACCCATCTCCCCCAGCGCTAGCCTTACAGCGAAAGCTGGCAAGGGAAGAATTGCGGGACGCGATAGCACGCTGGCCAGGGTTTTGACGAACTCCGCGTTCCTGGCCGGCTTCGGCGCCACCAGGTTCACCGGTCCCTGAAGCAAGTCGTTTTTCAAAATGTGATGAATCGCCCCCACCATGTCCCGCACGTCAATCCAACTCATCCATTGCTGACCATTTCCTGTGCGCCCGCCGAGTCCAAGCTTGAACGGCACCAGCATCGCTCCGAGCGCCCCACCTTTGCGGCTGAGTACGATGCCCGTCCTGATGTGAACCGTCCGAATGTCGGCCTGCACGGCGGGTGTGGTCGCTTCTTCCCAGTCCTGGCAAACCTCAGCGAGAAACCCAGTACCGGGTGCGCTCTCCTCGCGTAAGACTTCATCCCCCCGATTGCCGTAATACCCGATCGCAGATCCGCAAACGAACACCCGTGGCTTGTCTTCCGCTTGTGCCAGAGCCGACGCCAGGTTGAATGTGCCAACGACGCGGCTGTCTCGGATCTTCGACTTCTTGCCCGCGGTCCATCGTCCAAAAATGCTTTCGCCCGCGAGGTGAATCACGGCGTCAAAACCAGATACAGTTTGCGGCGCAATCGGCACGGACGGATCCCATGCGATCTGATCCTCGCTAGTCGCGGTGCCGCGCACCAGTCGGACCACGGAACATCCGTTGGTACGGAGGGAGGGAAGAAGCGCGGCCCCAATCGGCCCGGAGACCCCACTGACAAGGATTCTGGAAATCATGATGGCAGATTGTCACTCTACCAGTTCATCGGGCCGACGACCAAGCGTGCAATCGATGCAGGCGCAAACCGTAGTGCTCGCTGGGGACTGAACCATAGAGTTGTCAGCCAGCGCGTAACCGCCTCAAACCGCCCGATTTACCCGTGTGAGAGCGATCACTGCCAGATTCAGGCATTCAGACTATCGTAATTTGCAGGTGGTTACCATGGTTGAAACATCTCTTGGGGCACAGTACCTGAAGGCCGCTCTCGCACGGTGGAGAGCGGCGAATCCTTGGGGCAATCACATCTCCTGGGAAGAAATACCGTCGCGGTACAGGCATGAAATCGAACAATCGGCACGATGGGCGATGGCGAAAAGCAATCCCATAAGCCCGCCCGAAGGCGTCATCCGGGAAATCGATGACCTAGCCGCCTGAAGCGGGGCTCGTCACATCCACTCGTTACGCAATCCCGATCATTGGGGTTACTGCAGCTTCGCGTACTCGGCCCTGGCTTCCTTCAGGATAGGAACGTCGGGGTCGGCGTCTTTCCAGACGTTGAAGAAGTCTTGATAAGCACTCCGAGCCTTAGCCGGGTCGCCAGATAAGGCATAGGCACGGCCGAGTTGCAGATGCGCCAGCGCGCCCAGAGGCAGGTTCAGCACGATGCCGCTGTGATCGAGAATCTTCTGGAACTCGGCGGCAGCCGCGGGCCCATTGCGGGCCGCAAGGTACGCCTGTCCGCGCACATAAACCGGATACAACCCGTTGATGGGCAGCGGTCCACCTAGTTCATACGGAGCAGCCGCTTCCAGATCGATCACTGCCTGAGATGGATTGCTGTTGAGATCGATGGCTGCCTTGATGGTTGGCAGCCAGTAAATCTTCATCATCGTATTCGTGGCTTCGCTTTTTTTCAGCTGTTCCACCATCGCCGTCGCTCGCGCTGTATCGCCAGTCCGCGCCAGGGTCATGGCCGCCAGCATCTTTACGTCCCGCCCGGGAGCCAGGACGAGCGCAGCATCCACGCGCTGTTTCGCGGTGGCGGCATTGCCGAACTCAGCCTCCCGCAGAGCGGCATTGGCTTGCCACAAGGCACCGGTCTCCTTGGAATCAGTACGCACCGCGGCGTCCACGGCACGGCGGGAAAAATCTCGCGCCCGCGAGAGTCGCCCGTAATAGGCTTCTGTATCGGACTGGGTGGAGAGCATCGCATCTTCTTCCCCAGGCCGGCCCGCTCCCCAAGCGATTTGCCGCTCCATTTCAGGCGTGTCGCCGCGCAGAAACGCAAGGCCATACAGATCGGAACGGATCACTAAGCCATCCAGCTTGTTGGCCTGCGCCTGCTGCAAGAGCGTCCTGGCGTCGTCCAGCCGGTTGAGGTTGATGTAAATGTTGGCGAGATTTCCATACCCGGTCAGCGAGGGTTCAAGCCGCTGCGACTCCTCCGTCTCGACCGCAGCTTTGTCGTATTGTCCGAGACTGCTGTAAATGTAACCGAGATTGGTGTGAGGCACGAGATCCCGCGGGTAGGTTTTGGCCCAGAGTTCGTAGGCCTCTGTGGCCTTTTCCACTTCACCGGTGACGTACTGATAGTAGAACGCGGAGATGCGGTACCTCTCGCGGTCACTCACGCGATCCCGCAGGTCATAAGCTTTTTTGGTATTCTCGGAGGCCAAGCTGGCTTGGCCCATGTTCGCATACTCAACGCCCAGCCCAACGTAAGCCATGGCAAAATTGGGATCGAGTTCGATGGCGCGCTTCATGAATGGAATGGCCTCAGCGTCGCCCTTCGTGCGCCCCGTGGTGATGCCCATGCTGTAAGCTTTCAACGCCTCCAGGGAGGGCGTAGTGGCTTCCACCGGAACATCGAACTTCTGCACGGAGGCCAACGATTCGCCCAGCTGTCCCCGTAGCGCGGAGGCCGCCGTGCCGAGGGCCTTCAGCACGTTTTCCTTGGTCGCGGACTCCTCCTGCTCCGTGGCCAGCGTATCTCCACTGCTGCATCCGACGGTGTTCAGACCGATCACATACTGGCCTCCCAGGTTGGAAATGGAGCCCAGGACGATCGCCTTGCTGCCCGTCCGAATACAAAGTTCCCGTGCCACATCGCGGGTGATCCGTTCGGTCGAAGGACGGCCCATCAAGCGAAGCGTTTCCTCGACCTTGCGCTCGGAGAGAATATTAAGAAAGGGCGATTGTCCGAGTTGTACCGCTAACGCTTGCTTCAGAGCGTCATCGAACACAGGATCCCCAGTCTTGTTCTCGAAATCTGCGAGCACCACCGTGTCTTTCTCGGTCAGCTGTTTTGCCTTCGTTGCGCCTGCTTCCGGGCGCGGGCGCAGATAAAAGCCAAGGGCAACGATTCCCACGACGAGCAGGGCAACCACGGGGACCAGGACTCTCCAAAGTTTGCTTCGCCCACCCTCCGATATCTGCGCGGCGGATGAAGATGCCGCAACCGCAGCAGGTGCCGAGCCTGACCCCGGAGCCGGCGGCGCTGCTTGCGGACTACTGTCCTGCACCACCGGCATTGCCCCGGAGACAGCGGCTCCCGCGCGGCCCGTGTCGGTGTCCCGCTTCAGCCGCTGTAAATCTGTTCGTATGTCCGCAGCGTGCTGGTAGCGTAGATCACGATCCTTCTCTAATGCCTTATTGATGATGTCTTCCAATTTGCTGGGCAAAGCAGAATTCAAGCGGACCGGCGCTGCCGGAACGCGATTGAGGATGGCGTCGAAAACCTCCGCTGTACTCTCTCCCCGAAAGGGCACCTGGCCCGTCGCCATCTCGTAGAGCACCACGCCGAAAGAGAACAGGTCGGTGCGGGCATCCAGTTCTTTGGCGCGCGCTTGTTCGGGCGACATATACGCCACCGTCCCCACCGCCGATCCCGGACTCGTCAGGTCTGGCTCCTGGGTTCGGGTCGCCGTCGCTTCCCCTATCGATCGTGCTGCAACCATCTTCGCCAGTCCGAAGTCGAGCACCTTGGCGTGCCCGCGCTTGGTGACAAAAATGTTGGCCGGCTTGATGTCCCTGTGGACGATGCCTAGGGAGTGCGCCGCATCGAGTGCATCCGCCGTCTCAATGGCGACCGACAGCAGTGTGTCCAACTCCATGGGACGGTTTCGGATCACGTGCTTCAGGGTTTCGCCGTCCAGAAATTCCATGGCGATGAAAGCCTGACCGTTCTCCTCGCCGATGTCGTAAATCGTGCAAATGTTGGAATGGTTGAGCGCCGACGCTGCCTGGGCTTCGCGTTGGAAGCGGCTCAGAGCTTGCGGGTCCCGCGCTACTTCATCGGGCAGGAACTTCAACGCCACAAAGCGATGGAGACGGGTGTCCTCGGCCTTGTAGACCACACCCATGCCTCCGCCGCCCAACTTCTCGACAATCCGGTAGTGAGAAATGGTTTGGCCGATCATTCGGGGCACGCCTGGCCTTTGGGTCGCTTCATCTTACGGAGGCGGCTGCCGCTAGTCAACGAATGAGGGCGGATGGGCTTGGCTCTCCCACTCCGACAGCATTGCCTTCTCATGGCGAATGCCGCGATGCATATCGCGCGATGAGATCGGCCACTTCTCCGGGTTGATCCTCGACAACGTAGTGCACCGCACCGCCAATCAATCCGGTCTCAACGTGAGTGCATCCGTTGGCTCGAAGACCTTCTGCCATCTTGGGGACCAGCTTTGCAAATGGTGACCCGTCTCCGGCGCCCACCAACAACGGCACGTCATTTGATCCGCGTTGCGCCGCGTTGAATTGCGCATTCGCGGGGAACGCACGGTACATTTCAAATACCGCGTGAAGCTGGGCAGGGCCGGCGTAAGCCTGCACAAAATGGGCCTCCTCGCTCGGCGTGAATTTGCCGAAGTGGAAGAAGTAGCCGAAGTAGTCGGCCTGGCGGCCGGCGACAAGTTTCTCGGCGAGTCCCGGAGCCTGCATAAACCGGATATGCCAAACCTGGGGATCGCCTAGAATCTCATCCCACCCTGCGACTCCCGGAATTGGCGTATCGAGGATCATGGCCCCGCGCGTCGCTTCCGGATAACGGCGAACGAATGCGTAGGCCACGTGCCCGCCGATGTCATGACCGACAATATAGACGCGATCCAGTTTGAGCGCCGCCGCCAGTTGATGCACATCCTGCGCCATATTGGCCGCATCGTAGCCGCCTGGCGTGGCCGTCGAGCCGCCTATGCCGCGCAGATCAACCGCGATCACCGTGAACTGCTTCGCCAGGCGCGGCATAATTGCGTGATACTCGAACCAATCCTGCGGAAAGCCGTGGATCAGAACGACAGCGGGCCCTTGGCCCCCGCGAACGTAATGCAGAGTTACCCCATTGACCTGAGCGCTACTGGAAGTGAACCCAGTTGCAAGCGCTTCCATCGCCGGATCCGAACTCTGCGGCAGTTGAACCTGCGCGTAAAGGCCTCGCCAGCTAGGAAGCATGACCAGCGGGGCTATCAATATCAAGAATAGGTTTCCGACACTCTTAGGTTGGATTCGCTTCATCGTTGCTCTCCCGTTTCAGGGTTGTGCTCAGACGTCTCCACCGTAGTCCCATCTGACCAACGACCGACCGGCACCATTAAAAAAGATGGTTCCCCGCTCGGGAACTTCGGTGAACCGAGCATCTAGCAGAACAGGTGAGCCGCAAAGATGGGCCCACCACCGCAGTCCCCGGTCGTCCGCTCGTGAACGCCTTTACTTCCGTAATCTAGGCGGTGGGGATGAGGATTTCGGTGATCAACTTCTCTTCAGGTGTCGTTTTTGGGTCGCTGAGGTAATTCTCGACTGCGAAATCGTCCCGCACCTGGATTTGCTTTTCCGCAACAATTGACCACACGCGGCCCGACGCCTCTGGCAAATTCGAATAGGCTCCGGTCAAAACGAAGCGACTGTATTTGCCACCCACGAGTCGTGTGTATTGAACGTCCTGGGGCAATTTTTGCGGCGGGGCTGACAGCGAAAATCCGGCACGATAGACGTTCGGCCCCATTTTGTAGAGGGCCATGGCCCCCGTGATCTGGTTGTGCTCTGAGACTGATGGCGCAATCCGGAGCACGTCCTGCCAGGCTTGCGGAGCAACGCTTGGAAACGGACCGACCCTTTCGAGAAAGACGTAATGGGCTTCGGGCCGGGTCACAATTTCAGGTTGTACGGTGAGGTTCATACGATCTCCTTTTGCGATTTGGGCTCAGTAAAAAGCAATTCCAGATAGCGCCGCAGATGGTCCATGCAGGCTGTGGCCACGGCGGCGTTGTGTTTGGCCTTGGCCAGAACAAAAGCGCCTTGGATCGCGGCCTGGGTGTAAAGGGCGAGGCTTTCCGCGGTCCAGGAGGAGCGAATGTTGCGCTGACGCATCGCGTCTTCGATATCGGGCTGGAGGGTAGCGGCGTGGTCGCTGATGCACTTGTTGCAGGCTTCGCGGATTTCGGGATGGGTGTCATAGACCTCCTGGACCATGGTTCCAGCCAGGCAGGTGAAGTCCGGCAGATCGCCCTGGAGAACGGCTTTGCGGAAATCGACATACGCTAGCAAACGATCCACGGGGTCGGCGAGGGTGCGGTACACGGCGGAAGAGAAGAGTGCGGAAATCGTGTCTCCCCAGTATTTTGCCGCTTCCAGGGCGAGGTCTTCTTTGCCTTTGAAGTGATGAAAGAAGCTGCCTTTGGTGAGCCCCGCGACTTCGCAGATGTCCTCGATACGGGCGGCGGCATAGCCCTTTGCGCGTATGACGTGAAGGGCAGCGTCGAGGAACCGTTTCTTGGAATCGTGTCTTAAATCGATTGCGGTCATTTCATACCAACTAGTCGGTACAAGAAATACCAACTGGTTGGTATTGTTGTCAAGCGAAAAATCGGCACCGACATCCGGCTTGCCACGGTGTGCTCCGGCACCAGCAACCGTGACGCTCCTCACAGATTTCGATGTTGGCCAGGGCCTAACCTCCCCTTGGTAGGAGGACCAGAGGTTCTCCTTCGCCGAGTCAACTGCGGAAGGCTGTCCTTTGTGCCGCGGTGATTTGTGCTGTCCAATCATCTCTTGCTTCTTTGATTTCAATCGAGAGTTAAGCAGTTCCAACCTTTCTTATTCCAGGAGAGATTCCATGTTGCATCTCGATACTGGCAATACAGGTTTCATGATTTTATGCACCAGCCTGGTCATGTTGATGACGCCCGGCCTCGCCTTCTTCTACGGCGGCCTGGTCGGACGCAAAAACGTCCTCGCCATCATGATTCAAAGCTTTGTCTCCATGGGCTGGACGACGGTAATCTGGTACCTCTACGGATACTCCCTGTGCTTCAGCGGCGACTGGCACGGAGTCATCGGCAATCTGCACAACGTCTGTTTACGGGGCGTCGGTCTAAATACTCCATCGCCCAATGAAACCATTCCGGCATTCGTCTTCATCGCCTATCAAATGATGTTCGCCATCATCACCCCGGCGCTCATCTCGGGCGCTTTCACCAACCGGGTGACGTTCAAGGCCTACATGTTGTTCCTCACCGGCTGGCTGACCTTCGTTTATTTCCCATTCGTCCACATGGTGTGGGGCGGAGGCTTCCTGCAGCAGTGGGGGGTGAAGGATTTCGCTGGCGGCATTGTGGTACACAACATCGCGGGCGTTGCGGCCTTGGCATCTGTTCTGTACGTGGGACGGCGCCGCACCGCCGATCGGGGTCCGCACAGCATCCCGCTGGTCGCGTTAGGGACTGGCCTGTTGTGGTTTGGTTGGTACGGCTTCAACGCGGGCAGTGAAATGCGCGTCGATTCCGTCACCGCGACCGCGTTTCTAAACACCGATATCGCGGCCTCGTTCGCGGCCGTTGCCTGGTTGCTGGTGGCATGGTTCAACGAGAAAAAGCCAAAGTTTCTCGGCCTTCTGACTGGCGCAGTTGCAGGACTGGCGACGGTCACTCCCGCTGCAGGATATGTTTCTCCCACCACCGCAGTGATCATCGGATTAGTCGCAGGAGTGGTTTGCTACTACGCGGTGGAGATGAAGAACAAACTGCAATGGGATGACGCTCTCGATGTTTGGGGAGTCCACGGGGTGGGAGGCTTTCTCGGCATCGTGATGCTCGGAATCTTCGCCAGCAAAGCCTACAACCCGGAGGGAGCGAATGGCTTGCTCTACGGAGACCCAGTCTTCTTGCTGAAACAAGTTGTGGCCGTCACGTTCTCATCGGTCTGGGCATTTGTTTTCACCTACGCCATGCTTCGGATCATCGATGCATTTACGACGGTGAAAGTTAGCGAGTTGACGGAAGAAATTGGCTTGGATGAATCCATCCACGGCGAGCACGCCTATGAGGAGATCTTCGCCAGCGATGGTCTGGCGCATGCCGTGAACCAGGCTCACGCGGAGGCACTGGCGAGCCGAAAATAATCCGCACGCGGCGGGGACTGCCGCTCTCGGCTGTCCCCGCAGCGAAGCGACGGCGTGGTAGTTCGCCGATGGCGCGGGCGCCCTCACCCGCGTCTCGGTATTTCCACGTGCACACCTTTGTCCACGGCAGCTTTCGGGCGCAGCCTGACTTAAGCTTGTCGAGGCACTGCCCGTCCCACGCCGGCATCGCGGGCTATAATCCTACATGGCGAGCTTGCGCCAACAGATCGCGACCACCGCTCTAACGCTCACCAAGTTCCGCGAGCTGATGAAGCGGATCCAGGAAAACCGTCCGCAGGACGATCTATCGATCGTCAAAAAAGCCTACGACTACTCCCTAAAGCACCACGAGGGCCAATTGCGCGCCTCGGGTGAGCCCTACTTGGTGCATCCTCTGGAAGTCGCCTTGGTATTGGCCGAGATGAAGATGGACCCGGTCGCCATATCCGCCGGCCTGCTCCACGACTCGGTCGAAGACACTTCCGTCACCATCGACGACATTCGCAAGGAATTCGGCGAACAGGTCGCCCATATCGTAGAAGGCGTCACCAAAATCAGCAAAATCGACTTCGCCACGCGCGAGGAGGCGCAGGCCGAAAACCTGCGCAAAATGATGCTGGCCATGGTCGACGACATCCGCGTGGTGCTCATCAAGCTCGCCGACCGCCTGCACAATATGCGCACCCTCGAGCACCTGCAGCCCGACCGGCAGCGCAAAATCGCGGAAGAGACGCTCGAGATATACGCTCCCATCGCCCATCGTCTGGGCATGGGAAAGATTCGCGGCGAACTCGAAGACCTGGGCTTTCGCTTCCTCGATCCCGCCGGTTACGAGGAGGTGGAGAAATCCGTCAACGCCCGTCGCAAAGAGGGCGAGGCTTTTCTCGCCAAGATGCAGCAGATCATCAGCGACAAGCTGAAAGAGGCCGGCATCCAAGCCAAGGTCGATAGCCGCATCAAGCGCCTGTTCAGTATTCACAAGAAGCTGCAGCGCCAGCATATCTCCGTCGATCAGGTCTACGACCTCTTCGCCATGCGCGTGATCACGCGCTCATTGCAGGATTGTTACGCCGTGCTCGGAATCATCCATAACATCTGGCGACCAGTGCCGGGGCGTATCAAAGATTTCATCGCCATGCCGCGACCGAACTTTTATCAGTCGCTGCACACATCGGTCATCACGGAGGATGGCACCCCTTTCGAAATCCAGATTCGCACCGAAGAAATGCACAAGATGGCCGAGGAGGGAATTGCCGCCCACTGGAAATATAAGGACGGCCCCGTTTCCGCGCAGGACGAGCAGCGCCTGGCCTGGCTGCGGCAGGTGGTGGAGTGGCAACGCGACGTCAGCGATCCCAATGAATTCTTATCAGCCTTGAAGGTCGATCTTTATCCGGAAGAGGTCTACACCTTTACCCCGAAAGGCAAAGTTGTGGTCCTCCCCCGGGACGCGACGCCGGTCGACTTCGCCTACACCATCCACACCGAAGTGGGCCACACCTGCGTCGGCGCCAAAGTCAACGGCCGCATGGTGCCGCTGCGTCACAAGCTGCATTCCGGCGACATCGTAGAAATTCTCACCCAAGCCGGCCACAAGCCCAGTCGTGACTGGCTCGGCCTGGTCAAGTCCTCCCGCTCTCGCAACAAGATCAAACACTGGCTCAACGTGCACCAGCGCGAGCGCTCCATCGAAATCGGCCGTAAAGTGATCGAGAAAGAAGCCCGCAAGTATCGCATCGCGCTCAAGGAGATCAAAGACGAAGAGCTGCAGAAAGTTGCCTCGGGCTACGGACTCGGCAAAGTCGATGACCTGATGTCCGGCATCGGCTATGGAAAATATTCTGCGCGGCAGGTGCTGGCGCGCCTGTTGCCCTCCGGCGCTACGCCTTCGATGGCCGGCGAAATTGAAGCCGAGGGTTTGAGCTCAAAGCCGGGTGCCATCGCCAGTGTCGTCCGCCGCGTCTTTGGCGACCACAACGCCATCATGGTCAAAGGCCAGGGCGATATGCTGGTCTACCGCGCCCGCTGTTGTAACCCCATCCGCGGCGAAAGCATCGTTGGCTACATCACCCGGGGAAAGGGAGTCGCGGTGCATGCGGTCAGCTGTCCCAACGTCACCAACCTGATGTATGAACCCGAACGCCGCATCGACGTAGAGTGGGCCCGCGACGAGACCACCCCCACCGCCTATCCCGTCAAACTCACCGTCTATTGCGACGACCGTTTCGGCATGCTGAAAAACATCACCAGCGTCATCGGCGACGCGCAAAGCAACATCCGCAACATCGGCGCCCACACCGCCAACAGCCAAGCCAGCGTGGAAATCGTCCTCGACATCTCCGACCTCAAACACCTGGAGCAAATCATGTCCGGCCTGCGCAAAATCCCCGGCGTGCACGAAGTGCAAAGACTGCAGAAAATCTGAAAGCAGTGATTAGTGGTCGGTGATTGGGCGATAGGCCATACTCAGTTGACCTCTGCCACTCAATCTGAGTTAATTACTGTGTCCGCGGCGTTCACTGACCGCGAGCCACCGAGCAATGACTATGCGCGAAATCATTTCCACCAAAGACGCTCCCCAGGCCATCGGCCCCTATTCGCAAGCCATCAAGGCCAACGCGTTCGTATTTACCTCCGGCCAGATCGCCATCGATCCCGCCACGCAGCAAGTCGTCACGGGAGACGTAGGTGCACAGACCGATCGCGTGCTGCGCAATCTATCAGAGGTTCTGGAAGCGGCGGGCAGCGGACTCGGCAAAGTTGTCCGCTCCACGGTTTTCCTCAAGAACATGAACGACTTCGACGCCATGAACCAGGTCTATGGGAAATATTTCAGCACCGCGCCGCCGGCTCGCTCCACCGTGGAAGTGGCGCGCCTGCCCAAGGACGTGCTGGTGGAAATTGACGTAATAGCGATACAGTAGCAAGCATCTCACTATAGAGAACAAAGGGAATCGTCAAGAATGCGATAAACCCCCGTGTACCTTCGTGCCCTCTGTGTTTGAGATTATGGGGATGCAAAGGAGCCCAGAATGACCAAGTACGTTGCGGCTGTTGCAATTATTCTCGTATTGACTGTCGTTTCCGTGGTTGCCCAAACCGCCAGGAAGTCGGCCACTCCCAACACAAACGCGCCCACCAAAGTGACCGGTGACGGCGTGAAAACTCCTTCCGGTCTGATCTATTGGGACATCCGGGTTGGCAATGGCGAAGTTGCGAAGGAAGGCAGCCACGTGCGCGTGCACTACACCGGCTGGCTAACCAACGGCAAGAAGTTCGACAGCTCGGTCGATGCCGGGAAGCCCTTCGATTTCACCATTGGCAACGGCGAGGTAATCAAGGGATGGGAAGAAGGAGTCGCGGGAATGCGAGTCGGCGGCAAACGCCAGTTGCGCATCCCGCCGGATTTAGGTTATGGCGCTGAAGGCACTCCTGGTGGCCCGATTCCGCCCAACGCGACTCTCATTTTCGACGTGCAGTTGCTGGGCGTGCAATAGAATATCCATCGCCGAGCCCGCCAAGATAGCCGAACGAATTCTTAACCTTACATCTAAAACTGGAATAGCTCTCTTGGCGGGCTCGGCGGTACTTGATCTTACGCCTTCACCACTTTGCCGCTGCGAATGCAAGCCGTGCATACCCGCATGCGCTTGGTGGTAGCGCCCACGCGCGCGTGCACCGGACGCAGATTGACGTTCCAGCGTCGCTTGGTCACGTTATGGGCGTGGCTGATGCGGTTTCCCGATTGCGGCTTCTTGCCGCAGATATCACACTGTTGAGCCATGACTGCTATACATCCTTTCAGAGCCTTGTGACGGAAACCCTCATTTTACCGGATTCAAACCCTCCCTGGCAATTCGCTCCTGTTGACTTGCCGAGGTACAATAGGAGATAGTTTTTCCCCCGCAATCTAAGGAGGAACCTATGCTGAATCGCGGCAACCCAACCCTGGTAGAAAGCGCCCTGGTATTGGCCTTGATGGGTATTCTGGCCGGAGCCATCGGAGGCTTGGCCATTGGTGTTGCAACCAGCCCTAAAGCCAGCCCATCGTCAACCACCTCGCACTAGAACTCGCGTTCCCGCGGCTTTGCCGGGCTCTCGCGTGTGCGATACTGAAATCATGCAGTCCCCGCTTCAATCCCTCACTGCAGCCACAGATCCCAAGTCGGTAAAAGTGAACCTCACCACCGGTACTGGACTGGATATCGAGTGGAAAGATGGGCACGTTTCTCACTACGACTTCGTCTACCTACGCGACGCCTGTCCTTGTGCCATGTGCAACGAAGAGCGTGACAAATCCGGCCGCAAGCCGGGCGAACCCGCCAAACTTGCTCCCGGCATGTTGCCCATGTTCAAAGCTGCGGCCAAGCCCCATTCCGCGGAAGGCATAGGCAAGTACGCCATCCGCTTCGCGTGGAATGACGATCATGACCTCGGAATTTACTCCTGGAGGTTCCTGCGGGAAGTCTGTCCCTGCCAGGAGTGCAGAGTCGAGCGCGCGGTAAGCGGCTAAGCCTTCCATGCAAGAAGGCAATTTCAGTAGAACAGCATATCGAGTGGCGATGCGGCGGGCCGCTCACCAGCTTCTCGACCAGCCCAGAGTTCTCGACGATCCTTTGGCACTCCGCGTCATAGGCTTCGAAGCGGCCGAAGCGCTTCGCTCCGATCCGAAAGAGAAGCACTCTTTCGCCCGCGCCTTCCGCGCCTTTATGGCGGCGCGCAGCCGCTACGCCGAAGACGAACTTGCTTCCGCCGTCGCACGTGGTGTGGCTCAATACGTCGTTCTGGGTGCGGGACTCGACACCTTCGCCTACCGCAACCCTCATGTGGGCTTGCAGGTCTTCGAGCTAGATCACCCAACCACCCAGGCTTGGAAGCGCGAACAACTGCAAGCGGCTGGCATTCCAGTCCCACCATCCCTGACCTTTGTCCCCATCGACTTCGAACGGCAAACGCTCGCGGATGGGCTTCATCACTTCGGTTTTGACACAACCGCGGCGGCATTCTTTTCCTGGCTTGGAGTAACGCCATACCTGACGCGCCCGGCCTGCATGACCACCCTCGGCTCGATCGCCCGAATGCCCGCGAGAAGCGGCATTGTCTTTGATTTTGCGGTCGATCCCGCGCTGCTGAATGCGGGCCAGCGGCAAGCGCTTGGTGCACTTTCTGCGCGCGTGGCCAGATACGGGGAGCCGTTTCAGCTATTTTTCGATCCCGAAGAATTGCGGGCCGAACTGAGGAACATGGGATTCAGCCGTACCGAACTCCTGCAAGGCAAGGAACTCAACGCCCGCTACTTCCATGACCGGACCGACGGACTGATCGTACGTGGCGGCCTGGGACATCTGATGGCCGCCTGGGTGTAAGCCGTCTCAAATCTGATCCTGTAAAATTGATTCATCAGCCCCGGAGCCACTTCCGCATTGTCTTTCCTCGATCAACTCAACCCGCCGCAGCGCGAAGCCGTCGAAACCGCCGAAGGCCCAGTGCTGATCCTCGCCGGCGCGGGAAGCGGCAAGACACGCGTCATTACCTACCGCATCGCCTACCTCATCGAGCACAAAGGAGTGATGCCGGAATCCATTCTGGCGATGACCTTCACCAACAAGGCAGCCGCCGAAATGAGCGAACGCGTCGAGAAACTTGTCGGCGGGCTCAGCATCGCCAAACCGGTCATCTCCACGTTCCACTCCTTCTGCGTGCGCGTTCTTCGCCGCGACATCGCAGCCTTGCAGATCCCTTCGACCGTCCCCGGCCGGCCGCCCATCGGCCACACGAAAAAATTTGTCATCTATGACGAGAGCGATCAGCAATCCATGGTCAAAAACATCATGAAGCGCCTCGGCGTCGACGATAAACAGCTCACACCACGCACCGTGCTCTCGCGCATTTCCTGGGCCAAGAATCACATGCTCGATCCCCAGGAACTTTACCTGCAATCAGCCGATCCCCAGACGGAGAAGATCGCCCACCTCTTCGAGGAGTACCGCAAAGAACTGCGCAAAGCCAACGCCCTCGATTTCGACGACCTGCTGCTCGAAGCCACGCGCCTGCTGAAAACCGCCGCGCCCGTGCGCGAGTATTACAACCGCCGCTTTCAATATCTGCTGATCGACGAATATCAAGACACCAACCGCCCGCAATATGAGCTCATGCGCATGCTGGCCGGTCAGCGTCACAATGTGTGTGCCGTCGGCGATGAAGACCAGTCGATCTATTCCTGGCGCGGCGCCGATATCCGTAACATTCTCGAATTCGAAAAAGACTTCCCCGAAGCTAAGATCATCCGTCTGGAACAGAACTACCGCTCCACGCAAAACATTCTGCAGGCTGCGTCCGCGGTGGTCGCCAACAACATTCGCCGTAAGGGCAAAAACCTCTGGACCTCGCGCCAGGGCGGCACGAAGATCGGCTACTACGAAGCGCCAGACGGCGAGAACGAAGCGCTCTTTGCCGCCGATCACGTCGCAAAATATCTGCGCGAGGCCGCGCAGCGTGGCGAAACTCCGCGCGCCGCCGTGCTCTACCGCACCAATTCGCAATCGCGGCTGTTTGAAGAAGCCATGCGCCGTTACGGCCTCAAATACAAAGTTGTCGGCGGATTTTCTTTCTACGAGCGCGCCGAGATTAAAGATATGATCTCGTACCTCAAAGTCATCCAAAATCCCGATGACTCGATCTCCCTACTGCGCGTAATCAACACACCCACTCGCGGCATCGGCAAGAGCACCCTCGACACCGTCGAAGGCGTCGCTCTCGAGACCGGCCTGTCGCTCTGGGGCGCGATCGGAGAAGCCATCCGCCGCCAACTGCTTCCCCAACGCGCACTCTCGGCTTTGAAAAGTTTTCAGCAACTGATCGTGGATGCGCAAGCGATGCAGGCAGGAACCTTTGCCGAGCATGTTGAACAAAGTGTGGGAACAGAAATGCCGGAAGCAGCAAAGTCCATGTACGGGCAGCCCTCCTCGCCGGCACGGAGCGGAGCCGAAGGGGATGCCCGGCAGGGCGAAGCCCCGCAGTCCCCGGCTGAGCCGGACGATGCCTCCGCCTTCGATCCCAACCATTTCGAAAACACCGCCTTCGACTTCGGCGGAGCCTACACCGGCGACGAGGCCGACAGTAGCGCCACCATCCCGCCGCCTTCAGCGCAAGACCAACCGGTCGCACCGGTCGCAGAGACGCCACCCGCCTCCGCTTCATTTCCTGTTCCCACGGTGAGCACCGCCGACCTCCTCAAGTTCCTCATCGATCGCACCGGCTACATCAAGCTCCTCGAAGCCGAAGACACTCCCGAATCCTTCTCCCGCATTGAAAACCTGCGCGAGTTGGTGAACGCCGCCTTGGACTCACGCGACCGTGGCGAATCCCTCGACCAGTTCCTCGATCACGCCGCGCTTATCAGCGACGCCGACGACTACGACGAGCGCTCCCAGATCACGCTCATGAGCCTGCACGCCGCCAAGGGGCTCGAGTTTCCGCTGGTCTTTCTCAGCGGCCTTGAAGAAGGACTATTCCCGCACTCGCGCACCATGCTCCAGCCCGACGACGTCGAAGAAGAGCGCCGCCTCTGCTACGTTGGCATGACCCGCGCTATGGACCAGTTGATCCTCACGCGCGCCGTCTACCGCCGCCGCTACGGCACGGACTTGCCCGAAGCCAGCGTCCCCTCTCGCTTTTTGGAAGAAGTCCCGATCCCGTTGATCGAAGAGCTAGGCGGACGAAGCGGCAGGGCGAGTGCAAGCACGAGTTATGTGGGGACGGCCGCCCTCGGCCATCTAGCGCGGCAAAGCCCCGCAGCCTACGACACGGAAAGCACGCACTACTCCTACGAAGACGAAGATCAAAGCGCGACCTGGAAGCGCAACCGAGTCGCTGCAAGCCGCCAAAAGCTCACGTCCCCCACCAAACCCTACAACTCCATCGAGAATATCGCCGAGTTCTTCGCCAGCCGCGGCAAGAAGTTTACTGTCCCGAAAATTCCCCGCGAAGAGCCCACCGGCAAGCGCGGATTTCGGCCAGGCCAGAAGGTCCGTCATCCAAAATATGGCGAAGGAACGGTCTACCAGCGAGAAGGAGAAGGCGAAGAAGCCAAGATTACTGTACAATTTCCTCGCTTCGGCTTGAAAAAGCTGGTGGAGAAGTACGCACAGCTAGAGCGCGCCTAGAAATTGCGTAGGAAGAACCGCCTCGGCTGTCCAGCCAAGCATAGCAAGGCTGTTTGCACGGTATCACTGATCACCGAGCGCAGATCAGCCGAACTTAGATCGGCCAAACTTAGGAGAAGCTAAATCGCATTCATGGCAAACACAGCAGAATTAACCAAAGAAGAACGCAAGAAATCAAAACGCGCCGCTCGCAAGCAGGCGAAAGCGGAGAAGCCGAAGAAGCCCCGCGATTACGCCCGCGGGTCGAAAAAGCGCAAGGTGAAGAAGTTGGCTCGCGGCCAGTCCAAGCGGTAAGACGGGTGCCCCATCTTTCCCTGGTTTGGGAAAGATGGGGTTTCCCCGACGAGCAAATGGCCAACAGTTTCCTCAGGAGACAATCACCGCTTGTCACAACCAACTACGGAACCCGCCGCTACGGTTCGCACCTCCGACAACCAGCTTTTCTGCTGCAAGTCGATCGACAAGCTGATCGCCGAATCCGAAGCTCCCGGACAGCGGCTGCAAAAAACACTCGGCCCGTGGTCGCTCACCGCGCTGGGCATCGGTGCCATCATCGGCTCCGGCATCTTCGTTCTCACCGGAACCGCTGCCGCCGGAGAATACTTCCAGGCCCCATCCATCCTTCACGCGCAAGTTCTCGACATCATCGTAAACTTCTTTCGGGGCGGCGGCATGGGCGCGGTCCTCATGCATGGCCGCCCGGCCGCTGGTCCCTCCATCGCCATCTCGTTCTTTCTGGTCGCGATGGCCTGCAGCTTTGCCGGCCTCTGCTATGCCGAACTCGCCTCGATGATTCCCATCGCCGGCAGCGCCTACACCTATTCCTACGCCACGCTCGGCGAAATCTTTGCCTGGATTATCGGATGGGACCTCATCCTCGAATACGTGGTCAGCAACGTCGTCGTCGCCATCGGCTTCGCGGCTTACACCAAAGCCCAACTGGAATCTTTTGGCGTGCATTTGCCTGATCGATGGTCGACGCCCGTCTGGGAATCCGGCCACTGGACCGGCTCTTACTTCAACTTCCCCGCCTTCCTCATCATTTTCATCCTCACTGTGTTGCTGGTGCGAGGTGTACGCGAGTCCGCCGAAGCTAACAACATCATGGTCGCCATCAAGATCGGCGCCATTCTCGTCTTCCTCGTCATCGGCGGCGCGCTGGTGAATCCCAGCAACTGGCATCCCTTCGCGCCCTCCGGATTCGGTGGCGTTGTTACCGGAGGGGCGATCGTTTTCTTCACCTACATCGGATTCGATTCTGTCTCCACCGCGGCCGAGGAGGCGCGCAATCCGCAGAAGGATTTACCCTTCGGCATCATCGCCTCCCTCATCGTCTGCACCATTCTCTACGTGGGCGTCTCCATCGTGCTGCTCGGCATGATGAAGTACACCACGTTCGTCACCGGCGAAGCCGCCGACGCTCCCGTCGCTTACGCGCTGAAAGTGCTCGGAGCGAGCCGCTGGTCGCGCTCCGTCATCGTTATCGGCGCGCTGACCGGAATGATCTCGTCGTTGTTGGTCTTTCAATACGGCCAGGCCCGCATCTGGTACGCCATGTCGCGCGATCGCCTCTTCCCGGCGCTCTTTTCCAAAGTCCACGCCAAGTTCAAGACCCCGCACTATTCCACCTCGATCGCAGGCTTCGCCGTCGGCATCCCCGCCGGAATCTTCGCCATCAGCGACGCCGCCGATCTCTCCAACATCGGCACCCTGTTCGCATTCGTTCTCGTCTCACTCGGTGTGATCATCCTGCGTCGTACCCAACCCGACCGCCCGCGCATCTTCAAAGTGCCGCTGGTCCCGTGGTTTCCGTTGATCTCGATCATCCTCTGCGGTGGCCTCATGACCGGACTCACCGTCATCACCTGGCTCCGCTTCGTAGTCTGGCTCGGCCTCGGTCTGCTGATCTACATCTTCTACAGCCGCCATAGAAGCGAATTCGCGAAAAAGTAGCACGCCCTGTCATCCTGAGCGTAGTCGAAGGATCCTTATAGTCACTCCGCCGCCGCAAGGTTACAGCTTTCTCGTTCGTTTTGTCGTAAACGTAACCACCGGGTGACTCCGAACCGAATTCTCCTCCTCGCAAATCTTCTCCCAAAAATCTACAATCAGAAAGTGATGTCCACACTCGATCGATCGCCGAGTAGTTTCCTCCGCCTTCTGCCCAAGGCCGAGCTGCATTTGCACCTGGAAGGTGCGATCGAACCAGCTACGCTGCTCGAACTCCGACAGCGCCACGGAGAACGCGTCACGCAAGCCGAAGTCGATGCGCTTTATCGGTACGAGGATTTTCCCGGTTTCCTGCTCGCCTTCAAGAACATCACCGAGCACCTGCGCACGCCGGAAGATTACGAGTTGATCACCTATTGCCTGATGCAGCGTCTGAAAGACGAAAACGTGCTGCACGCCGAGGTCTACGTCTCGGTCGGCGTCTGCCTCTGGCGCAAGCAGGATTTCGCCGCGATCTTCGAAGGCCTCGATCGCGGTCGCGCTCGTGGTGCGCGGGATTTCGGTATCTCGCTCATCTGGATCTTCGATGCGGTGCGCCAACTCGGCGCAGAAGCCGCGCAGAAAGTCTTCGACCTTGCAGTTCGTTATCATGATCGCGAAGTCGTCGGCGTCGGCATCGGCGGCGACGAGCAGAAAGCTCCTCCTGAACTGTTCCGCGACGCCTACACCTGGGCCGCCGACCACGGCATGCGCCTCACCGCTCACGCGGGTGAGACCGGCCCTCCGGAATCCGTCTGGGGAGCACTCAACCTGCGCGCCGAGCGCATCGGCCACGGCCTCACCGCATTCCACGATCCCGATCTCGTCGAAGAGCTTGCCCAGCGCCAGGTCCCCGTCGAAATCTGCCTCACCAGCAACCTGCGCACCGGACTTTGCCCCAACCTCAACGACCATCCCGCGAAAAGTTACTTCGACCAGGGCGTGATGATCACGCTTAACAGCGACGACCCCGCCATGTTCGGTACCACTCTCGCCCGCGAATACCAGATCGCCCAGCAAACCTTCGGATTCACCGACGAGCACCTTCGCGAACTCGCCCGCAACTCCTTCGAAGCCTCATTCCTGCCCGCGGAAAAGAAGTTAGAATTTCTAAACCTGTTCGACGCCGCCGCCGCACGATAAGACCATGTAGGGACAGCCGCCCTCGTGTTGTCCGCCCGGGCCGAAGCCCGGCCTCTCATCACCGCTACCGTTGTTGTAGAATCGCCAAGCGAAAATCGAAAATGCGAATCGCAGCTACTGGGAACTGAGAACTGGAAACCGGAAACTAGAAACTGACAACTGTGTCTCTTCACATCGGCATCGTCGCCTGCAGCACCGAGGGAGCCGCGCTCTGCTACCGCACCATCTCCCTCGAAGGTGCGCAAATGCTCGGTTCGCACGATCATCCCGAAGTCTCGCTGCATTCGCACTCGCTCGCGAAATACATGCGATGTGTCCGCGCCAACGACTGGGCAGGCGTTGCGGAACTCATGCTCTCGTCGGCAGAAAAGTTGGCCCGCGCCGGTGCCGATTTTCTGATTTGTCCGGACAACACGATCCACCAGGCGTTTGACTTGGTCGAGCATCGCTCGCCGCGCCCCTGGCTTCATATCGCCAAAGAAGTAGCGAAAGAAGCGCAGCGCCGCCAGTTCAAGCGCCTCGCCGTTCTCGGCACGCGTTACCTGATGGAAGGTCCGGTTTACCGCGAAGCATTGAATGCCGCGGGTATCGAGCACCGCATCCCCGCGGCCGAGCAGCGTGAACGCCTCGACCAGATCATCATGGACGAACTGGTCAACGCCCAATTCTTGCCGCGCTCGCTCGCATATTACGTAGAAGCAATCCGGGGATTTAAAGATGAAGGTTGCGAAGCGGTAGTGCTCGGTTGCACCGAAATCCCGCTGCTGGTCACGCCAGAATCTTCGCCGCTTCCGAGCCTGGATTCGACGCGCCTTCTGGCGAAAGCCGCCGTGCGCAAAGCCGTAGAAGGCTAATGTCAATGTGGGGACCGCCGCCCCTTCGACCAACTCAGGGCAGACTCTCGGCTGTCCGCCGAGCGTAGCGAGGCCGTTATGCGAAATTCCTAGGACAGCTCGTTATTTCGAACGAGGTAGTGTCCAAATTTAGGAAAAGTTTGTCGTTTTCGAGCGAGCCGGACCCAATGCGCCGGCGACACAACTTATGACTGCCACAAACCGCCACGCCTCAAGCCAATCTCTCAAATTCCGTCAACTCCCCGGCCTCTACGCCATCGTGCGCCTGCTCCCGGACGCGCTGGTCCCCCACTGGGCCACGCAAGGCGACTTCACCTCGATCACCCGCACCCCCGACGAACTCTCCATCGTCTGCCCGCTAAATAACACCCCGAAAGAATCCAGCCCCGGCCCGCACTGGATCTGCCTCAAACTCGAAGGCCCGTTCCCCTTCTCGCAACCCGGAGTTCTGCTCTCCTTCATCGCGCCGCTCTCACATAGCGCCATCCCCGTCTTCGCCATCTCCACCTACGATACGGATTACGTTCTGGTGCAGCAAGAATTTGCCGGAGTGACTCTGGATACCTTACGGAATGCCGGACACGAGGTAGTCTCGTGACTGTGTCTGCACCTGACGGAGACTCAACTCATGCCACGAAAACCGAAAGTCGCCGCCCATCTTGTCCTCTTGCTCTTGCTTTCGCTGCTCCCGGCACTCGGGCAGGACAAGCGGTCGCTATCGGAGGACGACGTCCGGAATGACCTCGCTGAAGGTTCAGGGTGCAAGGCCGAAACGGTGAACATCAATAATTTGGAGCATTTCGATTTCACCGGAGACAGCGTCGATGAAGCGGTAGTAGTTGCATCGACCTGCGCCACCGGCACAGCTGGTCCGGATGTTCACACCGTTCTCAGCCGCCGCCCGAATGGTTCCGTCATTGAATTCAAAATCCCCGATCCCCGTGAAAAGCAAGAAGCAGCGCTCCTGGGCCGCGTCTTCAGCTGAGGTGGCCTATCTAGACCTTCAGGTCGATGGAATGTACAAACGGTGGTTCGACTCGCTGAATAACGCTCAAAGCGATGTTCTGCGAAAAGAACAGAAAGAATGGCTCAGAAAACGGAACCTGACTTGCGAAAGCGACTGGGCCATCGTCGAGTGTCTTTCGACCTTCTATCGCGCGCGATTGTTGGAATTGGGTGCTTTCAGGCACCTGCATCCGTGACCGTATCGATCGCCTATGCTTTCCGTTCACCCCTGAAATGGCGCCAAACGATGGGACCGTGAATACAACACCGCACATCTTATGGTGTAATAACAGCAATAAGTTCACATGGCATCGATCCTCACAACCCTGCGCCGCCGCACCCAAGCGCTGCACCGCAACCTGCGCGGAGCCGCCATGGCCGCGCGCGCTCTTGCTTCGACCGACCATCCTTTACTGGCACACATCATTCCCGTCCGCCGCTGCAACCTGGCCTGCACCTACTGCAACGAGTTCGACGATTTCTCGAAGCCCGTGCCCACAGAAGAAATGTTCCGCCGCATCGACAAGCTGGGCGCGCTCGGCACGGCAGTAGTCACAATTTCCGGAGGCGAGCCGCTGCTCCATCCTGAACTCGACGATGTCATCCACCGCATTCGCGCCAACGGCATGATCGCCGGCCTCATCACCAACGGCTACCTGCTGGTCGCCGATCGCATTCAGCGCCTCAACCGCGCCGGCCTCGAGTGGCTGCAGATCTCCATCGACAACCTGAATCCCGACGAGGTTTCCAAGAAGAGCCTGAAGGTGCTCGATAAGAAGCTCCAACTTCTCGCCGAACATGCGGATTTTCACGTGAATATCAATTCTGTCGTAGGCAGCGGCATTCACCATCCGCAGGACGCACTCGTCATCGGCAAGCGCGCTATCGAACTTGGATTCACTTCAACTATCGGTATCATCCACGATGGCAGCGGCCAGTTGCAGCCGCTGGGCGAGGAAGAACGCCGCATCTACGAGGAAATGAAGTCTTGGGAGAAGCGCAGCTTCACTCGCATCAACGCCTTCCAGGACAAAATTGCGCAAGGTCTGCCCAACGACTGGCGCTGCCGCGCCGGCGCGCGCTATCTCTACATCTGTGAAGACGGATTAGTCCACTACTGCTCGCAGCAGCGCGGATACCCCGGAGTTCCGCTCGCAACTTACACCCGCGATGATATGCGCCGGGAATACCTCACCAAAAAATCCTGCGCGCCGCATTGCACGGTCTCCTGCGTGCACCAAGTCTCGATCTTCGACGGCTGGCGCGCCCCGCAGCACGTGGCCCCCACGGGCCCCGCAGCAGCATCGGGCGCCGAGCTCGTCCAGATCAAATAGAGGCCGCCTACTTCTTCGGCTGCGCTGACGGCGGCAAAATCCCATTCAGCCGCAGATACATGGCTGCCGCGGCATAATGATCAGCCCATCCGCTAGCCACGCTCAGTGCCGCCATAGCGCGCGGACCTTGGCGTCCACCAAAAAGTTCAATACTGTCGCCCAGCTTGGAGTCGTCCATTTTCCCCAGCGCATCCGCACAAAAATCGAACGAAGCCGTGGCCGCTGCCAGCATCTTTTCCTTCGAATCGGTTTCCTTCACTTCCTCAACTTTGGGTGCGGCAACGTCGGCCGCCTTGGCACACAGGGCATTGTTCGCGCCAACGATGTGCACCACCAGATGCGCAAAGCTCATCTGCTCCGGGGTGGGCTTGTAAGTGAATTTATCGGCAGGCATGGCGCTAATGGCGCCAAGGATGTTATTTCGCGAGCGCGGCAGCAACATGCGAAGCGACGTGGCCACTGGATCTTTCACCGGCGCAGAAGCTTGCGGAGATCCCGGCGTGGACGATGGTGCCATCGTCTGCGCCCATCCGGTATAGAGACAGATACCTGCGAACAGAAATGCGACAAGAATGCGTTTCATCTCAAGTCTCCTGTGCGCCGGTTAAACCGGCGAGGTGTAGTGAATGAAAGAGTCATACGAATGTGAAATAGCGACCCACATCGGCCCGGAGTCATGCGGAGCCGCTCGCGAGGGCGGCGTCGAAGCGTTGACAAGGGAACGTGCGGGCCGGGTGTTCAGCCGCGTAAGAACCTTCCTCCGGGACGCCGACGCTGTAAGGAGATGCGGAAGGCCCCATCCGGTGCACCGATATCGCGAGGTGCAACGGAGTCCCGCGCGGTCACAGACCCTGTGCACGTACGGAAGCACCTCGCGCGGGAACCGGGAGATCCCAGGTTCGCCCAGGACAGCAGTTGCCTTGGGACCCATTGGGAAGTCTAAGGACGTACACCGATGACGAACGGATCTGGGAAGTCGGACAGACCTACTGTACCGGAGAAGTCCCTGAACAACGCCGGGCAAACGGCAGCGGAGGGGATGGAGGGAAGAGATCTGGCCAAAGGGAACCTGCCCCAACGAAACGCGTCCCGGACACCGAGCCGGGAAGACGCGCTCAGTGCACTGGAGCGGATACGTCAAGCAGCAAAGAAGGATAAGGAGACGCGGTTCACGGCGCTTCTTCACCACATCTATAACCTGGAAACGCTGCGCATGGCCTACTTCAGTTTGAAGAAGGAAGCCGCGCCCGGTGTGGATGGAGAGCCGTGGCGGCACTACGGCGAGGCTCTCGAAGACAATCTCCAGGACCTCTCCCATAGGCTGAAGCGAGGAGCGTATCGAGCGAAGCCGGTGCGTAGGGCGTATATCGACAAGAACGACGGGCGGAAAAGACCGCTCGGAGTTCCGGTGCTGGAAGACAAAATCGTCCAGCGCGCAACCGTCGAAGTGTTGAACGCTATCTACGAAACGGATTTCCTCGGCTTTTCGTATGGATTCCGACCGGGGCGCAGCCAGCATCAAGCGCTGGATGCGCTCTACACCGGACGGCTGACGAAGAAGGTGAACTGGGTGCTGGATTTGGACATTCGCGGCTTTTTCGATGCGCTTTCGCACGAATGGCTGGTGAAGTTCATCGAGCACCGGATAGCGGACCGACGCGGCGTGCGGCTCATCCAAAAATGGCTGAACGCTGGCGTGATGGAGGATGGGAAACGAACACGCACGGAAGAAGGGACGCCCCAGGGCGGCAGTGCATCGCCGCTGTTGGCTAACGTTTATCTTCATTACGTGTTCGACCTGTGAGTCCAAGCGTGGCGTCAGAAGCGGGCGCACGGCGACGTTATCGTGGTGCGTTTTGGGGACGACATCGTGGTTGGATTTAACAGCCCAGCGGATGCCGATCAGTTCCGGGCGGAACTCACGGAGAGAATGCAGAAGTTCAATCTGGAACTGCACCCTGAGAAAACGCGACTGCTGGAGTTCGGTCCGTATGCGATCGACCAACGGCAGTGGCGTGGAGAAGGGAAACCGGAGACGTTCAACTTTCTCGGCTTTACGCACATCTGCGTGAAGAAGAAGAGCAATGGACGGTTCACGGTGCTGCGGCAGACGATCCGCAAGCGGTTGCAGACGAAGCTGAAGGAGGTGAAAGCCGAGCTTCAGCGACGCATGCACGAACCCATCCCCGAGCAGGGCAAGTGGCTGCGGGCGGTTGTGGGTGGACACTTTCGCTACTACGGAGTGCCCATGAACCAACCGGCGCTGGCGCTTTTTCGATTCCGAGTCGGCTGGTATTGGCATCGCTCGCTGTCGCGGCGGAGCCAGAACGGCCGCGTTCTCGGGGATCGCATGCGGCGCCTCATCACTCGCTGGCTGCCTTTGCCTTCTGTCTGTCATCCTTATCCCCTGCGCCGCATGGGCGTCGTCACCTAAGGCAAGAGCCGGATGCGGGAAACCCGCTCGTCCGGATCTGGGGAGGGGGTCATGAGTAATCCTGATCCCTACTCCGACTAAGCCAAAAGGTTGGTTGCATGGCCGCTTTAGCGGCTTGTTTAATCTAAGAACTTGCCGCGAGCGTCGCGGCGCCCAACTTCCACAATAAATACCATCCCGCGACGATCGCGATGGCGGTCGTCCGTTTCGCTTTGCTGTTGCAGGAAAATCCAATCCCCAGCAGGACGATACTCCAAATGGCGATGACATCGAGTGCCGAAGCCATCCCATATAGAAACTTGTTGCCCGTCGGATCCATGAAGTAAGCCGGATTCGTCGCCACCGGATTGTTCACGTTAAAGCCCTCAGGATTCACTCCCGCAAACATCGATATCGTCCCCAGAATTGAACCAATCACGCCGGGCAAGGCGGAATAGAAAACAACGGCGTACGCAGTTTTGTAGGAAACATCCGCGCCGGCACCAAACTTGAAGCTCGCCCACAGCACGAAGCTCGTGATCGCAAAGTAGAACAGGATCATCACCGGAATCCCGTACGACAGATAACGAATCAGATTGCTGGAAAAACGGATGCGCTTCGCCTGATCCTCGGGCGCGAGCTTATCGAACTGATCTGCCCTCGAGGATTTCGCAATCTCGTTCTTGGTGATCTGATCAAATCCGATTTGCCGATCCAGGGAATGAACAAATAGCAAAGAGATGATGGAGATCAGCAGCCACGGGCCCCACCAACTCGCGTTCCTGCGCAGACCGGTAAAAGTTTTCGAGGGAGCGACGAAAGTATTGACGATGCGCGCGGCTTCCGAAAGCGGCGTGGCCTCAGGCGTGGTCGCGGATGCGCTCAAAGGTGGAAGCGGATCGGCCGCCATGGTAGTGCCTCCTGCGAGGTGCCATGAAATTCTAGCCGCGAGGTGGGTCCGATACAAGCGACCAGAACGATTAAGCCAGACAAAACAGGTAGACACAGTCGAGTTTAAGATGGACCGATGCAGAATGTGACCCCGGTCGCCATCGGTGCCCTCGCCCTGGAATTGGCTTCGGCAGTCATGTTTGGCTTCGCGACCGAACGCCTTACTCGCGCCCTGGAGCGCTGGCCGGTGGTGCTGCGACTGGCCCTCCCGGCGCTATTCGTCGCGCCCTACGCTATGGTTTCCGTCTCCGCCCACATATTCCAGTGGACGTCGTTCGCGCTCTACGCTTTGCTTCCCGTGGCCATCGCCGGTCTGCTGATGCGCGCCACACAGGTCGACCCAGAACAACGCGGCGACTGGCGCGACGCCTTCATTCTGCTGGTGCTTGGGCTGGCCGTCGATCTTCGCTGGTTCGAAAGCGCCTGGCCCAGTGGGCTGCGGGCATGGAACGAATTGCTCTTAGTGGACGCGGGCCTGTACGGATTTCTGACGATTCGCCAACTGAGCGGCACCGGATTCAATTTTTGTCTGAAGTGGAGTGACTGGAAAACCGGTCTGCGGGAGCTTGTTTTCTTCGCCCCCGCCGTCATCGTGCTCGGACTGGCTCTAGGCTTCATCCATCCCCATCGCAACTTGCCGGGCATCGGCAGCGCACTTCTGCGTTGGATACTAATCTTCTTATTTACCGCCGTGCCGGAAGAGCTTTTCTTCCGCGCCTGGGTCCAGAACCTGCTGGAGCGCCGCGTGGGACGTGGCGCAGCTCTTGTGCTCGCCTCCATCCTGTTCGGGCTGTCGCACTTCAATAAACGCTCCGCGCACTTCAATTGGCGCTACGTGCTGCTCGCCACCATCGCCGGAATCTTCTATGGACGCGCCTGGCGAGAGAATCGCCGGGTCCCTGCCTCGACGATTACACATGCCAGCGTGGATTGGCTGTGGGGATTATGGTTCTAGGCATTCAGCACGTTAGTCAAATCGGTACGAGTAGAGCCGCGCGGTGATCGCAATGTTTCGAGCGTGTACCGATCACACACGCGACCAGCCACCAATCGCCCCTGGTGATGAGCATCACTGCAGGTTCTGCCCCTCGTGATTAATATCGGTTCGCGCCGCCGGGGAGCCCAGACAGGCCCTTATCCACCCGCGTCTTGAAATCACCCGCATCGTCGTGTGCCGGTCCTCCGTAGGTCGACTGGACTGTCATCTCACAGCCGGTACCCCGGGGTTTAAGACGACGGAGTTGGTTCGCTGGCGGCGGCTTGAGCCAACATCGTAGGAAGCGGTCATCCCGGCATCGTCCATCGAGATCATGTATGTTGAAAGATTCGAAGCTTTCGGAGCCCGCTGAACCCACGGCTCCAACCAAGTGATTGTGGCCGGCCCGTCGCTGACTCAGGCATAGCAGAAGGCCGCGAAGCAAGTCTCCGAGTGCTGTCCGTTTGCCTGCAGGCGAGCAATTTCCTCAACTTGCGTGCGATCTGCGGTCGCGGCTTTGATGTTGTTTACTCTTGCCAGGCCAGCATTCGGCTCAGCCCTCAAAGACACTTATCCCGTTGCTTGTAGTGAGTCGTGAGCCGCAGTCCAGGATACAATCCGGAATTCGGGAAACTATGTCCGCTCACAAAATCGGCTGCGTGCCGTGATACCGCAAATATCCCACGCCCACGCGTAAATGATGATGCAGTGCGTCCGGCACACAGACAGCGAAGCAGAGCCCGAGCAAACCCTGAGCCAGGCCCAACGCCCATAGATTGCGATAGCGCTGGAACAGCGCACACGAGACCATCCCCCACACCAGAGTCGCCGCGGTAAGAACCAGGTTAGGAAGATGTGCCGCGGCGAAAAGCGTGCCTGCAAGGCTAACCGCAGCGGCTTCATTCGAGACCAGCCGCAGCAACCGCTCCATGAAATAGTCCTGCAGAAGGAATTGCTGATAAACCGTCCACAGCACGTAGCCAGCAATGTGCTTGAAATCTGCTTTGTAAAGCGGATGCAGCGTGCCAATTTTCGCTGCGGCGAACATGCTTACGGCTGAGAGCGCGACAGCCGCTGGCAAGATCCAAAGTGACTGTACCAAGCCCCGTCGGCCCACGCCCAATCCATCCTGACTCTTTCCTCGCACCACCACCAGCAGCGTCAACACTAAAACAACCGGCGAGAGGATGCGCAGCAGGTGATCCGGCATCCAGAGGATCCCGACGATCAGCGCGTAGCCGAGAATCAGTTCAATCAGATCGCGGGCCCGGCCGGGATAGGCGCGTGCCATTAAACCGCTACCTCCGGCGTCGCCTCCAAAAGGCCGCGCGTATACGGATCCTGCGGCCTTTCGATGATCTGCTCGGTCGGGCCGACTTCCACAATCTTGCCGCGATACATCACTGCAATGCGCGTCGAGAGATAACGCACCACCGGCATCGAGTGCGAAATAAATAAATAGGTCAGGCCAAAATCGCGCTGCAGTTGCGCCAGCAGGTTCACGATCTGCGCGCCCACGCTGACATCGAGGGCCGAGACCGGTTCGTCGGCGACAATGAATTTCGGCCGCAGTGCCAACGCCCGGGCGATGCCGATGCGCTGCCGCTGTCCACCGCTGAATTCATGTGGAAACCGCCGCAAAATGGATTCGTCAAGCCCGACAGCCCGCAGCAGTTCCGCCAAGCGAGCTTTAATGCCTTGCTTCGTGTTTCCGTTCCCCGGTTGGCCACGATGAATGATCAGCGGCTCCGCGATAATGTCCTCCACGCGAAAGCGTGGATCGAGCGATGCAAAGGGATCCTGAAAAATAATCTGCATATCGCTGCGTAGGCGGCGCATTTCGCCACGGCTGGCCGTGAGCAGATCCTGCCCATCGAAACGAATGTCGCCCGACGTGGGCTCGATCAGGCGCAGGATCAAACGTCCAAGCGTGCTTTTTCCCGACCCCGATTCACCCACCAGTCCAAGCGTCTCGCCGGCGTGAATGTCGAGCGAAACATCGTCAACGGCGTGCACCTCATTTCGTCCGCTGGGCTTCCCGCCCAGGGGAGATCCCCCCGGCGAATAAATCTTGCGCAGGTTTCGGATTTCGACTAACGCCATCGCTTTATTCCAAGTTCCTGAACATGCAACTCTGGACTCACCCTCCCGCAATCATCGGCACCGCCGCCAGCGCCGCCAATAATCCCACAAATCTCCATCGGGTGAAGTGTTCTTTCAAAAACATTCGAGCCAAAAGCACCGTAACTGCTGGATAGAGCGACGAGATCACCACTGCCTCGTCCAGTCGTCCACTCTGGCTGGCGCGCACGAATAATATCGTGCCCAAAGAATCCACGCAGCCGGTAAGTATGCCCCAGCGCACGCCCGCAGCAGTAATTTCGCTGAACTTTCTTTGCAGCAAAACAATTGCCCCGGTGATGAGCAAGCCGCCAATTCGAGTGAAACTTGCAATCCACAAAGCCGAACTGTCGCCGGCCTGGCGAACGCAAAGATAGAATCCAGCGAATCCCGTGCCCGCGATCAAGGCCAGCCCAATCCCTTCCGGAGTGTTGCCATCCTCGGCTCGCGTGATCAGCCAGAGCCCGATGGCGGCCAGGAACAATCCGATGATTGGAATGCGTCCAGGCAAGCCCTCGGTAAACATCGAAAAAACCGCTGGGATCGCAGCGCTGAGCACGGCGGCCACAGGCGCGGTCAGCCCCATTCTTCCCGAGGAAAGCGCACGATAGAAAACCGCCAGTGACGCTCCCCCCGAGATGCCGCCGGCCAGCACCCAAGCCGCACTACGCCCGGAAAGAAATTGCGCGTGACCCGCCGAGGCCAAAGTCCCCACCAGAAGGAGCCCACCGATGTTCACGACCGTGGTAAACAAGAACGCGTTAGCCCGTCGGGTAGCGTAGCCGCCAAGAAAATCGCTGGTGCCCCACGCCAACACTGCGGCCAGACCGTAAGCGGCAGTCACGAACTGACGTGGGGTATCCATGCTCGACGAGGGTAACACGCGCGTTTTTGTTCTTCTGCGCTGCATCGGCCCTGAACTATCTTCGCAGTCTAACCCGACAATCCTGCCTCCCACAGGTCTGGGATGGTAAACTCCTTACCAGGTTTCCGACCTCGAGAGCCCAGGTTTTAAGAGATAACGCTTGATCGAACTAGCACCCTCGATTCTTTCGGCGGACTTTGCCCGTCTCGGTGAGCAGGTGCGCGCCGCTTGCGAAGGTGGCGCAAGTGTCATCCACGTGGACATCATGGATGGCCACTTCGTTCCCAACCTCACCATCGGCCCGCCGGTCGTCAAATCCTTGCGCCGGGTCACGAAATTGCCCCTCGATTGCCACTTGATGATCGAGAATCCCGACGAATTTATTCCCGCCTTTGCGGAAGCCGGAGTCGATTGGATCTCGGTCCACCAGGAAGCCTGCCGCCATTTGAATCGCACTCTGCATTTGATCAAGAGTCACGATTGTCTGGCGGGCGTAGTGATCAATCCAGCCACGCCAGTGGATACTCTGGCCGAAGTTCTGGATATGGTGGACTATGTGCTGGTGATGTCAGTGAATCCAGGCTTCGGCGGGCAGAAATTTATTCCGGGGGCGCTGCACAAAATGCGGCAGCTCGCGGAGGTTCGCAGCCAACGCCGGCTGGCCTACCGCATCGAAGTAGACGGTGGCGTGGCGCTCGACACAATAGCGGAGGTGGTGCGCGCCGGGGCAGAAATTCTGGTGGCGGGCAACGCGGTGTTCGGAAAGGATGATCCAAAGAAGAATGCTGAGGCACTGCTCAAAGCGGCGACCGAAGCCGCGCTGTTGAAAGTCTAGCAATCTGCCGCAAACATGCGGCTGCAACCCGGCTTGCAGGGGCGCGGCTTCTAGCCGCGCCGTAACGGCACAAAAATACTTGCGGCTTTAGCCGCCGGCAATCCTGATCCGAGGTCTTATGTCACATCGATTTTCATTGCTTACGGTGCTCGCGGCGCTGCTCATGATCACGGCGGCCTGCACCAACAAGAAGTCCGTCAATCCCCTGGCCAATGTGGGGTCGAAACAACCGGACAAGGTTCTGTTCGACAAGGCCATGGACGCGATGAAGCACAACCGCTTTGACGTCGCTCGCATGACCCTGCAAACCCTCATCAACACCTACCCCGATTCCGAATTCATCGCCCGCGCCAAACTGGCGGTGGGCGATTCCTGGTATGCAGAGGGGGGTACCGCTTCTCTCGCTCAGGCCGAGCAGGAGTATCGCGACTTCGAAACTTTCTTTCCCAATATGCCGGAAGCGGCCGAAGCGCAGTTGAAGATCGCCAACATCCAGTACCAGCAGATGGAAAAAGCCGATCGTGACTTTACCCACGCCAAGCGCGCCGAGGAGGAATACCGCAATTTGATCATGCAGTATCCCGATAATCCCAAGCTGGTGAAAGAAGGGAAAGAACGTTTGCTCGAAGTTCAGGAAGTTCTGGCGGAGCGGGAGTTCGACATTGGAAGGTTCTACTTCTATCGCTTGTCGTATCCCGCCTCAATCGCTCGGCTGAAAACGCTGGTGGAAAAATATCCGCTCTACAGCAAAGCCGATGAAGCGCTATACCTCCTAGGCCAAAACTACGAAGGTCAGATCGCCCAGATGCGCGCCCGTCTCACCTGCGTCAAGACCAGCCCTCATCCGGGCTGCATCGGAGAGCAGGTCAAAGCCAACATGATTGAAGAATTAACCAAAGAGGCGTCCGCGGCCTATTCCCAAATCATTACCCGATATCCGCTCATGGATCGCGAGGATGACGCCAAGAAGCGCTTGGCCGCATTGCATCAGCCTATCCCGCGTCCCACCAAGGCCGCAGTGGCGCAGAACCGCAGAGAGGAAGATAGCCGGCGCGAGGCCAGCACCTATGACCGCTTGATGAGTGTTGTGAAAAAAGGTCCCGACGTCGCCCAAGCTGCGAAAGTAGGAGATCCCACGCTAGTGGATCCAACGCCGGTCGCAGCCAATCAGGATGCGGGAGCCACCGCCATGAGGGCGATGGGAATTTCCACCGGCGACCATAGTCTGAGCGTGGAAGCGGTGAAGGCCGGCCCGCCCGCCGCCAACGAACCGGCTCCACGGTCGGATGCGCCGGCGACGGCAAGTGCTGATCCCTTTGCCCACGCAAACGCGGCTGCGCCGGATCCGAACGAACTCACTCCGGCCCCTGCCCCCAAACCCAGTGTCCCGCCTGACCCCAACGAATTAACCCCGGCTCCTGATGCTCAGGCCGCGGCCAGCAACCAACCTCTACCGCCTCCGGTGCAGGTGAACGAGATCCAGCAAGGCCAGCCAGCATCCAGCAGCTCTGCTGCCGCAGGTTCGGCTTCTAGTTCCGCCCTGGCCAGCGACAAGGATATTTCGAGCAGCAAGAAGAAGAAAAAGAAAGGTTTGAAGAAAATTATAACGTTCTGAAGCGGTTCTCCGCGGCTGGAGAATTGGCTCTGAGCTTTCCCCGGTCCGTCGCAGCGATCAAAGCTGCTTACTTCGCGGTTTGCAGCCGAAGCATTCCCGATCGGTAGGTTGCATCCAGGTCTCTTTCTATCTGTGCGGCCGCAGCGGGATTCGCCTCCTCCATCTCTTTTAGAATCGGCTCCAGAAAGCGATCATACTTCTGTAGCCCCGTGAGGTCGCGAGATGCAAGTATCTTCTCCAGCGCTTGCGTCGTCGCCGGCGTAATCAACTCCAGTCTGCCCACAAACACTCGCACCGTTTGCGACGGCGCGGGATGAATGGTCAACGGCAAGATTGTGTTCGGAAAACGACTTGGCACAATGTAGAACAAACGGCTGCCCTCTTCGAACCACGACTGGCGCCAGGTTTCAAGCATGGCATGGGCTTCGTCCGGATACAAACCCTGGCTGGTCAGGATGTCCTCGAGATCGCGGCTCATCGATTCCAAAGTCCCCGTCAGCTCGGGAGGTTCGAGCGACATTTCGCTCGGCAGCGCGCCCCCAAGCCGGTAGCCAAGCTTGTCGCCGCGCCGCTCAAACAGAAGCACACTCGGGATCTCGTTCTGCGCGAGATTTGCTAATCGTACTTGTCCTTCGGACGATAGGCTTGCCGAGATGGGAACGGAAAAAGTGGAAACGCCACGATAGAAAAGAATTTTTTCCTGCCGGTCACCAGCAGCCGTCTTCACCGCCAGCGGCGAGGCCGACGTTCTCCTATCGGCGTAGTACTGATTTCCTTGACCGCCGTGAGAATCTCCGTAGGACGTTTCATCGCCGGCACGATCCTCGCCCGGAAAGCGAGCGGCAAGGTTCGGAGAAACCGTAACCGAATCCCACTCGATGCCGCCGCCACCGTGCCCTCGAAACAGTGCCTCACGATCCAAGGCCTTCCTGGGATCGGGATTGACCTGGCTGGCATGGGGATACCACTCCGTAATTACTCCTCTGGAAAACCCAACCTTGACCGAAACCACGGCTTCATAAGGCGAGTAGAAGTAGAGGACAGGCGTCTCCATCCGAACTGTCCCTGCCAGGCCCTGCTTGAATTGGGCATCACTAAAATGCTCCACAAACCGGGGAGGTTCCGCAGATCCACGCAGCGGCAGCCATCTCACCGCCTGGCCGTTCCGGCCCGCGATGGAAGTAAATGTGCCCCATTCATGCGCCACCAGATTCGGGCTAATGCGGTTCTGTGCGTTGAAACCTGCGGAGAGCGTGAGGCAAAAAAGCACGATTCCGGCGACCCGAAAGCGAACGGTGGCTGACGACATGACGAGCCTCCGGATAGGCAGCATCCACTATGGATTGGACGATGGCTCCCGTAAAAAAGGTTTGTCCGGGGTATTATTGAGCATTGCATAATATAGTTACAAAGGAAACAGTTCTGCCTGACGCCAGAAGGCGGCTACCAGAGTGGGTCGCTTGCGCATCCGGCGCAGGGCCTTTCGGGCATAAGAGCTCAACTGC